>NZ_JBVPGN010000034.1:0-669007 GCF_055816715.1 Enterobacter sp. PL_is514 | reverse complement strand
GTCCTGGTTACGGTAGGTCGCGACGCCGTTAGCACGTTGCTGCAGGAAGTTGTCAGCGCCGTAGGTATCGCCGCCAAATTCTGGCAGAACGTCAGTCCAGGAAGTTACGTCGTAGATTACGCCGTAGTTACGACCGTAATCAAAGGAGCCAGCTTCAGCAAACTTCAGACCTGCAAACGCAACACGGGTCCAGGACTTGTTGTCGCCTTCTTCCTGGTTGCCCTGAATCTGGTATTCCCACTGGCCGTAGCCGGACAGCTGATCGTTAACCTGGGTTTCACCCTTGAAGCCGATACGCATGTAGGTTTTATCGCCATCTGCGCCTGCGTCATCAGAGAAATAGTGCAGACCTGTTACTTTACCGTACAGATCCAGCTTGTTACCGTCTTTGTTGTAAATTTCGGCAGCGTTAACAACGCCTGCTGCCAGCATGGAAGTGACTGCCACTGCAACTAATTTAAGTTTCATCTTAAATGTTCCTTATAATTTTTTTCAGTATTTCCTGAACCACTGTGAACGATTTCTAAACGAGGCTGCTCGTCAATGGCATGCTATTTTTAAAAATCTCGTAGTCTTATTTCAATAATAAGTTTCAAATTATTAAAGGTAATTTCAATTAGTGTGATCTCGATCGTGTGAAAAGGCGATTATTCAAACAAAGCGCCCGAATTTTATACGATTATTAATTATGTTATCTGCGGGACTATTGCCATCGCTATAATTTCTGTGAGTTTTAGTATATTAAGTTAGATTTCGGTATTCCCGATGTGTTGAGGGGGTGCCATTAGTTTTTGGGCTTAATAACAGTGAGTTAGGGGAGGGTTTAAACGTATATTGCGAATATTTGCATGGATGTGTCAGAATTGAATTATTACATTCAACGCTATCCATAGTGTTAATATTCATGGTTGACTAGTTTCATGTCGTTGTCAGTTTGTGTCAATTATCTTGTTGAGCGTTTACAGAAGGTGCCAAATATAAACCGAAATTAAACAGACATCCTATTATTAGGATAAATATTCTGAGGTGCGATCACACTTTAAATTTATGTTAATTATGTTGCCGGGTTGAAATTTACCCGGCCGTGCGAGAAAGCATTATTTTCTTGTTGCGTACCAGCAGAGTAACGACCCGGCGCAGACCATCAGGGCGCCTTGCCAGAACGAGAATGAGAGGGGGGAACTCAGCACTGCGGCGGCAAGCGCGGCTGAAAGGACCGGGGTAAAATAGGATACGGCAGCCAGAACCGTGACGTTACCGTGCAGGATGCCAATATTCCATGTGGCGTACCCAAACCCAAGGGCAATGCCGCACATGACGAGTTTCACCACCACCGGAAGCGTGAACACCATCTCTGGCTGATCGCTCAGGGTATATTTCACCCACAGACTCAGCGCGGTCAGTAAAACAAACAGGGTGATGCCGTTTTGTCCTTTCGCAAATTTGCTGGTGACCGTGCAGTAGGCGGCCCAGATAAAGGCCCCGGCAAACGCCAGCGCGTAGCTCAGCGGGCTGGAAACGATATTGCGGGTTATTTCATCAAGATGTAAACCCTGTTCACCGCCCAATACCCAGCAGACGCCCAGCAGCGAAATGACCAGGCCGGGGATCACCCACAGGGTAGATTTCTGTCCGTTGAACAAAATGGCAAACACAATGGTCAGGCTTGGCCAAAGGTAATTCACCATACCGACTTCAATCGCCTGCGATCGCGTTGCGGCATAGCCCAGCGACAGCGCCAGGCATATTTCGTAGCTGACAAATAAAACGCTGCCCGCAATAAGATATCGCGGTGAAAACCGTCTGATATCAGGAAATCCTACCGTCACCAGACACAGTAATCCGCTGAGGGTGTAGATCATCGCCGCACCGCCTACCGGCCCCAGTCCCTCACTCACGCTGCGAATAAGGCCGACCATGGTGCTCCATAACAGTATTGCCGCCAGCCCAATAAGCGTTGCCTTTTTTCTGTCCATTACTTCGCCATTGCAATAAAAATCAAAGGAAAAATGTATCGCATTACGCCTGTCGCTGTCGTGAATTATTCTCTTAAGCCTTTAATCAAAAAGGGGTAATGAAATGTACCGGGGGTGACTATTAAGGGGGGGAAGACAGATGACCTTGATTTGACGCAAAAAAATCAGGGGCTTTGCTGTTAGTTTGCGGCGCGAAATGTTTTCAGATAACGAGGACAACAATGGACGTCAGCCGCAGACAATTTTTTAAAATCTGCGCGGGCGGTATGGCCGGAACAACGGCAGCCATGCTGGGATTTGCTCCCAAAATGGCGCTGGCTCAGGCACGCAACTATAAGCTGCTGCGCGCGAAAGAGATCCGTAACACCTGCACATACTGCTCCGTAGGTTGTGGGCTTTTGATGTATAGCCTGGGCGATGGCGCAAAGAACGCCAGAGAAGCGATTTACCATATTGAAGGGGATCCGGATCATCCGGTGAGCCGCGGGGCGCTTTGCCCGAAAGGGGCGGGGCTGCTGGACTATGTTCACAGCGAAAATCGCCTGCGTTACCCGGAATACCGCGCGCCGGGTTCTGATAAATGGCAGCGTATCTCCTGGGATGAGGCCTTCTCCCGTATTGCCAAATTAATGAAAGCCGACCGCGACGCCAACTTTATAGAAAAGAACGCGCAGGGCGTAACGGTTAACCGCTGGCTTTCCACCGGGATGCTGTGCGCGTCTGCGGCAAGTAATGAAACCGGCATGCTGACGCAAAAATTTGTGCGCTCTCTCGGCATGCTGGCGGTAGACAACCAGGCGCGCGTCTGACACGGACCAACGGTAGCAAGTCTTGCTCCAACATTTGGTCGCGGTGCGATGACCAACCACTGGGTTGATATCAAAAACGCGAACGTCGTGGTGGTGATGGGCGGTAACGCCGCTGAAGCCCATCCGGTGGGGTTCCGCTGGGCGATGGAGGCGAAAAACAACAACGATGCGACGCTTATCGTCGTCGATCCGCGCTTTACGCGCACGGCATCGGTGGCCGATATCTATGCGCCAATTCGCTCCGGTACGGACATTACGTTCCTGTCCGGCGTGCTGCTGTACCTGATCGAAAACAACAACATTAACGCGGAATACGTTAAGCACTACACCAACGCGAACCTGTTGGTGCGGGATGACTTTGCCTTCGATGACGGACTGTTTAGCGGCTATGACGCCGAAAAACGGCAGTACGACAAAGCGTCCTGGAACTATCAGTTCGATGATAACGGCTATGCGATGCGGGATGAAACCCTGACGCATCCGCGCTGCGTGTGGAACCTGTTGAAGCAGCACGTTTCCCGCTATACGCCGGACGTGGTGGAAAACATCTGCGGCACGCCGAAAGCGGATTTCCTGAAGGTGTGTGAAGTGCTGGCCTCAACCAGCGCCGCCGACAGAACCACCACGTTCCTGTACGCGCTGGGCTGGACGCAGCATACCGTTGGCGCGCAGAACATCCGCACCATGGCGATGATCCAGCTGCTGCTCGGCAACATGGGCATGGCGGGTGGCGGCGTGAACGCGCTGCGCGGTCACTCCAACATCCAGGGGCTGACCGACCTCGGTCTGCTCTCGACCAGCCTGCCGGGCTACCTGACGCTGCCGTCTGAAAAGCAGACGGATCTGCAAAGTTATCTGGCGGCGAATACGCCAAAAGCGACGCTGCCGGACCAGGTGAACTACTGGAGCAACTATCCGAAGTTCTACGTCAGCCTGATGAAATCCTTCTACGGCGACGCGGCGCAGAAAGAGAACGACTGGGGCTATGAGTGGCTGCCGAAGTGGGACCAGGCTTACGATGTCATCAAGTATTTCAACATGATGGATAAGGGCAACGTCACGGGCTACATCTGCCAGGGCTTTAACCCGGTGGCCTCCTTCCCGGACAAAAACAAGGTTGTGCGTAGCCTCAGCAAGCTGAAGTACATGGTGGTGATCGATCCGCTGGTGACCGAGACCTCCACCTTCTGGCAGAACCACGGGGAATCGAACGATGTCGACCCGGCATCGATTCAGACCGAAGTGTTCCGCCTGCCGTCCACCTGTTTTGCGGAAGAGGACGGCTCGATAGCCAACTCCGGCCGTTGGCTGCAGTGGCACTGGAAAGGCCAGGACGCCCCGGGCGAAGCGCGTAACGATGGCGAAATCCTTGCCGGGATTTACCATCGCCTGCGCGAGATGTACCGCACCGAAGGCGGTAAAGGCGCTGAGCCGCTGCTGAAGATGAGCTGGAGCTACAAGCAGCCGGATCGTCCCGAGTCTGAAGAAGTCGCGAAAGAGAACAACGGCATGGCGCTGGCGGATCTCTATGATGCTAACGGCAATCTGGTGGCGAAGAAAGGCCAGCTGCTGAACAGCTTCGCGCTGCTGCGCGACGACGGCACGACGGCGTCGTCCTGCTGGATCTACACCGGCAGCTGGACGGAGCAGGGTAACCAGATGGCCAACCGTGACAACGCTGACCCTTCCGGGTTGGGCAATACGCTGGGCTGGGCATGGGCGTGGCCGCTGAACCGTCGCGTGCTGTACAACCGCGCGTCTGCAGACGTAAACGGCAAGCCGTGGGATCCGAAGCGCATGCTGATCCAGTGGAACGGGGCGAAATGGACGGGGAACGATATCCCGGACTACAACACCGCCGCGCCGGGCAGCAACACCGGGCCGTTTATCATGCAGCCGGAAGGGCTGGGGCGCCTGTTTGCGCTCAACAAGCTGGCGGAAGGGCCGTTCCCGGAGCACTACGAGCCGATGGAGACGCCGCTGGGCACCAACCCGCTGCACCCGAACGTGGTCTCCAGCCCGGTGGTGCGTATCTACGAAGACGACGCGCTGCGTCTGGGCAAAAAGGACAAATTCCCGTACGTGGGGACGACCTATCGCCTGACCGAGCATTTCCACACCTGGACCAAGCACGCGCGGCTGAACGCCATCGCGCAGCCGGAGCAGTTTGTGGAGATCAGCGAGACGCTGGCGAAGGCGAAAGGCATTGCCAACGGCGACCGCGTGAAGGTCAGCAGCAAGCGCGGCTTTATTCGCGCGGTGGCGGTGGTGACCCGTCGTTTGCAAAGTCTGAACGTGTACGGGCAGCAGGTGGAAACCGTCGGTATCCCGCTGCACTGGGGCTTTGAAGGTGTGGCGCAGAAAGGCTACATCGCTAACACCCTGACGCCAAACGTCGGCGATTCCAACTCGCAAACGCCGGAATACAAAGCGTTTCTGGTCAACATCGAGAAAGCGTAAGGAGCGATTCAATGGCAATGGAAACACAAGACATTATCAAACGCTCCGCGACTAACCCGATAACGCCCGCGCCTCGCGCGCGGGACTACAAGGCAGAAGTCGCCAAGCTTATCGACGTCTCCTCCTGCGTGGGCTGCAAGGCCTGCCAGGTAGCGTGCTCAGAGTGGAACGATATCCGCGATGAGGTCGGGCACTGCGTGGGTGTCTACGACAATCCGGCGGATCTGAGCGCCAAATCCTGGACGGTGATGCGTTTTAGCGAAACCGACCAGAACGGCAGGCTGGAGTGGCTGATCCGCAAAGATGGTTGCATGCACTGTGAAGATCCGGGCTGCCTGAAGGCGTGCCCTTCAGCGGGCGCGATTATTCAGTACGCCAACGGGATCGTCGACTTCCAGCAGGACAACTGCATCGGCTGTGGGTACTGCATCGCGGGCTGTCCGTTTAATATTCCGCGCCTCAATAAAGAGGATAACCGGGTATACAAATGCACCCTGTGCGTGGACCGCGTCAGCGTCGGGCAGGAGCCTGCGTGCGTGAAGACATGTCCCACCGGGGCGATCCACTTCGGCACCAAAAAAGAGATGCTGGACGTGGCGCAGCAGCGCGTCGATAAGCTCAAAGCACGGGGCTACGACAACGCGGGCATTTACAACCCGCAGGGCGTGGGCGGTACCCACGTGATGTATGTGCTGCACCATAGCGACCAGCCGGAGCTGTACCACAATCTGCCGAAGGATCCGGCGATCGACACCTCCATTAACCTGTGGAAAGGGGCGCTTAAACCGCTCTCGGCGGCGGGCTTTATCGCGACCTTTGCGGGGCTGATTTATCACTACATCGGTATTGGGCCAAACAAAGAGGTGGATGACGACGAGGAGGAGCATCATGAGTAAGTCGAAAATGATAGTGCGCACGAAGTTTGTCGATCGCGCCTGTCACTGGACGGTGGTGATCTGCTTCTTCCTGGTGGCGGTGTCGGGGATTTCGTTCTTCTTCCCGACGCTGCAGTGGCTGACCGAAACCTTCGGTACGCCGCAGATGGGGCGCATTCTGCACCCATTCTTCGGCGTGCTGATCTTTGTGGTGCTGATGTTTATGTTCGTGCGTTTTGTTCATCACAACATCCCGGACAAGCAGGATATCCCGTGGGTGAAAGGGATTGTTGAAGTCCTGAAAGGTCACGAGCATAAAGTGGCGAAGGTGGGGAAATACAACGCCGGCCAGAAGATGATGTTCTGGACCATCATGAGCATGATTTTTGTGCTGCTGGTGACCGGAGTCATTATCTGGCGTCCGTACTTTGCCCACTACTTCCCGATTCAGGTGGTGCGTTACGCGCTGCTTATCCACGCCACGTCGGCCATCATCCTGATCCACGCCATCCTGATCCATATGTATATGGCCTTCTGGGTGAAAGGCTCGATTAAAGGGATGATTGAAGGGAAGGTGAGCCGCCGCTGGGCGCAGAAGCATCATCCGCGCTGGTATCGTGATGTGGAGCGTCTGGAAGCGAAACAGGAAAGTACGGAAGGATTGAAGTAAACCCTGCGCCGTCGGCTCTGCCCGGCGGCGCTGCGCTTGCGCGGGCCTACTCTTCAAATCAAAACCGCTCTTCCACATACCGGAATGGGTATTTTGTGGGTTTGACTTTGCCGATTTTGCGTTTCGGTAAATCCACCTTGTCGACGTGTATTTCTTTATACGGGATCTGCGAAAGCAGGTGCGAAATAATATTCAGTCGCACGCGTTTTTTATCTTCTGAACGTGCCACAAACCACGGCGCCCAGGCGGTATCGGTGGCTTCAAACATGGCGTCGCGCGCGAGGGTATACTCGTCCCACAGGTTAAAGGATTTAATATCCATCGGCGATAGCTTCCAGATCTTACGACCATCGTTAATACGGTCGCGCAGGCGACGCTCTTGCTCTTTAGGCGTCACCTCCAGCCAGTACTTCAGCAGGATAATCCCGGCATCGACCATCGCTTTTTCCATCACCGGTGCGCCATCCAAAAATTTCTCCACCTGTTCCTCCGTGCAGAACCCCATAACCCGCTCAACGCCCGCGCGGTTATACCAGCTGCGATCGAATATCACGATCTCGCCTGCCGAAGGCAGGTGCGGCACATAGCGCTGGAAGTAGAGCTGGCTTTTTTCTTTTTCAGTTGGGGCAGGGAGCGCAACAACGCGAAACACGCGAGGGCTGACTCGCTCGGTGATCGCTTTGATGGTGCCGCCTTTACCGGCACCGTCGCGTCCTTCAAAAACAATACACACTTTGAGTCCTTTAGCGACGACCCACTGCTGGAGCTTAACCAGTTCAACGTGCAGGCGACGAAGCTCTTTTTCGTACTCTTTGGTCTTAAGCGGTGCATTCGTTACGACATCTACAGCGACATTGGTTTTCTTTTTGCTTCCCATGATTGTCATCCTCAGGTTGTCCGGCGCGGAAAAAGCGAGGCCGCACCATGAAGTGTAATCCACCTGATATTAAACGTATTGTTTTTAGGTAATTAATTTCACGACACTTTTTTAAGCCGATAATGAGGTATTCACGAAGGTGCTAAGCACCTATTCCCCTATTAGAAAGCAGCGGATGCAATAAAATCAGCATTTTTAATCCCTTTCTCTATTCATGGTTAATGTAATAATTGATTTTTATTTACTTACTTAAAGGAACTAAGAATGAGTTGGAATAAAGAAACTGCGGTTTCGTATCTACGTTCACACGCTCTGGGGCGCTCTCATAGTGAATGTGCTAAGTTTACCCGCCTGGCCATTCTGGCTGGCGGTGTTAAGGTAGCAAACACAGATTATGCAAAAGATTATGGGGCGGAATTATTACGTGCTGGATTCAGTGAGCTGCCGCCCGGTTCAACGTTAATTTCTGGCGATGTGGCTGTGATACAGCCATACCCTGGTGGAAATGGCATAGGTCACATGACTATGTATGACGGTAAGCAGTGGATTTCTGATTTTGTTCAAAAAAGCATGTATCCAGGGCCAGGTTACCGCAAAATGCAACCATCCTTTAAAATTTACAGGATGCATTGATGAAAAGAATATTTCTATCATTCGTTATATTGCTGGTGGGGTGTAGTTCGGCTGCCAATCAAGATCATAGCGCGCAAGACGTTACCGAATCATTTTATAAATCCTATCTTTCCGTATTCGGCAGCGATGAAGCCAGGCCTTATCCTGTCGACGAACTGCGTAAATATGTTTCTGCTGATACTATTGCTCGCATTAATGTCATTCAGGAAATCTCAGAACAAGAGTTAATAGAGTCTGACTATTTTACGTATACCCAGGATTACTCTCGCGAATGGATACCTTCGTTACGAGTTGAAAACGCCAGGCCATTTTTAAACGGTGAAGTAGTCCAGGTCATTGAGGGCGCGGGTAACGGGAGAAGCATCCACCTTGAGGTTTTTCTTCGTCGTGAAGATGATGCATGGAAAATCTACCGCGTCCGAGACATAACGAACAATCACGAGCACCCTATTTTCAGCGCTGGTGCTATTACACGCGCTAAAGCAACGGCAGAAAGCGCACTGTAAAAGCTACACCTCAAATCCTTTCAAGCCCTGACACATGCCGGGGCTTTTTGTTTTCCATTCCCACGGCGTAGCAGTTGGAGAAAATTCCTGAATCAATGGATGAACCTGTCAGCCAGCTGATTTGAACTGGCTCACCATACAAGATTATTCAATAATGCCCGCTGCGAGTGATTAACCCGTGGTTGAGGTATGAAAAAGACAATATTATCGTTGGCGCTTGGCACATTTGGCCTGGGCATGGCCGAATTTGGCATTATGGGCGTGTTAACCGAGCTGGCGCATGACACCGGTATTTCGATTCCCTCCGCCGGGAATATGATCTCGTTTTATGCCTTCGGCGTGGTGATTGGCGCCCCGATTATGGCGCTGTTCTCAGGCAAGTTCTCGTTAAAAACGACGCTGCTGTTTCTGGTTGCCCTGTGCGCGGTGGGGAACGCCCTGTTTACCTTTTCGTCATCATATTTCTGGCTGGCGACGGGACGCTTAATTTCCGGTTTTCCGCACGGCGCGATTTTCGGCGTCGGGGCGATTATCCTCTCTAAAATTGCGCCGCCGGGGAAGGTGACGGTCGCAGTGGCGGGAATGATCGCCGGGATGACCGTGGCCAACCTGGTAGGCGTCCCGCTCGGCACCTGGCTGGGGCACCAGTTCAGCTGGCGTTATACCTTTTTCCTGATTGCGGTGTTCGACGCGCTGGTGATCCTCTCGGTTCTGCTCTGGGTGCCGGACATCCACGACACATCAGAAATCAAATTGACCGAGCAGTTCCACTTTCTGAAAAAACCAGAACCCTGGCTGATTTTTGCCGCCACCATGTTTGGCAACGCCGGGGTGTTCGCGTGGTTCAGCTTCGTTAAACCGTTTATGGTCAACGTTTCAGGCTTCACCGAAGGCGTGATGACGATCATCATGATGCTGATGGGGCTTGGCATGGTGCTGGGCAACCTGTTGAGCGGCAAACTCTCGGGGCGTTTTAGCCCGCTGCGCATTGCGGCGACCACCGACATGGTGATTGTCGCCTCGCTGCTGCTGCTTTTCGCCTGTGGTGAACTCAAAACGGCCTCGCTGATCATGGGCTTTATCTGCTGTGCCGGGCTGTTCGCGCTCTCTGCGCCGCTGCAGATCCTGCTTCTGCAAAATGCGAAGGGCGGCGAAATGCTGGGGGCGGCAGGGGGGCAGATGGCGTTTAATCTCGGCAGCGCGATCGGGGCGTACTTTGGCGGGATGATGATTACCCTCGGCTTTAGCTGGCGCTACGTCACGCTGCCTGCGGCGATACTCTCGTTCTCGGCCATGAGCGCGCTGTTGATCTACGGTTACCTGCGGGCCAGACGGGCTCAGGCTAACGCGCGTGCGCTAGCCTGATTGAATTCAGGCAAGCCAGGGCTCACCCAGGGTCAGCATCAGGCGGTTGGCCCAGGCGAAGAATGCGGCGGACTGCACCAGATCAAGCTGGGCTAAGGTGTCCAGCCCCTCTTTTTCCAGCGCGGCAAGGTGCAGCGGCGTGGCGGCAGGCGGGGTAACCGACAGCGCCGCTGCAAAATCGATTTCTGACTGCCAGCGCGCAGATTGTCCCTCGCTCAGGGATTGTCCCGGACGCACGGCCAGCAGGGCCTCTACCGCCGGGTCATCCTTTGACAGCTGGCTGGCTTTCCGCGCATGGACAGATGCGCAGTAGATGCAGCCGTTAATTTTACTGGTGACCGTTGCCGCCAGCTCGCGCTCGGCGCGCGGCAATCCCCCCGGCGTATAAAAAATCCCTTTATCCGTTAGCGTACGCTGTTCAAGCACCGGCAGGTTGCGCCCCAGCAGGCGGAAATAGTCGGAATCGGTATGGCCAAATTTTGCAAGGATGGCAACCTCATCGTCACGAAAATCCGCCAGCGGTTTTGCTGCTATCCATGGCTCCCATCCCAGCTCCTGCTGGGTAAACGCGACGGGAGCCGCCTTCCCGGTGGCCGTGGTTGCGGTCGTGTGCCAGACGCCTGCCGCCACCGGCGCTTCGCTTTTGGCGACGGGTTTGTCGTTCAGCAGCCGCAGCCCGGCAATCAGTCGGCTCTGGAAGCTGACAAACGCGATAAGCTGCGCCAGGGTCACGATACCTTCCTTGCTCCATCCCGCCTGGGTCAGCGCCCTTAACGATGTCGGCGTGGCTTCGACGGGGGAGAAGGTCAGCAGGCGCGCGAAATTGAGCGCCGGGGTCAGACGTTCAGAGGTGGGGTCGGCCAGACCAAACCCCGCATAGTGTGCGGCCAGCGCCTCCGCGCCGTGCCACCTGGCGACTTTTGCCGCCACGGCGAAGCGCTCGTCGAGTGCAATATCATCATCCTGCTGGCTAAACAGGATTTCGTAGCTGCCCTGCGCGTGGCGAGTGGCGGCATCACGCGTGGCGCGCGCCTCTGCCAGAGGGGAACCGGGTTTAATTTCCGCCAGCTCGGCGAGAATGTCGTGACTTAATGACATAGGTATCTCCTCAACGTATATGGGGGGCAATATGTTCAGCGATCAGTTCGATGGAGCGCAGGGTGTCGCGATGGGTGGGCTCGACCGAATGGACCTGGAATGAGATGTCCGTGGCGCGCCGGAGAACGGAATCGGCCTGCAGCGAGCGCAGCACCGTCTCGGGCGAACCGATATGGGCGTCGAACTGGTGACGAAAATCGGTGACGGTGTCACCTTTAACCGCGTGCCCGGCGGCGCGATGCTGCTGGGCTTGTTTCGTCAGACCCGGTGTGGCGACCTTGAGCGCATAGTCGTCGCTGTCGGCGACGAATGCCGTACGGGAAGCCAGAATGCGCGGTGCGATGCCCGCGGGCAGCGCCTCAAGGTAGGCATCCACAATAGGGTTCTGGATCGCGTCGAGCGTTAAATCCAACTGGTCTGCCGGGCGCGGCTGCGTGCGGGAGAGCATTAAACCGTGTCCGGCCCGCGCGGCGCGAACGGCACCGTCGACCGAAAAGGTGGCAATCCAGATACGGTCGGCCAGCTGTGGCGCTGGCGGGTAAAGGTGGTTATCCGGATGGGTGAGCGAATCCCCGCGCCAGGCGCTCTGGATCACATGCAGATGGTCGGCAAAGGCCGCGCCACGCGCCTCAAACGTCAGGCCGAACGGCAGAAATGAGGTCGGCGTGCCGCCCGAACCAAAACCGACTTCAAGACGGCCATTGGCGAGTAAATCGAGCACGGCGGCATCTTCTGCGACGCGGAGCGGGTTTTCCATCGGCAGGGTAATGATGGCCGTACCCAGGCGGATGGTTTCGGTATGTGCGGCTACGTGCGCCAGAAACAGCAGCGGCGACGGCAGTCCGCCTTCAGTTTCGTGGAAGTGGTGCTGCGCAATCCAGGCGCTGTCAAAACCGTGGCGTTCGGCGTGGCGGATCTGTTCAGTTGCCAGACGATAGCGCTCCTTCGGCGTAGCGTCGTCAAGCAGGCGGGTGAAAAATCCCAGGCGTTTTCGCGTCATGCGAACTCCTCCGTAGCGGGTGAAAAATGGGGAATGGCGTCAATCAGCTCGCGGGTATAATCGTTCTGCGGCGATGCGAATAAGGTTCCGACGTCGCCCTGTTCGACCACCTGACCGCTGCGCAGCACCGTGACGCTGTGGGCGATCCGGCGGACGGTAGACAGATCGTGCGTGATAAAGAGGTAGGTCAAACCCAGCTGCTGCTGCAGCTGCTGAAGCAGAGCCAGAATCTGCGCCTGCACGGTGACGTCCAGCGCGGAGGTGGCTTCGTCCAGCACCAGAATGGTCGGCTCCAGGATCAGCGCCCGGGCGATGGCCACGCGCTGACGCTGTCCGCCTGAAAGTTCCCGGGCGGTGCGGCCCAGGAGTTCGACGGGCAGGGCAACCCGCTGGGCCACGGTCTCCACCCGAACCTTTCGCTCAGCCTTACCGAGGCGAGAAAAGTTCTTCAGGGGCTCTTCGATGATGTCAAACAGCGTCTGACGCGGGTCGAGAGAGGCAAACGGGTTCTGGTAGACAAACTGGATCTTCTGGCGCAGCTGACGACGGGCCTCGCGGCTGAGTGTGGTGGCATCGATATCGTCAATGATGACCTGTCCGCTGTCGGCCTGTTCAAAACCCAGCAAAATACGGGCGAGGGTGGTCTTCCCGGAGCCGGATTCACCGACCAGCGCATGCGTACTGCCGCGCCTGACGTCAAACGTCACCCGATCCAGCGCCTGAAGCTGATGACCTTTGCCCAGCGAAAATTGTTTGCTGATGGCGCGAGCGCGAATGGCCGGTGACGCGAGCGGAAGACCTGATACCGGGGCAATGGTCAGGCGCTGGCCCTGGAGATCGCTCAGCAGCTGACGGGTGTAGGCGTGCTGCGGCGTACGGACAATATCGACGGTGCTGCCTTGCTCCTGAATTTCGCCATCGCGAAAAACCAGCAGCCTGTCCGCGCGCTGGGCGGCCAGGGCCAGATCGTGGGTGACAAACAGAACGGCAGTGCCCGATTCCCGCCGCAGGATATCCAGCAGATCGAGAATGCGTTTTTGCACCGTCACGTCCAGCGCGCTGGTGGGCTCATCGGCAACGATTACGTCCGGGCGCAGGGCAATGGCGATGGCAATCAACACGCGCTGTTTCATACCGCCGGAGAGCTGATGGGGATACTGCGTCATGCGCTGTTCGGGGTGGCTCAGTCCGACCTTTATCAGCAGGGCGAGCACCTGCTCGTCGCGCTCGGCGCGGGCCACTTTCTGGTGTAGCTGAATAATCTCCCCGACCTGCGCGCCGATGGTCTTCACCGGGTTGAGTGAATTACCCGGATCCTGCGGAACCAGGCTAATTCGCGCCCCGCGAAGGGTATCGAGACGCTTAGCGGACCACCGGCTAATCTCCTCGCCGTTGAGCACGATTTTTCCCGCATCACGGCGGGCGTTATCGGCCAGCAGACCAATGATCGCCTGTGCCGTGGTCGTTTTACCGGATCCGGATTCACCGACAAACGCCAGCATTTCCCCTCGCCCGAGCGTGAAGCTGACGTTATGCACCACCTCTCTCCACTGGCGTGCGGTGCGGTAGCTGATCGTCAAATTTTCCACTGAGAGAACGGTCATTAGCGACCTCCGCTGAACTGTTGGCTGATACGGTTGGTGGCCAGCACCACGGCGATGACGACGACGCCGGGGAAGGTGGTTAACCACCAGGCGGTAGAGAGATAGTTACGGCCTTCGGCAATCAATAAGCCCCATTCCGGCACGGGCGGCGGGGTACCGTAACCGAGAAAACTCAGCGTGGAGAGCGCCAGGATGGCCTGACCAAACTGCAGCGTGGCAAAGGCGAGGACGGCGGTTAACGCGTTGGGCAGGATGTGTCGCCACAGCACGGCGAAAAACGTCCCACCGCTGCCAAACGCCGCCTCGACATAATCCGTGTGCCGGATGCGCACGACTTCACCGCGCGCGAGGCGGGCGAAGCTGGCAATGGAGGCAACGCCCACGGCAATCGCGGCGTTAACGGTGCCAAACCCGAGCAGAATAATGACCGTCAGCGAGAGCAGCAGAGACGGGATGGACAACAGCACGTCGACAAAACGCATCAGCAGAGACTCGACGCGTCCGGCGAACGCCCCGGCGATGACCCCCAGGCCGGTGCCTACCACCAGCCCCATCGTGACGGCAGCGAGCGCCGCGCTCAGGGAGTGGGACGCACCGTAGACAATACGGGTGTAAACATCGCGGCCAAGCTGATCGGTGCCGAGCCAGTGGCCCGCCTGAGGCGCCAGGCGCTGTGCGCCGGCGATGCCCTCAATCGGGCTGTAGTGGGTTAACAGGCCGGGCGCCACGGCGGCAAAAAGAGCGATAATAATCACCGCCCATGCCAGCCACAGTCCGGGCTGCCATTCCACTCCCTGCCACGCTGGAACGCGTTTTCGCGCGGCGGCAGCGTAATCGACCAGACTCATGATGCACCTCCGGTAACGGTTTGCAGGCGGGGATCCAACAGAGGCATCAGCAGATCCACCAGCAGATTGATCAGGACAAAACCGAGGGCGGAAATCATCACGACCGCCTGAAGCACGGCGATATCCTGGTTATTCACCGCCTGCTGGGTCAGCTGCCCGAGCCCGCTGCGGCCAAAAACGGTTTCCGTGATCAGCGCCCCGGCAATCAGCTCGCCCAGCAGCAATCCGGCAATATTCAGGACCGGCAGCAGGGCGTTGCCGGTAACGTGACGCCACAGGACGGCGGTTTCACTCAGCCCTTTGGCCCGGGCGACGGCGACAAACGGCTGCGTCGCCACCTGGTCCAGGCTGCGCATCAGAATTTGCGCCAGCGGGGCGGAAATCGGGATCGCGACGGTCACAATCGGCAGGATCAGCCCCTGCAGCGGCGTCGGGTTAATCACCGGAATCAGCCGCAGCTGGAAAGAAAAGAGCTGGATGAGGGCAATCCCCAGCCAGAACGTCGGTAAAGAGATAAACAGGACCGGCAGCGACTGCAGGGTATTACTCAGCCAGCGCAGACCCGGCAGGCGCGATGCAAAGGCCAGCGCAAACGCCAGCAGGACCGCCAGTACAAACGCAGGCAGGGCGAGGCTCAGGGTATCTGGCAGATTGCTGGCAATCAGCTCGCTGACCGGCACCCCGGCCTGTAACGAATAGCCGAAATCCCCGCGCAGCATCGCCAGCAACGTATGGCCGTATTGCTGCCACAGCGGGCTGTCCGCGCCGTAGGCCACGCGCATCTCCTCGATTTGCGCCGGGCTCAAGCCCAGGTCCGGGTTCTGAAATTTAATCAGCACCGCGTCGCCCGGCAGCACCTGGAGCAACACGAACGAGAGGGTAAAGGCGGCCCACAGTACCAGCAGCCCGTGCACAAAGCGTTGAAGAAGTGCGTGGCGCATCGTCAGCTCCTCAGTGTTTCTCAATCCACGCGCCGTAGAACGACGGGCGGCCGACCGCTTCAAAATTGACGCCTTTCAGCCACGGCGCACCGGCAAAGACCTGCGGCTCTTCGAAAATTGGAATGACGTAGGCGTTATCCAGCAGGTAGCGCTGGGCATCGCCGGTCAGCTGCAGGCGTTTTTTCGGATCGACTTCAGCAGAAATGTTCACCAGCAGTTCATTCAGCTTGTCGTCACGGAAGCTTTTGACCTTGTCGCTGGAGCCGCCTTTTTGCAGCAGCGCGTCGCGGTTAGCGGGGTAGAACATGCTTTTCACCACGTCCGGATCGGCGCGGCCAACTTCGGAGACGGTTAACGGGGTTTTCAGCGGATCAAGGTTATCCAGCGTGCGGCTGCCTGCGTCACCGGCTTTAACGCTCAGCGCCACGCCCACCTGTCGCCACTGCTGGGCAACCAGCTGCAGCACCTCTTTATTTTGTGGCTGCGGCAGGGATTCATACACCGTCAGCGCCAGCCGCTGGCCGTCTTTGGCGCGGATCCCGTCGCCACCCGCTTTCCAGCCCGCCTCGTCCAGCAGCTGGTTGGCTTTAGCCGGGTCAAAGGTCAATTTATCGCTGAGATCGACAAAGCCAGCGGCGGAATCGGCAATCACCGACTTCGCCTGCGGATAGTTGGCCGAGAAGAGGGTCTCGACCACCTGCTTTGCATTGGTGGCATGCAGCAGCGCCTGGCGTACGCGAATATCAGAGACCAGCGGGTTATCCGGGCGGAAGCTGATGCTGTCATTCACCCCGCGCGTCGGGGCGGCGTAGATTTTATAGCCCTGGTCTGTCGCCTGCTTTTCGTCATACGCCTGCACCTGGCGAATAAAGTCGGCCTGACCGGCCAGCAGGGCGCCGACGCGCACGCTGTCTTCCTGAGTCACGATAAACTTGATGCCGTCAAGATTGGCTGGCCCCTGCTGCGCCAGATTTTTCGGCCCCCACTGGTAGTCCTTACGCGCTTCCAGCGTCACTTCGCGACCCAGCTTCTCGTCCTTCACCACAAACGGGCCAGAGCCAATGATATGCCGGGCGTCACCCAGCTCTTCAAAGTTGCGCTTCAGCGTGCTGAGCGAGACCAGGCCCGACCCGATTGTGGCGGTGCCCTGCAGGAACCCAGGCGACGGTTTTTTGAAGTAGAACTTCACGGTCAGCGGATCGACCACTTCGCTGCGATCGTAGTTATTGATCACTTCTGACACCGGCAGTCGCTGCGCCTTGTTACCTAAGCCGTAGGTATCAAAGTTTTTTGCTACGGCGTTGGCGTCCAGCGGCGTGCCGTCGGAGAAGGTGATGCCGGGGCGAATTTTAAAGGTGTATTCGGTTTTATCGGCGTTGGTGGTCCAGCTTTCGGCTACCCACGGTTCCACCTGCAGCGTCTTTGGGTTCTGCCACGTCAGTTTGTCGGTGATCTGGTTCAGAATGCCGCCGTTCGGGTAAAAGCCACCGGCAGGCGGATAGAGGTTGGTGTGCGCCTGTTGCTCCAGATAAATCAGCGTGCCGCCTTTGACGGGCGCATCCGCGGACCAGGCTGCGGTTGTCGTCAGAATCAGCGCCGTCAGCAGCGGCAGACGAAATGGGGTTTGCATGGTGAATTCCTTTGTTATCTTCTTGTTAGCGTCGGATTCATCATCGGGCGCGGGGGAAAACAAGGGAACAAAGGAATTAAGATAAGGATTGCCGGAAAATGGCTATAAAAAAACCGCCCCTGTCAGGAGCGGTAATTGAACGGTGGGTGATTATGAACGCAGGTCAATCACCATACGGCCGCGGATCTGGCCCTGTTCCATCTCTTTAAAGATGGCGTTGATGTCCTCGATCGGGCGCATCGTGACTTTCGGCACGACCTTGCCTTCAGCGGCGAACTGGAAGGCTTCCTGCAGATCCTGACGGGTGCCAACCAGCGAACCCACTACCTGAATGCCGTCCAGCACCAGGCGCGGAATGTCGAGGCTCATGGCTTCCGGCGGCAGGCCAACGGCGACCACGCGGCCACCGGCACGCACGGCATCAACGGCTGAGTTGAAGGCGGCTTTTGCGACGGCAGTGACAACTGCGGCATGCGCGCCGCCGGTTTTCTCCTGCACAATTTTAGCGGCATCTTCGCTGCGGGAGTTGATGGTGAGATCCGCACCCATGCTGGCCGCCAGCTTCAGCTGTTCGTCGTTAACGTCAAGGGCGATGACTTTGGCGTTAAAGACGTTTTTGGCGTACTGCAGCGCGAGGTTGCCCAGCCCGCCCAGCCCGTAAATCGCAATCCACTGGCCCGGTTTAATACCCGACACCTTCACTGCTTTATAGGTGGTGACGCCAGCGCAGGTGATGCTGCTGGCCGCCGCCGAATCCAGACCGTCCGGTACTTTTACCGCGTAATCTGCGGTGACGATGCACTCTTCCGCCATCCCGCCGTCAACGGAGTAACCGGCGTTTTTCACGTCACGGCACAGGGTTTCGTTGCCGGTATTACAGTATTCGCAGTGGCCACAGCCTTCAAAGAACCAGGCCACGCTTGCGCGGTCGCCGACTTTCAGCGACTTCACGCCAGGGCCGACTTCTTTTACGATACCAATCCCTTCATGGCCCAGGATAACCCCGGTTTTATCGCCGAAATCACCGTTCTTCACGTGGAGGTCGGTATGGCATACGCCACAGCACTCCATCTTCAGCAGGGCTTCCCCGTGCTTTAGCGGGCGTAAGGTTTTTTCGGTAACGTTGACCTGGTGATCCTGAGTGACAACAGCAGCCTTCATGTGTATCTCCTTGTTCATGATAAGAATCTGCATAGCAGGTGTAGTACCTCTTAAGGATTAATACATTAGCCTGGTAATGCAAGGCTGCGGCAACATAATGTCATCATTTGATTCGATTTCAGATTAAGAATACGGCGTTCCTCTAATAATTAAGGGGGAAAATTCTGGCCCGGCGAGATGATCGCCGGGCGCAGACTTACAGCTGTGCTTCTATCTCCTCTATCTCTTTACGCCATTGCGCCTGTAGCTGCGGCTTTTGATGCTTCGGCTTACGCGCCAGATCGTCTTCCAGCAGCGTTTCCAGCGCGACCAGCCGCTCCAGCAGATCGTCATACGGCGAGGATTGAATCGTCGCGGCGACAGCGGGCGCAGCGGATGTCATAAGCCCCGCGCTTTCACGCAGACGCTCAAACACCGCTTCTGCATCGTGCCACTCGCTCAGCTTTCCCTCTTCAATCAGCCAGAAACGGTTGCAGCTTTGGCTAATTAATTGACGATCGTGGCTGACCAGCAGGACGCCGCCTTCGAACTGCTGAAGAGTGTGCGCCAGCGCCTCTTTGCCTTCCATGTCGAGGTGGTTGGTCGGCTCATCCAGCATCAGCAGGCTATAGCGGGCGAGCGTCAGGCCAACGAACAGCAGGCGCGAACGTTCACCACCGCTGAGCGTGCTGACCGTTTGCCCGTGACGCGCCCACGGGAAACCGGCGCTTATCAGGGCCATTTTGCGGTTCTGCGGATCCGGCGCGAAAGGTTCCAGCGCGTCGAGCAGCGTGGCGTCATCCGGCAGCTGATGAAGCGTCTGGTCGTAATAGCCTGGCGACACGCGCGGATGGATTTTCAACCCGCTGTCTGCGGACTCATCAGCAAATTGTTGCCAGATAAGCCTCATCAGCGACGATTTGCCGCAGCCGTTACGCCCGACAATCGCTACGCGATCGCCGCTTTTCAGCCGCGCCATGTCGATGTTAAACAGCGGCGGTAGCCCGGGCGCAGGCGGGACGCTGAGATTTTCCATCTCCAGCAGACGGTCAGCCCGCAGCGCGTCGCCGCGCAGAGTTAACGTCCACGGGCTGCCTGCCGTGAGCGCCGTCTGGCTCTCCTTCAGCCGTTCGACCTGTTTTTCCATCTGTTTGGCTTTGCGGGCCAGGTCTTCGTTGTCGTAAACCTTGCCCCAGGTCGCCAGCCGCTTCGCGCTGGCGGTCACGCGATCGATCTCCTTTTGCTCGGCCTTGTGGCGCTGGGCATCGCTTTCATCCTTTGCTTCAAGCGCCTTGCGGGCGGCCGTGCAGGGAAGGGCAAAGTAGTGCAGCGTTTTATCGCGCAGGATCCAGCTGCCGTTGGTGACGGCATCCAGCAGCTGTCTGTCATGCGAGACCAGCACAAAGCTGCCCGACCAGTTCTGTAGGAAGTGTTCCAGCCAGAGCATGGTCGGGAGGTCCAGGTGGTTGCTGGGTTCATCCAGCAGGAGCAGGTCCGGCTCGTGAATCAGTGCCCGTGCCAGCAGCAGGCGGGTGTGCTGTCCGCCGCTCAGCGTGGCGGATTGCAGCATCATATCCTGCGGCGTGAAGCCCATGCTTGCCAGCAGCGTTTCGGCTTTCCAGCGCAGACTGTCCCGTTCAGTTGAGGGCAACTGGGCCAGGACGGCATCCAGCATGGTCAGCGGAAAAATAGCGTCCGGGAGATGTTGCTCCACGCGCGCCATCAGGCAGTGCCCGGCCAGTGCTACCGTTCCGGCGGCAGGGGAATCCGTGCCGTCCAGCACCTTCAGCAGCGTACTTTTGCCGCAGCCGTTGTCGCCCAGCAGGCCAATGCGGTCGCCTTTTTTCAGCGTAAAGGAGAGTGAGTCGAAGAGCGTGCCAAACGCCGTATCAACGCGTAAAGATTGTGCAGTGAGTAAAGTGCTCATTGTTGCTTACCCAAGAGTTACAGGCATGTTTATGCCTCGTCAAACATCGCTGACGATAACTCAGTAAGCCCGAGAGAAGGGATTTCAGGGGTTGGTGTCTTCGCTCAAGCAGAAGTTATCGCAGCACGATACCGATAACGCTTGAGCTGGTGCGATCACCAAATGTATGTGAAACATTGAAAATTTCACAGTACAGCATAATTGGCCTCCTTATATATTCAGTGGGTTGATGGATGAAGGGAGTGTAGCGGGGGAAAAGGGGTTTGGCTAGTGGGTATTCGATGGTGCGGTCTGGTGCCCTCACCCTGACCCTCTCCGGTGGGGAGAGGGTTAGGGTGGTGCGGATTAAATCGACGTACGGCGATAGCTACGGTATTCAGGCTTCCAGAAGTTGTCGTCGATGGCCTGCTGCAGCGCGTCGGCAGAGGTTTTCACCGCCACGCCCTGCTGCTGCGCCATTTTACCTACCGCAAACGCGATGGCGCGGGACACCTTGTGAATGTCTTTCAGTTCCGGCAGCACCAGCCCTTCTCCGTCATTGACCAGCGGAGAGTAACCCGCAAGGGTTTCGCTCGCCGACATCAGCATTTCGTCGGTAATGCGGGACGCGCCGGATGCGATCACCCCCAGACCAATGCCCGGGAAGATGTACGAGTTGTTGCACTGGGCAATCGGATAGGTTTTATCCTTCCACACCACCGGATCGAACGGACTGCCAGTCGCGACCAGCGCGTTACCTTCGGTCCAGGCGATGATGTCCTGCGGCGTCGCTTCCACGCGGGAAGTCGGGTTAGACAGCGGCATCACGATAGGGCGCTCACAGTGCTTGTGCATCTCGCGAATGATCTCTTCGGTAAAGAGACCGGTTTGCCCGGAAACGCCGATCAGAATATCCGGCTTCACGTTGCGCACTACGTCCAGCAGGGAAAGGACTTCGTTGTCGGTATCCCAGTTTTTCAGGTTTTCGCGCTTCTGCACCAGCTTGGTCTGGAACGGCAGCAGGTTTGGCATACCGTCGGTCAGCAGGCCGAAACGGTCAACCATAAAGACGCGGGAGCGGGCCAGCTCTTCGCTTAACCCTTCACGCTGCGTCTGGGCGATAATCTGCTCGGCAATACCGCAGCCCGCAGAGCCTGCGCCCAGGAAGACGATTTTCTGGTAGCTCAGCTGGCTGCCGGCTGCGCGGCTGGCGGCGATAAGCGTACCCACGGTCACGGATGCGGTGCCCTGGATGTCATCGTTAAAGGAGCAGATCTCATCGCGATAGCGGTTCAGCAGCGGCATCGCGTTTTTCTGCGCGAAGTCTTCAAACTGCAGCAGAACGTCCGGCCAGCGGTGCTTCACGGCCTGAATGAAATCGTCGACAAACTGATAGTACTCATCGTCGGTAATGCGCGGGTGGCGCCAGCCCATATAGAGCGGATCGTTGAGCAACTGTTGGTTGTTGGTGCCAACGTCCAGCACCACCGGCAGGGTATACGCCGGGCTGATGCCGCCACAGGCGGTGTAAAGAGAGA
Organism: Enterobacter sp. PL_is514; assembly: GCF_055816715.1. Classification (NCBI taxonomy): domain Bacteria; kingdom Pseudomonadati; phylum Pseudomonadota; class Gammaproteobacteria; order Enterobacterales; family Enterobacteriaceae; genus Enterobacter; species Enterobacter sp. PL_is514. The sequence continues at coordinate 647,131 of NZ_JBVPGN010000034.1, read as the reverse complement.
GCTTACCGATGGGGATCCCCATCCCGCCAATGCCCTGGTCGCCGAGGCCGAGAATACGTTCGCCGTCGGTCACCACAATCACTTTGATATTGTGGTTCGGCACGTTCTGCAGAATATCGTCCATGTTGTGACGGTTCTGATAAGAGATGAATACCCCGCGGGAGCGTCGGTAGATCTCTGAGAAACGCTCGCACGCCGCACCTACCGTTGGGGTGTAGATCACCGGCATCATCTCTTCGAGATGGTTTTGCACCAGGCGATAGAAGAGGGTTTCGTTGGTGTCCTGAATGTTACGCAGGTAGATGTGTTTGTCGATTTCGGTTTTGAAACCCTGGTACTGGATCCACGCGCGCTCTGCCTGTTCTTCAATGGTTTCAACCACTTCGGGCAGTAAGCCCAGCAGGTTAAAGCTGCTGCGCTCTTCCATGCTGAAGGCGCTGCCTTTGTTGAGCAGGGGAAACTCAAGTAAAACCGGTCCGGCGTATGGGATGTATAAGGAACGATGTTTTTTCAGTTTGTTGTCCATGTCACTCACTCTTTTTATGAAGATCCGTCCCTGACACTGCTGTTTGTCATCTTTCTGGCCTGTGCGATGGGATGCGGTCAGGCGGTATTATAAAGGAGCTAAATATTAATTACCGCAACACATAAACAAAAACACCATCGGGATTACCGATGGTGTTCTGGATCTCAGTCTGGAACTTACTTGCCCGCGTGGCGTTTTCTGCCGGTGGCGTGAGTGACCTGCGTTTCATGGTCGCCTTCAATCACCACTTTGCGCTGATTAGAAAGCTTGTAGTTCAGTCCCAGAATATGGCGTGCCTGACGGTTCGATTTCATGTTAACTCCTCAATCCTGTTGATAGTTTTAAGGACCAGTTTGCTTACGCAAACGAAATGTAACCCCTTAGGTTGCTGATCCAGCTTAGCAGGTTTTTACAAAGGTGCGTTTTGCCCGCTGACAACGTAGTTAATGGTCTGCTGGTAGATGTCACTGAGGATGTCATTATCTGTGGATTCCACCCACCTGGTCAGTTCCATCAAAATGTCATCTTCAGTCACAGCACCATGCTCGGCGTGAAGACCCTGCGCAATCGCGTTAACGAGTTCAGGTTGTGCTGCTGCGGTATTAGCCGGGTAATAAGTAAACATGCTGCCTCCGTGTCGTTGTCTGTTTAATGGTACGGCTCGCAAAAAATTTAATTCATAAACAGAATGGCAAATATTTTCCCGGTTGTGGCTCAGATTCATCTTAGAAATAAAAATGACATAAGTGTATGCTTTTGTGTGCTTTTGAAATGTGGGGGGAAATTGAAGTGGCGTTGAGAAGATATTATGACGGTGCTCCTGCTATCACGAAATATAGCAGGAGCAGAGTTTACATTACCACTTCATTTCGCCGGTATTCACCTTAGCGCTTAATTCCAGCGAGCTCTCTTCGGCCAGATTCGGATACTGTTTTTTCAGGGTGCTGATGACGCCTGCAGAATCTTTATGAACGGATAAGGCCTTTTCAAAGCGCTGCAGATAGTCGCGGGTAAAATCAATCGCACCCGCTCCGGCTGGCGGGGTACCCAGATAGTGACCCGGGATTACGCGCTCGGGTTTGTGCGCCGCCATATTTACCAGCGTTTCCTGCCACTGCTTACGGCTTGCCGCCGTCTGGGTGTCAGCCGTCCAGACGTGGATCCCCCAGGCTACCCCGGTGCCGCCGAGGATGGTTTTCGCTGACGGGATCCACACATAGGCCGCGTAGCTGTCAGGCTCTTCGATATCGATCTTTTCCCCGTCCACCATAAACGTGGTGGAGGCGAGCACCTGCGGGACGACCAGCTCCGTTGGCGCGCCGTCTTTCATCTGCGGACCCCAGAAGGCGAGCTTGGCGTCTTTGGTGGCCTTGATGTGGTCAACCACGTGCTGCGTGGCCACCACTTTGGCGTTCGGGAAGGCTTTGACCAGCGGCTGCAGGCCAAAATAGAAATCCGGATCGCCGGAGGTGATCACAATCTTGTTCAGGGTCTTACCGCTTTGACGAATTTTCTCTACCAGCGCTTCGCCATCCTTCACGCTGAACTGCGCGTCAAACAGCACAGCCTCTTTCGGGCCGGAAACCAGCGTGGAGGAGACCGCGAAAATGCCTTTCTCCTGCGGGTTATAGGTATCAATGCTCAACGGCGCGGCAAAAACAGCCGGAGTGAAAAGCGTGGAAAGCAGGGCAAGGTGAGTGAATTTCATGCTGTTGTCTCTGTTGTTCAGGAATGTCTCTATTGTACGGATATTCGCATTTGCCAGAATTCCTGAAACAGGACATGCTTAGTTTCATAAATCGAGCAAATGGAGCTTATATGGATCGCGTTATCGCCGCTCAGGTCTACAACCGGATATGCGAGCTGGGAAGCTTGAGCGCGGCGGCCCGCGCGCTGGGCATTTCCCGACCGATGGTGAGCCGCTACCTTGAACAAATGGAAAAGTGGGCGGGAACGCGGCTGGTAAACCGCTCCACGCGCAAGCTGACGCTGACCGCGGCAGGGGAAAAGGTGCTGCAAAAAACGCGGACGCTCTCGCAGATTTCGCAGGAAATTGAAGGCCAGTCGGAGAAAGATCTCCCGTCCGGCACGCTGCGGGTGGCCTGCGCGCACTTTACCGCCATGCACCTGATTGCGCCGGTACTGCCCGGTCTGCTCTCGCGCTACCCACAGCTGCGCATTGAGCTGGACGTGAATAACCACCCGGTCAGCCTGGTGGGAGAGCGCATCGACGTCGCCGTGCGCATTACGGATAACCCTGAACCCGGCATGATTGCCCGCCGGCTGGGGGAATGTCGCTCGGTGCTTTGCGCCTCGCCGGACTATCTGGCGCAGCACGGTACCCCCGTCAGCCCCGAAGAATTAGCGCAGCACAACTGCCTGCACTACAGCTTTTTCGCCGGGCAGTCCTGGCACTTCCTGACGCCGGAAGGCGAAAGCCTGAGCGTGGCCGTCAGCGGTAACCTGAGCGCCAGCATCTCTTCGCTGCTGATGGACGCGGCGATTAAGCACTGCGGCATCGCCATGCTGCCGGAGCGCGAAGCGTCTGCCGCGCTGGAGCAGGGATTACTGGTGCCGGTACTGGCGGCCCTGGAGCCGAAACCGCTTGCCATCCATGGCATTTATCAGTCCCGTGAATACCAGCCTGCCGCGCTGCGGGTGTTCCTTGACGCGCTGGCGCACCATTTACTCAGTGACTAAGACTCGTCTGTCTTGCCCGCAGAATCCGGACAGCCTTCTATACTTAACCCTTTGTAAGCCAAAAGGAGAGCAAGAATGACTATTCATAAGCACGGTTCGGCACACTGGTCTGGCGACATTAAGCGCGGTAAAGGGACGGTTTCCACCGAGAGCGGCGTTCTCAATCAGCAGCCTTATGGTTTCAATACCCGCTTTGAGGGTGAAAAGGGGACCAACCCGGAAGAGCTGATCGGCGCGGCACATGCGGCCTGTTTTTCGATGGCGCTGTCGCTGATGCTCGGCGAAGCGGGTTATACCGCTGACTCTATTGATACCACTGCGGACGTCTCTCTGGATAAGACCGACGGCGGCTTTGCTATTACGAAGGTTGCCCTGAAAAGCAAGGTAACCGTCCCGGGCATCGCCCCACAGCAGTTCGACGGTATTATTCAGAAAGCCAAAGCGGGCTGTCCGGTATCGCAGCTCCTGAAGGCTGAGATTACGCTGGATTATAAACTTAACTAAGCCACAGCCGGGTTTACGCCCGGCTATCCCTTAAGCGCGGCGGGAAACACCTCCGCCAGCCAGGCAATAAACACCTTAAGACGGTGCGTCAGATGCCGGTTCTGAGGGTAAACCACATGAAACGGGTAGGCGGCGGGGCGCCAGTCGCTCAGGATCGCCGTCAGCGTACCCGCCTGTAAATACGCGTTTGCCGAATACTCAAAGGTCTGCACAATGCCCAGCCCCGCCGCGGCAGCCGCCAGATGGGCATTACTTTCGTTTACGCCGAGATAATGCGGAATATTGATTTCCAGCGCCTCGCCGTTTTTTCTGAAGCGAAACGGAAATGCCCGCCCGGTGACGGGCGAAAGGTAGCTGATAAGCTTGTGGCCGTTGCACAGCTCCTGCGGATAGGCCGGAACGCCATGGTTTTTCAGGTAGCCCTGCGTCGCGCAGGTGACCATCTCAGCGTTGCCAATATGGCGCGCGATGAGGGTCGAGTCGTTCAGCGGGCCGCCGCGGATGACGCAGTCTACGTTACCGCTAATGAGATCCACCGGCCGGTCGGCTACCCCAAGGTCGATGCGGATTTCCGGATAACGCTGCATAAAATCCGGAAGCCGAGGGATAAGAACGTCCCGGGCGGTGGAGCCGCCCACGTCAACCCGCAAATGCCCTTTGGGCGTCGAGCGTGAAACGCGAAACGCGGTGTCGATATCTTCGATATCGATCAGCACCCTGAGCGCTTTTTCATAGTAATCCATCCCTTCCGGCGTCGCGACCACCCGACGAGTCGTCCGGTGCAGGAGTCGTATCTCCAGATGCGCCTCAAGCGATTTCACCAGCTTGCTCAGGGTGGCGATGGGCATGTTCAGCGAGTCCGCCGCGCGGGTAAAGCTGCCGGTTTCCACCACCCGGGTAAAAGCGCGCATCGCCATGAGCTGGTCCATTAGGCTCCCCTGATTATTTCTGTGTGTGAATAGTCATTTTCATTTTTTCCGGTTTTTCACTAATCCCGCAAGGGCTAAAGTTTGTCCAACGCAAACCCACTAAAAGGTAAATGACATGAACACGACTCTCTCAGGAAAAATCGCACTGGTCACCGGCGGCAGCACCGGCATAGGTCTTGCCACGGCGCAGGAGCTGGCGGCCCAGGGCGCGAAGGTGTACATCACCGGACGACGTCAGGCCGAGCTGGACGCGGCGGTGGCTGAAATCGCTTCAACAGCAGTGGGCATTCGCGCTGACGTGTCAAAACTGGCGGACCTGGACGAGGTCTATGCCCGGATAGCCAAAGAAGAAGGCCGCCTCGATATTCTTTTCGCCAATGCGGGTGGCGGCGATATGCTGCCGCTGGGCGCGATAACCGAAGAGCAGTTTGACCGGATTTTCGGCACCAACGTCCGCGGGGTGCTGTTTACGGTACAGAAGGCGCTGCCGCTGCTGTCCGCCGGATCCTCGATTATTCTGACCGGCTCGACGGTGTCCATTAAGGGGACGGCCAACTTCAGCGTCTACAGTGCCAGCAAAGCCGCCGTGCGCAATTTTGCCCGCTCCTGGGCGCTGGATTTGCAGGGCCGTGGGATCCGCGTCAACGTGGTAAGCCCGGGCCCGATCAAAACCCCTGGTCTCGGCGATCTGGTGCCGGAAGAACATCGTCAGGGGCTGTACGACGCGCTGGCCGCTCAGGTGCCGCTGGGGCGTTTAGGCGCGCCGGGTGAGGTGGGTAAAGCGGTGGCGTTTCTGGCCTCCGACGCGGCCAGCTTTATTAACGCCACCGAGCTGTTCGTGGACGGTGGGATGGCGCAAATTTAACCCACACTGCGCCAGCAGCGGACGTCACGGCCCTCGTGAGAGGGCTGTAACGGCTGGGGACGCTCACACCCCTGCGTTGCCATTGGACAACGGTCGCGGAAGAAACAGCCTTCGGGCAGGCGGCGATTGCCGGGAAGCTCCGTTTTGCGTAAGGTCAGCGTCTCATCCAGCGGTTCACCGGTGCGGGGAACAGAGTCGAGCAGCAGACGGGTGTAAGGATGGCGCGGCTCGCCAAGCACCTGCGCGGCGCTACCCAGCTCCACAATCTGCCCAAGGTACATCACCGCCACGCGGTCGCTCATGTGCCTGACCACCGAGACGTTATGTGAGATCAACACGTAGGTCAGATTACGCTGCTGTTGCAGGGTCACCAGCAGGTTGAGGATTTGCGCCTGCACGGAGATATCCAGCGCGCTGGTGGGTTCATCGAGCACGATAATATCCGGATCGGACGAGAGCGCCCGGGCGATGGCAATGCGCTGGCGCTGCCCGCCGGAGAAGGCGTGCGGGTGCCGGTCGAGATATTCCGGGCGAATGCCCACCTGCAGCGCCAGGTTTTCAGCCAGCTGACGGCGCTCGCGCTCGCTGCTGCGCTTTTGCACCCATACCGGCTCGGTGATGATGCGCCAGACCGGCAGGCGCGGGTCGAGCGAGGAGAGCGGATCCTGAAACACCATCTGCATGCCGCCCGCGTGGTGCGCCCGCTGGCAGGCGCCGGTGCTGGGCTTAAGCATGCCCATCAGCAGCTGGGCCAGCGTGCTTTTCCCGCAGCCGGATTCCCCGACAATGCCAAGCGTTTCTCCCCGACGGATCTCAAGGTCGAGCCCGTTGAGCGCATGGACCTGTTCCGTCACGCGGCCCAGCCAGTTTTTACGTGCCGCAAAATTCACGTGCACGCTATCCAGTTCCAGCAGTACATCAGACATGGTGTTTCTCCCGTTGTGGATACCAGCAGGCAGCCTGTTGGCCTTCTGCGCCATGGGGCTGCAGGCGCGGCGTTTCGCTGCATTTCGCCCCGGCGGCAAAGCAGCGTTCGCGGAACGCGCATCCCTGCGGAAGCTGGCTGAGGTTGGGGACCGTGCCGGGGATGGCGGGAAGCGGGGCGCGCGGCTGGCCGTTTTCCGGCGCGCACTGCAGCAGGCCGATGGAATAGGGATGAACAGGCTGATGGATCAGCGTTTGCGTGGCACCGCTCTCGATCACGCTGCCCGCATACATCACGTACATTCTGTCGCAGAGCTGGGACACCACGGCCATATCGTGGCTGATAAACAGCACCGAGGTGCCGCTGGCCCGCGCCTTGTGCTTCAGCAGGCGCAACACCTGCAGCTGGACGGTGACGTCCAGTGCGGTGGTCGGTTCGTCGGCGATAATCAGCTCCGGCTCGCAGGAGAAGGCAAGGGCGATCATCACCCGCTGGCGCATCCCGCCGGACAGCTCAAACGGATAGCGCGCCATGACCTGTTTCGCGTCCGGGATTTGCATCTCTTCCAGCAGGGTAATCGCCTTCTGCTGTGCCTCATGCCGGGAAAGCGGCTGATGCTGGCGGATCACCTCCACCATCTGTTTGCCAATTCGCCGCGTCGGGTTGAGGGCAGTCATCGGCTCCTGAAAAATCATCGCGACCTTTGCGCCGCGCCACTGGCGAAGCTGCTTCTCGGACGCCGTCAGGACGTTTTCGCCGAGTAACTTCACCTGACCGTGATGAATGCGGTAGCTGCCCTCCGGCAGCAGGCGCATGGTGAGCATGGCGGTCACCGACTTACCCGAACCGGATTCGCCCACCACGCCGACAATTTCACCCCTGCCGATCTCCAGCGAGACGTGGTTCAGCGCGTGGACCTCGCCGCGAAAAATCGGGAAGCTCAGATGCAGGTCTTCAATCTTGAGTACCGGGTCGGTCATCACTGTTTCCCTCCCGATTTCGGATCCAGCAGATCGCGGATACCGTCGCCAAACAGGTTAAAGCCCACGGCGGTAATCAAAATCGCCGCACCGGGAAACGCGCAGTACCACCACTGGTCCAGGACGTAGTTACGGCCAACGGCCACCATCGCCCCCCATTCGGCGGTGGGCTGCTGCGCCCCCAGGCCAATAAACCCCAGCGTGGCGGCCATCAGGATGGCGCTGCCGATGTCCAGCGACGCCTGCACAATTAGCGGCGGCAGGGCGTTGCGCAGGATATGCCAGCGGATCAAATGCCAGCGGGACGCGCCAAAGGTGCGGGCGGCCTGCACGTAGGTAAACTGGCGCACCACCAGAGTTTGCCCGCGCGCCAGGCGGACGTAAAACGGAATGCGGACAATCGCAATCGCCAGCATGGCGTTAAACAGGCTCGGCCCGAGCGCGGCGGCCAGCGCCATGGTCAGCACCAGGGAGGGAATCGAGAGCATAATGTCCATCACCCGCATGATGATGGCGTCGCCGCGCCCGCCGAGCACGCCGGACAGACAGCCCAGCAGCGAGCCAATGCCGCCCGCAATCACCACCACCGCCAGCCCGGCAGTAATCGACTGCTGGCTGCCCGTCAGCACGCGGCTGAACAGGTCGCGGCCCACCTCGTCGGTACCAAACCAGTGCTGCGCAGAAGGCGCCTGCAGGCGGGCGGTCAGATCCAGCGCGTTCGGGTCATGCGGCACAATCCACGGTGAGGCCACCATCAGGAAGAGCATCGCAATCATAATGACGCCGCCAACGATCGTGAGCGGGCTTTGACGCAGCATCCAGAACAGCTTTGCCCAGTTGATGCGTTGTCTGGCGGTTTTAACCGGGACGGGCGTTTCCTGCGTTAACATCATTCGGCACCTCCGCGCCCGATTCGCGGGTCAATCCACAGGTAAAGCAGATCGACCACCAGATTAACCAGCACGTAGGCCAGCGAAACAACGACGGCAAAGCCCATCACGGCAGGGAAATCGAGCGCCTGAATGGAGGTCACCACCCAGGCGCCCATGCCCGGCCAGGCAAAGACGGTTTCGGTCAGCACGGCGCCGTACAGCAGATCGCCCAGCGCCAGCCCGAGTACGGTAATGGACGGGATCATCGCATTCGGCAGGGCATAGCGCAGGACGATATACCAGCCGGGCAGGCCGCTGGCGCGGGCCGTGCGAATGTAGTCTTCGCTAAGCTGCTCCAGCATCGCGGAACGGACCTGACGCGCCACGATGCCCAGGTGAACAAACGCCAGCGTCAGCGAGGGCAAAATTAGGTGCTGCAGCGCATTGAAAAAGACCTCTCCGTTACCTTCCAGCAGCGCGTCCAGCAGATAAAAGCCGGTGACGTGGGCAGGCGGGTCGAGCCAGTCGTCCAGCCTGCCGCCGCCCGGCAGGATCTGCAGGTGCCCATAGAACAGGACAATGACGCCCAGACCGAGCCAGAAGGCCGGCGTGGAGATCCCGGTCATCGCCATTAAACGCACCAGGTGATCCAGCCAGCGGTTGCGGTAAACCGCCGACAAAATCCCCAGCGGCACGCCGATGACCAGCGCCAGCATCAGAGAACAAAAGGCCAGCTCCAGCGTGGCGGGGAAAAAGGCCTTCAGGTCTTCAGCGACCGGACGCCCGGTACGGATGGAGGTGCCTAAATCACCGTGGGCCAGAGCGTCCACGTAGCGGCCAAACTGTATATACAGCGGCCGATCCAGCCCTAACTGCTGGCGGATGTTCTGCACGATTTCGTCGCTGGCGCGATCGCCGGCCAGCAGACGGGCCGGATCGCCGGGGATCAGGTGTGAAATAATAAAAGTGATAATACAGACACCGGCCACCACCAGGAGTAACCCCCAACAGCGCTGGCGCACTATGCTCCAGAACGTCATACACTTTCCCCCGGCGAGAACCGTTATTTACTCATGGTGGCGATGTTGAACACCTGCTCGAGCATCGGATTAAAGGTGAAGCCTTTGACCTCTTTGTTCATCGCCAGCTGGTAGTTCTTCTGGAACAGATAAACGTAGGCCGCCTCGTCGATGACCACCTTTTGCGCCTGCTGGTAATCTTTGGTGCGTTCCGCCTGGTCGGTGGTTTTCAGCGCCGCCTGCAGCAGGGAATCGACCTCTTTGTTCTCATAGAACGACCGGTTGCCCGGCAGCCCTTTTTTGTCCGATTCGAACCAGTAGTTCATGAACATGTACGGGTCGGCAAAGTCCGGGCTCCAGTTGCCGATGGCAATGTCGTAATCGCCTTTGCCGACGCGGTCGCGCATGGTGGCGTTGGCCAGTTTTTCCAGCTTGACGTTAATGCCGATCTTGCCAAGGCTGGCCTGCGTCGAGAGGGCGATAGGCTCCCAGTTCGGATCGTTGTCCGAGTAGAGGAAGGTCAGGCTGGCGGGCTTATCTTTGACCTTCTCCAGCGCCGATTTAGCTTTGGCCTCATCGAAGCTGTACTGCATTGCCGTGGCGTCAAAGCCCCACATGCCTTCCGGGATCGGGCCGCGCATCTGCTTGCCGTTGCCGCTCAGAATGCCTTTCACCATCCCCTGATAGTCCGTCGCCCAGGAGACCGCGCGGCGTAAATCGACCTGATTGAGCGGCGCTTTGCTGTTGTTGAGATAGAGGTAAGTCACGCGCAGGGACGGGTATTCGGCGACGGCCACTTTCCCTTCCTGCTTCAGGGCCGCAAGCTGATCGACCGGAAGTGAGTCGGCAATGTCCAGGTCACCGCGGGAAAGCTGCAGACGACGCGATGCGCTCTCACCGATAATTTTCACCGAGACGCGCTTGAAGTGCGGCTTGTCGCCCGACCAGTGCGGGTTTGGCACCAGCACCAGCTGCTGGCCTTTCTGCCAGCTCTTCAGCATAAACGGCCCGGACCCGGCGGTGTTTTGCGCCAGATAGCCGCGCGCGTCGTCCGCGGCATTGGCCTTCAGCACCGCAGGGTTAATGATGGAGGCGCCGTCGTTCGCCAGGGTGTAGAGGAAAGGCGCGAACGGCTGGCTGAGGGTGAATTTCACCGTGTGCTCATCAACGGCCTCCACTTTCAGATCTTTCGGGAAGGCCTCAGACGGCCCCTGGCCGAGCTTCAGCAGGCGCTCAAAGGAGAGTTTGACCGCCTCGGCGGTGACCGGCGTGCCGTCGGAGAATTTGGCGTTATCCGCCAGGGTGAAGGTCCACTCTTTCTGGTCGTCGGACGCTTTCCAGCCCGTCGACAGATCGCCTTCCACCTCGGTAGAGCCTGGCTTGTACTTGACCAGACGCTGGTAGGACGGATAGGTGACGGTCCAGTCGTTGTTATCAATGGTGATGGCCGGATCGAGCGTTTGTGGGTCAGCGGCTTTGCCGATCGCCAGCATGTCTTTCGGGACGGCAGCCAGCGCCAGCGGGGCACTCAGGGCCAGCGTGGCGGCGATCAGAGTCGAGATAAGCGATGTTTTCATGGCAGTGCTCCAGGTTTAAAGAGGGGTGTGCGTCAGTGGAAAACAGGCAAAACGGTCGTCAAGCAGCGGGTAGCTGGCTGCATTCGGCAGTTCAAAGTGCCACCATTCGCTGCTGATACCCACAAAACCGCCGCCAAACATGATGGCGTTCAACAGCAGACGGTTGCGCTGGGCGTGCGGCGGCACGGAGGGGTGATACGGATGCGATCGGTCATGCATTTCATCAAAACCGGCCCCCATATCCAGCACGGCGTTATGTTCATCCATCAGGGTCACGTCGATGGCCGTGCCGCGGCTGTGATTGGAGCCAATCGCCACGTCGACCACGTATTCCGGGTTCGGACAGGCATCCCACAGCTGAGCCTGCGCCTGCTGCGGCCGATAGGCGTCGTAGACCACCAGCTTCAGACCGGCCAGAGAGGCAATGCTGATGGCTTTTGCCAGGGCGGTGGCCGCGTCGGTATGCAGCAGGCACAGCGCCTCCTGATAGATCGGGCGGCCGGTGATGTTGTCGGCGGTGGCGTACTTCAGATCGATATGCAGCGTGGGAAACGTCTTCACCACATCAATCAGTTCACTCTCTTCGGGCATAGCTCCGCTCCTTTAGCGTTCGAATTGACCAAACTCTTGTTGTAATTGTCGGTTTACCGCCAGACGCGCCGGGAGCGCCTCACCCAGCGCTTCCACCACGCCCGACAGCAGCAGGTTGAACAGACAGCTCACGGGGGCAAGTGAATCCCAGAAATGACCGGTATCGGTTTTCACCTGCAGTAAATCAATCGGGTAATCCCGCGCCCACGGGCACCAGATGTCGGTGATTAAGGCCAGCGGAATGCCTTTCTCGCTCGCGACGCGGCAGTACTGGCGGGCCATCGTGGAGTAGGTGCGCGTGTCGGTCAGCACGACATAAGGGTGCGCAAACCCGGAGTTCAGGGATTCCACCCAACTGCCGGAAGCGCCCTCCGAATAGCTCACGCGCGGGCGGAGGTATTCAAGGTGGCTGAAGAAGGCATTGGCAATCCCGCGCGTGGACTGGATCCCCAGCACAAAAACCGCGTCCGCGTGGGCGAGGTTGTGCACCACCTGACGAAAGGCATCCGTTTGTGCCAGCTGGTACACCTGTGTGATGGCATCCACCTCCAGCGACAGGGCATGCTGAAGGCGGTTGGGCAGGGGGCGCTGCTGCTGCCAGGAGTCGAGGCGCTCGTTCATGCCCCAGGGCTGGTACGGATCGCGCAGGCTCTTTTTGGCATCCTCCAGGTTGCGATACCCCAGCTTGCGCAGGAAGCGACCGACGGTAATTCCGCTGGTCCCGCTTGCCAGCCCGACGCTCTCCGCCGTTTCAAACGGGATTTGCGCGGCGTGCGCCAGCAGCCAGCTCCCGACCCGCTTTTCGCTGGGTGTCAGCTGGCTGAAGGTCGCTTCGATACGGCTCAACATCTCAGGTTTCGTCGTCATACCGCCTCGCTGTTAACTGGCTGTCAATGGCCGAAAATGTGTTACCTGGTTAACAATGCATGACGCGTGCCATGTTCACAGGCGGGTGAAACCCCGCTGCGCAGTAAACTTCATGCAATATTTGGTTAACCAATGATCAACATTTGTGCAGCGTAGTTCACTTTTGGTGCACTGTCTGACCGTGCAGGTATGAATTTGGTGAATACGTCAGCCTGTTCACATTTTTGATAAGATAGAAGCACTGAGAACATAAAAGGATCCCTCATGGCGAATTTGCCCTGGCGAGTCAGCGTGCGCCTGATCGCGCTTGCAAAGAAAACAGGAATGGTCGTGGGGATCGTTCTGGTCGTTCTGCTGGCGGTGCGGGTGTATCTCTCGCAGCAGGGGCCGGAACTGCACCTCTGGCACACCTGGCGGGCCGATGAGATGTCCGTGCGCGAGCTGGATAACGCCGACTTTGCCGGGTACCTCGCGCGGGAAAAGGCGATTTTCACCGATCTGGATAACGCGGTGACGGCGAAAACAGCGGGCGAGGAACAAACCCCGTTAAACCGCTATTACCGTCATAGCCTGGTGTGGCCCGGTCAGTTTGCCCCCGATGCCAACCGCTCCTTTGTGCTGATGCCAGCCGGCAAGCCCCGCGGCGCGGTGGTGCTGCTGCACGGGCTGACGGATTCGCCATACAGCGTCAGGCGCCTTGCCGTGAACTATCAGCAGCACGGCTTTGTGGCCGTAGTCCCGCGTCTTCCCGGACACGGCACCGCGCCCGGCGCGCTGACGGACGTTGACTGGGAAATGTGGCTGGCGGCCACGCGCCTTGCCGTACGGGAAGCTACGCGTCTCGCGGGTGAGGCTGTACCTCTGCATCTGGTGGGCTACTCCAACGGCGGGGCGCTGGCGATGAAATATGCCCTCGATGCGCTGGACGCGCCTGCGCTGCGTAAACCGCAGCAGGTGATACTGCTCTCACCGATGATCGGCGTGACGGCCTTTGCGCGGTTCGCCGGTTTCGCCGGGCTACCGGCGCTGCTGCCGCCGTTTGCCAAAGCGGCCTGGCTGAATATCTCCCCGGAATATAATCCGTATAAATACAATTCGTTCCCGGTGAACGCCGCCCGCCAGTCGTGGTTATTGACAAAGGCCCTGCAGGAGCAGATTGGCCGCGCGGCGCGGGAAAACAGGCTGGCGAATTTGCCGCCGGTGCTGGCGTTCCAGTCGGTGATGGACTCCACGGTCAGTACCCGCGCGGTGGTCAGTGGCCTGTTTGACCAGCTTCCGGCAAACGGCAGCGAGCTGGTGATGTTCGATATCAACCAGGCGGCGAGCTTCCGTCCGCTCTTCAAACCGTCGTCCTGGACGGCCACCACGGCGCTGCTGCCGGTCGCGCAGAGACGTTACGGTGTCACGATTATCACCAATGCCAGCGAGCACACTTTCTCGACGGTGGCGAAAATAATCCCGGCAGGCAGAACGCAGGAGACGGTGGTGCCGCTTGCCCAGTCCTGGCCGCAGGATGTCTATTCCCTGTCGCACGTTGCGGTGCCGTTCCCGCCGGATGACGATCTCTATGGTCGCGAACCTGGGGTGAAAAATCGCTACGGTATCAGCCTGGGGACGATTGCGCTCTGGGGAGAAACGTCCGTATTAAGCGTCGGAAAAGAGGCGCTGATGCGGGTCACCTCGAACCCGTTTTACGACTACATGCAGGAGAGGATTAACAGCCGGATCGGGGACGCGAAAAAGTAACGTTCCCCTGTAGCGTGAATATGTTAGGTCGCATTGATTAAGTATGTTACATAGTAGCTTCAAGGCACCTCTCTTTCTCATTGGAACCCCTTTTTGTGCTGACGACTCTGATCTACCGAAGCCAGTTGAATTTATCCCGCCCGTCCACTGAACTGCGGGAGCTGGTGGCGCGCGCCAGGGGCCGCAACACAAAACTGTCTATTACCGGCGTCCTCCTGGCTAATGGGAATGAGGTTCTGCAGGTCCTCGAAGGGTCGGAAGAGAGTGTGGTCAAACTTTTCCATACCATCCGTGAGGACAAGCGGCACAGTGGGGTGGTAGAACTGCTGCGGGACTATGGTCCGCGCAGACGCTTCGAAAACGTCGGGATGCTGCTGTTCGATCTGCAGACGCAGTCACCGAAAGAGGTGCTGCAGTCGGTCCTGCATTACAGCAAGCTGGACAGCTATCTCACCTCTGACGATCGGGTGTTCAAATTTATTCAGACGTTTATCATGGGCAAACGTCCGGCCCCATCGGGCGCGCGCTACACCCCTGAAAAATGGACGCTTTCACCCGAGGCGTTACCCTTTGGCGAACATCTGGGCCTGTTTACCGGACAAACCTGCCAGTTTGCGCTGCAGCCTATTGTCGAGCCCTCGGAAGGGAAGATCAGCTCCCTTGAGGCCCTTATCCGCGGCAACGACGGCGGCAGTCCGGAGCATTTCTTCAGCACTGTCGACCCGGACAACGTCTACGAAGTTGATCTCCAGACGAAAGCGTATGCCTTTGCGCTGGCGGAAAAGCTGGGCATTGGCAGCCATAAAATAGCGGTAAACCTGCTGCCCATGTCGCTGGTGAATGTCCCCGGCGCAGTGGAATTTCTGGTCGATCAGATTAAACAACATGGGCTTCAGCCGGAGCAGGTGGTCATTGAAGTCACGGAAAACGAGATGATCTCCGGGTTCAACCAGTTTAATAGTGCCATCAAGCAGCTTCGCGGTGAGGGGATTGGCCTGGCGATCGATGATTTTGGCTCGGGCTATGCCGGACTTTCGCTTCTGACCCGGTTCCAGCCTGATAAAATTAAAATCGACCGGGAAATTGTCAGCAACATTCACCTCAGCGGCCCGAAGCAGGCGATCGTGCGCTCCATCGTCAGCTGTTGCTCCGATCTTGAAATTACCCTGGTAGCCGAAGGCATCGAGAAAATAGAGGAGTGGTGCTGGCTCGAATCTGCCGGGATCCGCCGTTTCCAGGGCTTTCTGTTTGCCCGTCCGCAGATTAATGGCGTCGGCGATATCCACTGGCCGCATCTGGTGCGTTAAGTCAATTTTCCCTCCCGTTATTTCCCCTTTGTCCAGCCTGTGCTTAAATAGCTAAAACGGTTTAACATGGTTTAGCTGAGAGGGTTACATGAAAAAAATCTGGGTACTTGGCGATGCGGTAGTGGATTTGCTGCCCGATGGAGAAGGCAGATTACTGCAGTGTCCCGGCGGCGCACCGGCAAACGTCGCGGTCGGCGTTGCCCGGCTGGGCGGCCAGAGCGCCTTTATCGGCAGGGTTGGCGACGATCCTTTTGGGCGTTTTATGTCTAAGACATTAGCCGACGAGCGGGTCGACGTGAAGTTTATGCGCCTTGACCCGGTGCACCGCACCTCAACGGTGGTGGTCGATCTGGATGACCACGGCGAACGCTCGTTTACCTTTATGGTGCGCCCGAGCGCCGATCTGTTTCTGGAATCTGCCGATCTGCCGACGTTCAGCGCCGGGGAGTGGCTGCACGTCTGCTCCATCGCCTTAAGCGCCGAGCCGAGCCGTTCTGCGACCTTTCAGGCGATGGCCGCCATCCGGGAGGCGGGCGGTTACGTCAGTTTCGACCCCAATATTCGCCCGGACCTCTGGCAGGATGAGAACGAACTGCGTCGCTGCCTGGATCAGGCCCTGCAGAGTGCAGACGTGGTGAAACTCTCTGTCGAAGAGCTGGCGTTTTTAACCGGAGATGTGCAGGTAAACGTCGGTCTGGACACGCTGATGGCGCGCTGCCCGGCGCGTCTGGTGCTGGTCACCCAGGGTAAAGAGGGGGTGATCGCCTGGCATGAGGGCACTGTGAAACATTATCCGGCCACCCCCGTTCAGTGTGTCGATACAACCGGCGCGGGCGACGCCTTCGTCGCGGGGCTGCTCTACGGCCTGGCCGACGGTCAGGCACTGCCTCCGGTTATCGCGCTCGCCCAGCGCTGCGGCGCGCTGGCCACCACGGCCAAAGGGGCGATGACCGCGTTGCCCTGGCAGCACGACCTGTAATTTCTCCTCTCCTGGCCGCCATCCGGCGGCCTGAATTGTCGCCTCGATCACACTTACTAAATCGGTTTAGCAAAAAAGATTGCCGATCCAAAATCCAGAGGTTTAGTATCAGCAACCTAAACCGGTTTAGCAATTTAGCACGTTTAATGACTTCTTTTAGGGATGCGACAAAATGTATAAAAAACGCAGACTTGCCGTGATGATAGGCATGCTGGCCGGAAGTACCTCTGTTTTTGCCCAAACGGATATGACAAGTATCGAAGCGCGTCTTGCCGCAATGGAGCAACGCCTCCAGGCGGCGGAAACGCGTGCGCAGGTGGCTGAGAAGCGCGCCACCGATGCAGAACAAAAAACGCAGCAGCTGGTTGCCGCCCAGCAGCAGGCGCAAACGACGACCCAGGAGGTGGCGCAGCGCACCACCGCGCTGGAGAAGAAGGCGGATCAGACCGGCGGGTTTGAGTTCCACGGCTATGCTCGTTCTGGCCTGCTGATGAACGATGCGGCTTCCAGCAGCAAAAGCGGTCCTTATCTGACCCCGGCCGGTGAAACCGGCGGTGCGGTAGGGCGTCTGGGTAACGAAGCCGATACCTACGTGGAGCTAAATCTGGAGCACAAGCAAACCCTGGACAACGGGGCGACCACACGCTTTAAAGCGATGCTGGCCGACGGTCAGAGAACCTATAACGACTGGTCAGCTGATACCAGCGATCTCAATATTCGCCAGGCTTTCGCGGAGCTGGGCAACCTGCCTGATTTTACCGGCGCGCTGAAGGGCAGCACCTTCTGGGCGGGTAAACGCTTTGACCGCGACAACTTTGACATTCACTGGCTGGATTCCGACGTGGTGTTCCTCGCCGGTACCGGCGGCGGCGTCTATGACGTGAAGTGGAACGATTCGCTGCGCAGCAACTTCTCGATTTATGGCCGCAACTTCGGCAGCGTGGAGCAGACCGACAACAACGTTCAGAACTATATCCTCAGCATGAACCACTTCGCCGGCCCGTTCCAGCTGATGGTGAGCGGCCTGCGGGCGAAAGATAATGACGACCGTAAAGATACCAATGGCGATCTCATCAAAACGGATGCCGCCAATACCGGCGTTCATGCCCTGGTGGGTTTGCATAATGATAGCTTCTACGGCCTGCGCGAAGGGACCGCCAAAACGGCGCTGCTTTATGGTCACGGGCTGGGTGCGGAGGTGAAAAGCATCGGCTCCGACGGCGCGCTGCTGTCTGAGGCGGATACCTGGCGCTTCGCAAGTTACGGTGTCACGCCGATCGGCGGTGGCTGGAGCGTTGCGCCAGCCGTACTGGCACAGAGCAGTAAAGATCGCTACGTCAAGGGCGATAGCTATGAGTGGGTAACGCTCAACACTCGCCTGATTAAAGAGGTGACGCAGAACTTCGCGCTGGCGTTTGAGGGAAGCTATCAGTACATGGATTTAAATCCGGAAGGTTATAAGGACCGCAACGCCGTGAACGGCAGTTTCTACAAGCTGACCTTTGCGCCAACGTTAAAAGCGAGCAAAATCGGCGATTTCTTCAGCCGTCCGGAGCTGCGCCTGTTTGCCACCTGGATGGACTGGAGCAGCAAACTGGATCATTACGCCAGCGATGATGCCTTTGGCAGCAGCGGCTTCAACGCCGGCGGGGAATGGAACTTTGGGGTCCAGATGGAAACCTGGTTTTAACCCATCACGCTCCCGCCTGGCGGGAGCGTTTCGCACATCATAAAAAGAAGTCAGGCAGAGGTATCTATGGATTTTAATCAAATCGCCCGCGAGCTTATTCCACTGCTCGGTGGCAAGGAAAATATCGCCAGCGCGGCGCACTGCGCAACGCGTCTTCGTCTGGTGCTGGTTGATGACGCGCTGGCGGATCAGCAGGCTATCGGCAAGGTCGACGGCGTGAAAGGCTGCTTCCGTAACGCCGGGCAGATGCAGGTGATTTTTGGCACGGGCGTGGTTAACAAGGTGTACGCCGCGTTTATTCAGGCGGCGGGGATCAGCGAATCCAGCAAATCGGAAGCCGCGGACCTGGCGGCGCGCAAGCTCAACCCGTTCCAGCGCATTGCCCGTCTGCTCTCCAACATCTTTGTGCCGATTATCCCCGCCATTGTGGCGTCCGGTCTGCTGATGGGCCTGCTCGGCATGGTGAAAACCTACGGCTGGGTCAATGCGGATAACGCCATCTACATCATGCTGGACATGTGCAGCTCGGCGGCGTTTATCATTCTGCCTATTCTGATTGGCTTTACCGCCGCGCGCGAATTTGGGGGTAACCCGTACCTCGGCGCGACGCTGGGCGGGATTCTGACCCACCCGGCGCTGACCAACGCCTGGGGCGTGGCCTCCGGCTTCCACACCATGAACTTCTTCGGCCTTGAGATCGCGATGATTGGCTATCAGGGTACGGTATTCCCGGTGCTGCTGGCCGTCTGGTTTATGAGCATCGTGGAGAAAAACCTGCGCCGCGCGATCCCGGATGCGTTAGACCTGATCCTGACGCCGTTCCTCACCGTCGTTATCTCCGGATTTATCGCCTTGCTGATTATCGGTCCGGCGGGGCGCGCCTTAGGGGATGGTATCTCCTTCGTTCTGAGCACGCTGATCGCCCACGCTGGCTGGCTGGCCGGGCTGCTGTTCGGCGGACTTTACTCGGTGATTGTGATCACCGGTATTCACCACAGCTTCCACGCGATTGAAGCCGGGCTGCTGGGTAACCCGTCGATTGGCGTTAACTTCCTGCTGCCTATCTGGGCCATGGCGAACGTGGCGCAGGGTGGCGCCTGTCTGGCTGTGTGGTTCAAAACCAAAGATGCCAAAATCAAAGCCATTACCTTACCGTCGGCGTTTTCTGCGATGCTGGGCATCACCGAAGCGGCCATTTTTGGTATCAACCTGCGCTTCGTTAAGCCGTTTATCGCCGCATTGATTGGCGGCGCGGTGGGCGGGGCCTGGGTGGTCTCGGTTCATGTCTACATGACCGCCGTTGGGTTGACCGCCATTCCGGGCATGGCCATCGTGCAGGCCAGCTCGCTGCTCAACTATATTATCGGCATGGTGATTGCCTTCGGCGTGGCGTTTACCGTCTCACTGCTGCTGAAATATAAAACGGACTCTGAATAATGACGTTGCCTTCCCGCTGGCCTGCGATCCTGCAGGCCGTTATGAAAGGTCAGCCACGGGCGCTGGCGGATAGCCACTATCCGCAGTGGCACCCCGCGCCGGTGACGGGGCTGATGAACGACCCGAACGGGTTTATCTGGTTTGCCGGCCGCTACCATCTGTTCTATCAGTGGAACCCGCTGGACTGCGAGCATCGCTTTAAGTGCTGGGGGCACTGGAGCTCTGCGGACCTGGTGCACTGGCGGCATGAGCCGCTGGCGCTGATGCCTGACGAAGCGTATGACCGCAACGGCTGCTACTCCGGTAGCGCCGTGGATAACCAGGGTGTTCTGACCCTGTGCTACACCGGAAACGTTAAGTTCGATGACGGCAGCCGCACGGCCTGGCAGTGCCTGGCAGTGGAACAGCCGGACGGAACCTTTACGAAGCTGGGGCCGGTGCTGGCGCTGTCGGAAGGCTACACCGGCCACGTGCGCGACCCGAAGGTGTGGCAGCACGACGGGGAGTGGTACATGGTGCTCGGCGCGCAGGATGTGCAGAAGCGCGGCAAGGTGCTGCTGTTTAAATCTGCCGATCTGCACGCCTGGACGTCCTGCGGGGAGATCGCTGGTCACGGGGTTAACGGCCTGACGGACGCGGGTTATATGTGGGAGTGTCCGGACCTGTTCGCTCTCGACGGGACGCACGTCCTGATCTGCTGCCCGCAAGGGCTGGCGCGCGAGCCGCATCGCTACCTCAATACCTATCCGGCCACCTGGATGAGCGGGGAGTTTGATTACGCCAGCGCCGCATTCGATCACGGCGAGCTGCACGAGCTGGACGCGGGGTTTGAGTTTTACGCGCCGCAAACTGCGCTGGCGGAAGATGGACGCCGCATTCTGATCGGCTGGATGGGCGTACCGGACGGGGAAGAGATGCTTCAGCCAACCCGGGCGCACGGCTGGATGCACCAGATGACCTGCCCGCGCGAATTACGCTATCGCGACGGCAGGCTCTGGCAGACCCCGGCGCGCGAGCTGACGGCGCTGCGTGAAGATGAGCAGCGCTGGCAGGGGCACGCCAGCGACGCGCCGGACCTGGACGCGACGCGCCTGGAGTTTGAGCTGGGCGCATCGCATGTGAATGTCGATTTTGGCGGTGCGCTGCGTCTCACGCTCGATGAGCAGGGTATACGCCTGGAACGCGCGAGCCTGAAAACCGGTGAAACGCTGACCCGCTACTGGCAGGGCGACGTCCGTCATTTGCGCGTTCTGTGCGACCGTTCCAGCGTTGAAATTTTCATCAATCACGGTGAAGGGGTGATGAGCAGCCGCTATTTTCCTGACCATCCGGCCCGGATGCGATTCGAAGGTGCGTCCGATATCACATTACGCTACTGGTCGCTGCGCGCCTGCATGATAGAATGAGGGTTTTGGCAGCCGGATCTAAGTCGTTGTGAGAAAAACAAAACGCGTCACCATTAAAGACATCGCGGAGCTGGCGGGTGTGTCAAAAGCCACCGCCAGCCTGGTCCTGAACGGGCGCAGCAAAGAGCTACGCGTGGCGGAAGAGACGCGCGAGCGCGTGCTGGCGATTGCAAAAGAGCACCACTATCAGCCCAGCATTCACGCCCGGTCGCTGCGGGATAACCGCAGCCACACCATTGGTCTGGTGGTCCCGGAGATCACCAACTACGGTTTTGCCGTTTTTTCTCATGAGCTGGAAACGCTGTGCCGCGAGGCGGGCGTTCAGCTGCTGATCTCCTGCAGCGATGAAAACCCGGGGCAGGAGACGGTGGTGGTGAACAACATGGTGGCGCGCCAGGTGGACGGGCTGATTGTGGCCTCCAGCATGCTCAACGACGCGGACTACCATAAGCTGAGCGAGCAGCTGCCGGTGGTTCTGTTTGACCGCCACATCAACGACAGCGCGCTGCCGCTGGTGATCACCGATTCCATTACCCCGACGACCGAACTGGTGGCCGACATTGCGCGCCAGCATCCTGATGAGTTCTACTTTCTCGGCGGCCAGCCCCGCCTGTCGCCCACACGCGACCGTCTGGAAGGGTTTAAGCAAGGGCTGCGTGATGCCGGTGTGGCGCTGCGCCCCGAGTGGATCATTCACGGCAACTATCACCCGAGCTCCGGGTACGAGATGTTTGCTGAACTCTGCGCACGCCTGGGGCGTCCGCCGAAAGCGCTCTTCGCCGCCGCCTGCGGGCTGCTGGAAGGGGTGCTGCGCTATATGGGCCAGCATAACCTGCTGCAGAGCGATATCAGGTTAGCCAGTTTTGACGATCACTATCTCTACGATTCGCTGACGATCCCGGTGGATACCATCCGCCAGGATAATCGCCAGCTGGCGTGGCACTGCTTTGATTTGATTAGCAAATTGATCGAGGGGGAGACCCCGGAACCGTTGCAACGCAAGCTGTCTGCCACCCTGCAGCGGCGCTATAAGTGAGCAATATAGCCCGGACCGATACATCAATAACTTTAATTAATTTAAGTTTTGGAAGCGCCGATAACCATAAGGAATAATTCTCCTTGAGGTATTGGTTTATGTCGTTGAAAAAGTCGTCCCTGATTGTCCTGTTCTCGCTGCTTTTCTTCTTTGTTGTCAGCACCGTCACCAGCGTTGGCCTCATCATTAAAAGTAATAATTCGCTGGATAACGTCAACAAAGAGATCCAGGTTGTGCTGTCCATTATTGACCCGATCAACCATAGCCGTACGCTGCGCGTGCGGGTGATGGAGTATGTGAAGATGGTGGAAGCGGGCAACGCGGCGGACGGCGCTGCAAAGCTTACCGCCGTGAAAGAGGCGCTGACCAAAGCGGACCACGCCTTTGCGGCCTTTATGGCGTCGCCGCGCCTGAGCGATGAAGCGCCGCTGGTCACTGCCTATCAGGACGCCTGGCAAAACTACCGCAACCAGGGGCTGGCGCCGCTGATCGATGCCGCCGAGGCGCACGATGTCGCCAAATTTAACGCGCTGATCCCGGAAGTCTCCCGCCTCGACCGCCAGTACGAGATCGTTCTCGACCAGGTCCTTTCCGTCCACCAGAAATACGCCAAAAGCCTGAACGAAGATGCGAGCAGTAACTTCGTCTCTGGCCTGGCGATCATTGCCGCTATCGCCAGCCTGTTTGTGGTGGTGATTGTCGCCGTCAGCCTGCTGATGAAGCGCTTTGTCTTTGCGCCGGTCAACCTGGCGCGCGAGCACTGCAGCCAGATTGCGGCAGGCAAGCTGGACATTCCGGTGCCGGTGAAGGGGAGTACAGGCAACGAAATCGACCACCTGATGGGCTCGATGGAGCAGATGCGTCAGGCGCTGCTGGCGACCATCGCCCAGGTGCGCGATGCGAGCCATACCGTAACGCACGCAGCCCAGGAGATTGCCTCCGGTAATATCGACCTGGCGTCACGCACCGAGCAGCAGGCTTCGGCGTTAACCCAGACGGCGGCCAGCATGGAAGAGCTGAGCGCGACGGTGGCGAACAATACCGATAACGTGTATCAGGCCGGTAAGCTGGTGCAGGACGCTGTGAAAAATGCCCACACCGGTGAAGCGGTGACCCGTGAAGTGATCGACACAATGAATACCATCGCGGCGAACTCGAAGCGCATTGAAGACATTACCAGCGTGATTAACAGCATCGCCTTCCAGACCAACATCCTGGCGCTGAACGCGGCGGTTGAAGCGGCGCGCGCCGGTACGCAGGGCCGCGGCTTTGCGGTCGTGGCCAGTGAAGTCCGCACCCTGGCGCAGAAAAGCGCGGTGGCGGCCAAGGACATCGAAAGCCTGATTGCCCAGTCGGTCTCCAGCGTGAAAAACGGTGCGGAGCTGGTGAGCCGCTCGGGCGAGGTGATTGACTCGATCATTTCATCGGTGAATAAAGTGAATACGCTGATGGAGCAGATCTCCGTCGCCTCCGAAGAGCAAAGCCGCGGGATCAGCCAGGTTGGGCAGGCGGTGACCGAGATGGACGGCGTGACGCAGCAGAATGCCGCGCTGGTGCAGCAGTCCGCCGCGGCAGCGGCCTCGCTGGAAGAGCAGGCGCAGCAGCTATCGCGGAGTATTTCGAGTTTTAGTTTGCCGGTGCAGGCTTGATGGTATGAAGGAGGCTCCTGGGGGAGCCTTTTCTGTATCTGGTGTAACCCTTTCTGTATAATTCAGGACGTCTCTACAGGCAGCACGAATCTACTAGTAATTATCGCCAGGGAAAATTATGTTAATTATTTTTAGTGGGCTACCCGGCAGTGGTAAAAGCACTGTTGCAAAAATCGTTACTCAAAGGCTGGGGGCTGTTTATCTGCGGGTTGATACCGTTGAGCAGGCCATTCGGTCGGTCTCTGAACCTGGTCAAAAAATTGGACCGGAGGGATATTTTGCCCTCTATGGTTTAGCGAGTGAGAACCTTAAGCTGGGCTCCACCGTTGTGACCGATTCCGTTAATGATATTAACCTTGTGCGAGATGCTTTCCGCAATATTGCTCTGTCGTTGAATGTCCCTTTCCTGGAAGTTGAAATTGTCTGCTCAGACGAAAAAGAACATCGTTATCGCGTAGAGAACAGAGTCTCTGATATCCCAGGACTCACGCCTCCTGACTGGGGACAGGTAAAAAACCGTGAGTACGAACCCTGGGGGAGAGAACATCTCATATTGGACACCGCCGTTTTATCAGCGGCAGAGTGTGCAGATAAAATCCTGGAAATAAGGCATAAGATTGCGCTTAACTGGTCTTAAACGATGGACAAGCGCCTGCAATGGCTTAACTACTTTGAGGATTCGCCTGAATTCAGCATAATTGGCTTCAGGAAATAAAAAGCTTCGTTTTTTACCGGCAACGTAAACCGCAGCGCAATCAGAAATCGGAACCGCGCATTGGAAGAATTAATTCACAACATGAACTTAGGGGCAACATCGAAAATGGGAAAGCGCAAGAGTGCTCTGATTTATGTCCTGACCGTAATTATATTTTTGCTTATTATCCCTGAGATCATTCTGCGTGTATGCACGTCCGAGCAACTCGGCCGTATCAGCGACTTCACTAGTTTAGGTGGCTTGTTAAATCCACTATTATCCTTGCTCATCTTCCTGGCATTGTTTTCAATCATACTGGCCGTCATTGCTATCGCATTGGTTAAGCGAATTCTTCATACGCAGTGATTTGCCTGCAAGCGACTCATAGCATCCGCCAGCCGTTACCGCTATGAGACCAAATTCGGCAGCACTAAAAATTTATATTCATCCCAGCAATATTTCCCTTCCTCATCCGTCTACCTCATCACAAGCCATAATCAGTTACTGTAAATGAGGTAAACACCATGAGAGATTTTGATATGCACGGCAGAGGTCACGGGCGCGGATTTGGTCGCCACCGTATGGGCAAGGGCTTAGTCATCGGCGCGGTGATTTTCATCGTGCTCGGCCTGCTGGTGATGACCCTGTGGAACGCCTTGCTCCCGGCCATCCTCGGCGTTAAGGCCATCGGATTCTGGCAGGCGCTGGGCATTCTGGTGCTGAGCCGCATTCTGTTTGGCGGGTTAGGTTTCCGCCCGGGGATGTTCGGCGCGCACCGCCGGATGCACGAGCGCTGGATGAACATGACGCCAGAACAGCGTGAGGCGTTTATTCAGCAGCGCCGCGAAGGGTTTGGTCGTCACGGCCGCGGGCACTGCGGCTGGCGCGGGCATCGTGACGATAAGCGCGATGACGCCACGCCAAAAGCGCCGGAAGCAGAGTGAGCGAGATGAAAGCCGGGGAGGCGGGCGGATCCATGCTGATGTCGGCGCTCAATGCCTGCCGCGCCCGGCTGAAAGCCTTCATTCGCGGACGGACGTCCGTTCGCGATGATGCCGACGACATTTTGCAGGAAGTGACGTATCAGCTGATGAAAGTGGAGCAGCCGGTCGAAAACGTCGCCGCCTGGCTGTTCCGCGCGGCGCGTAACGAGATGACCGACCGGGCGCGTAAAAAGCGCGAGGTCTCACTCTCCGGCTATTTTACGGGCGAAGACGACGAGGGTTTTCCGGAAGACGAGCTGGCCGAAACCCTGTTTGGCGTACCGCACACGCCGGAGGAGGAGTACCTCAAAACGCTGCTGTGGGAAGAGCTGGGGCAGGCGCTGTCTGAACTTCCTCCGCCGCAGCGGGAGGCGTTTGAAAAGACCGAGCTCCACGGCTACAGCATTAAGGTGCTGGCAGAGGAGACCGGCGCCAGCGAACAGGCGCTGTTATCCCGCAAGCACAAGGCGGTGCTTTTTCTGCGCACGCGGCTGCGGGACGTCTATGACGCGCTGACGGGCGAATAGCGGCGACAGACAAAACCTTACACTTCCGGCACTTGTAGATTCATCACTATCGTTTATGATCGGGGCGTCTTGTCACTCTGGAATGTTATGCGCAACCGTCAGCTCCTCGGAAAATGGCTTTTGATTATCACCTGTCTCGCGATGGCGCTTTGCCTCGTGCAGCGTGCGGTGATGCTCAACCATTTTTTACAGGGACTGGATCCGCAGATTTCACTGAGTGCAGATGCCCCGGCTCAAACCAGCAGCACTGAACAACCCGGCCCGTCGCCGTGTCAGCTCGGCGCGCACTCGCTGCTTTGCGCCCAGCCGCTGTTCTTCGACGGTGCATTACCGGCCATTATTATCTTCTTCGCGCTGCTGCAGCTGTTGACGCAAGGGCGGGCATTGGCTCCCGTGGAACAGCCCGTTCAGGCACCTCCTCCCCGAATACACCTTAAAAACTGCGTTTTCCGTGAATGAAAAATATCGTCACCACACGATAATTTTTCACTGTTCACGGAGTACAACATGGTTAACCTCTTCAGGGGATTCGTCTTCCTGTGGCTGTCCTGCATCGGCATTGTCCATGCGGCAGACACCGGCTGGCTGGTTTCCCCACAAAACGATCACGCCCGCATCCGCTTTCAGGCGGAGAGGGAACAAACGCACGTTAAAGGCCTGCTCACCGTTGAGCTAAAGCCCGGCTGGAAAACCTACTGGCGATCGCCGGGCGAGGGCGGCGTCGCGCCAAAAATCAGCTGGCCGGAAGGCGTAACGGACAGCTGGTCCTGGCCGGTGCCGTCGCGCTTCGATATCTCCGGCATGACCACGCAGGGCTATCACGATAAGGTGACGATCCCGATTACGCTCGATGGAGCGAAGGGCGACACGCTCGACGGGACGCTGACGCTCTCTACCTGCAGCAACGTCTGCCTGCTGACGGACTACCCGCTGCATCTCGATTTTACCCAGCCGGTGGATGAGGGCTTCCGTAGCGCCTTCGGGCAAACGATGCGCGCCGTGCCGGGCACGTCTGGCGTATCCAAGGATCTCTCTGCCTGGCTCTCTGGCGACAAGCTGGTGATTACCGGCACGACGGACGGCAAATGGGACAATCCGGGGATCTACTTTGACCCGCTGGAGGGTGACATTCTGCCCGGCGAGCCGGTCATTAAACACGACGGCAATACCCTTCGGGTGACGGTACCCGTGACCGACGAATGGGGTGATAAACCTGCCTCGCTGGCAGGCAAAAGGCTGTCGTATGTGCTGACCAACGGCGAACGGGCGCAGCAAACCACCATGACCGTTGGGACCGCGCCCGAAGAGACCTCCGTACCGGACAGCACGGGAAAAATGGTGCTCTTTGCGCTGCTGGGCGGGCTGATCCTGAACCTGATGCCCTGCGTGCTGCCGGTGATGGGCATGAAGCTTAACAGCATCCTGCTGGCGGGATCGAACAGCCGTGCCATCAGGCTGCGCTTTCTGGCCACCAGCGCCGGGATCCTCACCTCCTTTATGCTGCTGGCCGGGATGGTCACCGCGCTGAAGCTGGCCGGAGCGTCGCTGGGGTGGGGTATTCAGTTCCAGAACCCGTGGTTTATCGGCCTGATGGTCGCCGTGACCTTCCTGTTTGCGCTGAACCTGTTTGGGACGTTTGAAATGCTGCTGCCTTCTTCTGCCGCAGGACGGCTGGCGACGGCAGGGGGATCGGGGATCGGCGGCAGCTTCTGCGAAGGGATGTTCGCCACGCTGCTGGCGACGCCGTGCTCCGCACCGTTCCTCGGTACCGCGGTCGCCTTTGCCCTTGGCGCGCCGCTGCACGCCCTGTGGCTGATCTTCCTGATGCTCGGCGTGGGCATGAGTCTGCCGTGGCTGTTCGTTGCCCTGGTGCCGAAAACGGCCATGCTGCTGCCGAAACCCGGCCGCTGGATGAACACGCTCAAGGTCATCCTCGGCATGATGATGCTGGCCTCCAGCCTCTGGCTGGCGACGCTGTTGAGCGTGCATCTGGGCGAGGCGGTCAGCCAGATCGTGATGCTGGCGCTGACTGCCGCTGCGCTGGTGCTGTTCGCGCTGAAGGGGCAAAAATCTTCGCCGCTGTTCTGGCTGGTGGTCATCGCGCTGTCGGCGTTCGGCGGGTATCAGCTGCGCGGTCTACTTAACGCGCCGCCTGACGCACCGGCACAAAACGTTGCGCAAACCATCCCGTGGCAGCCGCTCAGTGAAGAGGCCATTGAGCAGGCGCTGGCGCAGGGGAAACGGGTGTTTGTAGATATCTCGGCGGACTGGTGCGTGACGTGTAAGGTGAACGAGCACCGCGTACTCAATCAGCCGGACGTTATTGCCGCGCTGCGCCAGCCGGACGTGGTAGCCCTGCGCGGAGACTGGAGCCAGCCGTCCGCGTTTATCGCGGATTTTCTGGCGAAGCGAAACCGTTACGCCATTCCGTTTAACGCGGTGTATGGTCCCGGCCTGCCTGAAGGGGAAGTCCTCTCGCCGCTGCTGGACAAGCGCACCCTGGTCACCACCCTGAACAATGCAAAAGGCTAACGGTATGATGAATAAACTCTTTATTACGCTTCTGCTCCTGCTTGCCCCGCTTCAGGCGTTTGCTGCCCAGCCGCTGACGCCGGACCAGGAGCAGCGCGCGCAGAAGATGATCGCTGACTTCCTGTTTAACGATCCGAACTCCCCGCGCATCGGCGCGAAAAACCCAAAGCTCACCCTGGTGGTGTTTACCGACTACAACTGCCCGTACTGTAAAAAATTCGATCCGTACCTGGAGAAGATTGTCGAAAAACACCCGGACGTGGCGGTGGTCTTTAAGTTTTTACCTTTCCGCTCGGAAAGTTCGCTGACCGCCGCGCGAGACGCGTTAACCGTCTGGCGTGCGCATCCTGAGCAGTTTATGAAGCTGAACCACACTCTGATGGCGAAAAAGGGGTACCACGATGACGCCAGCATTCAGGAGGCGCAAAAGCGGGCGGGCGTGAGCGTGACGACGCCGGACGAGGAGAGTTTTCTGACGATCAGGCGCAGCCTCATTGTGGCGGAAAAAATGGGGATCCAGGGCACGCCTGCCACGCTTATCGGCGAGGGGCTGCTGCCCGGCTGGGTGCCGTACGAACAGTTCGACGAAATGGTCAGTGACGCACTGAAAAACCGCTAACCTGAAGGGGGCGGAATGCCCCCGACAAACCGGAGAGGGAAATGAAAAAATTACTGTTACTTTCGGCGCTGGCGACGTCAGGGCTGGTACAGGCGGCTGAAGCCATACCGGATGTGGTGAAGCACTTCAGCGAGCAGCAGAACATCAAAATCATCAAGAAGCTGGATGCGCCTGGCGGCGCACCGGCCTGGCTGGGGCAGTATCAGGATATGGGCGTGACGCTCTTTCTTACGCCGGACGGCAAGCACGTGATCTCGGGATATCTTTATGATGACAAAGGGAAGAACCTCAGCGAAGGCTATTTCCAGAAAGAGATCTACGCCCCAATGGGACGCGAAATGTGGAAGAACCTCAACGCGGCGCATCCCCTGAAGGAAGGGGCGGATAATGCCCCGCGTAAGGTCTTTGTCTTTGCCGATCCGTTCTGTCCGTACTGCAAGCAGTTCTGGGCCGAAGCGCAGCCGTGGGTGAAGGCGGGCAAGGTTCAGCTCAACACGCTGCTGGTGGCGTTTCTCAACCCCAACAGCGGGCGTAACGCCTCAGTGATTCTGAATGCGAAAGATCCGGTTGCGGCCTGGCGCGAATATGAGCTCTCCGGCGGCAAAAAACTGCCCAAGCCTGAAGGCGAGGCTTCCCGCGAAACAGTTGAGATCTTACAGAAACATCAGGCGCTGATGGACAGCCTGGGCGCTAACGCCACGCCGGCTATTTATTATCTGAATGCGGAAAACGAGCTGCAGCAGGTGGTGGGGATGCCGGATGCGCAGCAGCTCGAGGCGATGTTCGGGCCGAAGCCGTAAAAAAACAGGCAGAAACGGGCGTTTCTGCCTGATCGTTACTTAGCTACCCCAGCGTCCACGGAGGTAGTTTACCGCCTGCTGGGTCTGCGGCTGGTTCAGGTAATCTTCCCGGAACAGGATGGTGCCGTTGACGTTGGGCAGAGAATCGTTGAGATCGAGCTGCTTTTTCAGCTCCGGCACGCCGCCCTGAACCGTCCAGTCCGGCTCATTTCTCGACGGCTCGCCCACCTTGTAGAACGCAATGCCGATATACAGGCGAGTGTGGGTCGGCTTCACGACGTCGGCCCACCATTTGGTCAGCACGTCGTAGCGTGCGGCATCCCGGGAGAAGGGCCAGTAAATCTGCGGAGCGATGTAGTCCAGCAGGCCCTGCTGCACCCACTGACGCGTATCGGCGAAGGATTCATCGTAGGCCGCAGCGCCGCGTGTGTCGGAGCCAGCCGGGTCAAAGGAGCGGTTACGCCACACACCCGCCGGGCTGACGCCAAACTCAACGTCGGGCCTGGTTTGTTTAATCGCGCGGGAAACCTGGACGATCAGCTGCTGCGTGTTGTGTCTTCGCCAGTCGGCTTTTGAGGCAAATCCCTGGCCGTACTGCCGCCAGGTCTGCGAATCATTCAGCGCGGAGCCCGGCGATTCGGCATAGAAGTAATCATCAAACTGCACGCCGTCTACCGGGTAGTTCGCTACCACTTCGGTCACCACTTTGGTTATCCAGTCCCGCACCTCGGGAATGCCCGGGTCGAGCACAAAGCGGTCGCCTGAGATGCGCACCCACTCCGGATGCTGAACATAGACGCTGGACGGGGTCTGATAGGCGGTCCGGTTTAGCGCGGCGATGGTGGACGGCTTCGTGTTGGTCGACACGCGATAGGGGTTGAACCAGGCATGGACCTTCATGCCGCGCTTGTGCGCTTCATCGAGCATAAACTGCAGCGGGTCGTATCCCGGATATTCCCCGATGTTGCCCGTCAGCATATCCGACCAAGGGAGAATCTTTGATGACCAGAGGGCCGTGCTGTCCGGCTTCACCTGGAAAAAGACCGTGTTAATGCCGAGATGCTTAAGGTTGTCGAGCTTTGCGATCAGCGCCTGCTTTTGCATCGCGATGCGCTGGTCCGCGCTGCGGCCATTCACCGACGCGACCGGGGGCCAGTCGAGACGCGAGACGGTCGCCAGCCAGATGCCGCGCATCGGCTCGTTTGCCTGCGGCGTCGGTTTACTGACGGTGGGGAGAGGGGTAACCAGCGATTTCGGTGGTTTTGAGGAGCAGCTCACAAGTAAAAGCGCGCAGGCAGCCAGCGCACCGATCCGTTTTACGTGTCGCGTCATTTGCGTATTAGCTCTTGATAATCCGACTGTTGGCCCAGGGATTAAAGGCGGGCGCCGCCTGCTCTGTATTTCCCTCATCGTTGAGAGAGTCCAGATACAGGGCTTCCACTTCCGCGCGCGCCCACGGGGTGCGGCGCAGAAATTTCAGGCTCGATTTAACGCTGGGGTCTTTTCTGAAACAGTTAATTTTGATGCGGTCGCCCAACTCGCTCCAGCCATATTTCGCCACCAGAGCGTTGATCATCATCTCCAGCGTTACGCCATGCAAAGGATCTTTGGAAATATGTGCAGTCATAGGCGTCCGGATGTCTCGATTTTTAGGGGGTTGGGGTAAACGCTGAAAGGGTACAAGAAAGCAGGGGAAGCGGCAATTTTCCTTTTCCCCTCGCTCACTTTATGACGGACTCCGTGCGCTGATTTTCGCCGACAATTTTTCCCGCACTGTTTTTTATCGTAAACCGAATCGACACGTCATCCTGGCCAGCGGGCGTGGTCGTCAGCGTTTTAATCATCGTTCCCGAGTCTGCTGCGATCGTCATCGTCGTCGTGCCTTTTGCCAGCATCTTATCGCGCTGGGTGATGTGCCAGGTCAGACGGCATTCGCGGCACGGTTTCCAGGTGTCGTTGATGGCCCACAGACGCACGGTCGCCGCCGCCCCGGATTGCCACTGCGCGGTGACCGGTTCAATGGACGGCAGAACAGGCTGGTACGCACGTTGTAGCGCGTAAAACCCGGCCTTAGGTTTACGCAGGTAGTCCACCACGCCCCAGTTAATGGAGGGCCAGGTTTCCACAAACATGAAGTGGAACAGGGCCGTCACCGGCTGGTAGCGTTGTCGGCGATAACTCTCGGCCGCAGTGGCCACCAGCCGCGCCTGATACGCCTGAGTATTGCGGATCATTTCCTGAATGTTGTTTCCACGCGGGATACCGGCAAACTTAAAGGTCTGGAAAGGCTGAAAATTATGGTATTTCCAGACGGTCCAGCCGGGATCGTCAGCGGCGGTCGTTTTTGGCCAGAGCGACGCCGCCGGGATGATGGTTTTTAGCGTCGATAAGCGGGGAAGCGCCTGCGCGCCAAACTCGGTGATGATCCCCGTTTTGGCCGGCGTCAGCAGGTCGCTCACGGTGCCGAAGTACCAGCCCGCCCAGTAATGCTCCTCAACGGCGGAAAAGCGATGCACGATGCGGGAAGTATCTTCGGCGAGCGTGTCCGCCACCCGCTGCGTGAGCTCGCGATTCAGATCTTTATTCCAGTCCGGGAAGCGTTTTTCCATCCACGGCGAATTCCAGGGCGGTTCGTTATGCCCGCCCCAGACGATGATGGCGGGGGAATTGCCAAACTGTTCGACCATCTCCCGCGTCTGGCGAACCGCGTTTTTCGTAAAGGCGTCACGGCTGTCGTAGCCCCACTGCAGCGGGACGTCCTGCCAGATCATCATCCCCATCTCATCGGCAACGTCATACAGCGCGCGCCCGCCAACGTGTCCGTGCACGCGTATGGCGTTAGCGTTCATGGTCTCCACCAAACGAAGATCGCGACGGTATTTTTCTCGCGTCATGGTGCTGAGCCAGGGGGAACCGATGTAATTACTGCCCTTAATAAAAAGGCGTCTGTCGTTAATGAGCCAGCCTTTATTGTCGGGCTGCTCAACGATTTTGCGCAGCCCGGTGCGGGTCACCGCAGTATCCATCAGGCCGTTTTCATCGCGCAATGCCACGTGAATGGTATACAGGTGCGGTTTCCCCGTACCGACCGGCCACCACAGTTTTGCCTTCGGCATGGGTAGCGTCACCTGCACGGAATGGGCGCCGCTTTCGAGGGTAACCGGAAAGACAGCCTGATAGCGCTTGCCGCTGAAATTGGCGGGCGTGGCGGTGAGCCGCACGGTCGCCGGGCCCTGACCGAGCGCGCGATAGCGTATCTCCGCCTTTAGCGCCGGGCGAGTCAGCCCCTGCGTCCAGTCGGGCCGCAGGATGGTCTCATCAAGGGTAGCGCCCCGGCTAAGATGCAGCCTGACCGGTGCCCAGATGCCGCCTGAGTTAGCGTCCTGTCCTTGCGGCGACCAGGCCCCACCGGGACGCGTGTCATGCTGGTTAAGGATCCCCTTCATGAGCGTTTTATGCAGCGGCCAGACATTAGTGGGATCTTCGTAAGGGCTGTCGACCCTGACCACGAGCTGGTTGTGACGTTGTAACGCGGAACGGGCATCCAGCGAAAAGCGCTGAAAATAGCCCTCATGCTTGCCCAGCGGCTGGTCGTTTAGCGTCACCTCTGCTAGATAATCGACGCCGTCAAACACCAGGGTACTCATCACGTCGGGGGGCTGCACGGGCAGGGAAAACGCGTGCTTGTACCACAGCGCGCCCTGGTGATCGTACCCGGCGCTGTACCAGTTGGCAGGAACCTGAAGCGGGCGCCAGCCTGATGCAGCAGGATGCGCACTGTCATTGGCGTCCTGAACCTGCCATTCTCCAGCCAGAGACCAGCTGACCGGCGCAGAGTTCGCCACCGTGTGGGGGGCCAACAGGGCAAAAAGCAGCGCGCAGTTGCGAGTCATCATGCGTTTACCCCGCGCGCGGTGAGCCATGCCGTCAGGCGCCGTGATTCCTGGCGAAGGTTTTCATTCAGGGCCGCAAGCTGTTGCCCATCCAGCGCATGCGCGTCGCTTTCCAGCACCTGTAGCTGCTGTGCGAGCGTGCTGAAGTCCAGGGTGACGGCTTCTCCCCGCAGCTTGTGGGCCGCGCGGCGCAGCGCGTCGCGGTCGTCGCTGTCGATAGCCCGGGTGATGGCCTTCATGGCCTCCTCCAGCCCTTCGCCAAACAGGGCCAGCAGCTCCTGTACCAGGTCAGGGTCGTCAGCACACTGCTTCAGCAGGCGAGCTTCATCCGGAAGACCGGAGGAATCTTCGTGGCGCTGAAGCACGCGAGCAATCTCTTCAGCGAGACGCTCCTGGCTGATGGGTTTGGCAATGTAGCCGTCGAAACCCATGTTAAGACAGCGCTCTTTGTCCCCCTGCATGGCGTGTGCGGTCATGGCGACGGTGGGCTGAGCCGGGCCAGGCCGGGACCGTTCTTCTTCACGCAGCAGGCGAATGGCGGTCTCACCGTCCATCTCTGGCATCTGAAGGTCGATCAGCAGAACGTCCCACGCGCCCGCGCGCCAGCGTTCCAGCAGCGAGACGCCATTATCGACGATCTGACAGGTGTGCCCGAGCCGCTCAAGCAGGCGCGCGGCGACCTTCTGGTTAACCAGATTATCTTCTGCCAGCAGGATCCGCAGTCCCGTAGCCCCTGGCGAGGCGACAGGCGCGGGCGTGCTTTCACCCACGGGCGCCGGCGAACGTTCAAACGCGGCGGCAATCGCCTGATGTAATTCATCCTGGGCGATAGGCTTATGCAGATAGTTCTTGATCCCGATCCGCTTCAGCATATTGATATCAAAATGTCGGCTCATGGAGCTCAGCATGATGATATGGCTCTCAGCAACCTGCGGCAGAACTGAAAGCTCAAGGGCCAGAGACACGCCGTCCATATCCGGCATCTGTGCGTCTAGCAGGATCAGCGGCCATACTGTTCCAGCTTTAACCCGGTTGATGGCCTCGCTGGCGTTGTTGACGCAGGTGGGTTTCAGCCCCATCTGGCTGAGCATCGCTGCCAGCAGCCGCAGGTTGGTCTCGTTATCATCAACTACCAGCACGGGGTCACCGTTAAAGCGATGGCTATGTGGGCGCTCGCCAGGCGCCAGGGTCTGTGCCGCCAGCGGCAGCGAGAACGAAAATTCGCTGCCTTTTCCCGGCTCGCTGGAGACCGTTAATTCGCCCCCCATCGCCGCAACCAGTCGCGCAGAGATGGTTAGACCGAGCCCCGTACCGCCATAGCGGCGTGTGGTTGAGTTATCCGCCTGGCTGAAGGCTTCAAAAATAGCCTTCTGCTTATCTGCCGGTATGCCAATGCCGCTGTCGCGCACGCGAAAACGCCATCTGTCCGCGCTATCGTCGGGCTCAACAATCAGGATCACTTCTCCCTGATGGGTAAACTTCAGCGCGTTACCCAGCAGATTGGTCAGGATCTGGCGCAGACGCGCGCCGTCGACCAGCAGCACGTCGGGGACGCCGGGCGCAATATCAACCAGCAGCTCAATGCCTTTTTCGCTCGCCCCCGGCATGTGCGGGCGAATAAGCGACTGAATAAAGGTGCGCACAGGCACGGGGTCCGCCTCCAGCTCCACTTTGCCGGCTTCAATTCGGGAAAAATCGAGAATGTCGTTGATGATATGCAGCAGAGACTGGGCAGAACTCATCACCAGCGTCAGGTAATCGCGCTGATCGGCACTGAGAGACGTATCCAGGCACAGCTGGGTCATGCCAATAATGCCGTTCATCGGGGTACGAATTTCATGGCTCATATTCGCCAGGAACGCGCTTTTTGCCTCATTGGCTTTTTGTGCCTCAAGGGCCGAGGCGAACGCCTGAATTTCAGCCTCTTTGCGCCGCGTAATATCCTGCAGCGTGCCAATAACGCGCTCGGCGTTTCCCTCAATGGAGAGCGTGACCACCTGGCCTGACAGCAGCATCCAGCGCAGTCCTTCGGTAGGATGATGTACGCGAATTTCACATTCAAAGACCGGACGGTGATCCTGCTTCGAAGCGTGCAGCGCCTTGCGCAGCGCTGCGCGATCGTTCTCGTGGACCTGATTCAGCAAAAACCGCACCGGATATCGCCACTGTGTGCGCGACTGGCCCAGCATGGCAAGCAGGGTGTCGTTCACCTGGAGCGTGTCGCCGGAAACCTGCCAGTCCCAGATCCCGATATGAATGGATTCCGCCGTCAGCAGAAAGTCGTCATGCAGCTGGTGGCGCGCGCGCTGCGCTTCATCCAGCTCCGTAATATCGCTGTGCAGGCTGACAATACCGCCGT
Source organism: Enterobacter sp. PL_is514 (assembly GCF_055816715.1). NCBI lineage: Bacteria > Pseudomonadati > Pseudomonadota > Gammaproteobacteria > Enterobacterales > Enterobacteriaceae > Enterobacter > Enterobacter sp. PL_is514. The sequence continues at coordinate 611,119 of NZ_JBVPGN010000034.1, read as the reverse complement.
CCGAAAGCCGCTGATGCTGAACGAAGATCCGCCGCTGGCCCGCCTGCCGCACTTCGCAGTGTTTATCCTGCCGACAGTTGCGTACCACTGACTCCCGCAGCGTCTGGCGAAGACCGGGGTCGACGTTGTAAACGGCATCGATAAAGCGTTCCGCCAGCGCCTCAAGAGTCGTCCCCACTGTCAGCCACGGGGTAATGACCGGATAAAACAGGGCAACGTTGTGATTCCATGCCTGCAGGCGTTCCTCGCAGTCATAAATCATGACGGCGGCCGGCAGTGCGTTAAGATCGTACGTGAATGTGCTCATCGTGATCCTCCCTACGCGCGGTAGTGCAGTTCTGCCTGTCGGCGAAGGTATTCCAACCCGGGCGCGATCGCCATGGCCCAGGCCGTCAGGATCTCATCGTCGCACTGCGGATCGCGCAGGCTCACCGCGTTCAACATCGCTTCGCGCCACAGGGCAAAAAATCGCGGGGGGAGGTGGAGACCGTCGTCGCTTTGCTCCCGCGCCAGGCGTTCGAGAAAATCAGGCACGATTAATGCGCCGTCTACCGCAAGCATGGCGAAGAAGCTTTTAAACAGGGTCTGCTGACCTTCCCGATCCGGCAGACGAGAAAAATGCGCTTCAGTTTCGGGTGACATGTGGACGAAGGTGTCATAGAACGTCTGAAAAAACGCGGTTTTTTCATTATTCGGAAAGACGCGGTTCAGGCTGGATTCAAACAGATCGCGATAAAACTTCACGGCGTCCTCCTTAGGGTGCTTTCGCCCGGTAGACAGTGCCCGATGGGCGTGTATTCCTCTGCCAGACGGCGTGAAAAATAGCTCTCTTTCTTCGATCGACGCACGTCAAACAGCGGCCCGGCGTTGTGTTTAAAGAAAAGGGCTTCCAGAACCGTGGCATTGGTTGAGAGGGTTAAGGCAGCGTTGGTATCCCCCGTGGCTTCCTGACGGCCCTCGTACCAGCCTTTCTGCGGATCGTTAAGGTGTTTTGTAACCGTCATCAGCACGTCGGTGTACGGGGTGTCCCACAGGGCCCACAGGGCAAAGACTGCTTTGGTCGATACCTGCGCGAAACGGGTGTAGTCCCGGCCATCGTCGCCGACAGAGTTCCAGGCATAGCCATTTCCCCAGACGGTATCCTGAATATGCCAGGGCGCCTGAGAGAGCGAGAAATCTGCCCTGGCCGTCAGGATCTTATCGGTCTCCCAACGGGTCTTCTGGCTTAGCCAGACGTTTTCGGCCTGCTTGCGCAGACGCTTTTGCAGATCGGCCGCAACGCTTTCGGGCTCCCAGCCAAACTCCAGGCCCGGCAGCATATAGGGAAGGGTGGTAATCAGGGAGGGCTGCCACGTGGTGCGCGGATCCCGGGCATCCACGGCCAGCCGCCGTTGAGAGATGATGACGTGGTTCTTCGGCGGCGTAAACGCTTTATCCGGGGAAAAACCCCATAGATGAAACGCCGTCGCGGCGTATTCGCTCTCGCCCAGACGTAGCTCTGCCCGGACCACCGGCTGGCCATTTTGCAGCGAAGATGACCACAGTTCGCCTTCACCGTCGATGACCGGGCAGAAATTCCAGCGCAGGATAATTTTATCGAGGTATTCACTGTACTGTGGCTCCCGCTCAGCGGTGAGGCGCAGGGCGAGCATCAGGCGAGCCATATCGCGTGCGGACCAGCCATTTTTGACGGGGTTGCCGCTAAAATCGATCGGCGCCGCCGTCTGGCTGGAATAGAGCCGGCCCGGCGTCCGGATCTCGGTCAGCGTCAGGCGGTTAAGGGTGCCCATTAGACGGGTTAAACGAGCGTCATACTCGGCGTCATCAATTAGCCCCAGCTCTTTTGCCGCCAGCAGGGCGATAAGCGTATCGCCCATTTGCCAGAGCGTGGCGCGGGGCTGTTTGTCGCTCCCGTTGACCAGGCCCGTTTGCGGCTGGGTATTGTTGACGAAATAGCGCCAGGCGGTTGCCGCCCATTTCTGCTCTTCCGGCGTCAGGGCGGCAATACGCGCGCTGGAGTGCCAGCCGCCATTAATTAGCCAGCGCCAGCCGGCTCCCTGATGGCCAAGCAGAGCAAAGATGATCGCGCCTGCGAGGAGTAATCCCGCGAGCCCTCTGGCTATGGTTTTAAGCATTGCGCAGTCACCGGAGGCAGTTTAACGGGCTCGTCCGCGCTGCATGATGCGCACTGACAGGCCTGGCAGGCGGGTCTGGTGCGCTGCGTGATGCCGGTCCGGTCGCACCAGCTTTTTACGGCCGGCGTGCTGCTCAGGAACGGACGGCTGCGAAGCGCGTTGTTCTCTTCAAACTGATCGAGCAGCTTTTGATCCCACAGCGATGGGGCAAAATCCTTGCTCTTCGGGTTGTCGGTGTTGAAGGCCAGCAGTTTTCCCTCTTTTTTGAACAGCAGGGCCTCCAGCATGATGCCGTTATTGTTCGCGGTGAACTCCTTGATCGGCCCGTCACCGTTTTCATATAGCCCTTCGTAGTAGCCTTTTCCCTCTTCGTTGGCATTCTCAATGGTGTTCAGCAGGCGGTCGGTATAGGGGGAGTTCCACAGCACCCACATGCCCAGCGCCGCCTTCAACGATATCGCGGCAGCGTTAGGGACGAACTGGCCCTTATCGGTAATGGTGTTCCAGTTGTACCCGTCGCTGAAGACGGTGTCATAGACGAAGTAAGGGGCTTTATCGAGCTGGTGCTCAGATCGCGCGGTGAGGACGCCGGTAATGGTATAGCGGTTCTCCTGAGCCTGATAAACGCGGTCAGCAAAGTTTTTCATCCACGTCAGGGAGTAGTCGCGCGGGGCGTTATCCCGGTCGGTCGGTTTATCAAAGCCGAACTCCAGCCCGTAGAGCAGGTAGGATTCCGTCACCACGTAGTTATGCTGCGACGTGTTGCGCGGGTCGCGTGTATCGTACGGGACCAGCACGCAGTAGATTTCGGCAAGCTCGTAAGGCTGCGGACGGCTGGCTTTACAGGTATTAAACCCCCACAGTTGGAAACCGGCCGCGCCGTACTCTTCATAGCCCAGCCGACCTTCCTGAACATATTTCGGCTGGCCGTTCTCCAGATAGGCGCCGTACAGCGTGCCGCAGGGGTCGATCGCGTGGCTGAAATCCCAGCCGAGCACCACGTTATCAATGCTGTTGCCGTACTCCGGATAACGCTCTTTGATGATTTTCAGCCAGACCAGCATTCGCCCGATATCCAGCGCCGAGAAGCCAATTTCACCGGGCTTGTTGGTGTAGTCCACTTTCTGGCCGCTGATGGTGTTATAGGCCTTGTTGGGCAGCTCGTTGCGGAACAGTACCAGGGTGTTTAACGTGGCGAGGAATTTTAGCATCCGGCGGTCAAATTCCGCTTTATCAATGATCCCCAACTCGCGCGCCGCCGTCAGGGCGGCCAGATAGGAGGCGCTGTCCCACATGGTGGTGGAGGGGTATTTGTTGACCGCATTCACCAGGCCCGTCGTGGGCTGATAGTTGGAGACGAAATACTGCCAGGCGTTTTTCGCGATGGTCATCTCTCGGGCGGTCAGCTCGCCGCTACGCGGGGAGTAACCTGATGCAGGAAGCTCGGTGTCCGCACGCACGGTCGATAAGGCCAGCCAGCAGATCGTTATTCCCGTGAGCAGGTGGAAAAGGATCGGGGATCGTGGCTTCATGGCGTTGCTCCTGCTGAGGGGGAAGTGGAGAGGCAGGCCAGACAGAGCATCTGGCCATGCGCGATGTAAGACAGACTTTCCAGCACAATGGCATTGGTATCGGCGTCTACGACGGCATTGACGCTGTTGTTGAGATTTAACCCGCGCTGCCAGCCTTTACCCGGCACCTGAAGCGGCAGAACCTGCTGGCGCAGCGCTTCGCTCCAGCTGTTGCGGAACAGGGCGTACCAGGCAAACGCGGTGCGTGTGGAGGTAATCGCCACCTTCTCCGGCACTTCGTCGCGCAGGTTGCGCGCCTGAACCGGCTGCCTGTTAGGCAGATCGTTAACATAATCCGGCGCCGGTTCGGCATAATCCGTGCTGACCGGCGGTTTTGGGGTACGCAGGCTATGACGCCGCTGTTGGATCTGCATAATCCGCCACGCGATTTCAGCGCTCTGCGCGTCAAAGCCCAGCTCAAGGCCGGTTAACAGATAGGGGAGACTGATCAGGGAGGTTTGCTTGCCCCAGGGCGTGCGTAGCCCTTCATCCGGCACCATCACGCCGTCCAGATCGATCATCTTTTGCCCTTCAGGCGGGTTGGTCACCGCGAGGCCTGCCGCGCTGTCAATTAAGCGCAGCGTATGGCTGGCATAGAGCCTATAGCCAAAGCTGTCCCGCTGTTCGTCATCGGTCAGCGTCCAGTGATGGAGCGGCACCGAAGCCTGGCTTTGGGTGTTATTTTCAATCAGCGCCGCGGTGCGCCACACGCTCAACAAATCGCGGATGGCCGCCGCGTGCTGCGGATAGCGCCACAGCAGGGTCTGTAATGCCGTCAGCAGCCTGCTCAGACCGATTGCGGAGACGTCAGGTTTGCCCAGAATCTTGAGTGTGTCAGCATGGTAATACGCGGCAGGGAGGCCTCGCTCGTTGAGCGGCAGCTGCCCCAGCGTAAACAGGGCCGTGCTGACCCTTTCGTCAAACTCATCGGTGGAAATGATGTTGAGCTGCTGTGCGGCGGCAGTCGCAAACAGATAACTCCCCACGCTCCATAGACTCAGCCACGGTTCACCGTCGCTGGCGTTCGCCAGGCCGTTTGGCTGGGTATTATTCACGTAGTATTGCCAGGCGACCCGCGCCCAGATGGCTTCGTCATAGGTCAGCGCCCGTTTCGCAGGCAGCGGTGGGAAGTCTTTACTGAGCGCGATGCCGCCGCTGCTTTCCACACGCGTGGGCATCTGTTTCTCCACCCAGACCACAATGGCAAAGCCGAGCAGGAACCCGAGCAAAATGGTGAGGTAGCTGCGAGCGGGCAGCAGGGCATCACGTATCCTCATTGGGTGACCTCGTCCTCTTCAGCGGGCGTCCACATGGCCGCGAAAATTAGCGGCAGCATGGCGGCGATGTTCACCCCTCCCCAGAAAATATTGATGACGTAGCCGGAGGGGTCGTCCACCTGTCCACGCGCCACCTGGATACCGCCCCAGACGAGTCCTGTCAGGGTCAGCACCACGATGGCTATCTGCGGCTTCACCAGGTAGAGAAAGCGGCCCGTCTGCCGCTCTTTTGGCGTAACGTGAAATTTGATCTGCTCGCCCCGCAGCACCGTATTGAGCGCGCGCAGGTTCATGGAAAAGAAGGAGAGGTAGGAGGCCCTGCCGTCCCAGGCCGAAATCCCCCATGTCCCGAACATAAAGGCCAGTTCAGAGAAAATAAAAAACGGGAGAAAGTGGAGATAAAACGGCGTCGACCAGGCGGATACCGGCGGAATGCCTGTGAACAGATAAATTATGGGTGAAATCAAAAACACCGTGTTCCACACGCAGGCCATGTACGACCAGAAGGTGGTGGCATACATCAGCGTCTGGGGTAGGGAAAGCCTGAAGCGGCGACGGCTGAAGATGTTGTCATGGAACAAAATATCCAGCGAGCCGGCGGCGTACTTAAAGCGCTGGATCATCCAGGTCAGCATATCCTGCGGAGAGAGCATCTTCGACTCCACCCGCGGGTGCATGACCGAGCGCCAGCGTCGTGCGGCGTCACCGTGCAGCAGCACCGAGGTGTAAATATCTTCCGAGACGTGGAATTTGTAGGGCGTTAGCTCAGTGTCAAACGCTACGTGCGGGCGCATTGCCTCCTGCAGCGCTTCCCGCGTTTCGTCATCGCGAATATCGCGCGTATGGCGATGGATCTCCTCTTCGACGGACCAGACATAGCTGCGCAGCGCGGCCTGCATGACCGCTTCGCGACGGTGGATGGAGGCCGCGCCGCAGCAGAAAGCCGCGTTCGCCCAGTTTCGCCGCCGCAGGATCACGTCATAGAACATGCGTGGATCGTTAAAAAACGGGTCGCGGCCTATCGTGACCGGGCCAACACACTTTTGAATCAGCCAGCCCAGACCGTAGCCCACTTTTCCCGCTTTCCGCTGGCCCCAGCGTGACAAATTTTCACCTTCCGGAAGATCGAAGAACCACTGCGGTGTCTGCACCCAGGCTACGTCCGGATCGCGGAAATAGCCCAGCGTATGGCTGAGTAGGGTGGGAAATACCCGGGTGTCGGCGTCGCAGATGACAATAAAATCGCCGTCAGTTTGCTCAAGGCCATTACGCAGATTACCGGCCTTAAAGCCGATGTTGGTCTGTCGACTGATGTAATTGACGCCTTCCTCATCGCAAACGGCTTTCATCTCCGGGCGACGGCCGTCATCAAGCACGTGGATCCGGTAGTCAATCGGGAACGGGTACGCCATCTTCAGGGCGTCGCGAATGGATAGCCTGACCAGTTCGGTATCTTCCGAGTAGGTGGCAATGAACAGATCCACTTTTACAGGACGAGGTTCTACGGTCTCTTCTGGCGACAGGCATTCGTTAATTTCGCCAGGCGGCGGGCACTGGGGAGGATCCTGTTCTTTCCATAAATTGATGGTAAACAGCACTGTGCCGATCCACGCCAGCGTTTCGGCGAGAACCAGCGGTATGGCGTACCATAACGCGTCCGTATTCAGGGAGGAGGTCCAGCGCCAGTAAATATAATTGGCGCCCAGAATAAGCGCCGCGACCGCTAACACCTGCCAGGTCATCATTACCCAACGCGGTGTTGTTAACGGCTCCGGAGGACGACGATGTTCAAAACGGGAAAAATAAAAATCCATAGTTCCGGCGTTCCTGATTCCGTGAAAATGCAGACCCATTCTGCTGCGCAGACAGTTGCCCAAAAGAGAAAGAAAATAGCGATTAAACAAGATTTAAGATAAGTGTAGAATGCCCAATAAAAGTGTCCAGCCGCGTTTTTATTAATATGTAGCAGGGGTTAATTCAGCTTTAATTCTGCTTAATATGTTTCATCTGTCGCCGATAAATTGCAGTTACTATTCCTTTAGGCTATCTACTTTATTTAGACCTTAATGTTCGTTTTCAGGCAAAGGACACCCTATGAGCCATGTTGCGCCGTCCATCGCGCAAGAAGATGCCGCTAAATCAATAGCATGGCGTTATGCTGTTGCAGGTGCCCGGGATCTGAGAATTGACTTTATGCGCGGCATTGCCCTCGTCATGATGGTCGTGGCGCATACGGAGGTAATGTCGGTATTTAATATATTCTCCTGGGAGCGCTTCGGGTTGACCACAGGTGCTGAAGGGTTTGTTATTCTCTCGGGGTTTATGCTGGGAATGCTGAATCGCGCGCGTCTGCAAAAAGTGGTTTTACTCACGGTTTCCTGGGGGCTTTATCTCAGGGCGTGGAAAATATATCGCGTAAATATCATTGTCATAGTGTCATTTATTCTTCTGGCCTATATCCCACATATTAATATTTTCGAGGTTACCCATTTTACCGACCGTTTTTCGGGGCAAAGCTGGTCGCTTTATCCTGTTACGCCGCAGATTAAAGAGACCTGGTTCAACATTATTCTCTATTTGCAGATCGGCCCCCATCAGACGCAAATTCTGGGACTGTATATCTTTTTGCTGCTCTTTAGCCCCCTTTTTTTAGGGATGTTGCAGAAAGGGAAAGTCTGGTGGCTGTTAGGGCTGTCGCTGCTGGTGTACGGCCTGTGGCAGCGGTGGCCGCTTCGGCTGACCCCGTCGGAGTTCGAATTTGCCTTTCCGCTGCTGGCCTGGCAGTTCATCTTTGTGCTGGGGATGGCCAGCGGCTGGTATAAAGCCGAACTGCTCTCTTTCGCCCGGACGCCTCCGGGGAAAGGGGTGGTAGTGGGGCTGGTCATGGTGTCGCTGGTGCTGGGATTTGTCGCCCAGAACCATACCAACCCGTTTATGCCGCCCGCGCTACTTATGCACGTCATCCCGCCTGACAGCTTCAATACTTTTTATCACACCTGGGCGGCGAAGAACGGGCTGGGCCCGGTGAGGGTGCTAAACGATATCGCTCTGATGGTTACCGTCTACCTGGTGCTGACGTATTGCTGGACGCCGCTCAACCGCCTGCTGGGATGGTTCCTGATCCCGCTAGGCCAGCACTCGCTCTATACCTTTATTTTGCATGTGTACGTGGTGCTGCTGGTGAGCCAGTTCATCACCTTCGACTTATGGCGTCACGCCTGGATAGAGAACACGTTAGTGCATGCGGCGGCACTGGGTATTTTGTGGCTGATGGCAAAATACGACGTCGGCGCACGCTGGATACCTAACTAAGGATGGCGGTTATGCGCGAAAAATGGCTTCTGGCGGGCGTGCTGCTCGCCGCGATCCCCGCCGCAGAGGCGGCACAAAGCAATGATAAAGAAACCCTGCGCGATAAGAACGGTGAACCCGTTCAGGCAGGCGTTTTTACCAGCCGGTGGGGGCGTTTGTTCTCGGGAAATGACAAGAAATTTTCTGGGGCTCTGAGCTTCAGTTCGGGGCTGAAAGAGCAGCTGGTGAGCGTGCCAAATAGCTCTGACAGCGCCGCGCAGGAGAAAAAAATAAACCAGACGCTCAACCTTAGTCTGCAGTATTCCCCGTACAGCTTCTGGTTTGCCAACATTACCTCCCGGTTGCCGGTCAGAGATACCACCCGCTATACCGCCGATTTTCGCTACAGCTTCGGCTATGATGACTGGCACGCCAATACGTTCAGCCTGGTTTACGGTAACTACGGTGAAAACCACTTCTGGACGTCAGGCAGCCGGAGACATACCTATTTCGAACAGGGCGCCTTCACGCTGGCCTACAAGTTTTCGCTACCGAAACCGGTCGAAAACACGCTCCTGATTAATAAAGGGGATTCCATCATTTGCCAGGTCGGGTACAGCTGGGTGCCGCGCTACTACGACCTCAGCAGCGATGACATCCGCAAAAATAAAAACGTCATGCTGGGCGGCTGCGGCTACACCTTCAAACAACATTTCTTCGTTCGTGCGACGGCATTCTGGTTTCCGGACAGCAGCCAGCAGCAGCCCTGGAACGGCGATTACAGCTACAGCTTTGGCTACGCGGGCTATACGCCGGGATCGTTCTCTGTTCAGTACGCTAACTATGCGGGGACGCGCTATCCGGGGCACGGCAACGGTAACGCAAAATTCAGGGAAGGGACCGTGAGCCTCATCTGGTTCTTACCGCTATAGGAGGGATACATGTCGGCTCTGCACGTGTTAATTGTTGAGGATTCGCTGATTTATCGTCGTCTACTTTCCCGGATGCTCACCCAGTGGGGGTATCTCGTGAGCGAGGCGGAAAATGGCGTCGCCGCGCTGGAAATCTTGTCCAGTCAGCCGGTTAGCATGGTGATAAGCGACTGGGAAATGCCGGAAATGGACGGACTTACGCTCTGTCAGACGATCCGTAACCGTCAGTTTGGCCACTATGTGTATATCATCCTGTTGACGGCCCGCGAGAATGCCGGGGACGTGACGCAGGGGTTTGATGCCGGGGCGGATGATTTTTTGAGTAAACCCGTTGAACAGGCTGAACTCCGGGCGCGGCTTCACGCCGGGGTCCGTATTTTGACGCTGGAAGCGACCCTCGCGGCGCACAACAAGCGCCTGAGTGAAGCCTTGCATCAGATTGAAAAAGATCTTGAACTGGCGGCACGCGTTCAGCACTCGGTGCTGCCTTCACACCGCTTACGCTACGGCGACTACTTCTCCGACTGGCTTTTCCTACCGTCAGCCTGGGTCTCGGGCGATGTGTTCAATATCTTTCCGCTGGATTCCCATTTGGGATTCTATTGCGTTGATGTCTCGGGTCACGGCGTGGGGGCCGCGATGATGTCCCTCGCGGTGGCTCGCCAGTTTTTACATGGCCGGGTGGTGGACCGCTTCCTGTTTACCGATGAGGGCGGCATTCAGTCACCCGCGGAGGTCGTCAGGATGTTGAACAGCCGCTTTTGCAGTGAAGAGAGCGACATCACCAGTTATTTCACGCTCATTTACGGCGTGATCGATCCAGAAACTGGGCAGGGGTTGCTGTGCCAGGCAGGACATCCCACTCCCGTCATTGTGAACGCAGACAGCGAAGTCACGTCCGTGGGCGATGGCGGCCCGCCGGTCGGGCTGATCCCAGACCTGAGCTGGGAGGACGTCGCGTTTACCCTCAATCCGGGGGATCGCTTATGCTTATTCAGTGACGGTATTACGGAGTGTGAGAACGTCAGCGGCGAGCAGTTTGGCCCGCAGCGTCTCGAACGCTGGCTTCATGAGCATGCCCGGCTCCCGGTTGACCAGCTCCTGCCGCGGTTTGGTGACCACCTGACCGACTGGCGCAATGCAAATCGTGATGAACCCATCGCCTTAACCGATGACGTGTCACTGCTCGTGATTGAGCGTCAGGGAGAACAGAATGATTATTAACACCGAACGATTACCACATGCCAATATTCTCACCCCCGCAGTTCGGCGGCTGGATGCGTCCATTGCCGCGACGTTTAAAGCGTCCGTGACGGAGGAAATTGGCAGCGATCGTAAAGCCTTAATCGTCGACTTTAGCAAAGTGGATTTTATCGACAGCAGCGGGCTGGGGATGCTGGTGTCGTTGTTCAAGCTGATGAACGGGAAAGGCGAAATGGCGCTGTGCTCCCTGAACCCCGGGATCATGAACATGTTCACCCTGACCCGAATGGATCGCATCTTCCGCATCTATCCGGATAAACATAGCGCGCTTGCGCAACTGGGGCAGTAGATGCAGAGGCCGGATCAGGCTGAATTTCCGGCGGCGATCGCGTCCCTGACGCCGCTGTCCGGCTGGCTTGGCGACAGGTTGAGCGCGCTTCCCGTCGATGATGAGTGGCGTTTCGCCTTCGATCTCGCCGCCTGTGAAGTGGCGACGAATATCATCCGCTACGCGCTTCACGAGGATAACTCGCGCGCCTTTCGCGTCCAGTTCGACGTCCGCGGCAATGATGTCTGCGTTGTTTTTAACGACGCGGGTGACGCGTTCCCGCAGGAGCGGCTTGAGGCCGCCAGGCGAGACCGTTTCTGCGAAATGTCGCCGCTGCTGGAGAGCGGCAGGGGGCTGATGCTCATTTTGCTGAGCGTCGATCGTTTCACTGTGAAACGCGTGGCGGGTGAAAATATCGCCACGCTTGAAAAGAAAATAAGCGTATGACCTGTGGGCCATACGCGCGTGATTTTCTCTATTTTTTAGCGGCAAACAGCTCCGGCGCCCACGGACGCGGATCCACCTCCATAAACGGCGCGCGCTCGAAGCGGTCCTTCAGCGCCCACGGCACCGTGCAGTCGAAGATCGTCTTGCAGGAAATGCCGTTGCCGCGAATCGAGGTGCTGTAATCCGGCGACTGGGACGGATCCAGCTGGTGGCCGCGGATCCCCGGAATATTGGTGATGCTCACATCACCCTGCATGCGCGTCGTCATTGCCCACAGGATGTCGTCGCTGTCGAAAATATCCACGTCTTCGTCGACAAGAATAATGTTCTTCAGCTCCGAATAGGTGGCTAAGGCGATAAGCGCCGCCTGGCCCTGACGTCCTTCGTCTGACGGCTGGCGTTTTTTCACCTGCAATATTCCGAGGAACTTGCCGCCGCCCGCGGTATGGGCATAGACGTTTTGCAGGAAGCCCGGAATCGCCTCCTCAATGGCATTGCGGATGCTGGCCTCGGTCGGCAATCCGGCCAGTGTGGTATGTTCTTCCCCCGGCCCCACCAGCGTCTGCAGGATGGCGTGGTTTCGCATAGTCACGGCTTTCACTTTGATCACCGGCAGGGAGGGATTCGCCTCGCCGCAGTAGCCCGGGAACTCCGGCATCGCGTGGCCGGTGTTGGTGTGCTGATCCTCTCTCACGCGCACGCCCGGAAGCAGTTCGCCTTCGATGATGATCTCCGCCCGCGCGATGGCTTTCTCTTTGACCGCCACGCCCTGCACCAGCTCAACCGGCTGCTGGCGCAGCGCCCCGGCGACGCCCAGCTCGTTATAACCAAATGGCGTGGTGGGGGCCTCAAAGCACGCGCCGATATAGATGGCGGGGTCGAGTCCCATGTTGATCGTCACCGGCAGCGGTTTTCCGGCATCTTCCGCCTTTTTGCGGAACACTTCGATGTGGCGCCCGGCGGCAAGGAACATGGAAAGCTCGTCGCGCTCCTGCACGCAGAGGCGGTGGATGGTGACATCCGTCAGCGAGCTGTCTTCCGGATCGCTTGCCAGCACCAGCCCCAGACAGAAGAACGGGCCAGCATCAATCGGCGTGTTAGTCGGGGCCGGAAGCAGCCTGCGCAGGTCGAAGTCAGGATCGTCAGCGTAGAAGACCTGCTCCTGACAGGGGGCCTGTGTGGCCGGAACGACAACCGGCGCAACCGGCTTTTTCACCGCCTGGCCGACGTGTTTTGCCAGTTCAGAGGGCTCGCAGCCTAACAGAAGCGCCGCGCGCTCGCGGCTGGCGTGCATGCCCACCAGAATGCGGGAGTGCGGATAGCCCTTAATGCTGTTGAACATCATGGCCGGGCCCGTGCGGGTTGGGCGTTTGACCGTGCCGCCTGCGCCGATATGGCGATAGACGCCCGCCAGCTCCGCGTTGGGATCGACCGGACGATCGGTTTCAAGATACTGCCCTTCGTGGCGCTGCAGTAAGGCGATGGCGCTGCGGAGATCTTTAATCTTGTTTTCCATATTTTCCTCCCTCGGTTGAATACCTCCATTTTTATGGCAATGACCAATAGCATCAATTGCATCATTTCTGTTAAATTGATAAGTAAATTTATATCAATATAAGGAGGCGTCTCGTGCAGTTTCGTCAGATGCGCCACTTCATCGTCGTTGCCGAAGAGCTCCACATGCACCGGGCCGCCGAGCGTCTGAACATGGCGCAACCGGCGCTGAGCCAGCAGATTAAGGCCCTGGAAGAACGTTTAGGCGTCACGCTTTTCAGCCGGGCCAACCGCCGCTTAACCCTGACGCCTGCGGGCGAAGCGTTTCTCGTGAAAGCCCGGCTTGCCATCTCGCTGACCGAACAGGCGGTGCTGGACGCCAGACAAACGGCACGGGGCGAGCAGGGGGTGTTAAACCTCGGATGCGTGTCGAGCGCGATGTTCGACGGCAGGCTACCCGCCGCGCTTCGCCAGATGCACAGCCGCTGGCCGGCCATTACCATGTCGCTGATGACGGGAAACGTGCAGACGCTCTACGCCGCCGTGCAGAGCAACCAGCTGGATGTGGCCATCATCCGCGCGCCGCTACCGTCGCTGCCGGACGATCTGCAAAGTCGTCCGTTCACCTCGGAGAAAACGGTGCTGGCGCTGTATCGTCAGCATCCGCTGGCCGGGTCCGCCGCGCTGACGCTCTCGTCGGTGAAAGACGAAAAATGGATCTCCCTGCGCGACCCGGAGGGAATGGGGCTGGAACAGTATTTCTATGACGCCTGCAGCGTGGCGGGCTTTCAGCCGGACGTAGTGCAAAACGCGACCGACGTGCCTACGGTGATAAGCCTGGTTTCGGCAGGGTTTGGGCTGGCGCTGCTGCCCGTGTCGGCAAGGGCGGTGAGCGTCGAGAATGTGGTTTACGTGGACATTCTCGACCGGCTGCGGGAGAGCGAACTCACCCTGGTTTGCCACCGGATTATTCGCTCAGAAGTGCTTAAAAAGTTTCTGGTTACCCTCGATCACACCTGACGTCCGGCGGCCCGCAGCAGCTGTTCACGCAGCCAGGCATTTGCCGGATCCTGGCTGTTTTTCGGGTGCCAGTACATGTTGATGGTAATTGGCTGGAGCGGCAGCGGCGGTGGGAAAATATCCAGCGTGCTGGCGAACTGTCGCAGCATCCGTTCCGGCAGGGTACAGACCAGGTCGGTACCGGCAACCAGCGGTGGCGCCATGGCGTAGCTCTGGGTGGACATGGCGACGTGTCGCTGATAGCCCAGCCCGACAAGGGTTTGGTCGATAAAGCCGGTAAACGGATCTCCCGCCGACGACACCACCAGATGGGAAAGCGCGCAGTAGCTTTCCAGATCTAACGGACCTGTTCCGCGCGGATGGCCTTTACGCTGGGCGGTGGCAAACGCGTCGTCGAGGAGTTTGCGCCTCACCCAGCCGTCATGAGCGCCCGCGCTCACGCCGATGTAGATGTCCACATCCCCGTTTTCCAGCTGCTGCGGCAGGTCAGCCATCTCCGGCAGGGCGAAGCGCAGGCGGATGCCGGGGGCATCGGTTCTCACCTGGTTAAGCAGTCCGGTGCCGAGCATCAGCGCCGGGTTCTCATGCAGCGCGATAACAAAGGTCCGGCTGCTGGTTTGCGCATCAAATGCCGTGGGGGCAAACATCGCGCTGATGCCGCGCAGTACGTTCGCCACCTGCGGCTTGAGCGCTTCCGCTCGCGGCGTGGGTAATACCCCGCGTCCATGCGGGGAGGGAATGAACAGTGGTTCGCCAAACAGCGAGCGCAGACGCGCGAGACGGGCAGACAGCGCGGGCTGGCTGATGCCCAGCCGCGCGGCAGCATGGGTGATGTTCCTGTCCTGAAGCAGGGCGTCCAGCGTCAGGAGCAGGTCTATGTCCATGTCAGATATCCGCGTCATCGCTCTATTTCGCGCCGCTGGCGTCCCGGTTGGTATAGGTGACAGGGACCCAGGCATAGCCGCCGTTCTCGCCTTTCGTTACATAGCCGATGCCCGGGAAAGGCAGGTGCGGGGCGGCAATGAGATCTTTATTTTTCACAAAGTCAGCGAACGCATGCTCGCGAACGCTTGCCGCTTTGTTCTGATCTTCATCGTAGGTGATGGTCACCGCAGGCTGCGGGAACTGGACCGCCGCGGCGTGAATGATGTCGCCGACAAAGGTGATCTTCTCGCCTTTGCTTGTCAGCGTGTAGAAGGCTGAGCCCGGCGTATGGCCGGGATGAACCGTGCCGGTCAGCCCCGGGATAATCTCCGATGTGCCGCTAAACGGCACCACTTTCCCCGCGTCAAGATAGGGCTTTAAGGTCTTCTGCGCGACGTCAAAGTAGTTCTTGCCGTAGCCGGTTTTCTTCTGATTGTCGTCGTTAAAGAAAAAGTCGATATCCGGTTTACCAACAAAAACGCGCGCGTTGCTGAACACCACCTTGCCATCTTTCACCAGGCCACCGGCATGATCGGAGTGGGCGTGGGTTAGCAGGACTTCAGTAATGTCCTCGGGTTTAATCCCCTGCGTGGCGAGGCTCTCAATCAGACGGCCGCCGTTACCGGGGCCAAAGAGCTGGCCCGAGCCGGTATCCACCAGAATTTTATGTCCGGGCATCGCAATCAGGAACGCGTTGATGGAGACCTCAGGCGGGTTGGTCTGGAAATTTTTCGCGAGCAGCGCATCAATGTTTTGCGGCGTTGTCCTGCGCAGCAGTTTGTGCAGATCCTGCGCGACGGTTCCGTCGGTAAACGAGGTGACCAGAATGTCCCCAACCTGAATGCTGTACCCGCCCGCCGGTTGTTTAACGACGTGCTGGGGCGTCTCTGCCGAGGCCTGCAGCGCAGGGTAGAAAAGCAGTGAACTGGAAATCAGCGTGGAAAGAGCAAGTTTTTTCACGGTAAGCATACGAGTCTCCTTTGAAAGCACTCATCTTACTGCTTCGTAAAATTATAAGAACCTGCCCAGAAATGATAGGACCTATAAACGGGATGGATAGTCAACCGAAGGGCCGGTAAGGCGGGGGACGCCTTTTCCGGCCCGTAAGACCTTATTTTTTCAGCGGTGCGTTCCAGCTATCCAGCGTGGCTTTGGACCAGGCGCCATAAGCGGCATTAGGGAGCACAATCCAGTCGTTGCCGAAGTGTTCGGCGCTGGCCTCAACCAGCTCACGCTGCTGCTCGCTCGGCTTTTTGTTTTTAAACTGCACGGCGAAATCCGGCAGGCTGTCGCCGAACAGCATCACGATCTGCTGCTTTTTGAGGATGCTCTGGCGGCGCTCTTCCTTGCTGACCGTATCCAGCAGCACGCTTTCGTCAGACACCTGCGGCAGGCCGAGAGCGTTTAACGTCTTCAGCGTGTCGGCTTTATTTTCCTGCATACGATCCGAAACGTAGTAGATCCGGACCTTGCTCTGATTCACGTGGTCAAGAAACGCTTTCGCCCCTGGGATTAAGCCGGGTTTTCCCTGCTTCTCCCAGTCGCTCCAGGTGTCCCATTGTGTATAGTCGTGACACTGCTCCGCATCGCGCACCAGCAGAGGGGTGTTATCCAGCACCGTTTCGTCGAGGTCCATCACCACGGCGTAATTTTCGGGCGTTTTCAGATCCTTTAACCTCTCGTTGAAACGCTCGGTGGCAAACCGATAGGTTTGCAGCTGAAGGGCCATAATCTCTGCCGATTTCTGCTGATAGCGCAGCGCCATTTCGTACGCTTTCGGTTCACACAGGTCGCGCCCGGCAGCCGTCGCGGTTGCCGCTGCACTCATAACAGGTAATGCCAGCAGTAATGCCTTAGCCATTGAATTCACGCTTTTTTCCTCAACACCCTGGTTAAAATCCCGAAAGCGTAATGAAATTCAATGACAGAAATATGAAGGCTGCGTTGCTAGACCAGCATGTAATACCAGAATAGGGCGACCTCGTCTTTTTCCGGTAAGGCGTTGTAGAGATAACGGTCGTATCCGCCCAGGGTGAATCCGTAATGACGGTAAAACAGACAGGCAGAGACGTTCACGTTTTGTGTTTCAAGCCGTAATCCCGGCGCGTTTACGCTGCGGGCCCAGACGTGGGCGGCGGCCATCAATTTTTGTGCGGCGCCGGTTCTGCGTTTTGTACGCTCAACGGCGATATAATCCACTGAGATAAATTTATTCCAGCCAATTGAAGCGGTAATAAATCCGGCTATTTCACCGTCATCCGTTTCGGCGATAAGAAATATGGCGTCCGGATTAACGCAGTGATTTTCAAGGGTTTGGATGTCGAGCTCGTAGGTTTTAATCCAGGGCTCGGCAACGGCTTCGATATGCAAATCACAATGGATAAAGGGCTCTCGCGCAATGTGGCTAATGGTGAAAGAAAAGTCACAACATTCAAGACGGACGAGGTCCGTATTTAATCCTTTTCGAATCTGCATAATTTTCCCGGTAGTGAGTTATTTCATAAAGAATAGACGAAGCGGTTAAATCCGCTGGGCTAACACACTTTTAATCCTGAACTAAGCTTGTACTTCGTTCCGCGTAAAATGTGGGTCATTCGAGGACAATGAATGGAATTCAGGACATTTCAAAAGCGGTGGGGTGCTGAGTTTATTTCCGATGACGTTGTACGTTTTCGCGTCTGGGCAGAAGGACAGAAAGAACTTACGCTACGTCTGGCCGCCGCCGACGTGCCGATGACGGCAACGGGCGACGGCTGGTTCCAGACAGACGTCCCCGGCGTCACGCACGGTGCAGAATATCAGTTTGTTCTTCAGGACGGCATGGCGGTGCCCGATCCCGCCTCGCGGGCGCAAAAGGGCGACGTTAACGGCCCCTCGGTGGTGATCGATCCCCGACGCTACCAGCCGGTCAATCGCGACTGGGCAGGGCGTCCGTGGGAAGAGACGGTCATTTACGAACTGCACATGGGCACCTTTACCCCGGAGGGCACCTTCCGGGCGGCCATCGACAAGCTGCCGTATCTGGCAGAACTCGGGATTACCCAGCTTGAAGTGATGCCAGTCTCTCAGTTTGGCGGTTCCCGCGGCTGGGGGTACGACGGTGTGCTGCTATATGCCCCACACTCAGCCTACGGTACGCCGGAGGATTTCCACGCGTTTATCGACGCCGCGCACGGGCTGGGGCTTTCGGTGGTGCTGGATATCGTGCTTAACCACTTCGGCCCCGAGGGGAACTATCTGCCTTTGCTGTCGCCCGCGTTTTTCGATGCACAGCGGATGACGCCGTGGGGCAACGGCATCGCCTACGAGCGCGAGCCGGTGAGGCAGTACATGACCGACGCGCCGCTCTACTGGCTGACGGAATACCGTCTTGACGGCCTGCGGTTTGATGCCATAGACCAGATAAAAGACGGCTCCGACACGCATATTCTCGAGGAGATTGCCACCAGGATCCGCGAGGCCATTCCGCACCGTCACGTTCACCTGACCACGGAAGACAGCCGCAACGTGATTTTCCTGCATCCGCGTGATGAACAGGGCAACGCGCCGCTGTTTACCGGCGAGTGGAACGATGACTTCCACAACGCCGCCCACGTATTTGCCACCGGCGAGACGCACGCCTACTACCAGGACTTTGCCTTTGAGCCGGAGAAAAAGTTCGCCCGGGCGCTGGCGGAAGGCTTTGTCTACCAGGGCGAGGTATCACTGCAAACCGGCGAGTCTCGCGGGGTGGAATGCCGCACGCAGCCACCGCAGTTCTTCGTCGATTTTATCCAAAACCACGATCAGACCGGCAATCGCGCCCAGGGCGAGCGGCTTCTCTCCCTCGCGGGTGCCGACAAGACGCGGGTGCTGCTTGCCGCGCTGCTGCTCTCCCCGCATATCCCGCTGCTGTTTATGGGCGAGGAGTTTGGGGAAACGCATCCGTTCCTGTTCTTCACCGACTTTCACGGCGAACTGGCAAAGGCGGTGCGGGAAGGGCGCGCGAAAGAGTTTACCGGTCATGCCGGGCACGATGAAACCGTCCCGGACCCGAACGACGTGAACACGTTTATCCGCTCAAAGCTCGACTGGCATAAAGTCGCCACCGACGAGGGCAAGACGTGGCTGCGCTACACGCGCCACCTGCTGACGCTGCGCCATCGCTATATCGTTCCGCTTCTGCATCCGTGCGGCGCCGTTGAGGGCCATGTGCTCAAGACCGCGCCCGGCATGGTAGCGGTGTGCTGGCGCTTTCCGTCGGGGACGCTCTCTCTGGCGCTGAATATCGGCATTAAGCCCGTCGCGCTGCCCGCTATGGCGGGGGAGACGCGTTTTGCCTCGCCGGAGGTCACTGACGTTTTACCCCCGAACGGTATTGTCGTTCGCTTTGCTAATGGAGAAGCATCGTTATGATCCCTTCCGCCACGTACCGAATTCAGTTCCGTAACGGCATGACGTTCGACCGCGTTGTGGCGCTGGTGCCGTATCTGAAGGACCTCGGCATCAGCCACCTTTACGCATCGCCCGTGTTCACTGCCACGACGGGGTCCACCCACGGCTATGACGTAACCAACCCGAATGAAATCGACCCCGCCATCGGCGGGCGAGACGGGTTTGACCGCATGGCCGCCGCGCTTAAGCAGGCCGGTATGGGGTTGATTCTGGACATAGTCCCCAACCATATGTCCACCTCGCTGGAAAACCTCTGGTGGCGGGACGTGATTGAATATGGCCAGCAGAGCCGCTATTTCCGCTACTTCGATATCGACGGGTCGCGACCGCTAACGCTGCCGTTTCTTGGCGACACCTTTGAGGCGGAGCTGGAGAAGGGAGCTATCACGCTAAAACGTGACCCTGTCACGAAAAAGGCCGCGCTGGTCTACTACGACGCCGAGTATCCGCTCAACCCCGGCACGTACAGCGAGGAGAAGAGCATTGCCGAGCTGCACGACGCGCAAAGCTGGCGGCTGATGTCCTGGCGGGAAGCGCCGAAGCAGCTCTCGTGGCGGCGCTTCTTTGAGATCACCGGGCTGGTCGGCGTTCGGGTTGAAGATGATGCGGTCTTCGACGACACGCACCGGCTGATCCTTGAGCTGGTCCACGCGGGCGTGGTGGACGGCCTGCGCATTGACCATGTCGACGGCCTGGCGGATCCGCTGGGCTATCTGCAGCACCTGCGGCAGGCCACCGGGCCCGACTGCTACATTACGGTCGAAAAGATTCTCGCCAAAGGGGAACAGCTCCCCGCTGACTGGCCGGTATCCGGTACCACCGGCTACGAGTTTATCGCCTCGCTGGCGGAAGTGCTGGTCGACGACGATAGCCTGGGGCGTCTGGAGACCATCCACGACGAGACGCTGGGCATCACGGTCGATCGCCACGCGGAACTGCGCGATGCCAAAGGCCTGATGGCCGATCGTAATTTTGAGGGTGAATTCACCACGCTGCTGAACCTTGCTGAGGATCTGGCACGCCGCAATGAGGTTGCGCTGCCGCGCGAGGAAATCCGCCACGCGCTGCGCGAACTGCTTATTGCGTTTCCGGTCTACCGCACCTATGGCACTCGCGAGGGGTTAACCCAGACGGACGTGGCGCTGCTTAACCGCGTGGTTGCCAGCGTGGAGACGTCGGAAGCGGCGCTCAGCCTGATCGTGCGCATTCTTACCGGCGACCTGCCGGAAGCGTGCTGCGACACCGCCGCACTGTTCAGGACCCGCTTCCAGCAGCTCACCGGGCCGCTGATGGCGAAATCCGTTGAAGACACGCTGTTCTTTCGCCACAACCTCGAGCTTGCGCTCAATGAAGTCGGTGCCGACCCGACCCCGCGCGCGTTTTCCTTATCCCGCTTCCACCAGGAGATGCGCATTCGTCTGGCCCGTCAGCCCGACGCGCTGCTGGGCACCTCCACGCACGATACCAAGCGCGGGGAAGATTCCCGGGCGCGCCTTTATACCCTGACGGAAGCCCCGGAACGCTGGGGAGAAAATCTGGCCCGCTGGCGGCAGATGAACCAGACCCAGGTGCGTTTTCTCAATGACGGTACCGCGCCAAACGCCGCCGATACGTGGATGATCTACCAGGCGCTGGCGGGCGTCTGGCCCGCCACGCTGTCACCGGACGACGCCGACGGGCTGAAATCACTGGAAGAACGTTTCCTTGGCTTCCTTGAGAAAGCGCTGCGCGAGGCGAAGCAGCGCACCGACTGGATCGACAGCAACGAGAGCTATGAGAGCGTGGTGTTGAGCTATGCACGGCACCTGCTTTCACCGGACAACACCCTGTTCCTGCACGATTTCAGCGAGGCGATGCAGCCCTTTATCCGCGCCGGGCTAATGAACAGCCTCAGCCAGACGGTGATCAAGCTCACGGCGCCCGGCGTGCCGGATATCTATCAGGGCAGCGAGGCGCTTAATTTTAGCCTTGTCGACCCGGATAACCGACGGGAGCCGGACTTTCCGGCCCTGGTGCAGCACCTCAGCGCGGCGGATGCCGGGGTGTTTGACAACCCGATATGCTGGCGTGACGGCAGGGTCAAACAGTTCGTTACCGCCACGCTGCTGCGGCTGCGACCGCACTACGACGCGCTTTTCCGCTATGGCGACTGGCTGCCGCTTAAGGTCACCGGCGATCGTGAGGAGAACCTGATTGTCTATGCGCGCGTTAAGGACGGCGAGGCGCTGATTGTTGCCGTGCCGCGTCTGGTTTTTGACGTCACCGATAATCATCAGCTGTGGGTCAATACCACGGTCGCGTTACCCGACGAACTGGCCGGGAAGCGCTATCGGGATCTGTTCAGCGGCGAAAGCCGCATGCTGCAAGAAACGCTGGATTTAACGTCAGAAAAGGGATGTGTACTGGTTCTGCTTACCTGCGAATAATCGTGGAGAACGAAAATGGCAAAGGATACAACGTTTGAAATTCGGGCCGGTCATGGCCAGCAGTTGGGTGCGAATTATGACGGGAAGGGCGTTAACTTCGCGCTGTTCTCCGCTCACGCTGAGCGGGTGGAACTCTGTCTGTTCGATCCGTCCGGGAAAACCGAAATCGCCCGGCTGACGCTCCCGGAGTATACCCATGAGGTCTGGCACGGCTATGTGCCCGACCTGAAGCCGGGGGCGCTGTATGGCTATCGCGTCTACGGCCCCTACGACCCTGAAAACGGTCATCGCTTCAACCCGCATAAGCTGCTTATCGACCCCTACGCCCGCGAACTGGTGGGTGACATCGACTGGAACGACGCCCATTTCGGCTATGAGCTGGGGCATGACGAGCTGGATTTGAGCTTTGACACGCGGGACAGCGCGCCGTTCACGCCGAAAGGCAGGGTCATCGACCCGAATGCCTTTGACTGGCAGGACAGCAACCGGCCGAACGTGCCCTGGCCGCATACCGTTGTTTATGAGAGCCATGTGAAAGGCTTTACCCAGATGAACCCGGCCATTCCGCCCGAGCTGCGCGGCACGTTTGAAGGGATGGGACACAAAGCCTCGGTCGACTATATCAAAAGCCTGGGCATTACCTCGGTGGAGCTGCTGCCGGTTCACTGGTTCCCGGACGATCAGCATCTTCTTGACCGTGGCCTGAAGAACTTCTGGGGCTATAACACGCTGGGCTTTTTTGCTCCGGCGTCGCGCTACTACGGCCCGGCGGGGATTCAGGGCTTTCGCGATATGGTGCGCGCCTATCATGACGCAGGCATCGAGGTGATTCTGGACGTGGTGTACAACCACACGGCGGAAGGGAACGAGCTTGGCCCGACGCTGTCGTTTAAGGGGATTGATAATTACAGCTATTACCGCACGCTCCCGGACCAGCACCGGTATTACATCAACGACACCGGGACGGGAAATACGGTCAACACCTCGCATCCGCGCGTGCTGCAGATGGTGATGGACTCCCTGCGCTACTGGGCGGAATCGATGCACATTGACGGTTTTCGTTTCGACCTGGGGACGATTCTGGGCCGCGAGCCCGAAGGGTTTGACCCGCGCGGCGGTTTCTTCGATGCCATGACTCAGGATCCGGTCTTATCCCGACTCAAGCTGATTGGTGAACCCTGGGATATCGGTCCCGGCGGCTATCAGGTGGGCGGATTCCCGCCGGGCTGGGGGGAGTGGAACGACAAATACCGCGACACCGTTCGCGAGTACTGGAAGGGGGACAACGTCTCCACGGACTTTGCCGCGCGGCTTCTTGGCTCCGGCGATCTGTACGATTTGCGTGGGCGTCGCCCGTGGGCCAGCGTCAACTTTATCACCGCCCACGACGGCTTTACGCTGAATGACCTGGTGTCGTACAACGAGAAGCATAATGCCGACAACGGCGAGGATAATAACGACGGGCATAACGATAACCGCTCGTACAACTACGGCGAGGAGGGGCCAACCGAAAATTCGGACATCATCGCCACCCGGGAGCGGCAGAAGCGTAATTTCCTGACCACGCTGCTGTTCTCCCACGGCACGCCGATGCTGCTGGCCGGGGACGAGTTTGGCCGCTCGCAAAAGGGCAACAATAACGGCTACTGTCAGGACAGTGAGATCTCATGGATCGACTGGAAAGGGCTGTCAGAAAATGACGCCGCGCTGCGCGAGTTCACCCGGCGGTTGATTGCCCTGCGCGCGCAGCAGCCGCTGCTGCGTCGTGAGAGCTGGCGCGACGGGCTGGAGATCCGCTGGTTCAATGCCGGAGGCGGTCCACAGCAGGCCGAGCAGTGGGATGAAGGCTCGACGCTTGGGGTCTCCATCAGCAGGCCGGATCTGCGGCAGGAGGACGGTATCTGGCACGACGTGCTGATGCTGTTCAACCCGTTTGAAGGCACCGTGCCGTTCCAGATCCCGCAGTTTGGCGAAGGGGGATGGGTGCTGGAGCTGTCTACGGCGGATGATGCTGCCACCGGGACAGCGATCACCGAAACCGTAGAATATGAACTGGCCGGTCGCAGCATTACGCTGTTCCGACGACCTTAATTACAGTGACGCCGCCGCCCGGGCGGCGGTGTCATACAGGGAGGAGATCGTGCGTAACAGCTGCGCGGTCTCGCCAATCGACTTCCCGGCAATGCCGCTCTCCGCGTGGATCGCAATCAGACACGCTTCCCGCACGTCCCGGTATTTCATGCACAGCGCTTTCCCTTCATCCGTGGTAGAGAAAAAAAGCTCTTTACCCGCTTTCTCGCTCGTCACGTAGCCTGCTTTGACCAGCTTTTTCAGGGCATAGGTCACCACGTGGGTATCTTCCACGTTGAGGACGAAGCAGATATCGGCCAGCTTTTTCTTGCGGTCGCGGTGGTTGACGTGATGCAGCAGCGAAACGTCAAAGGCGCCCATATCGGGCTCGCCGGCAGCCGTCATGCAGCGCACCATCCATTTGTTGAACGCGTTGCTGGTCATGATCAGCGCATATTCCAGCTCTGATAACTCCGCGCAGCGCTCGGATACCAGATGTCGGGAAGAGACGATCCGGCCATCGTTGATATCGTCGCGATCGGGTGAAGCACTCTTTTCTGAGGTCATAACGTTCCTTAGCCAGAAATGTAAACTCATCGATAAAATAAGAACATTTTATTGATAATTTGTTTACATGTTTTTGAGGTTCAGATATAGCTTTTTAGCGCAGGTTTTGCGAAGCCTGCCAACAAAACACAACATCGCTCGCCGCAAATTAAAAAAATAGCCGTCGGCGCGCAACGCTCACTTTCGATAGGGTAAACGTTATGGACGGTACTACGCTGTTGCCGCTGATCGGGATACCGATCGTGGTTATTGGTTTTGCACTGCGCTTCAACCCGCTGCTGGTGGTCGTGGTGGCGGGGCTGGCGACGGGTCTGCTGGTCGGCATGGATTTCGGCATGCTGCTGGAGACCTTTGGCGAGAAGTTCGTCAATAGCCGATCGCTGGCCACCTTCATCCTGATCCTGCCGGTGATTGGTCTGCTGGAATATTACGGGCTAAAAGAGCGCGCCCAGGCCTGGGTGGCGAAGATCGCCAGTGCCACCTCAGCGCGTATTCTGATGCTCTATTTTGTCGCGCGGGAAGGCACCGCCGCGCTGGGCCTGATGTCGCTGGGCGGTCACGCGCAGACGGTGCGCCCGCTGCTGGCGCCGATGGCCGAAGGGGCGGCGCTGAACGAATATGGCGAGCTGCCGCAGCACATTCGCGACAAAATCAAAGCCCATGCCGCCGCGTGCGACAACATCGCGGTTTTCTTTGGGGAAGATATCTTTATTGCCTTTGGGGCAGTGCTGCTGATCGACGCGTTCCTGAAAGAGAATGGTATTCAGGGCATTGAACCGCTGCATATCGGCCTCTGGGCCATTCCCACCGCCATTGCGGCATTGATTATTCATATGACGCGCCTGCTGCGCCTCGATGCAAGTATCCGTCGCGACGTGATGGCCTGGCGTGCAGAGCAGGGTACGCAGGAGGCCGCGCAATGATGACGCTTATCACCATCAACCGCGTGTACTACCTGATTGGCTTTGTCGTGATGCTGCTGGTTGTGATGACCCTGCGCGATCGCGCCAATCCGAAGCGCTTTACCACCGCGCTGTTCTGGTTCTTGTTTGGCGGGATCTTCCTGTTTGGCGATCTGATGGTTCAGGAACTCGGCAAATCGCTGGCGTACCGGATTATCGGCGGCGGCGTTATCGCCATCGCGCTGCTGGCGGGGTTTGGCCTCTTCGGGAAAGGGCACTATAAAATGTCCACCGAGGAGGAGCGCGTCGCGTCGTCAAACCGGCTTAAAAACTTGCTGTTCCTGCCCGCACTGATGATCCCGGTGGTGACGGTGCTGGGCACGTTATTCCTGAAGGGCGTTTCGGTCGGCGGCGTGTTTCTGCTCGATCAGAAGCAGCTCACCCTGGCGGCGCTGTGCGTGGCCTGCGTCGCGGCGATCCTCACCGGCTGGTGGCTGACCAAAGGCACACCGCTGCATGCCGTTCGTCAGTCCCGTCGTCTTGTCGATACCATCGGCTGGGCGGTGATCCTGCCGCAGATGCTGGCCATGCTCGGCGGCGTGTTCGTGGTGGCCAACACGGGCGACTCGGTACAAAAGGTGGTGAGCCTGTTTGTGAACCCGGATAGCCGCTTTATGCTGGTGGTGATTTACTGCGTGGGTATGGCGCTGTTTACCATGATTATGGGTAACGCCTTTGCGGCCTTCCCGGTATTAAGTGCCGGTATCGCCTTGCCGTTTTTGATCAACGTGCATCACGGCAACCCTGCGCCGCTGCTGGCGATTGGCATGTATGCAGGCTACTGCGGCACGCTGATGACGCCGATGGCCGCGAACTTCAATATCGTTCCCGCCGCGCTGCTGGAGCTGAAAGACAAATATCAGGTGATCAAGATCCAGATCCCGACCGCGTTAACCCTGCTGGTGGTGAACGTGTTCTTAATGTATTTCCTCGTGTTTCGCTAAGGAGCTGTCATGGAATTAACGCAACATCAGGCCGACGCGTTTGCCCGCATGCCTTTGACCTATTTGCGCCAGGAATACCCGAACCACATCATGCACCTGCTTAATGATGATGGTGACGTTCTGCCGCCTCGTGAACTGCATCCCATTTTCTACGGCTGTTTTGACTGGCACTCGGCGGTGCACGGTTACTGGCTGCTGCTGCGCTGCGTGCGCCTCTATCCAGAATTACCGTGTCGGGACGCGATCGTCGCGCTTTTTGACGAGCACATGACCGAAGAGAACGTGGTGAAGGAGCTGGCCTATTTTACCGCGCCGTTCCGCGCCTCGTTTGAGCGGCCGTATGGCTACGGCTGGCTGCTGGCGCTGGCCCAGGAGCTGAAGCAGTCGTCGCTGCCGCAGGCCGCGGGCTGGTACCAGACGCTGGCGCCGCTCACCCAGGATATTCGCAACCGGCTGGTGGATTACCTCGGTAAGCTCACCTATCCGATCCGCGTCGGGACGCACTACAACACCGCGTTTGCCCTCGCGCTGGCGCTCGATTACGGTCGCGCAGTCGGAGACAAGGCGCTTGAACAGGCGATTGTGGCAGCGGCGGAGCGGTTTTATCTCGCCGACACGCGCTATCCGGCTCATTATGAGCCCGGCGGAGACGAGTATATTTCCGGCGCGCTGACGGAGGCGCTGCTGATGAGCAAGGTGGCTGAAGACTTCCCGGCCTGGTTTGACGCGTTTCTGCCGGAGGTGGGCGCCGTTACGGCACTGATGAACCCGGCGGAAGTGAGCGATCGTACCGACCCGAAAATTGCCCATCTGGACGGGTTAAACCTCAGCCGCGCGTGGTGTATGAAGCACATTGCGAAAGCGCTTCCAGCCAGCCACCCGGCGCAACCGGCATTGCGCGAGGCGGTGACGAAACATCTGGCCGCAAGTGTCGGGCATGTGGTCGGCAGCCACTATAGCGGCGGGCACTGGCTGGCGAGCTTTGCGCTGCTGGCGCTGGAGTAAACAAACGCGCCGTCTTTCTTGCCGGGTGGCGCTGCGCTTACCCGGCCTACATTGTGCAACGCTTGCCTGTAGGCCTAGCCGGGCGCAGCCTACATTTCTTTGATTTTTAATGCGATTAATACCTTAGTCGGATATTTTCCCGTCATTTCTCTGGAAACAGATATCTTTTTTACCATCACAAAAGTGTACGATACGCGGCCACATACCCAATACCCACAGTGGATGGATGGTTAATATGGCTGTTATACCTTTGTTGCCTAAAGAAGGAATCGCACTTGTGTTGGCAAACATGAGGATTGCAAGAGCGCATGGTATGAGTAGAAACATGGCTATCCCTACGACCTATCTTTGGTTTTATCAAAAAGTAAGAAATAAGGGGCCGTGGGATTACAAGCAAGGACACCCGGAGTTAGCAAATTTTGGGAACTTCAATTATGGTTCGGCTGGCTATGCTGCCGGGATACCATCAGAAACGCTATTGATGGGTGCTGGATGGGCGCAGGAAAGAGCTAAAACCTCCAAAAAGAAATGGGGGTACTGGTATCAAAAACCGCCTTATGGGGATGATCCTCACGATCAGTTTTGGATAAGGCAAGGTATAGAATATGCAAAGAAATACGGTTATTAAACGGCTTCATTGCTTACTCACAACGATTCTATTGCTCGTTGTTTGTGGGTTTCTGACATATCAATACTATTTTAACGCACCTTCTCACGATAGTTTTGTCAGCAAACAGAAACTCTCTGATTCCGTCACACTGTACATAACTAAGTATGATGATGGAGGCGCTACGGTGTCGGATGTTTACCGCTTCTATTTAGATAAAGACAACAGCGGGAACATTATGAAAGCCCTTGAAGATCGATCACCATTCCTTGAAGCCAATACAAGTAATGTTACTGCTTCAGCTTATGGGAACACGGTAAATGTAAAAATCACCGGCAAGGTTTATTCATTCACTAATTCTGATCTGTTCTATGCAGATGGTGTAGCGATCATGCCTGTAATTAACCTCATAGCCAATGGAATAAGAGATTAATTAACATATATGCGTAAAAACGAGCAGCGCCTCTCGGCGCTGCAATAGTTTACGCTGATGCCCGAACCGCAGGGCGCAGCCTGCTCAGGCTAAATAAGACCGATCCCGTTGAGGCAATCACCGCAATCCACAGCGCCAGATGCACGGCCCGGTCATCAAGCGTTTGATGATCTGACCCTGTAGTGACAGCCAGCAGCACCCCCACCACGGCGGCGCCGAGACACTGGCCGAATGTCCTCACAATCGACAACACGCCGGAGGCATAGCTGGCATATTCCCGCGCGACGTTAGAGAGCATTTCCCGGTTATTGGGGCTCTGGAAGCAGCCAAATCCAATACCGCATACCAGACTGCGCAGGCAGATATTCCACACGGAAGGATTCTCCGGCAACGTGGCCAGCAGGACCAACCCACCCACAAAAATCACCAGCCCGAGGGTCGAGATCAGTGGCGCGGAGATCGTATCCGCCCAGCGACCCGCGTGCGGCGCGATCAGCACGATGCCAATCGGCCACGGGGTGAACAGCAGCGCCGACACCACCGGGCTGTAGCCATACACGCTCTGAAACAGGAACGGCAGCGCGACAAACGTGATCCCCTGGCTCACAAACGACGCCAGCGAGGTCAGCGCGGCGAGGGTGAAGCGCCCGTTTCTGAACATCACCGGCGGCAGTAGCGGATGTTGTGCATGCCGAATCCGCCAGGTAAAGGCTAAGGCGCCGACCAGCGCGAGAACGCCCCAGCAGACGGCCTCCTGGTTAATGTGTTGCGTCACGTGCTGAAGGCTGTCGGCCAGCATGATCGCTGAACCTAACAGCACGGCGGAGAGCACGGCGCCCGGCGCATCAAAGGGAGTGCGGTCAGCGGCCGATTCCCGCGGCAAGGCCCGCCATGCCAGCAGCAGGGCGATGCTGCCTGGAATAAGGTTAATGGCGAACAGCCACTGCCAGCTCAGGGCGTCCAGTATTGTTCCGCCGAGCACCGGGGCGATCGCCGTGCTGGAGGCGATAAGCAGGGCGTGCAGCCCCAGAATGCGGCCCAGCAACCGGCCCGGAAAAACGGAGCGCAGGATAGCCGGAGCAATACTCAGGGTCGCCGCGCCGCCGATGCCCTGCAGAATTCGCATCCCGGTTAACATTTCCGGCGTTGTTGCCATCGCGCAGCCGAGCGAGGTGAGCGTAAAGGTGGCAAGCCCGCTCAGAAAGACCGGGCGATAGCCCACGCGGGCTGCCAGCGCCGCGAAGATGGCCAACGTCATCGCCGCTGACAGCAGATAACCGTTGGCGAACCAGACCGCAACGTTCGCGGGGACCTGCATCGCTCTTGCCATGGAGGGGAGCGCGATGTTGATCATGGTACCGTCAAAAACGCCCATCAGCGTGGTGGTCATAACGGCGGCCATCACCCTGGCACGTTCATGTCCGGGTAAACCTTCATCGCCGGGCTGGTTTGAAAAGAGCGTCATCGTCGTTACTCCGAATAAGAATCGTGATGACGAAACTATAATCATGCGGTATACAGGGCGGAAGACGCAGCATTTGCACTTAATCATTGCACATGACGCCATATCTGAGGAGCTATCGTGTCCGATCCTGATTTTAACCTTCTGGTTGCGCTCGACGTTTTGCTGGCAGAAGCCAGCGTGGCGGGCGCGGCGCGACGTTTGAGCCTGAGCACCTCCGCCATGAGCCGCACCCTGAGCCGGCTGCGGGAGGTGACCGGCGATCCGATCCTGGTGCGGGCTGGTCGTCACATGGTGCTGACGCCCTGGGCCGAAGCTACCCGGGACCGCGCCAGAAGCGCCGTGCACGAGGCGAGGGCGGTGCTGCAACCCTCCACCGACGCGCTGAAGGTGGAAAGCCTCGAACGGCTGTTCACCATCCGGGCCAACGACGGTTTTGTGGTGGCGTTTGGGCCTCTGCTCATTGCTGCGGTGGCGAGCGTCGCGCCCGGGGTGTGCATCCGCTTCTCACCGAAACCGGAAAAAACGTCGCGCTACTTGCGTGAGGGACTTGTCGATCTGGAGATCGGCGTGCAGGGTAACATGGGGCCTGAAATACGGCTGCAAAGGCTCTTTCAGGATCGGTTTGTTGGCGCGGTGCGTAAGGGGCATCCGCTGTCAGAGCAGCCGGAGGTCAGCCTGAGTGACTATGTTTCCTGGGGCCATGTGGTAGCCTCACCGGACGGATCGCTGCACGGGTTTGTCGATGAGGCGCTGGCGGATCGCGGGATGAAGCGCAAGGTCGCCAGCGTGGTGCCCGGCTTTCCGACGGCGTTATCCGTGGCGCTGGCCTCCGATCTGATTGCCATGGTGCCGGCGTTATACCTGCTCAATCAGGCGATGACCGAGCGCGTGCACGTCTTTGAACTGCCCTTTAAGACCCGGACCATAACGGTTTCACAGATGTGGCATCCGCGCATGGAGAGGGACCCGGCGCACCGGTGGCTCAGGGAAAAGGTCCTTGAGGTGTGCCGTGCTGTTTGCTGACGCTCAGAGCACTTTCCCCGGCACGGTGAGGATGAAGCGCGTCGACACCGCATCCGATTCCACGCGGACTTTTCCCTGATGTGCGGTAACAATGGACTTCACGATAGCAAGCCCAATTCCGCTGCCTTCGCCTTTACGCTGCCTGGACGGATCGACGCGATAAAAACGGTCAAACAGCTTCGGCAGATGCGCCGGCGGGATCGGCGTGCCGGGGTTTTCTGTCACCAGCTCAACGTCGTTATCCTGTTTTCGCAGTGTGACCGTCACCGTTTTGCCCGCTGGCGTATAGCGCAGGGCGTTGGATAACAGATTATTTATGGCCCTTCTGAACATCTGCGGATCGCCTTCTATCAGGCAGGGCATCCCGTTAAACTTCAGCGCGATGTGACGTTCTTCCGCCCAGGCTTCGAAGAAATCAAACACTTTCATGACCTCGGCGCTTAAATCAAACATCACCCGGTCAGGGATGAGCTGATTGTTATCCGCCTGCGCCAGGAAAAGCATGTCGCTGACCATGCGGGTCATCCGGTTGTACTCTTCCAGGCTGGAGTACAACACATCCTCCAGCTCCTTCGGAGTGCGGTTCTGACTCAGCGCGATTTCCGTTTGCGTCACCAGGTTGGTGATGGGGGTTCTGATTTCGTGCGCGATGTCGGCGGAAAAGTTAGCCTGACGGGTAAAGACATCTTCAATCTTTTCGATCATCTGGTTGAAGGAGATGACCAGCTGCTCCAGCTCAACGGGTACGCGGGACGGCTCCAGTCGTGCATCCAGATTTTCAGAGGTGATGTTTTTTATGACGTTGCTGACGTTACGCAGAGGCAAATGTCCCTGGCGCACCGCGATGCGAATGACAAGGATAATCAGCAGGCTGATAACCGCTGCAATCGCCAGGAGATTCTTTTTCAGCGCTTCAAGATAGTGGAGATGAAAATTAATGGAGAGCCCAATCAGCATGACGTAGTCCTGGGTTTTTCCCTGCAGCGTCGCCGTGCCTGAAGAGGCGATAATCCGGTAGGTTTCCATTTTCATGTCGGACCCGGCGTGCATGGGGTTGGCCGGGTCTTCTACCGTCCAGAGAAACACATCCTGTGCGCGACGGTGTTCGCTAAAGTTCGCCGTGTTCATTGCCGGGCGCAAAGCCGCCCCTTGCGCCGAGCTGAACAGGGTATTGCCCTGCGGATCCAGAAGCAGGACGGCCACGTTGCGGTAGCTGGCGATCGACTCTTTAATCTTGCTGATTTTCTTTTGATCGGGATCGGCCGGTGATTGCAGTATGCGGTGCATCGCAGTGCTGATTTGCTGCAGATCGCTGATATCCTGCTCGGCGAAATGCTTTTCAACGGAATGGAGCATAAACCAGGTAAAGGCGAAAAAGGCCAGTATAGTGGAGAGACTGATAAGAAAGGTCAGCCGCAGGGCAAGAGAAAAGGGGCGCCGGGGAAGCTTAACGTGCATCCGGCACCTCCAGCATATAGCCCACGCCGCGCACCGTCTGGATCAGCTTCGGTTCAAAATCGTTATCGATTTTCGCGCGCAGCCGCTTTACCGCCACGTCAATCGCGTTTGTGTCGCTGTCAAAATTCATGTCCCACACCTGGGAGGCAATCAGGGAGCGGGGAAGCACTTCCCCCTGATGGCGCATGAAAAACTCCAGCAGGCTGAACTCTTTGCTGGTTAACAGGATGCGACTTCCGGCCCGGCTGACCTTTCTCGACACGAGGTCAACCGTCAGGTCAGCCACCTGAAGCTGGCTTTCCGCGATCACCGTATTTCCGCGTCTTAACAGCGTCCTTACCCTGGCGAGCAGCTCGGCAAAGGCGAAAGGCTTAATCAGATAATCATCCGCGCCCAGCTCCAGCCCTTTAACCCGATGTTCAATCGTACCGAGAGCCGTAAGTAACAGAATGGGCATCCCTTTGCCGGCAGAGCGGAGCATACGGACAATGTCCCAGCCGTTCACATCGGGCAGCATGATATCCAGAATCAGCAGATCGTATTCAGCGGTCATGGCGAGATGGTAGCCGTTCAGGCCATTATCCGCGTGGTCCACAACAAATCCGGCTTCAGTCAGCCCCTTACACAGGTACTCACCGGTTTTCATTTCGTCTTCGACGATCAGTATTTTCATCGTGCTCCCCAGAATGGCTGCTGATGACATTCTATGGCGCCCGCGACCGTTCACAATGACTTACGTTAAAAATGACAACATTGTCATTATCCTGTCACCCGTCAAACAGGATGTGTTCCGTAGAGTAGCCCTAAAAATACTCTGGACTTCATTTGAACCGTTATGTTCCTGATAAAACGACTTAGCATCAGTACGGTATTTATCCTGGCAGGCTGCGTCTCGCTGGCTCCCGACTATCAGCGCCCGGCGTCACCGGTACCTCAGCAATTTTCACTCTCGCGCAACGGCCTGACGCCCGCGGTGGCGGGTTATCAGGACACCGGCTGGCGCACCTTTTTTGCCGACCCGCAGGTAGCGGGGCTGATTACGGAAGCCCTGAATAACAATCGCGATGTAAAAATGGCCGCCCTGAAGGTTGAAGAGGCGCGGGCGCAGTTCAACGTGACGGATGCAGACCGTTATCCTCAGCTGAATGCCTCTTCGGGTATCACGTACAGCGGCGGGCTTAAAAGTGACAAACCCACCACGCAGCAGTACGACGCGGGCCTTGCGCTTAGCTATGAACTCGACTTCTTCGGCAAGCTGAGGAACATGAGCGAGGCTGACCGACAAAACTATTTCGCCAGCGAAGAGGCCCGGCGCGCGGTGCATATCCTGCTCGTCTCTAACGTTTCTCAAAGCTATTTCAACCAGCAGCTGGCGTATAAACAGCTGCGTATTGCGCGGGAAACGCTGACAAATTACCAGCAGTCTTATGCGTTCGTTGAGCAGCAGCTGGTGACGGGCAGTACGAACGTCCTGGCGCTGGAGCAGGCCCGGGGACAGATCGAAAGCACGCAGGCAGATATTGCCAAACGAGAGGGAGAGCTGGCGCAGGCCAATAATGCCCTGCAGCTGGTCCTCGGCACGTATCGCGCGCTCCCGGGCGACAGCGGCATGAATGCCGGCGATGTCGCGCCGGTAAAACTGCCTCCCCATCTTTCCTCAGCGATACTGTTACAGCGCCCGGATATTATGGAGGCGGAGTACCAGCTTAAAGCGGCCGATGCGAATATCGGCGCCGCGCGTGCCGCCTTTTTCCCGTCCATATCACTAACCAGCGGGCTTTCCACAGGTAGTACGGAATTATCCAGCCTGTTCACGTCAGGGAGCGGGATGTGGAATTTTATTCCTAAAATCGAAATTCCCATTTTCAATGCGGGCAGGAATAAGGCCAACCTGAAGCTGGCTGAAATTCGTCAGCAGCAGTCGGTTGTTAATTACGAACAAAAAATTCAGTCCGCCTTCAAACAGGTTGCCGACGCGCTCGCGCTGCGGGACAGCATTAACCAGCAGCTTGCTGCGCAACAGCGGTATCTTGATTCGCTACGCATCACCCTGCAGCGGGCCAGAGGGTTATATTCCAGCGGGGCGGTCAGCTATATCGAAGTGCTTGATGCGGAACGTTCTCTTTTCTCCACGCAGCAAAATATTCTCGACCTTATTTATGCCCGGCAGGTTAATGAAATTAATCTTTTCACCGCGCTTGGCGGCGGTTGGGTCGAATAACGTTATTTAATTAAACAGGAAAATAAACATGCGCAATTCACTTAAGGCTGTTGTATTCGGTGCGATCTCTATTGTGTTTTCTGCTGGCCTCCAGGCTGAAGTTCATCAGCACGAGGGAATGAGTGCTGCCAGCGAAGGGAGCTCAGAGCAGCTCATCACCGGGACCGGTATCGTGAAGGACATTGATCTCACAAATAAAAAAGTCACGATTTCTCATGAGGCCATCCCGGCGATTGGCTGGCCCGCGATGACCATGCGTTTCACCTTTATTCAGGCCGATGAGAGTATCAACGCCTTAAAGGTCGGCAGTCACGTTGATTTTTCGTTTGTTCAGCAGGGCAATATCTCTTTACTGAAGAGCATTAAATAGCGAGATACGGCATGGCCTCATTAAAAATAAAATATGCTGCCATGATAGTCAGCAGCCTGATTGCGGGAGGGCTGATATCGGTAACGGCATGGCAGGCTTTTCATTCGTCTGAAAAAACAGAAAACAGCGTCTCTGAAAGAAAGGTGCTTTTCTGGTATGACCCGATGAAGCCCGACGTTAAATTCGATAAGCCCGGTAAATCGCCGTTTATGGATATGGATCTGGTGCCGAAATATGCGGACGAAAATGACGATAAAAGCAGCACCGGAATACGTATCGACCCGACACAGGTTCAGAACCTGGGATTAAAAACGCAAAAGGTGACGCGCGGAACGCTGAATTATGCCCAGACGATCCCGGCCAACGTCAGCTATAACGACTATCAGTTTGTCATTGTGCAGGCGCGTGCGGAAGGGTTCGTGGAGAAAGTGTATCCGCTGACGACGGGCGATAAGGTGAAGAAAGGCACGCCGCTGATTGATATTACCATTCCGGACTGGGTCGAAGCGCAGAGCGAGTTTCTGCTGCTATCCGGCACCGGTGGAACGCCAACGCAAATAAAAGGTGTGCTGGAGCGTCTTCGCCTGGCCGGAATGCCGGATGACGATATTCAGAGGCTGCGTGCGACCCGAACGATCCAGACCCGGTTTACCATCAAGGCGCCTATCGACGGGGTGATCACGGCCTTTGACCTGCGTACCGGGATGAATATTTCCAAAGATAAGGTGGTGGCGCAAATTCAGGGAATGGATCCGGTCTGGATCGGCGCGGCAGTACCTGAATCCATCGCTTATCTGCTGAAAGATACCTCGCAGTTTGCTGTTTCCATACCGGCTTATCCGGATAAATCCTTCCCGGTTGAAAAGTGGAGTCTTCTGCCGAGCGTGGATCAAACCACCCGTACGCTGCAGGTGCGTCTGCAGGTCTCTAACAAGGATGAACTGCTGAAACCGGGCATGAATGCCTACCTGAAGCTAAATACCCAAAGTCAGGAAATGCTGCTGATCCCCTCCCAGGCCGTAATCGATACCGGCAAAGAACAGCGCGTTATTACCGTTGATGCGGACGGGAATTTTGTGCCGAAAAGGATCCACGTTCTGCATGAAGCTCAGCAGCAGTCCGGCATTGGTAGCGGACTGGAAGAGGGAGAGTCGGTAGTGGTCAGCGGTCTGTTCCTGATTGACTCGGAGGCCAATATTACCGGCGCGCTGGAGCGCATGCGTCACGCTGAAACGGCTGACGGCGCGCATTCTGGCCATTAAGGAGACGATGATGATTGAATGGATTATCCGGCGGTCAGTCGCCAACCGTTTCCTGGTCATGATGGGGGCACTCTTCCTCAGCGTCTGGGGGACATGGACCATCATCAACACCCCGGTCGATGCCTTGCCCGATCTGTCTGACGTTCAGGTGATTATCAAAACCAGCTATCCCGGCCAGGCTCCGCAGATTGTTGAAAACCAGGTCACCTATCCACTCACCACCACCATGCTGTCGGTTCCCGGCGCAAAGACCGTGCGCGGTTTTTCGCAGTTTGGTGATTCGTATGTCTATGTCATTTTTGAAGATGGTACCGATTTGTACTGGGCCCGTTCGCGCGTGCTGGAGTATCTGAACCAGGTTCAGGGCAAACTGCCTGCCGGTGTGAGCTCAGAAATAGGCCCTGATGCCACGGGCGTGGGCTGGATATTTGAGTATGCGCTGGTGGATCGCAGCGGAAAACACGATCTCGCCGAGTTACGCTCGTTGCAGGACTGGTTCCTGAAATTTGAACTGAAAACGATCCCGAACGTGGCTGAAGTGGCCTCCGTCGGCGGCGTGGTGAAGCAGTATCAGATCCAGGTCAATCCGTTAAAACTGGCTCAGTACGGCATTAGTCTGCCGGAGGTTAAGCAGGCCCTTGAGTCGTCTAACCAGGAGGCAGGGGGATCGTCAGTTGAAATGGCGGAAGCGGAGTATATGGTCCGGGCCAGCGGCTATCTGCAGACGATGGACGATTTCAATAACATCGTTCTGAAAACCGGCGAGAACGGGGTACCGATTTACCTTCGTGATGTTGCCCGCGTACAAACGGGGCCGGAAATGCGGCGCGGTATTGCCGAGCTTAACGGGCAGGGTGAAGTGGCGGGCGGCGTGGTGATCCTGCGTTCGGGTAAAAACGCGCGCGAGGTCATTACGGCGGTGAAAGATAAGCTGGAGACGCTGAAGGCCAGCCTGCCGGAAGGGGTTGAGATTGTGACTACCTACGATCGCAGCCAGCTCATCGATCGGGCAATCGACAACCTGAGTTCCAAGCTGCTCGAAGAGTTTATCGTGGTGGCCATCGTCTGCGCCCTGTTCCTCTGGCACGTTCGCTCGGCGCTGGTGGCAATTATCTCTCTGCCGCTTGGCCTGTGTATTGCCTTTATCGTCATGCATTTCCAGGGACTGAACGCCAATATCATGTCGCTGGGAGGTATTGCCATTGCGGTCGGCGCGATGGTGGATGCCGCTATCGTGATGATTGAAAACGCGCACAAACGGCTGGAAGAGTGGGATCACCAGCATCCGGGAGAGCAGATTGATAACGCCACGCGCTGGAAGGTGATCACCAACGCCTCTGTCGAGGTTGGCCCCGCGCTGTTTATCAGCCTGCTGATCATCACCTTGTCCTTCATTCCTATCTTTACCCTTGAGGGTCAGGAAGGGCGGCTGTTTGGTCCGCTGGCCTTCACGAAAACGTACGCCATGGCGGGCGCGGCCGCGCTGGCCATCATTGTTATCCCCATCCTGATGGGATTCTGGATCCGGGGTAAAATCCCCGCAGAGACCAGTAACCCATTGAACAGGCTACTGATTAAAGCCTATCATCCTCTACTGATTCGTGTGCTCCACTGGCCTAAAACAACGCTGCTGGCTGCGGCCTTATCCATCTTCACGGTGATCTGGCCCCTGAGCCAGGTGGGCGGCGAGTTCTTGCCAAAGATAAATGAAGGTGACCTGCTGTATATGCCGTCAACATTGCCGGGCGTCTCTCCGGCTGAAGCTGCCGCGCTGTTACAGACCACGGACAAACTCATCAAAACCGTGCCTGAAGTGGCCTCGGTGTTTGGCAAAACCGGCAAGGCCGAAACGGCAACGGATTCCGCGCCGCTCGAAATGGTGGAAACCACCATTCAGCTCAAGCCTGAGGATCAGTGGCGGCCCGGCATGACGATTGACAAGATCGTTGACGAGCTAGACAAGACCGTTCGTTTGCCTGGCCTGGCGAACCTCTGGGTTCCGCCCATTCGTAACCGGATAGACATGCTTTCGACCGGGATCAAAAGCCCCATCGGTATCAAAGTGTCAGGTACCGTTCTGTCGGATATTGACGCCACGGCGCAGAGCATTGAGGCGGTAGCCAAAACGGTGCCGGGCGTGGTGTCTGCCCTGGCTGAACGTCTGGAGGGCGGGCGCTACATTGATGTCGATATCAACCGGGAAAAAGCCTCCCGCTACGGGATGACGGTGGGTGATGTGCAGCTCTTTGTCTCCTTGGCCATCGGCGGGGCGACGGTGGGTGAAACGGTGGAAGGCGTCGCCCGATACCCGATTAATATTCGCTATCCTCAGGATTACCGGAACAGCCCGAGCGCGTTGAAGCAGATGCCTCTCCTCACGCCGATGAAACAGCAGATCACGCTGGGTGATGTTGCGGATATCAACGTGGTTTCCGGCCCCACGATGCTAAAAACGGAGAATGCCCGACCTGCGAGCTGGATTTATATCGATGCCCGCGGCAGGGATATGGTGTCGGTGGTGAACGACATTAAAATGGCTATCAGTCAGAACGTAAAGCTGAGACCGGGTACCAGCGTCTCATTCTCCGGACAGTTTGAACTGCTCGAACACGCCAACAAGAAACTGAAGCTGATGGTGCCGATGACGGTGATGATCATCTTCATTCTGCTGTATCTGGCGTTCCGTCGCCTGGATGAAGCGTTGCTGATCCTGATGAGCTTGCCGTTCGCCCTGGTCGGAGGAATATGGTTCCTCTACTGGCAGGGCTTCCATATGTCTGTGGCAACCGGCACCGGTTTTATCGCTCTGGCCGGGGTAGCGGCAGAATTTGGGGTGGTCATGCTGATGTATTTGCGTCATGCCATTGAAGCACACCCGGCGTTATCCCATCGGGAAACGTTCACCGAACAGGGGCTAGATGACGCTCTTTATCATGGCGCGGTGCTGCGCGTGCGGCCAAAGGCGATGACCGTCGCGGTGATTATTGCCGGTCTGCTGCCCATTCTGTGGGGTACCGGTGCCGGGTCAGAAGTCATGAGCCGGATAGCGGCGCCCATGATTGGCGGCATGATCACGGCTCCGCTACTATCGCTGTTTATTATTCCTGCGGCGTATAAGTTAATTTGGTTGCGCAGGCATAAAAAGCCATAAAAAAAACCGCCAGTGATGGCGGTTTTTTTTATGGGATGAACGCTTAGCGCGCTGTTTTAGCACGCGTCTGGCTGAGAAGCTTGCGCCAGGCACGATTATGCAGAGTAAACAGCAGCATCTTATAGAAGGCAGTGGAAAGGATACAGCTGCCGCTAAGCAGTAGCATGACGGAACTCACTAGCGCCGCGGTCAGACTGACGCCCGGAGCAGCGCTACCGCTCAGCGCGACCAGCAGATAGGCTGCCGTTAATACCAGGCTTATCACCGCCAGCGTAAGGTGTAACCGCACGGCGCGCATGCTGCCTTTGCCAATCATAAACATTGTCACGCCGTTAAGGCCAGCGAACAGAAGGGCGATCAGGACAACCCAGACGAATACGTGTCCCGCTGGCTGGTCGAGTTCGGCGAGTACGCCATACCCCAGCCACAGCTGAGGAATAGCGAAACTGACAATCACCCCGAGAGTACTGATTGCCGCCGGAATACCCATGGTGTGTAAACCCACAGGTTTGCCCATTTCTTCAGCCAACTGAGTCTTTAGCTGTTGCAGCTGTGTAGGGGAGGCATTGCTTATGCTGGTAGCCACCTCGTTACAGTGTTGCAGGCGACGGGATAAATTTCTAATTATTTGAATAATCAACGTTTTGTATCTCTCATTCCTTGAGTGCCGGAATAGGGTAGGGAATAAGCTCATAGAGTGACAGAAATGTCACTCGCCAGTCATGCGATAAACAGTAGCCGGTTTTTATAATTCATTATAAAGAAGGCCTCCAACTGTTGGGCGCTTTAACTTCGGAGATACCGTTATGAAAAAGACCCTTTTATCTGTTATTGCCCTCCTGGCGGTTTCTGCATCCAGCTGGGCGGCA
Source organism: Enterobacter sp. PL_is514 (assembly GCF_055816715.1). Classification (NCBI taxonomy): domain Bacteria; kingdom Pseudomonadati; phylum Pseudomonadota; class Gammaproteobacteria; order Enterobacterales; family Enterobacteriaceae; genus Enterobacter; species Enterobacter sp. PL_is514. Next base: position 571,230 of record NZ_JBVPGN010000034.1, on the reverse strand, counting down.
GAGACAAACAGCAACAAACAGGCAGCACTGCCCCATGACATGATGCAAAGCAACACATCGGATTCGAGCCAGGGCATGGCGGAAATGCATAAGGAGATGATCAAAACCCGTCCATGCGGTACTAACGAAGCAGCGACGTCGTTTTCCGCGATGAATGAACACGAGAAAGCGGCGATTGCACACGAGACGGCGAATAACGGCCAGTCTTCGGTCAGCCATCAGCAGCAGGCGCAACAACATCGTCGCCAGATGACAGAGAATTAATCCGCTGCGAAGCCTCTCGAGGCCGTAAACCCTCCATCGATCCTGCTGAAGTGTATCGTCTGCATGTGGTCGCGAAAATGGGCGGCACGGCAATTTGAAAACCCGCAGGTAACTTTGCGGGTTTTTTATTTCAGCCGAAAAAAGGCCTACAAATCAAAATTTAAAATATTTATACAATTAAGCTTTGATTAATAAATAAACTAACCATTAACAATTGCTTAATTGTTAATTTAAAACAAAAGCGATTTTTCTTTGCCTTTTTCTGGGGGAGGGGGTGTTTATTCTGATAATAATTAATCACTTGAGGCATTGCTCTGGATTAAGATGAAAAAGCCATCATTGCTACTTTGCTTATGTTATAAAGTAGCACATTACACCATGTAAACCATGGTGCAGTAAAATGAAATTCCGTATTATTAAAGTCAGTTGCGGGAAATGATTGTACCACTAATATTTAAGAACGTTCTGATTGCCAGTTATTGCACTGGTTAAAATATAAAATATATCACAAGCAGCTTCTGCCAGATTGAAGCTGGTGGTTTTTTTCTTTACAAATATGTATGGAAATAAATGGATTCCAGAAACCATTTCAAAATAGATGGGGCGAACTCCGAAAAGCCAAATGAGTAGGATGACTAATATCGAGGCAATATCATGTCGAATCAAGAGACTATTGTTGGTGGCTGGACGGCTTATCATACGTTGACCGAAAAAGATTGGCAGGTATTTAAAGAAGCCATGGCGGGATTTGTTGGTGTAACGTATGAGCCGCAGGCCGTCTCAACGCAGTTAGTGGCCGGGACAAATTATCGCTTCAAGTGCCTTGCTTCAATTCCGCCTGCTTTAGTGGTGTGGGAGTCTATTGTTGAAATCCTCCAGCCTTTGCAGGGGGCTCCGCATATTGTCGGGATCACCCGAATCTGAACTTTCAATCAATACTGTGTCAATGCGTGATTTAGGAAAACATTCCAGGCTTTGACGGTCTTTTCGTAAATAAGTGCTTTTTATTAACTTGGCTTTGCTTTAATCCACTTATTGAAAGAAGTTGTGAGCTTAAAACACGATTTCCTTGGTATGAAATGACCTGATTAGCCACGGTCAATATGTTTTATATTTAACTGAGTTCTAAGAGTTCACTCCGATCTTAGTAACAGAAAGGGTATTTAATAATGCTAAATCATATTCTACAGGCCGGCACTAATCCGTCGATTAACAGTAATAACATGAAAGCGAGTGCTGATGCCTCAACCACGGCAGCTGTGATTATTCAAAACTATGTAGGCACCATTTTAACACAGGCCGATCTCTCTCTGCCTGATATATTACCCGATCTACCGGAACATCAGGCAAAGGCCAGAGACCATGCCACATCCTGGCGTGATGCCATACAGCCGCAAATGATCTCAACCAATACGGATATTGTGAGCTTCTCTAACAATTTTGATTCCTATTATGATCCTTTGGTTAAGCTGGCGGTAAAAATACAGCAAAACCCTTCGGACACAGCATCAATTAATACTTTTAAACTGGGTGTTCAGCAACTTCAGGCGTTGGTCGCTCAAAAACAAACCGCTACGCATACCGTGGTTAATTCAGTGGGGGGGTTCCAGACCACGCTTGCCGAAGATGCCCGCAATTTCGCCAGTGATTTTTCGACGGCAGAGGCGGCATTAGCCGGTAAAGACGGGCAAATTGCCGCACTGGGGAAACAAATCGACGCTATTAATTCCGCCATGAGTAAAGACTTGACTATGATTGCAGCGGGTTCAACCGCCGCAGTGGTAGGGGGATTAATGATTGCCGTGGGGGCACTGGCGGAAATTGCGACCGCAGGCGTCAGTACCGCACTGATTGTCGGTGGATTGGTGGTCGTTGGAGCCGGTGCTGGTGTTGCCATTGCTGGGGGAGTTGACTATGCCAAGCAAACCAGCGCGCTCAGCACGGCCATTACGACCAGAACAAAACTACAACAACAGTATTCTGCCACCAAAAACGTGAATACGATTGTTCAGAATCTTTCAGGCCAGGCATCTGCTGCGGTTCAGGCCGCGGGTTCTTTACTGACAGGTTGGCAGACGCTAGAACAGGACTTTATTGTCTTCCAGTCGGCGCTGACCAGCGCGACCCCCGATTTAGGTTATTTCCTGATCGCGCAACTCAATGCGGCGAAAGCGGACTGGGATGACGTTGGCAATCATGCCCGTAAACTCCTGGATTATGGTTCTTTACCGGTCAGCAACGCTTCGGTTACCAGCGGTGGGATCCTGTTACCTAATCCAACGGCGACGTTTGCACGGCTGGCTGCTGCATAGCGTTCATCAATCATCAATCAGGCCCGTGAGGGTCTGATTGTTTTAACAGAAAAACCGGACGCATCGTTTCACGATGATGCCAATAAAAGACCCATGTCTAAGGTTCAGAGTATGCCAGCATTAAAAGTCAGCTTTACTCAGGCATTAGCGGCTCAACAAAATGTGCGTCAACAGATGAAGCAGGTCGCACAACAATTAGAACAGCTTCCGCCCATTAACGAACCGCAGATCTCCGACCTGAATGAAAATATTGTCTCCGTCCACAATCATGCGAATTATTATCTGTCTGACATTGTGGTGAAAATGGATTCGTTGTATTCCGACGCTATCAGGTTTGGAGACGCGCTGGATTCTACGGTTGCTAACATCCGTTCTGAATTAAATGGTCCTGACGGACAGGAGTATCTCGCAAAAGCTCAGGGGCAGATTAAGCAATTACTCTCCGACAGCTCGCCGCTATCCGCCTCTCTGAATAATTTCAATGAAGTTGTTATTTCCTTTAATAATAACATTACGTCGGACTCAAGGAACTTGCTAGCCGATCAGCAAAAGGCGCAACAGTTATTAGCTGCCGATCGGGCAAGATTAGAGGCTCTTAACGCTCAGCTGAATGCGCTGAATGCTGAGCTTGAAAGTAAAAAGAGGATGGAAATTATCATCGGCATTTTTACTCTTGGGATTGGCGCCGCCATTATGGAATTAACAGGCTATGTGCAAAGCACAGAGCGGGCGATTGGCCAGGCGCAACAGGAAACGGAGAGGCTTTATCAGGAAATAGGACAGCTCGGCGCCACCAGTGATGCACTGAACGCATTGACCAAAGGAACCGCTATTTTGTGTGGCCTGACACAATCTCTTCAATATGGTTGGCAAACCGTGACGGCCGAGCTGTCGGAGGTCACCCAACAACAGGTGACTGCGGATTTTCTTATCGTCTCGGTTAATACCGTGCAGGCGAACTGGCAGGAAGTGATGCGCACCGTTGAGCAATTGCAGTAAGGCAAAAACCAATTAACGACTTTGAGGTTTTCATTATGATCATGCAAGCCATTGCAGCTGTGAAAAATGATACTGAATCATCATCAACCAATACCTTAATGACAGGTATTCAGGGCATTGGTGCTTCATCGATTGCTCAACAGACTTATGCGAGCACTGTATTATGTCAACCCAACATTCATTTAGATATTTTACCTGATCTTCCTGCACAGCAGGCTATTGCGCGCGATCAGGCGCAGGAATGGTTGTCCTCGATTAATCCGGCGGCCATTTCTTCTCTGGTGAATGTGCGTAATTTTTCGAATCAGGTGGGGGCTTATGTCGATGCACTTCTTCCGGCGGCACAAAAATATGACATGGGGGATAAAAGCCAGCTTCCTTATATCCAGCAGGGCATCCAGCAGCTGCTTTTTCTTGCTCAGAAAAACGTCACTTCCACGGGGGTGTTTGTCGATAACGTCCAGGTTTATGTGAATGGGATCAACAGCAGTCAGAGCACATTTAAAGAGGCTAAAGAAACCGTGCAGACGCAAATTACCGGTGATAAAGGGGAAATATCGGCACTTCGGCAGAAGCTAAACGATCTGAATAAACAGATGGATGCAGATATTGTGCAGATTTCGGCGGGAGCGGTGAGCGACATTATAGGGATCGGCATGATTGTCATTGCGGCCACAACAATTATCGAAACCGGTGGGGCAACGCAAACGCTTCTGGCTGCAGGTATTACCCTGGTCGCGGGCGGAACGCTGGCGATGACCATAAGCTCTGCCGATATCGTCAAAGCGCAAAAAGAGTACAGCACAACGTTGACCAATCTCGTCGGGCTTGAATTGGAAGTGGCTGTTTTTGACACGGTTTATAACCAGTTGACGGCCAGTGAAAGACTTTCTCAGTCTGCCATTGATGCCGCTAAGCTGCTGGTCAACGGATGGCAGACCGTTGCTGATAGCTACCAGCAAACGCTGGCCGACCTGCAGCAGAGTTCAAAAGGGTATCTGGCACTGAGGCTGAGCGCGATGAAACGCCAGTGGCAACAGCTAGGCGAGCAGGCGGGAAGCGTGATGCAGTTAGGGCCGCTGCCTTTTAATACTGTTCCCGCAAATGAACTGAAGTCGAGTGCATGACAGGCGAAGAGCTGCCCGGCAACCGCCGGGCAGAAAAGCCTTTTAGAACAGGTATAGCGTCAGCACCGTTGGTTGAAGGTGGGTGGTACAAAACAGCATAAGTTAATAATCAACTTAATTTAACTATTCTGGGTTTGAGGAATATACATAATTTACGACAGCACCAGAAACAGTATAACAAACTGTTTTAAATGGATATTAATCAAATGGCGATTCAAACTCACAGTTATGAACTCAGTTTTGGTTCATAACTGTGTTAAACGCTGTCCATAAATCACTCGATGTCACGTCAGTTGGTTCATGAACTGTTCGTTCTAATTTTGTGATGTGCGTCAGGTTTTAGTGTTCAGTAATGTTACCTTTTACTCGATGATCGATTGTTTAGCACCTCTCCCACAACCGGAGCAGCGGTAAATGCGTTTGGCCAGCCAGCATAGAAGGCGGCCTGGGTAACGATCTCACCAGCTTCCTCAACAGAAAGTCCATTATCCATTGCTCTATTGAGGTGATAGCCAATCTGCGCGCTCTGTCCGGATGCGATTAACGCGCTGACCGTAATCAGGCTTCTGTCGCGGGGTTTCAGCGCGGGTCTTTGCCAGAGATCCAGGAACAGTGGATCTGCAGTGAATTTAACCAGGCCCGGAGATATTGGGCCAACATTTTTTTCCACTGTCTCTGAACGCTGCTTTTCTGCTTCCTGATTGAGAGGAAGCAGGTCCGGAGAAGCTTCAGGAAGTGCATCTGCCGTGACGCCACGAGTTTCAAATACTGCTTTGGTCACGCTGACGGCTGACATTGCATTTGGCCAACCTGAGTAGAACGCCAGATGGGTAATGATTTCTGACAATTCCGCTGGCGTAACGCCATTATCAAGGGCAATGTCTATATAGTGCTTAAGGTCGCCAGGCTGGTTTCTGGCAATTAGCATGGAGACGGTCACCATACTACGATCCCTAGGCGAGAGGGCATCGCGTGTCCACAGATCTTCAGTAATAGCTTCTCGACCAAAGCGCGCAAGAGCCGGTGAGACAGAACGAATATCAGCTTCAGAAATCGCTGAAGGTTCAATTTTCATCATAGTTTTACCTCTTGTTTCCTCAGCATTAGCAAAATCAGAAATAACAAGCGACATGGCCGCCGCTGCAATTACGCTTTTCATGTCAATCCTCACTGGTCAACGGTGCGGATCCTGTTTGATTCCGCCTTTGTTACGAAGAAATACCGGTTTTACCGGGATAGCGTCCTTACTGACGCTCATATGCGCCGTTTGCCTGAGATAGTCACGGAAGTGTGGCGTTTGTCGGTGCAGTTGATACGCTTCCTCACTGGCGTAAATCTCATAGAAATACCAGCGGTTCGGAGTCTGTGAGTCTGTAGCGGCATACATAGCTAACACGCCTTTCTCTACTTTGAGCGACTCAGCCATTTCAGGCAGGACGATGTTTTTAAATTCGGTCTGAAATTCAGGCTTTACCTCGACGATCACCAGATTATTAATGGTTCGCTCATTCGGTATGATGTGTTTGTCCCCCAGAAATTGGGGCTCCAGAGTGATTTTATTTTTCCGATCGATAATGTCAGGTGCCCGGGCAGCGAATGCCTTGTATGGTTCGGCATTCAGATGTTTGCGGTAAGCACTCTCGTTTTCATAGAGTTCGACCATGAATGCCTGACCTGGATTGTCGCTGCGTTGCAGGGCATACATCGCCAGCGTACCTGCTTCATGATCAACCGAAGCGGAAATCGTCTGCCTGGCCACGTCTGCAAAGTCGTTGTCCCGATCGGGCCTGACGCCGAGCTCGAAGATATTCATCACTGGCTTATTCGGCGCGTCCGGTTTTGTTGCAAAGACAGGGCTGCTTATTAGCATGCAAATTAAAAGAATAAGGCTCTTTTTCACGATGATCCTTTTATTGAAATTACTGTTTAAGACGTTCTATAAGTTGGTGTTGGTAAGAAGGTAACCGATCGCTGCTGGCGCTCTCAAAGACGAGGGGAGGAAGCCACGTCATACCTGCGTGCAGGGCGCTTGCCTTCATCGGTAAAAACACATCCGCAAGCGATACCCCGATCCTGCCGTCCGGCCCGTAAGTGGAGCTGCCCCCCGCAGCCGTACTGACAACAAGCATCTCCTTTCCCTGCCACAGACCGGGTCCGACACTTCCCCAGGTTTCATTCAGCCAGGCCTTCATCATCGGCGTAATATTGAACCAGTGTGTCGGGAAGATAAAAACGACACGGCTGTGCTCATCCATCATTTTTCGCTCTGCATCGCCGTTAATCTGACGTGTGTCATAACCATACAAGGTCTCAAGGTTGCGAACCGTCACGCCTTCCAGACTCTCAGCGGCTTCCTGCAACCCTTTTGTCAGAACTGAGCGTTCTGGATAAGGGTGAGAGACGATAGCGAGCGTTTTAATGTCGGTCTTTTCACGACTATGTGCATGCCTGACGGGCATGAGGAAGATAAATGCAAACAAAAACAATGCTGCTGCTCTGCGCTGACGTAACCACATCATAAAAGCTCCTTTGTCTTAATAAGGTAGTAAAGCTCTATGGTGTAACAGGAGCCAGTTCCGGCAATCCTTCTACGATATAGGTTCGCGAATTACCGGCACGGTGTCGGATAGGAATGATCTTCTGGTACGCGGCCGAGTTATACCAGTCCTGGGCTTTTTTGAGACTCTCAAACTTAATAACAACCAGTCGGCCCTGTGCTCCGAACCCTTCTTTAATATCGGGTTCACCTCCTCTGACGATGAAGCGTCCACCAAAGGGCCTGAAAGTTGACTCAACCTGAGCGCTGTACGGTTTTATCGCTTCACGGTCGGTCGCCTGAAACTCTGCGATATAATAAGCAGGCGTTGCCGCCAGTGCTGAAGATAGCCCAGAGAGCGCGAACAGAAAGGCTACCGCTGTCTTAAAAGTCATCCTTCCTCCTTTCATGAAAGTGAATAAGGACTACCGCGTCCAGACCTGCTTAACGTCTTTCGTTTGCGGCGTGTTTTGCGCCATGATCCCCGTCAGAACATGCGGCTGGTAGGTTTCTTCCAGAAACCGGATTTCCTCCGGGCTCAGTTGAAGATTTACTGCGTTTACCGCGCCATCGACGTGATCTTTTTTTGTGGCCCCTACGACAGGTGACGCGACTTTTGTCAGCAGCCAGGCGAGTGAGATTTCCGTCATGGACACCTGATGTCGTTCGGCAAGCTCGGCGACGCGCTCGATAATGATCCGATCCTGTTCAGCCGTGCTGTCATATTTTCCGCGGGCATAGGCATCCTCGGTGGCTCGCCGCGTGTGGCCTTCTTTCCGGGCGAGACGGCCGCTGGCGAGCGCGCTATAGGGCGTCATTGCGATATCATCTTCAGCGCACAGACCGAAGAGCTCTCGTTCATCTTCACGCATAATCAGGTTGTAGTGGCTTTGCACAGAGACAAAAGGCGTCAGCCCTTCACGTTCGGCAAGGGCGTTCGCCTTCGCCAGCTGCCAGGCATAGCAGTTTGAAATACCAATAGCGCGCACCTTGCCAGCAGTAACGGCGGCATGCAGCGCTTCAAGCACCTCGATAACGGGCGTGTTGTAATCCCAGATGTGGTAGATGTAGAGGTCTATGTAGTCCATCCCCAGATTCTGCAGGCTCTGGTCAAGCGAGCGGGCTATCGCCTGCTTTGCGCTGATACCTTCGGAAATTTGCGCGGGTGTTCGCGGCAGAAACTTGGTGGCCAGCACGACGTCATCGCGTTTCGCCATCTCCCGTAGCGCCCGGCCAACGTACCGCTCGCTGGAGCCGTTCTGATAGGCGATAGCGGTATCGTAAAAATTGATACCCTTTTCGAGACCGTAGCGGATAATGTCGCGGCTTGCTGTTTCGTCCAGCGTCCAGCTATGCTGGCCCGTTAACGGGTCGCCAAACCCCATACACCCCATGCAGATGCGGGAGACAAGTAAGTCACTTTTACCGAGCCGGGTATACTGCATCGTTATTCTCCCTCTGGATTATTCACGACGGTATTGAGCAGGTCGACAAGCCTTGAAGCGTGCTCCCGGGCAAGCGTTTTTTGCTGCGCGATTTTGTCGGCATCCCGGTCGGCGTAGCTAATACCGCAGGTATAAACCGGCGCCAGCAGCTCAAGATTGCACAGCCTTGCCGTGGTCTCGAACGGAATAAGATACTCTTCAATGGCATGGACAAAGAAACCGTCAGCGGTATAGAGAGCCTGTGGCGCCCCTGTAGTGAAGGAGAGGATCAGCTTTTTACCGCCCAGTTTCGCCGTTGAGCCATGCGCGAAACCGTGGACAAAGACCTCGTCCAGCCATTGTTTCATTAACCCGGGCAGCCCATACCAGGAAAAAGGAAACTGCCAGACAATCACATCGGCCCTGAGCAGGCTTTCCTGCTCCGCAGCGATATTGAATTTGCCGTCCGGATAGAGCCAGTCCAGACGACGAATTTCAGCATCGGGAAGGGCGGTCGCCACTTCATCAAGGATCGTGGCATTGGCGACGGAATGGGTAAGCTCAGGATGGCCTGAAACAATAAGGATATTTTTCATTTCAATGAGTTAAATATATTTGGTGAATGTTTAACCCAGTATAGAGTGACACCATTATTTTTTTTAGAGCAGTAAAGACTCATTCACTTTTAGACAAAAACTAATAATGGTCGACTGTTCTCATTGTACCGGTCATCACGAACCCGTGAACTACGCCGTGATGCCCAGTAAACGTTCTGCATTGCGAAATGCGATGGCCTCTTTTTCAGCCTTGTTGACGGGCAGACTGTCGATAAAGGTTTTTACACCGTCCAGGGTCTGATAGGGATAATCGACGGAGAACAGGATCCTTTCTGCCCCCATTAACGCGTAGATAAACTGGAAGTGCGGCAGCGACAGCATACCTGACGGGGTAACGTAAACGTGCTCCTGGAAGGTTCTCGTTAGCGTGCGTGACAGACCCGTTGCAGCCAGTGGAAGGCTGTCATCAAGACGCTGCAGCCAGAAGGGCAGCATCTCCCCCCAGTGGCCACTGATTACCTGCAGGTGGGGATATTTATCAAATGCGCCCGATAACATAAGCCGTAACAAATGGATCCCGGCTTCGTGATGCCAGCCCCAGCCAAACATAGAGAGCCGGGCGTTGACCTCTGCGCTAAAGCCCGTGAAGTAGGCCTGTTGCACGCTTTTAAACGGTAATCCGGGATGAAGATAGAGTGGCACATTCAGTTTATTAAAGCGGGAAAGCAGGGAGTCATAGTCAGGATGATCGAGAAAGCATGAAGAGGGTCGGCCATTCAGAAGTGCCCCCTTAAACCCCAGTTTTTCAACTGCGCGGACAAGCTCATTTTCAGCATCTTTCGGCTGTGCCCAGGGAAGTGTGGCAAATGCCGCGAAGCGATCCGGGTGATTTCTTACCGCCCCGGCAAGGCGATCGTTTGCCGCCGTATTTAATGTTACCGCTTCATCCTCGGGTGCCAGCTGGGGGAATCCGCCCACAGAGAGTATCTGCAGGGTAATTCCAGCCTCATCCATATCCCTGAGGCGGCGGCTTCCCAAATCAGCGCCTTTCGCGTTTATCAGCGCATTCTTTTCTATCTGCGGCCGGCTTCGGTCAGGATTATGACCATCAGCGACGGTTTTCCCCCAGTCGCCAAGGAAAGGCGCCTGCTCAAGCGCAACAGGCATACACGCTCGCCCTAACTCGCTGTCGAGATAATGTTCTTCAAGGCAAATGATTTTCATATTCTCACCCTTCATACAAAGCAGTAAAAGTGATACAGATTAGGATCGCCCTGAACTGTCCATACGTGAATGTGATTCATGACAGTCTGTTCCGGATGGGCTTTACACCATCGGTTTTTCCCAGGCGCCTCGTGTATCCACTCTGGTCTCTGCGGCGAGTTGTTCCAGCAGGATGATTTCCTCATCGCGTAACTGGATGTCTGAAGCGCAGGCGGCGTCCAGCACGTGATGGGCTTTAGTCGCACCAACGAGGGGAAGGGTACCTTTTGCAATAGCCCATGCGATGGCTATCTGTGCAACGCTGGCATTCCTTTCGGCTCCCATTTTTTTCATGGCGGCGGTTAATCTTTCAATCTGCGGCAGTACAGCGTTATAACTTTCGGCCCGGCCACTCCCGGCAGGCATGGGATGATTTGAATCATAACGACCACTGAGCGCGCCTTGCTCCAGGACCATGTAAGCAAAGAACGTGATGTTATTTTTTCGGCAATAATCAAGGATCCCGGCCTCTTCAGAAGCGCGATAGAGCAGGCTGTAGTGATTTTGTACTGCACTGAGGGAATAACCGGAAGCGTTAAGGATTTCGTTGGCGCGTCTGATTTGTGCCAGATTGTGGTTGGAAACACCTACGCGTTTGACCTTACCGCTTTGTAAAAGTGGGATCAGTCCTGGCGTCCATTTCTCAACGTCGAGGGGATTATGGATCCAGTAGATATCAATCGCGTCCACACCCAGACGTCCAAGGCTGGTCTCAAGCATATCGCTGACAGGCTGCGCTGACTGTTCGTTCGCAATCTGCGGTGTGAATTTGGTGGATAAAATCATATCCTCGCGGGGGAACTGACGGACTAATGCTCCCAGTGCGGCCTCGGAACTCCCCATGCCATATACTGCTGCGGTATCCCAGAGATTGAGGCCCTTACTCATGGCCGTGGTGAACACGTCTGCCATCTGAGTATCAGAAAGATGATTGCCGAAGACGGTGTCGCCACCGGCGAAACCTGTGCCCCAGGACCATGTGCCCAGCGCGACGGAAGGTAGTGTTTTCATATTCAGCTCCTGTAAAAAGGCCGGAACATTGCTGACGTAAACCGGCCAAAGAGGGTGAGTAACGGTGAAAAAGAGATGAATGGATTAAGCTGACTGGCGGAGGGCATTTAACAGCGCCACACCGACACCGTGTGCTGAAGCGGGATTCTGCCCCGTGATAAGGCGGCCGTCAGTAACCACATTTTCAGACCAGTTCGGGGCTTCATGATGAAGCGCGCCATGCTCGCGAAGTGCAGTCTCAAGCAGGTAGGGAACCACATCTGTGGTGTGAACTTCTTCCTCTTCCTTGTTGGTAAAGGCCGCCACGTTTTTGCCTTTCACCAGGTATTCGCCGCTGCTGAGCTTTGCGTCAACCAGTGCCGCAGGTCCGTGGCAGACGGCTGAGACAATCCCATCACTTTCATATACTTCGCGGATAATACGCTGGGCATCCTGGCTGTCGCGGAAATCCCACATGGTTCCATGGCCGCCCGCAAAGAAAACGGCGCTGTAATCGGTACCGTTCAGCTCGGATAACGCTGGTGTTGTTGCCAGGCGCTGCTGAAAATCGGTTTCGTTCCAGTACCAGGCGTTGACAGGATCACTGAGGTCAAATCCATCCACCGGCGGCTGTCCCCCGCGAATGCTGGCTATCATCGTTTTTAGTCCGGCATCTTCCAGTACTTTCAGCGGATGCGTCAGCTCGGCCAGGAAAAAACCGGTTGGTACACCGGATGCGCCTTTAATCGGATGACTGGAAACGACACACAGCACGGGTTTATCTGCAGGTTTCATATCGGGCCTCACTATTTATTTTTAAATTCAGCGGCAAAGAGATTTTCCCAGTTAATAAAGGAGCCAAGCGGAATGCACTCAAAGCTTAATAAGCCAGCTTTTGCCAGCGGGAATTCGGCCATTACGTTCATCGCTTCATCGACAGAGTCACATTCAAGAAAAATAGCGACGCCAGGTCTGTCCTGACGGAAGTAGATGTCGCGGATGAAGCCGGATTTATACAATCCCCAGGCGTGTAGCGCTTCAGCGTTAAGGTGTGGAGCATATTTTTCCAGCGATGCTCCAGGTGCGGGGATATCCAGACATAAAATTCGCATCATAGTCTCCTGAACTCAGGTCGTTGTAGAAAGAGATAAAAGTATAAGAGGCGAATTTCACGAAGATTAGAGGAGCATTGACTTAAGCATCTTTAGACTGTACTTAATAATCAGGCGGAGATTGCTTTAGGAACACATTATGAATAACGCCCTGTATAACCAGATACGCATCTTTCAGAGCATTGCACGTGAGGGCAATATTTCGGCAGCCGCAAGAAAACTGGAAATTACGCCTCCCTCCGTCAGCAATGCGCTTAAGCTGCTGGAAGATCATATTGGCCATCCGCTTTTTGTGCGTACGACCCGCCGTATTGAGCTGACGGAAACCGGGCAGCTGTTGCTGGAACAGACCGCTGCGGCGGTGGAGTCGCTGGAACATTCGCTTGAAAGCATTCGCGACCAGAATCAGGAGCCCTCTGGTATCGTGCGAATCACGCTCTCGCGTTTTGCCTATCTGTTAATTCTTAAGCCTGCAATGGCGAAATTCTGTCAGCAATATCCGGGTATACAGCTTGAAATTTCGGTTTACGACGGTACCGTGAATGTTATCGAAGAGCGTTTTGATCTTGGGATCCGTTTTGGCGATATCCTCGAAGGTGGGGTGGTGGCGCGGCCGTTAATGAAACCCTTTCGTGAAGGGTTATATGCATCCTCAGCTTATATCAGCGAGCATGGAATGCCCGAGGTGCCGGCTGACCTCAGTCAACACAAGCTCATTGGCTACCGTTTTATTACTAACAACCGCATCCTTCCGTTGATTCTGAACGATCGCGGAGAGCAGTTGACGGTTGAGATGCCGGGGCAGTTAATCAGCAACGATATTGACGTTATGGCAGACGGGATCCGTAACGGCCTGGGAATCGGACGTTTGTTTGAACCCATCTTGCAGTTACAGCCGGACAGGGAGCGCTTTATACCCGTGATGGAGAGCCACTGGAAAACCTACCCGCCAGTGTATCTCTATTACCCCAAAAACGCGGGCAAAACGAAAAGAGTGAAGGCCCTGATTGATTTTCTGATATCCGCTACGGGACGATAAAGACGATAACGCCTCGTTCAGTATGGAGGCGCTATTTCACAACCCCAGCGGCCTGGCCTCCTGTATGAACTCAATCAGAAGGCGAAGCCCGGTCGGCAATTGCCGGCGGCTTGAATAATAGATATGAAAACCTTCCTCCAGCGGGGACCATTCCGTAAGCACCAGGCGGAGCCGTCCATCTTTCACATAGGGGGCAACAATAGGCTCCGGAAAATACATCAGGCCGGCTCCACCTAAGACGGCCACAAGGCCCGTTTCAGCCTGATTGACCGTCACAGAGCCTGGCACAGTGATTTGGTACGTTTCGCCGTCTCGCTCAAGTTCCCAGCGATAAATCCGATCGTCGCCGAGACGATTGCTTATACAGCGATGGTGCAATAAATCATCCGGATGTTCAGGCGTTCCGTAGCGTTCCAGGTAACCGGGGGATGCCGCGATAACCCAGCGAATATCGGCAGATAAACGTCGGGCAACCATGTCTTCCGGAACGGTGCCACCATAGCGGATACCTGCATCGAAGCCCGCATCAGTGACGTCAACCATACGGTTGCTGGCCACAATATCGATTTCAATATCGGGATAGCGATCCATAAACGCGGGCATGACCGGCGCAAGCAAAAGATTGGCCGCTTCAACGGCAGCATTGATGCGGATACGTCCGGTAGGGGTATTACGATACCGGTTAAGCGATTCAAGCGCGCCTCCTATCTTGTCGAAAGGCTGAAGGACAGACTGAACCAGTTCTTCACCTGCAGCCGTAGGGGTAACGCTCTTGGTCGTGCGATTAAGGAGGCGAACCCCGAGCCGGGTTTCCAGTCCCTTCAGGGCATGACTAAGCGCTGAAGCACTGACACCTAATTCAATCGCCGCACGGCTGAAACTGCGATGACGTGCAATAGCCATGAAATAAATGAGATCGGCGACATCAGCTCTGCTTATTTGCATACAGAATCGTTTTCCTTGTGCGTTAAGGCCCGAATGCGTTGATACGGAAATGATATACACCATAGACCGATTAGCGCTAATCCGTTGCTGAATTTATTTCACAAGTCCATCCACTCATCGCCTCTCACTGAACACGTTGTGCTTCGTTATTCTTGAAAATTATGCGCTCTGGCCGTCGGTCAGGGCGGAACATTCACCTAACGGAGCCGTGTATGAACTATACGCATCTTGGCCGCACCGGCCTGAAAGTCAGCCGCCTTTGTCTCGGAACCATGAATTTTGGTGACGTCACCGACGAGAAAACCAGCGCCCGCATTCTGGATGAAGCGCTTGAGGCGGGTATCAATTTCATTGATACAGCAGACGTGTATGGCACCGAGCAATCACCCGATATCCAGCAAGGGTCGGGGCTGTCTGAAGAGATTATTGGTCGCTGGCTCCAGCAGGGTGGCCGCCGTAACCGTATCGTTCTGGCGACGAAAGCCTATCAGCCTATGGGACCGGGTCCGAACGATCGCCGTCTTTCTGCTTACCATATTCGCAAGGCCTGCGAGGATAGTTTGCGACGGCTTAAGACCGACCATATTGACGTCTATCAGATGCATCACATCGATCGTTATACACCATGGGAAGAGGTCTGGCAGGCCATGGAGCTCCTTGTTCAGCAGGGAAAAGTGCTTTATATCGGTAGCAGCAATTTCGCAGGCTGGGACATTGCGACTGCGCAGTCAGTGGCCACGGCCCGTCATTCCCTGGGCCTGGTTGCTGAGCAAAGTCTCTACAATCTGACTGCCCGAACTGTTGAGCTGGAGGTCATTCCCGCATGCCGTCATTTTGGCCTGGGACTGATTCCCTGGAGCCCGCTTGCCGGAGGGTTGCTTGGCGGCGTACTGAAAAAGATGGCAAGCGGGCGCCGTGCGAGGCCCGCGTTTGCCCGTTTAATCGAACAGTATCGTCCGCAGCTGGAAGCCTACGAAGGATTATGTGAGGACCTCGGCGAAACCCCTTCCGATGTGGCGCTTGCGTGGCTCCTGCAGAATCCTGTCGTTACTGCTCCACTTATCGGGCCTCGTACGGCGGAACAACTCCGGGAGGCGCTTCACGCAACGACAATCACGCTATCAGACGACACCATGAGCTGTCTCGACGAAATCTGGCCCGGACCCGGGGGAGAAGCGCCCCAGGCTTATGCCTGGTAATGACCAAATTAATGAATCCTTTCTACGCTATAGGGAGTTCCAGTTTATGAGCAAGATGATGCATGACCAGCATTCTGCTTCCGTACCCGCTTCCCGGGAACGTCGCAATTTTCTGATCGCCGGCGCCGGTCTGGCGTTGGCCGCTACTACCCTTGGCAGGAGCGGAGCAGTGATGGCGAACCCGGCTGGTCAGGACACGTCGAGCGCCTCTTCGGATGCTGTTCCCGTCCAGAAGGAGACCTTAACCACACGTAAACTCGGCTCGCTGGAGGTTTCAAGCATGGGACTCGGGTGTCTGCCTATGGTGGGGTATTACGGCGGTGGTCCGCGCGATCGTAAAGCCATGGTTTCGCTCATCCGGGCCGCCTTCGAACAAGGCATCACGTTCTTTGATACTGCCGAGGTGTATGGCCCCCATCTCAGTGAAGAATTTGTCGGGGAAGCACTGGCCCCCGTTCGCGATCGTGTGGTGATTGCCACTAAGTTCGGTTTCGGCGTGGAGGAGGGGAAGCCAACCTCCCTTAACAGCCATCCTGACCATATCCGCCGCGCCGTAGAGGGCTCGCTGAAGCGTCTGAAAACGGACCACATCGATCTGCTTTATCAGCATCGCCCCGATCCGAATGTGCCGATTGAGGATGTGGCGGAAACCGTGAAGGCGTTGACCCAGGAGGGTAAAGTGAAACACTGGGGATTGTCGGAAGCGAGTGCCAGGACAATCCGCCGCGCACATGCGGTACTCCCTGTGACTGCAGTACAGAGTGAGTATGCCATGTGGTGGCGTGAACCGGAGACGCGGATATTTCCAACGCTCGAAGAGCTGGGTATCGGCTTTGTACCATACTGCCCGACCGCCCGGAGTTTCCTTGCCGGGGCAGTCAATCCAAGCCAGCGGTTCGACAGCACAGATCGGCGGCATAACCTGCCACGCTTCCAGCCCGATGCCCTGGCCAAAAACATGGTACTGCTTGAATTTGCGCAATCGTGGGCCCGCCGCAAAAACACCACTCCGGTTCAGTTCGCGCTGGCCTGGGTGATGGCTCAGCGGCCATGGATAGTCCCCATCCCGGGTACGACGCAATATCCGCACCTGATAGAAAATAGCGGTGCACCGCAAGTCCGGTTGACGGACAGAGAGCTACGCGAAATCGATGCGGCGCTTGCCAAAATCCCATTGCAGGGCGGTCGCGCCGATCCGTTTACCGAAAGTCAGTTTGATAAAAATTAATACCTGCTGTTACAGGGAGACTGCAGGTAAAGTCTCCCTCAGTGCTATTGCCGGGGATAAACCACATGAATGGACTAAATCATAACGCGCTTACGCGCAGTGCCGTCCCCATACCGCCCTGCGAGCGTTCTCTTCAGACCGTGGAGGCCCAGCCGTACTTCAGCGTTTCAGAGGCGTCTCTCGTGCTCGAAGGGGCGGTGTTCGATCGGAACAATAACCTGCTGTTTGTTGATGCGGCGACGGGGCGCGTGTTTAAGCTCACCCCGGAGCGGCAGCTTTCCATTGTCCTTAAGGATAATACACTCGGTGCTTCCGGCCTGGCTGTACACAAAGATGGACGGATCTTTATCGCGTCGGTGGGCGATATGCAGCGAGGTTCAGTCCGGGCTATCGAACCCGACGGCACCGGTGAGCAGATGGTTGTTGCTCCTGATGCTGGATTTCTTGTCAACGACCTGGTCTTTGATAATCAGGGCGGATTTTATTTTACTGACAGCCGGGGAAATTCAGCCGATCCACAGGGTGGGGTGTTCTACGTTAGTCCCAACGTCGGGTCAATTCATACCATCCTGCCTGGACTCGCGGTCGGGAACGGCATAGCGATTGACTCCGCCGGCTCTCAGATATGGGCCACAGAACACGCTAAAAACAGGCTTCATCGCGTAAGATTGTCAGACGCCACCACGATTGCCCCCTTTGGTTCGGTTGTTACCTATCAGTTCACCGGGCCGGCTCCAGATGGGGCCCGTGTCGACAGCGAAGGCAATGTATATGTGGCCATCTCAGGCCAGGGGCGCGTCATGGTCTTCAACCGCAACGGACTGCCGATTGGGCAAATTGTGCTGCCTGACCGCGCCAAAGGTCGTAACCTTAAATCGACAAGCCTGGCTATCCGACCCGGACATCACGAGTTGTTCATTGTCACCAACAGCGGGGCCGAACCTGGTGGAGCGATGATTTTTCGATCGGGCGCATTCGCGCCGGCACCGCTTCCCTTTTCACATCAATGACCGGGCATGAGTGGCCTGGGGGACCCGGCAACGCCGGGCTAGGGTAGGGCATTAACAGTCCTGTATTGCTGAAGGCGGCGTGAGTGAAGGTGGCGTATCCGGAAGTGGGGGAATGATCCCGTCGACGGGATGCGGCAGATAGTGTGCCTCGAGTTCCATGATTTCGGCATCGCTAAGTGAAAAGTCCAGTGCGCTGATAGCCGTGGAAAGATGTTCTGGTTTCGTCGCGCCGATGATCGGGGCTGTGATGACCGTTTTTGATAGCAACCAGGCAATTGCAACATGGGCTCTTGGCACATGGTGCTTTTCAGCAATGCTGGCAACAACATCAATAACGGGCTTATCCAGAAGGGCTGCGTTCTCATACATTTTTAACGCAAAGGCATCGTTTTGCGTTCGTCGGGACGTGACACTCCAGTCGCGCGTGAGCCTGCCGCGTGCCATCGGACTCCAGGGGATCACACCCACGCCCTGGTCTTCACACAGGGGCAGCATCTCGCGCTCTTCTTCCCGGTAAAGCAGGTTGTATTGCGGTTGCATCGTAATAAATCGGGTCCAGCCGTTACGCTCTGCCGTATGCTGCATTTTTGCAAAGCGCCAGGCTTCCATAGATGATGCGCCGATGTAACGTACTTTTCCTGATTTAACGAGGTCATGCAGAGCCTCCATGGTCTCTTCAACAGGCATGGAGTGGTCAAAGCGGTGAATCTGAAAGAGATCCACGTAATCCATGCCTAAGCGCATCAGGCTATCGTCAATAGACTGAAAAATGGCTTTGCGGGAAAGAAACCCGGTATTGGGTGAGTTGCGCCACGGAAAGAAGGTCTTTGTCGCCACAACAATCTCATCGCGTCTGGCCATTTCTCTCAGCGCTTTTCCAGTGATCTCTTCAGAACTTCCGCCCGAGTAGATATTCGCGGTATCAAAAAAATTAATGCCCGCTTCAAGCGCCTGACGAATGAGCGGGCGTGACGCCTTTTCATCTAGGGACCAGGGTTGAGGCAAACGTTCAGGTTCGCCATAGCTCATACAACCGAGACAAAGACGGGAGACTTGCAAACCGCTACGACCCAGATTCACATACTTCATTCTGTGTTCCTTCTTTTATTGCCAGCAATTCTGTATGTGACAGGGTATTGCACTGACATGAAGGGAACCAGCATGCGCCATCGAATGGTGTTATGAGTTTTTTTCACAGATGGGCGTAATCGTCAGTAGATTTTACATACAAGGACAGCGCCCACACACTGACATCATTAATTATTATTGGGTGAGGTTTTCAGGCACGGCTGACCAACAGGAATAACAATTTTTTCACGGTGTTCCCCGCGTTCATAAACACAGATTGTACCTTCATCTGTATTGACCTGTTCCTTGAGCGGGAGCTCTGGTTCCTGCGCAAAAATGCGAAAAGATGCGACCAAAATCAATGCCAGAGAACACAAAAGCTGGACTGCATTCATATCTTCACTCCTGAAAAATATTTAACTCATTTCCAGCACCGACTGGCGAGGCGTAAGCTTACCAATTATCGGTGGCAGTTCCGTTTCGCGAAGCGGACGACCCTCAACGATGCTTTTAATGCGCTGTACGCACTGGTGCAGGAGGGGTTCCATTGGCCAGGAAATGCAGGTCAGTTGCGGGTATAACTGCGTGGCCAACGGTGAATCCTCAAGACTGAGGAGGGATACCTCCTGAGGCACGGCAATATTAAATTCTCGGAACAGGCGCATGGCCTCTGCAGCATAAGCATCACGCTTAACTACGATGGAAGAGAACTTGCTCAGACTATTAATAAGCGTCAACAGCGCGCGTTCGACATTCTCATTGGCTGTTAATACCAACTGGCGATTAAACGGAAATGAGTAGTTCTGCAACACGTTGCGATAACCTTCAACAATTCGCTTGCTTGCGTCATCCGTCTCGTTATCGATAACCAGCGCGATGTTGCGATGGCCTTTACCTATCATGTAGCGGCAGGCGCTCTCCGTAGCAAATGCGAAATCGTAGCCCTGACTTTTCGCATCCACCACGGGTCGGTCGAAAGAAATCACATTATCGCCACTGCCCGGTACAACTGGTCCGAACACCACAACGGCGGCGCATTGCCGTTGTAAATCATCTACCGAAGCTGCATGTTCGACGTCATTATCCACATACTCGACGATCAGCGTTTTGTTCAGCACTTTCATTGCGCGCGCAAGCGCGGGAAGAATTCGCGCGCCACTGCTTTCATCACGTGAGGAAAGCACCACACCGATATGGCTTGATGACTGACTCGCCAGGTTTTGCGCGGCAAAGCTGGGGCGGTAGTTGAGTTCTTCAACGGCCCGTAATACCGCCTCACGGCTCTCTTCGCGAACACCTCGGGTTCCCGTCAGCACGCGGGAAACAGTTGCTCTGGAAACATTTGCTAATCGAGATACATCATCAATCGTAGGCATGGCGTTTTCTGCGTGGTGAGTTTTTATCATCTTAACATAACCCTCCCGAAGAATCGTCCCGTCGCCGGTCATGACACTCATGCTTCGTTCGCGCTCAGCCGGGGAAGCCAGGCTGCGCCACGTACGCCACTGGCGTCGCCAAAGCGCGCCGGAACAATGCGCGTATGGCAGGTTTCAGAAAAGAGATAAGGAAGAATCGCGACAGGCAGGTCATCATAGATTCTGCTGACATTCGACAATCCTCCTCCTAACACAATGACCTGGGGATCCAGAATATTGATGACTGACGCCAGGCTACGGGCAAATGCATCAATAAAATGCCGCCAGTGTTCGCGTGCCTTCGGTTCTCCCTGTTCTGCAGAGCAGATAATTTCCTGAGAGGTCAGGTTTCCCGGGAAACGACGGGCAAAACCGGTACCGGAAATAAAGGATTCAATACAGTTGTGCTTGCCGCAGTAGCAGGGCTGAGCGGGGCCGTCAATAGCTGGTGCGTACCCCGGAAGCGGGTTGTGCCCCCATTCGCCGGCAATGGCGTTTGGACCTTGTAACAAATGCCGGCGCACGGCGATCCCGCCGCCACACCCCGTACCGATAATCACACCAAATACGGTGTCAGCCTTTGCACCAGCGCCATCTACCGCTTCAGAGAGAGTAAAACAATCAGCGTCATTGGCAATCCACACTGGCTGCTGGATACGTGAGGCAAGATCGGCTTTGAGATCGTGGCCATTAAGAACCAGGCAATTGCAATTTTTGATGAGCCCCGTTTGCGGGTCAATTGCGCCAGGCAGACCGACCCCTACGGTGAAGGGTTCCGGGCTAGCCGCGCGGGCATCATCAATAAGGCTCACCAGATGCAGCATAAATTCAGCGTAACTTTCTTTCTGAGTCGGCTGGCGCTTACGCCAGAGATAATCGCCTTGAGCTGAAAGCAATACAGCTTCCATTTTTGTGCCACCGATATCCAGTCCAAGATAATGCATACAATCCTCTGTCATAAGAGAGGCCGCGGCCTCTCTGCTGTCGTTATGCCTGGTGCGGGCGTGTACGGTAAATGTGAATAAGTTCGGTTACCAGCTCCTTGGCCAGAATGGAGGTCATCAGGTGGTCCTGCGCATGCACCATCACCAGCGTCATTTTGGTTTTCCCTTCGCCTTCATCAGCTTCAATGAGCTGGGTTTGAACAAGGTGCGCTTCGCGGGCAAAATGAGTCGCCTCTTTCATTAGTTGATCTGCGGCTTCAAAATCACCTTGCTTTGCGCAGCCGAGGGCTTCATAACAAAGGCTGCGCGACTGACCCGCGTTAATGATGATGCCCATAACTTGTTCTTCTAATTCCATGTTTTTTTTCCTCTATGTTCTACTTTCAGGCGGATTGAGCCGCATCTTCTGCATGTTCAACCGCGTTTTCATGCTCTTGTTCCAGAAGCTGTTTTTCGTAGGCCTTCAGGAAGGGGAAGTACATGACGGCAGATGTCACCATGCATATCAGGCACAGGATCACAGGGCTGAAGCTCCAGTTGGCTGCCCATGATGCGCCAATGGGTGCAGGTGTTGTCCATGGCGTCATCGATACCACACGGCTGACTAAATCGAGATCCAGTGCAAACCATGCAAAGGTGGCATTGACCATCGGGACCAGCACAAACGGCAGGAAAAACAGAGGATTCATAATGATGGGCGCACCAAACAGAATGGGTTCGTTAATGTTAAACACCCCTGGTACCACGCCCATTCGCCCAATAGTCCGCAAATGGATGGCTTTGCTGCGCAGCAAAAGGAAGGCCAGCGGCAGCGTCGAGCCAACACCACCAATTAGCAGGTAATGGTCCCAGAAACCCTGAACGTAAATATGCGGGATAGCTTCACCCGCGGCGATTGCCGCCTGGTTTACGGACAGGTTTGCCATCCAGAAAGGGTTCATAATACCGGTGACGATCAGCGCACCATGGATACCTGCAAACCAGAGCACCTGGCACACAAGCACCGAGAGGAGCACTGCGGGGAGCGTATCTGACGCGGCAACCAGCGGTTTCACCAGCGACATAATCGCTTCGGGAATGATCATCCCCAGTTGCGCTTCAATAAACAGGTTCAGCGGATGCAGCGTGATGACGATTGCCAGTACCGGGATGAGGATCTCAAACGAGCGCGCTACGCCGGTTGGGACCTCCGGCGGCAGGCGGATGGTAATATTATGTCGCTTCAGGAAGGCGTAAAGTTCCGTGGAGTAAATAGCCACCAGAATGGCTGTAAAGATCCCCTGACCGGAGAAGTAGGCCGTTGAAATCTGCCCGTCCTTCAATGGCGCAGCGACAAGCAAAAAGGCCATTAATGAAAGCATCCCGGCGGTAAGTGCGTCGAGATCGTGGTGTTTGGCCAGACTTGCGGCAATCCCGACGGAAATAAAGATTGTCATAATTCCCATGCTGAAGTTAAAGGGCAGCATGAGGGCTTCACGATGCTCAAGCGAGAATTGCAGCCATGCCCGGGCGAAGCCCCAGGACGTGTCGGGCGAGAAGGGGGGGAAGATAAACACCAGCATAAAAGAACCCACGATCATGAACGGCAGAGCGGTAATGAAGCCGTCACGAATGGAGGTGACATATTTTTGCTGGCCGACGGCGCCCGCCATCGGAGTAATTTTCTTTTCGATAATCTGAATTAGTTTTGCGTACAGAGAGCTCATAGGTTTTCCCTTCGTTATTTGTTATCTATCAGGGAGAGGGCGAAATCGAGAACGGCACCCCCTTTTTGCATGCCGTAATCCATCATGTTGATTGGCTCAACGCGGATCCCGTATTTATCGGCTTGTTTCTGAAGATCGCTTTGCATGTACTTCACCTGTGGTCCAAGCAATACCACCTGGTAGTGACCAACCTGCTCGGCAAATTCGGCAACGCCATACGCTTTGATTTCTGCTTCCAGGCCACGCTTGTGCGCTTCATCGACCATTTTTTTCACCAGCAGGCTGGTAGACATTCCGGCAGAACAACACAACATGATTTTTTTCATAACGTCTCCTTTGAATTTATGGCTGGAATATAGTCACCACGGAACAAAACGGAAAGCGCTTTCCGTTTATGGATAAGGTAATTGTGACCACGATCACTTGAGAGCACCTTTCACTTTGTATGAATGTGCGCGATCATCCCTGCTATTCACGAACTACTAAGGTCGAGTTATGAACATTCATTTGATGAATGTTGCTGTGGATTTGATAGAGCAACGCCTCACACCAGTAGCGAATATAATCACTAAGAATCAACACATTACAGCGATGCGAGACGGTTTTACTCTTGCGATGCCTTTTGTCATCGTGGGAAGTCTGATGGTGCCAATGCTGTTTCCACCGTTCGCCATTTCAAGCGCCTCGAGATTGGGATCTTTTTATCTGCTGCTGCGTCCGATGCTGTTACCAACCTTTGAACTGACGCTCGGCCTGGTGGCGCTGATTGTTGCATTCGGTGCAAGTGCCAGCCTTGCCAAGCAATATCAATTACCGGAACGGCTGTGCGGGCTCACCGGATGTCTCGCCTTTCTGCTGTTTATCGGCTTTCGGGATAATGGTGCGACGAATGTGTTTCTGGGAGGGATGGGGCTCTTTACTGCCCTCATTTCAAGCGCATATTCGATTGAAATAATAAGGCTTTTTTATAAGAGAGGATGGTGTATTCGTTTGCCGGAGGAGGTGCCGGTGATGACACGAAATGGCTTCCAGCTGCTGATGCCGCTGCTGGTGATTATGCTCTCCATCAGCGTGATGAATGCCGTGATGCTGCACACGACCGGACAAATTTTGCCGCAACTGATTGGGGAAGCATTACGTCCACTTATCGTGGCGTCGGATACTCTTACGGCGGTGCTTATCTCCTTGTTTCTGTGTAATCTTTTATGGTTTGTTGGTATACACGGTGCCCTGATCATAACGGGTATCATGAACCCGTTCTGGCTCACCTATCTGTTTGAAAATCAGCGAGCCCTGGCTGCTGGGGAGGCTGTGCTACCCCATATTTATCTCCAGGGGTTCTGGGATTTTTATCTGTTGATTGGCGGTATCGGCTCAACGTTGCCACTGGTGTTTATGGCAATGCGAAGCCGCTCAAGGCAGTTGAAGAGTGTGGGAAAGATTGGTCTTTTGCCTTCTCTGTTCAACATTAATGAGCCAATATTGTTTGGCTTCCCCGTCATCATGAACCCGGTTTTTTTACTGCCCTTTGTTTTTGTTCCGTTGATAAATGCCTGTATAGCCTGGTATTTGACGCAAATGGGTATCCTCGACAGGGCCGTTGCAATGCTGCCATGGTCAATGCCCTCACCGCTGGGTGCAGCATGGTCGGCCAACGGTAGCTGGAAGAATATGTGTATGTGCCTGTTTGCCTTTTTCAACGCATGGATGCTTTATCGTCCATTCTTTAAGGTTCACGAACGCCAGCTGATGCAGCTGGAAAAATAACGCTCCTCTTTCTGTTTCTGCCCATTTCTCGTGGGCAGAAGCTTAATTCGTGATCTTAATCACAAAAATATTCTCAAATATCTCAAATTTGTGATTCAATCCGGCAAAGACGGAAAGCGCTTTCCGTTAATGGATGTACATTTCCATTTTTGATCCTTACATTTCCCCTGCACGTTTAACCGTGAAAATAAAAATTCAAAGGGAACCTATGCAAACGTTAATTAAATCAATACCTCTGTCCTTGATTACCCTCACTGTCATCAGCGGCTATGCCAGCGCCGATGAGAAATATGATTTTGCACTCCACGGCTATTTGCGCTCAGGGATCCTCGCCAACAGTGACGGAAACCGGGTGGATTCAGTGGGACTGATGCCCGACGGGAAATGGCGTCTGGGGAACGAAGAAGATACCAAGATTGAGCTTATCCCGACGGTCACGCTGAAATCAGACACAGGCGCAGTCGCCCGTGTTCAGGCCAACCTGACGCATCAAACAAAATGTACCGCAGACTGGAACTGTACCGACGATGACGGTAAAGAAACCCAGTTCCGTGAAGGTTTTGCTGAGTTATCAAATCTCGATTTTGCGCCGGATATGACTTTCTGGGCGGGTAAACGTTACAGCAGCTCCAATCTTTCCAGCCACCAGTTCGACTGGGAGTATATTCAGTACAACGGAACGGGGGGCGGGTTTGATAACCTGGATTTAGGCTTTGCGCGCTTTGACGCCGGCGTTTATGCGTTTTCAACAACGGATGAAGCCAAAGCCTATCCCGTGGCTCTGGGGGAGCAGGGATACCCTGACGATTACTCGCTTAACCTCTGGTTTAAAAAAATCGGCGGCACCGGGCTGGATGTTGAGCTTATTGGCCACCATATGAACCGCAACGAAAACCATCCCACTTCTGCTGAAAAAGGTTATGGCGTGACGGCGCTGTATAACGTCGACAGTTTTTATGGGCTGACAGGTGGCTATTCCCGCATTGTTTTCCAGTACGGCAAAGGGCTCGCTGCCGCTGACTCGCTGGGTAAAAACGGCTGGGGTTGGGCAAACTTAGATGACACCCAGTCCTGGCGCGTGATTTTGGATGGTATGGCCAGCCTGGGCGAAGTAGAAGTTTCGACCTTTGCGTTTTATCAGAAAGACAAAAACTACCGTTGGTGGACCAGCGATGATGACGGCTGGGGACGCTCCATGTGGGTCGCGGGTATCCGGCCGTATCATCAGATAACGAAGAATTTCGCCATGCAATATGAAGTGGGTTACGAATATCTGGATGATAAAAACTACATGGGGGTAAACGGCAAAGGGAAGGGTGGCCTGACCAAAGTGACCATTGCGCCGACGCTCACCTTTGATTCCGGATTCTGGAGTCGTCCACAGCTGCGCTTCTTTGCCACGTACGCAAAATGGGATAAAGGCGTCTCGGATGCGATGGACAGAAATTACGACTGGAGCACCGGTACCCTTAGCCCGGGGGGATACTCTCGCAGCGGGGATACCGATACGCTGAATTTTGGTGTACAGGCTGAAGTCTGGTTCTGAGGAGATAAGAGATGGCTTTCCCGATTCGAAAACTTCTGATCGTCTCCTTACTGTCCGCGCTGGGAAGCGCGGGTGCGCTGGCGGCGGAACAATCCCATTTTGAACATTTTATTACTCGTGATGGTGCTGCGTTAAAAGACGGCGATCGGCTCTTTCGCTTTGCCGGGATCCACGCTCCGGAGCTGCATCGTATAGAGGATGACGCAAGAGGGACCTGCAAAGCGGATCCGCGCGGGTGGGGGCAATATTTCAAATGGCCTACTGCTGAAGAGCAAGAAAACTGGATTAAAGCCCTGGTACAAACGGGTGCTAAAGCACAGCGCGTGTATGTGCTATCCGTTCAGCAGGAAAACGACGCGGCCTGCGGACGTGAAACGCATATCCTGTCACCGGAAACGCCTGACGGCATGCCGCGGTTGAATGAAGCGGCAATGAAAGTTTATGACAACATGATTGCTGAAGCGGATAAGCAGGGGCTTCGCCTGATTCTACCGTTTATCGATCACTGGTGGTGGTGGGGTGGGAGAGAACAGCTTGCCGCATTTTATCATGAAAAACCTGAGGATTTTTATCGGACGGACAGTAAAACCTTCCAGGCTTATCTGGACGTGATTCGTCAGGTAATAACCCGGACTAACACCATTACGGGACGCCACTACTACGATGAAAAGGCGATTATGGCGTGGGAAACGGGTAATGAACTGGAGGACACTAACGCCGATTTTCTTCATCAGACATCAGCCTGGATCCGTAAATGGGCACCCCATCAGCTTATCGTCGATGGGACTTATAAAAAGGTGAATGATTTTGCGCTCAGCGATCCGAACGTCGACATCATCAGCAATCACTATTACACCAATGCCAATAACAATCATCCCGAGCAGGTGCGTAAAGATCTTGCGGCGATAGGCGGCAAAAAAGTGTATCTGGTCGGCGAATTCGGTCTGCTCGATCAAAAAGACCTGAACGCTATCATGCAGTCCATTGTCCATTCCGAGGTCAATGGTGCTCAGGCTGCAGGTGGCTTTATCTGGGGTTTTCGCGGTCATCGGCATGATGGCGGTTTTTACTGGCACAAAGAGTATACCGGGCACTATAGCTACCATCTGCCTGGCTTCCCGGATGAGGGGAAAGCGAACCAGGAGATGGAGGTTGTCAATCTGGTACGAACCGCCGCGGCACAAATGGCTGGTCTGAGCAAGGCGCCAGCTCTGCCGGTACCGGAAGCACCGAGGTTGCGCGAGAGCGATTCCCCCTTTGCCATTAACTGGATGGGGTCACCCGTTGGGCGTTATTACGACGTAGAAAGAGCGGCACAGCCACAGGGGCCATGGACACGCGTAGGAAAGGACATCTCCGACGGCAAAAATGAATGGAACCCGTCAAAAATGAGTCTTTTCCGCGATGACTATCGCAGCCTGACGCTCGGCCAGACTTACTACTATCGGGTAATCGCTAAGAATGAAAGTGGTCAGTCAGCACCTTCAAACGTAATTCGCCTGAAGCATATGCAGAAAAACCTTCCACCGGTTATCACTCTGCAGGACATGCTTTCCACCACTGTCGATAAAGGCGTTCAACTCAATGCGGCCTGGCAGGATGACAATCTGCCTGACACGAAAGTCAGCGTAGCGTGGAGTCATAACGGTAAGAATAACGTGCACTTCTGTGACAGCAGCAAAGAGGAAACCCGAGTCTGGTTCTCTGCGCCGGGTGACTATGCATTGACCTTTACTGTTGATGACGGGTTGCTGGAAAGCAGCAAAACGATAAATGTCAGCGTGAAGCCCGCTGTGAGGCCTGTACCGGCAGATTATTGCCGCTTTGGCAGCGGGACTCTTGATGTTAGCAAGGGAACACTTACCTCAACTAAAAGTGAAAAAGAGACCTTAGCCATCGGAGAAGACGGTTTTCTCGGTCCTTTCGCTCATGACGGAGACAGCGTGAGCTGGCAGGTTAACGCTCCCTGGGACGGTAAATTCGCCCTACATGTGAAATTTAACGGCAAATGGGGAAGCAAGAAAAACTCGGTCATCGTGAACGATGGGACGCCAGTCAGCATTGAGTTTCCGCAAACGGATGAGAAGGGCCAGACCATAGTCGTTCCTGTTTCGCTCAGAGAGGGGGCAAATACCATCAGTTTTGGAAAGTTCGCCGGCGACTGGGGATATATGTTCATCCAATCAATTGAAGTTACTGCAGAGTAGTTATTTGGCTGCCCTTCTGGGGCAGCTTTTTATCATTCAGGAGGCATTATGAATCGGTATCAATTTCCGGAAGATTTTTTTTGGGGCGCAGCGGCGTCGGGTCCTCAGACGGAAGGCATAGCGCATAAGCCGCACCGTTCTATCTGGGATAGCTGGTATGCAGAACAGCCCAACCGCTTTTTCCAGCAGATTGGTCCGCAGAAAGTATGTGAAACCTACAGCAAATATAAAGAGGACGTTGCGCTGATGAAGCAAACGGGATTTAACTCGTTTCGTACATCCATTCAGTGGTCACGGTTGATTGATGATTATGAAACTGGCGCCCCAAACGCAGAAGCCGTCCGGTTTTACAACAACTACTTAGATGAGATGATCGCCAGCGGCATTGAGCCAATGATTAATCTTTATCATTTCGATATGCCGGAGATTTTGCAAAAGCAGTATGGCGGTTTTGAATCACCCCATGTGACGGATCTTTTCGCACGGTTTGCCCGCACGGCATTTGAGCTATTTGGTCATAAGGTCAAATACTGGATCACCTTTAATGAGCCGATAGTACCTGTTGAAGGCGGCTATCTTTATGATTTCCATTATCCTTGTAAAAAAGATGGCAAGCTGGCGGCGCAGGTTGCATTTAACATTATGCTGGCGCATGCAAAAGCGGTGCACATATACCGAGAACTTGACCTGCCTGGCGAAATTGGCGTGGTGCTTAACCTGACCCCCTCGTACACCCGAAACAACAGCGACGAGGATAAAAAAGCAGCGTGGTATGCCGACCTGTTCTTTAATCGCAGTTTCCTTGATCCGCTGGTGAAGCATGAATTCCCGAAGGAATTATGTGAAGTACTCGCAGCCCATGATTGCTTGCCAGAAATAAAGAAAGCTGATGTCGATCTGATAACGCGTTCGAGGGTAGATTTCCTGGGGGTTAACTACTATGTTCCGCGTCGGGTTAAAGCGCGCGAATGCCCCTATGAGCTTGATTACTTCACGCCAGAGTATTACTTCGAGAACTACAGCGATCCCGAAGGGCGCTTCAATCCGTATCGCGATAATAACGAGATTTACCCCGAAGCGATTTACGATATTGCCTGCAACATCCGCGATAATTACGACAATATGAAATGGTATCTGGCTGAAATCGGTATCGCCATGGATATCCAGTCAGAAGGTCCGGTGCTGGCTGATGGGTTTATTGATGACACTTTCCGCATCGAATTAATGGAAGAACACCTCCAACAGCTCCATCGCGCCATCAGCGAGGGGGCGAACTGCTTTGGCGTACACCAGTGGACATTTATTGATAACTGGTCTTGGATAAATAGCTTTAAACGTCGTTACGGTTTCTGGCGACTGGATCTGGAAACCGGAGAGCGACAGATAAAGCGCAACGCTATTTGGTTCGCTCAACTTGCTGCCTCTAACGGATTTACGCCCGGGGCATTTATAAAGGGCAACAAATAATGGCCTCGTTCTATCGCATGAGAAATGGCGTAAAAAATTATGCCTGGGGCAGCCGGACGGCTCTGAATACGCTGTTTGGCGTGCCGAATCCGGATGAGCAGCCTCAGGCTGAAATCTGGATGGGGGCGCATCCGGCAGGGTGTTCTGAAATTGAAGTTGGCGCGAACACGGTTTCATTACAGGACGCGATCGCAAAATCCCCCGGCACCGTTTTAGGGGAACGGACGATGGAAAAATTTTCAGGACTTCCGTTCTTACTGAAGATACTGTCTGCAGAAAGCGCGCTTTCGCTCCAGGTCCATCCCGATAAACGCCAGGCGGTAGAGGGCTACGCCAGGCAGGGAAATCGAGCTGGGGAAGATTATAACGACGCAAATCATAAACCCGAGTTGGTCTATGCAATCACGCCTTTTATGGCGATGAACGGTTTTCGTCCCTATCAGGAGATTGTGAATCATTTTCTGCGTCTCAGCTCGCCTGAACTCATGCCTGCGCTGATTGATTTTCGCCATAACCTTAATAATGAGGGGCTTAAAAACTTTTTTGTCGGCCTGATGCAGCTTGCACCACAGGAGAAACACACTGTTCTGCGGCAGTTGGATGAGAGCCTTCAGGCTGGGGCCTTTGTCCATTTACAGGAATTCCTCATCCGCTTGCAGCGGGACTATCCGGGGGATATCGGCGTCCTCGCACCGTTGTTTTTACACTGCATAACGCTTGAGCCTGGCGAAGCGATGTTTTTGCGGGCCGGTACCCTGCACGCCTACGTTTACGGAACCGCCGTAGAAGTGATGGCGTGCTCTGATAACGTTTTGCGCGCAGGATTAACACCGAAAAAAATTAATTTATCTGAATTAGTTAACTGTACGGCTTTTAGTGAGACTCATGAACATAACTTAAAGCTTGTTCCTGATATTGCTGGAAATGAAAGCCATTATCATGTTCCCGTAGAGGATTTCCGTTTCTCTGTAATAGAAAACTGCCAGCAACACAGAATTGAAGTCTTTAGCGCGCAAATTTTACTAGTGCTTGAAGGCTACACTACGTTGTGCGATACATACGGTGAAGAGATGACGTTCTGCGTCGGTCAGTCGGTATTTATACCGGCTCAGACAGAAGCTTATTTTTTGACACAAAGCGGACAGTGCTGCCTGGTTCAGTGCTGACTAGTTCATGTTTAACAGCATGATTTTATATTAGAAGAGGAAAATAGTCCGCACGGCATAGACTGAGCGGGCTATTTATTTTATTCCTGACCCTTGCGACTTTGTAACCGGCACAACTTTCCCAGTCATAGTTTTCATTTATTTTTACATCTTTAAGCAACTGCGCGTCATTGAATTCTAGAGCTTGAAGGCGGGTTTCAGAGAACATTACTTCGCTGAAGTTATGTTCCAGCCTTGCACGGCAAGAGCAGCATCAATGTAGTTGCGACTAAAGGTCAACGCCACGATGGCATGCTTTAAGCATGCCCACATATTTTCTCCCTCTTGGGTGAATCTGGCCTGCTTTCGCAGGCCATATACTGCCCCCACGCACGACGATTTGCTTCAAGAGACTCAACGGCAATACCAATAAAAAACGCTCGGTTGCACGATGTGGACAACAATTCAGATATGGCTCCCGTGGACTCAGAACCCGGCCGTGTCCGGATATTGCCAGGCCACGTCCAATATAGCGAAACCAGCACTCAGGCTCCATGACATTTTTTATACTTTACTCCCGACCCGCAGGGGCAAGGTTCATTTCTGCCTACCGCACCGTAAAATCGAGCAATTTCGGATTTGGTCGCCTTGTAAGCGAGTTGGGCGATGTAGTTCAACTGATTTTCAACCTCCTGACGTTGCTCGCCTGTTAACCCTTCAAAAAAGGGGGCTAGCCGACGCATCTCCGCTTCTGCCTGTGCATGTTCGCCTGCAAGTGCCAGTATGACGGCGTACTGGCTTCGGACCTGAACCAGTCGCTGTACCAGACCGGCTTCATTGACGACTGGCAGGACGTATTGCTCCATCACCTCTCTGGCACCGACATAGTCCTTTATTGCGACAAACTCATCAGCTAGATCCTGTCCTACCCGGACCAGAGATTCGGGGGCTGCGGTCATGTTGTAAAATTTCATCGCGTGAATGCGCAGAAACGGTGACACCTTTCCCTGCGCGTCATTAATTCTGGCGAGCAACTCTAGGGCATCGGCCAGATGTTTGATGTGCTCGTGAACATTTTCAGGCTGGTTGATGATTGCCCACAGCACATCCGAGTTTTTACCCATGACATCCTGTGGGGTAATACCAAATAACGTGTAGTAGCGATTCGCTACGCTCAGACACAGTGTTTCTGCTTGTTTGTATCTTTTCAGTCTCCAGAGCGCGATAGCATGGTTATAGTCAAAAATACGCGCATGCTCTTCATCCGGAAGGCTGGGGCGGGCATCTTCAGCCAGCGTTTGCACTTCACTAAGGTCTCCCTTTTCTGATAAGAAAAGCATCCGTTTCATGGTGTAGGCTGTGCGTTCCCGGTAACCAAACTCATGTTCTGCAAGCAAGGCTCCCATCGCTTCCAGCCATTGTGCAATTTGCTCAGAAGCACCGTCTTTAAGCTCGGAAAAAACGAGCCCATCGAGTGCCCAGAACTTTTGTAAAGGCGCCAGAGAGTTCGAAGCTGTCGCCTGTTTCAGGCTTTCCATAATGTCGACAGTAATGCCCATCTCATAAAACAGCTCTTCACCAGATAGAGCGATGAGCGTCATGACATCGTTAAGCTTGATGTAAATCTGCGTCAGAAGAGAAAATCGCGAAGTGTCGCGTTCTTGCTGAAGGCTCTCAATCAAAAGATCTTTTAACGCCAGTAACGCGTTATTTACGATATCCACGTCCATCATGGTCAGGTGTTGCAGCCCCAGCGCCCTGACAGCATCGTGTACCTTTAACGTCTGGTTTCCATAGTTTTCAATGGTTCCGGTGGCCCGCATTTTTTTAATTAATGTGGCTGCCCCGTTTGAAGGGATATTCAATGAGCGGGCAAGGTACCCTGAAACTTCATCACGGCTTAGCCCCACATCGGACAGACTGAACAACGCCAGAGCGTTCTGGACCAGTGGCTCAAACCCCTGATAGACACGGCTGAGAATGACTTCCTGCGCGGTTTCCGTGCTGTTTTCCTGTTGCCGCAGTTCAGCACACAGCGTGTCTATATCTCCTTTGTATTCCTCTGCGGCAACTCTCGCCGCGCTTTCGACATACAGCGGCAACCCTCCGGTGTAGCTTCGTAGCTGCTCATATCCCAGCGCACTGGCGTGCCCACCGAGGTCGGCCACTGCGGCAGCCACTGTGTCGATATCCCATCCCTGTAACGATTCACGCTGAAGTCCAGTCATCGCCTCCAGTTGACGGACATTGTCATGGGGCTGGCACAGCAGCACAAAATAGATACGGGTTGTGGCGTGCAGAACATCCCGCAAGTTCTCCACAGGGATACGATGCGCGTTATCCAGAACCAGTAGCAGGTTGTCGTTCCGTTGCTGCAAGAAGGTGTCGAATGTTCTCAGCGCTTCAACGCCACTGGCACCAGGGAGCAGTATTCTTCGCAGGCCACCTTGCTCCTGAGTCGCAAACCGGGCTGCCAGCTCACGAACCAGCGTACTGGCAAGTGCAGGGCCTGGAAGGTCGCCAGCATCGTAATACGCACACACCTGGGTACTGTGCTGAGCGGCCTGTGCTGCCCATGCTGTTTTACCTGCACCGGACAAGCCGCAAATGATGCGCACCCGCTCATCCGACACAAAAGAGGGTTCCTCTCTTTGTGGCCGGTAGAGTGTCGGCGGTGCAGGGAAGTCCTGTAACTGAACGATGAGCTGTTCGAACAGGGCAGGAAGATCCCGGGTATAGAACGCATGCTGTCCGTCGGCATCACCTCCGGTGGCAGCGAGCTGGACCAGACCGGCCAGCTTCCAGATCAGGGATTCTGGCGACAATAGCGAAAACTTCAGCTGCTCTGCTTGCGAGATGCACCACGCGGCCGCATCAGCCACGGTGTCCCAGGCAGGGGGAAGTGCGGGATGGCGCTCAGCGGTTGACTGGGGCCAGATAAAACGGACATCCGCAGGAAGCGTCTTATCCTCAATCATCTTCTGCAGGTGTGGACCTGGCGCCTGGTTGGCGACGATAACGAAAGAAGCGCTTCCCTGGCGGCGCCCATCAGTGTGCTCGTTACGCATCTCCGCAAACCTCGCGAGCGCGCCAGACACATCGCTGGGAATGATGGGTTTCTGGCGGGTTTTAACCTGAACGTAAATGCGCTCCTGTACGGAGTTGAGCTCAATATCCTCATCTAGCTCAACGGTTACTGTCTCCACGCTGACTTTCTGTGCCAGCAGCAAGCAGCCAACGGCATACAAGTGCTGATAAAGGAATCCCCGGTGTACGGCTTCAATACGTACCAACTGGGCAGAGTCCAGAACATCCGGCGTAGATTTTTCTTCGCTCCCCTTCATTTTTGGTCCTTATGTTACTTGTCAGAAATATCCCAGATTTACATATCAGCCTGCGCAATAGAACTTAAGCATGGCTACCAACAGTTTGACCAGTACACCCGGATTAATCGGTGCGCAACAATTTCACCTCATATTCTGGTGGAGACAGATGTAGTGCGTATGGTGTTACATCAATAATTAAAGAAAATTCACCCGCTGTCAGATATGTCAGTAAAACAGGCTATATATCATTGATTGGGCAATTCAGGGGCGTTACTTTTATCCGTATCAGTGCACTATCTACACGTTTGTGGCTATCTTTACGAAAAGCGTGTGGATAAAAATAATAAAAGAGGGAGAGTGCCGTGGTCAGAGTTTGTAAAGTTGAAATCCAGAACTTCCGCTCTATTCGTTTACTGACCTGGCAGCCTTCGCCAGGGCTTAACTGCCTCATCGGTCCTGGGGACAGTGGCAAGACCACCATTCTTGACGCTATCGATTTGTGCCTGGGAGCACGGCGTAACGTCAGTTTCAGCGATACCGATTTTTTTGGTCTCGATGTGACTCAGCCTATCAGTATTACCCTGACACTGGGTTCGTTGCCGGATCCTCTTAGGGCAATGGATGCCTACGGTAATTATTTGCAGGCGTTCAACAGCGTGACGGGGCTGGTTCAGGAAGAGCCCCAGTTCGGACTGGAAACGGTTCTCTGTCTGCGTCTGCGTGTAGACAGTGAGCTTGAGCCCAACTGGACGCTGGTATCTCTGCGTGGCGAGGCCCTGGGTCAGGAACGCAATCTTGCCTGGAAAGATCGGCTGCTCATCGCACCGGCGAGACTTGGCACCTATGCAAGCTCAAATTTGTCCTGGGCACGCGGATCGGTACTCAATCGGCTCACGGAGGAGCGCCCTAATCTGGGGGCTGAGCTGTCAAACGCTGCGCGCCAGGCCCGAACCAGTTTCGGTGGTCAGGCTGCGGTACAACTCGCGGCAACGCTGGACGTGGTTACTCAGAAGGCCAATGAGCTGGGTGTGCCGGTCGGTGGTCGGACTCAAGCCTTACTGGACGCTCACGCGGTTTCCATCGGCGATGGTGCAATTGCGCTGCACAACTCAGCCGGTGTGCCGCTGCGTTCTCTTGGTACGGGGTCGTCCCGTCTTCTGGTGGCAGGAATGCAGCGTGCTGCCGCGCAGCGGGCCTCCGTGGCTCTGGTCGATGAAGTGGAATACGGACTGGAGCCGCATCGGCTTACCCGGTTACTGAACTCTCTGGGGGCCAGGGAAACACCGCCGCCACTTCAGGTTTTTCTGACCACACACTCTCCCGTGGCCGTGCGTGAGCTTAATGGCAACCAGCTCTTCGTTGTGCGGGGCCATCCGACAGCTCCCCACCTGGTGCTGCCGGTGGGCATTGCCGATGATATTCAAAGTACGGTCCGGGCCGACCCCGAAGCCTTTCTGGCGCGTAGCGTGATCGTCTGTGAAGGGGCTAGCGAGGTGGGGCTGATCCGCGGGCTGGATCATTACTGGACCGCCCTCAACGGTAATTCCATGCTGAGTGCAGGAACCGCATTCGTGAATGTTGGTGGAGGAGAGCCTGACCGATGTTTTGTGCGTGGGCTGGCACTGCGTCGGCTTGGCTACCGTGTGCTAGTTCTGGTGGATGCGGATAAGCCGCCCACCCCGGCGACGGTCGAGGCCTTCCAGGCCGCGGGTGGAGAACATATCACCTGGCGAGCCGGTCGCGCGCTGGAGGATGAGCTGTTTATGAGCCTGCCGGATGCAGGCGTCGACGCGCTGCTTCAGCGAGGCATTGAGCTTATGGAGGAGGAACTGGTGGCGGCACATATCCAGACGCAGTCCAACGGTCAGGTAACGCTTGCTCAGATCCGGCAGCAGCGCCAGTTGAATGGCACCCCTTATTCCCTGGAAATACGACAATTATTGGGGATCGCTTCTCGTCATCGACGAAATGGGTGGTTTAAATCGGTGACCCGGTATGAGGATGTGGCGCACGATATCCTTGGCCCTCATCTTCCCGCCTCCGATGCCGGGTTCCAGGCGCTGATTAACCGGCTTTACGGGTGGGCCCATGCCGCCTGACTACAACCTGCTGAAATATCATCGGGGGGCGATTACGGCCCCGGCCGGGTGCGGTAAAACACAAATCATCGCGGATACCCTGACCCTGTATACGGGGGCCAGGCCGGTACTTATTCTCACGCACACCAACGCGGGTGTGACAACACTGCGTCTGCGTATGCAACGCGCCGGTGTTACTGCTGCGACCTACCGTATCGCCACCATTGATGGATTTGCCATGCGTCTGGTTGCGATGTTTCCGGCGCGCAGTGGGCTCAACGTTGAGGTTCTTCAACTGCGCAATCGCGGGGCTGACTATCCCGCTATACGGCTGGCTGCCTGCCAGCTGCTGCAGGGAGGGCATCTCGATGATGTTCTGGCGGCCAGTTACGCTCACCTCATCGTGGATGAATACCAGGACTGCAACCTGGTGCAACATGCACTGGTAACCGCGTTATCAACGGTGCTGCCCGCCTGTGTACTGGGTGACCCCATGCAGGCCATTTTTGGCTTTAGGGGTAACCAGCTCGTGGACTGGGATACACATGTACTCGCTCACTTTCCACTGATTGGTGAGCTCAATCATCCATGGCGCTGGGCTAACGCAGGGTCGCCGGAGCTCGGTCGCTGGCTTCTGGACTGCCGGCGGATGTTGCTGAATGGTAACGCCATTGACCTTCGCCAGGTGCCTGCCGGGGTGACCTGGGTACCGTTACAGGCAGAAACCGCTGTTCAGCAGCGTCTTACTGCCGCCCTGACGCGAGCGGTCACCGCGAACGGGCAGGTACTGGTGATTGGAAACTATTCTCGGTATCAACGATAAAATCGCCTCCGGAAAGTTTACCGACCTGTACAGGTCTGGCCCCAATGTAATAAACTATGCCAATAATAATGCAGTCCCGTAATGTATCAATTTTAATGGTTTTCTTTACAGTTTCCAGATGAATGTTTTTATTTTCTTCAACATCAATTTTTGGACATAGCTTAGATGCCCAACTTTGAATGCCATTTTCTATCATTAGGCATACTTCTTCTGGTATAACGAGGTCTAGGTTTTGGTAGCGAGCCCAGTTATTGTTCCTAGGGCGTGGCACTTCCAGCAATAGATCTTCCAGCTCATTACTGTCATCCTTACTTTCGAAGAATCCACTACGATCAAGTTTTCGTAACGCATAGAGGGTGTAATAGAACTGACTGCAGTCTGAGTGATTTCGCTCAGTCTTCGCAACCAGCATTTGCATTTTTTCAATAAGACTTTCGCGAGTGATAACCTCAATTTGTTTGAAAGTTGTTGCAACAAACTGAGCAAATTTATCAGCAACACTTGCCGAGTTCTCATTAATGTACGCGATCGTTAAGTATTTCAAGAGCTTGAGTGAAACTGGTGATAAATCACAAAAGCATTTACCATTAGAGAATAATATAGCCACATTATTACCTGAGAATCTGTATCGCCAATCATCATGTAGATATAAATATCGGTCATCAAATTCTGTTGCACTTATTAAAAACAATCGTTTAGGGAGCTGAATATTTTCAATCCATTCAAGCTGTTCTTTTGTAAAGCGAAGGGGATGGGTTTTAAAAAAACCACCCCCGGTTATACCGCTCTCAGTTGAATAGATCTTTGAATGAGAAGTCTTCGTCATAAATATTATCTTCTAGCAAGTTGTAGGTTTTTCTTTGCGAAATGTTTGTTTCTGGGGAAGCTAAATGCATATCTGAATGTTTCGTACGCTTATAGTTGCTCTGGTTACTCACCACTTCAATAAACCGCTTGGCATATCTTAATGGAACTTTACTGGTCAGTGACCAGCCGCCTAAAGCACGAAGTTGTTCAATAGCTGGTTCAAGTACTCCATTCATCCTTGCTCGAATACCATAGTCTTGCGCCAGTATAAGTGATTCACTCAGGAGACTATTGTAAATAAACTCAAGAGTAATATTAGCCCAAGTATGCCGCCCAACGTGTGGTGTTATATTAACCATATTATTAATAATTTTATTACTTTTCGTACGATAATGAGGGAATAGGGCAATGAATGCCGGATCAATTTTTTGCTTATAAAATGTTCGAATTGCATCGTAAGTTAATGGAGTTAACCTACCTGAGCCTTTAATAAAAACAAATTCATGGTCATCAATTTTTTTCTCTTCAAATAATGGGGACCGATATTGCTCCATATAAATGGTAAACATAATGAAGTCATCTTCGGTCAGTTCGATTTGTCGCTGTGAATGCTCAGTCTTGAGTGAAGGTTGTTGTTTCCTTGGATCAACTACATCATCTGGTAGATTTTGTACAATCAGGATGAAACGAATGTTACCTCGTGAGTCTGGAAGGGTTGGCCCCACGCAATCCTTCAACAACAATTGAACTTCACCAACACGTAAGCCATAGTTAAACATTAACCGGTGGATAAGGTAGTTACGGTATTGTTGAAATCCTGAATCGAATGGATTTTGGGGATTAACCACAGCCGTGAATAATTCGCCGGTCTCGATATCTGAAAATTCAGGAGTGGAGGGGATTAACATGTTCGTTAGTTCGACACTTTGCTGACTGGTGATACTTTTGTATCGGTGTGCGGGTTCGTTCCTGGATACTTCAACTCTGTTGAAGACCTTAATTCTGTCAGCGAGATCTCTGTGGTTCGCCTGGTTAATCTGGTGAGCTTCAACAGGTGACATATCCTGGTATGCCAGATTCATATATCGATAGTTGAGATACTTAAGGAATCGGCCAACGTTTCTGACGTGGTTACCATAGGTGGACTTGTTGGTTCTGGAGAGTGCAGAATGTAAAAACCCGGTAGAGATTATGTCGGTCTCGTCACTCAGGTGCTGCTTCCCGAGCAGGTAAGTAAAGAAGCCATCAAGCTCCCTGATAAAACAGGAGATATTGTAGACAGACCGATAGAAATCGTAGTCAAATGTTCGTTTGTGCTTCTTAAAGTAATAGACGTAAAAGAAGCGCAGCGAACACAGAATGTTTTCTTGAGTCCCCAGATGTTTCTTGCTCAGTTCATTCATTCCATAAATTGTGGCGAACATGACCGGTAGGGTAGTCACATCATCAACTATGAGATGAGTTCTCTGGTTGTTCCTCGATAAATGTAAGATGGAATATGCCATGAACTTAGCGGATGCCCCGTAATTTTTGCGTTATGAAGTCATCGTAAGTCCACAACTAAACTTTGGCAACTGACTGATTCATCGGTAAGTTCCTGAAAGAGAGGAACTCATGAACCTAAGAACAAACCCACCATATTTAACATAATATACATTATGCGCACCTATATGGAATCAGGGAAAATCTGGCATTTTGCGGACATCGTTGGCCTGGCTTCTGAAAGCGTCTTCGCCGGCTATCTCACAGCGCGTCCAGCGCATGCCAGCTTAACGGTACTGTTCTTCCCAGGTTTACTTACCGTTTTTCCTGTTGATATAAGCCTGTAAACCCTCTGCAAGAAAATCAAACACCGTTTTACAGGCCTGGCTGTGGCGTAAATCTTCATGCATCACCAGCCAGGTGTCGAGATGAAATGCAAAGAAATCAGGCATTATCCTCTGTAACGGCGGAGAAAAATCGGCCAGATGCACCTGGCACATACCGATACCTGCTCCGGCACGTATGAGGTTTAATTGTGCAATATCGCTGTCGGTTCGCACGGTAAACAGCTCGCGGTTTAGCTGCGGATACTGTTTAAGTGCTTGTAAAATAAAGGGCGTCATATTATCGAAACCCACAAGCGTATGGGTGAATAACGCATCAATACTTTCCGGTGCACCATGTCGTGACAGATAGGCTGGCGCGGCATGCAGACCTATTCGCTGCATGAAATGCGGGAGATGCGCTATCTTTGGGAGCAGACAATAGAGATGGATAATTCAAAACTGATTTCCTTTTTAGGTCACGAACCGCAGACCCCTCTTAATGAGGCCGTACATTCCACATTAGTTGGTTTGGGCTGTATTTAACATAACCTGCTGTTTAGAAAGAGTTGAAAGATGTCTGATATACTTAAGCTTTTGAAAAACGCAGCCCTAATCAAATGGAAATTGAATTAAATAAAAGTGTTAAAGAGAGAATCTTCCTTGCTGTCATTTTTGAGGTGACGGCCAACGTTATTATCGCCCTGTCACTTGCCTGGCTGATGAATGTGTCGGTACTCCAGTCAGGCTCGTTGTCCGTCATATCCGCACTTACCGCAACGGTCTGGAATTTTATTTTTAATAAGCTCTTTGATTCTCTGCAGAAAAAATACCAGTTTGAAAGAACATTTCTCATTCGTGCGATCCATGCGGTAGGTTTTGAAACGGGACTCATCATAACCTTAATGCCTGTCGCGATGATTATGCTGAATCTTACAATGACTGAGGCATTTTTTGTTGAGATTGGTCTTGTACTGTTTTTCCTGCCATACACGATGCTGTTTAACTGGCTTTACGACTATCTGCGCTGGACGTTTGTTGGACGTAAACGGTCTGTTATGTAGCGAGATATCAGTCACATTGACACGCCTTTGATCATCTTCGACTCCACTCACCTCCTATACTCTTCATTTCTCTATCTCTTTTCAGGAGTCGATAATGTTTGATCATGTGAAATTCGGCGTCAGCGATTATGAAAAAAGTAAAACCTTCTTCCTCGAGGCGCTTCGCCCGCTTGGTGTAGAACTCATCGATGAAGGCGCGCCGGAGTATGGTGTAGAAATGAGTTCCGGCGATGTTTCACTTTGCCTTTTCCATACAAATGACAAACCCGCGCCTCTGCATCTGGCGTTTGTGGCCAATACGCGTCAGCAGGTTGATGATTTTTACCATGCTGCACTGCGCGCCGGCGGACGTGATAACGGCGGGCCGGGGTTGAGGTCATACGGTGAAAATTACTATGCCGCGTTTGTCATCTCGCCTGATGGTCATAATATCGAGGCGGTGTGCCATGCGCCGCAAAGTCTGTAGCGTCAGATGTCATTAAATATCTGTCATGCGTCTATTTGCACGCTTATGCACGAAAGTGCTTCATTAAGCCACATTAATCCCGTAAGGTATGGGCTGTAATCGTGCAACTTCATGCAATAACACTGACAGAGGTATTTATGACACAACAGTTGATTCTAATTGCCGGCCCCTACCGCAGCGGAACCGACGGCGTTCAGGCGCGCATTGATGAGAATCTGGCGCGTCTCGAAAGCGCAGCATTAGCCGTTTACCAGCGTGGTCACATTCCGATCATAGGTGAATGGCTTGCTTTGCCGTTGGCAAAGGCCGCGGGCTCGAAAACCGTTGGTGATGAAATCAGCGAAGCGATGCTCTACCCCGTTGCTCACCGGCTCATAGCTAAATGCGATGCAATTTATCGTATCGCCGGTGCATCTAAAGGTGCCGATATGGACATTGAGGTCGCCAGAAAATACGGCCTCAGGGTTTATACCGCGCTTGAGGACATTCCTGAGGCTTAAGGAAAACCGACAGCCAGGCTGTGCTCTCAGGCTGGCTGTCAGACAGTATCACGCTCTGAGGTTAACACGACGGATACCCCCTTTTCTGATACTGCGCGGATCCAGTCCTTATCGGTATTGTCTTCCACGACGATGGTATTCACCGATGACACATCACCAATCACAAACGAAGACGCTGTGTTGATCTTTTCCGGAGAAGCCAGAACAACAGTCTCCGCGGCTCTGCCGGAAAATGCACGTTTGATGCACGCCTCTTCGAAATCACCGGTCGTTAATCCAGCTTCAGGATGGATCCCGGTCACGCCCATAAAGAACAGGTCTGCATGAATATTTTCGATGCCTTCGATGGCCGCAGCGCCGACCGCAACGATAGAGTGTTTATACAAGCGACCGCCGATCAGAATCACCTCAATGGACGGATGATCGACAAACCCCAGGGCAATGCTCGGGCTGTGCGTCACCACAGTGATACGAAGCTCGGGAGGGAGAAACGTAATCAGCTCCGA
This sequence comes from Enterobacter sp. PL_is514, assembly GCF_055816715.1. Classification (NCBI taxonomy): domain Bacteria; kingdom Pseudomonadati; phylum Pseudomonadota; class Gammaproteobacteria; order Enterobacterales; family Enterobacteriaceae; genus Enterobacter; species Enterobacter sp. PL_is514. Next base: position 528,585 of record NZ_JBVPGN010000034.1, on the reverse strand, counting down.
CGTTGTCGTACCACCATCGACGATCACCACCTGGCCTGATGAAATCAGCTGCGCGCCTTTGCGGGCCACTCTTTTTTTCGCATCCATTTTCACGGATTGCCGTTCAGCAAACGGAGCAATTGCGGAAGATGACGGCAGCGCGCCACCGTGAACCCGCTGCAAGCGCCCTTCTGCCGCCAGCTCGCGCAGATCGCGCCGGATGGTGTCTTCAGAGACGTCAAAGAGAATGCTGAGCGCTTTTGACTGGACCTGACCTTCGGCGCCGAGCTTTTCGAGGATCAATTGTTTTCGTTGACTGGTGAGCATCATGAATTCCTGAAATTGCATGTTTTATCTTGTAAATGCACGATAATGCTGTTTATGATAATTACTCTACGTAAGGAGGAACAAACGTGCAATCAAAACGTGCAGATGTGCGCATCATTAACAGTGAAACACTGTCAGATAACTGGTACGTCCTTAAAAAATACACCTTCGACCTGCAGCGACGTGATGGCGAATGGCAGCGGCAGCAGCGGGAAGTCTATGACCGTGGCAACGGCGCGACGATTTTGCTCTACAACCGTGATAAAAAGACGGTGATCCTGACTCGCCAGTTCCGCTTCCCCGTCTTTATAAACGGCCATGAGGACAATCTAATCGAAGCCGCTGCGGGGTTGCTGGACAACATGGATCCCGAGAGCCGCATCAAAGCAGAAGCGGAAGAAGAGACCGGATTTCACGTTTCACGCGTTCAGAAAATTTTCGAAGCCTATATGAGCCCGGGCTCCGTTACGGAAAAGCTCTATTTTTACCTTGCCGAGTACCAGTCGAGAGACAGAACCGGCGCTGGCGGTGGGATCAAGGCGGAAGGAGAAGATATCGACGTGCTGGAAATGACGCTTGAAGAGGCATTACGCGGCATTGAGACGGGTAAAATCGTCGACGGGAAAACCATCATGCTGCTTTATCATGTGGCCCTTAAAGGTATTCTGTAACCTACTGGTTTAAATCCTGATTTGAAGGTGCATGAGTTGGTACGCTTGTCCGTTACGCGGATGGAATGCGGGAAACCTCCTAAATTTTGCAGCCTACTATATTTAGTGAACGATTTCGAAATTCGATAAAATCATAAACATTTCCCTGAGTCATCTGCATTTACCATTCAAAAATGCCAAACGTTCACGAGGCTGCCTGCAGAGGTAGCCTGTCTTATCTGTTGACTGGATTAAAATGCGACTCGCTACAGATAACGAAGCATATTATACTTGCTCCTCCACTCGAACAGGAGGCAGCAACTCACGTGAAGGATACATATTACAACGACATAACGATCAATACGCTAATTCAGAGTGAGCTGGACGCGTTTTTTGAGGATTTCAAAGGGATCGTCTTTGCCTACGCTATTATGAACAAGAAAGATCCTTCACAGATGAGGATACTCAATAACAGTCCTGAGTGGTTTAATATCTACCTTGAAAGAAAATATCAGTTCATTGACCCTGTCATTATTCGGGCTTTGCGCTGTGTTGAAGACTTTTTCTGGGAAAGCGATGTCGTCCTGTCGGATGGTTATAACCTGACACGCATTTTCGACGAAAGCGTTCAGTATGATATATACCAGGGGCAGACTTTTCCTCTGCATGACTATCTGAATAATCTTGTTGTCTTATCCGTCATCAGTCCTAAGCATTCTGGTATTGACATAGAGAAATATCGGCCGCAATTTCTACGCTTCCTTGTTCAGTTACATCAGAAGACACTCAATCTGTATAGTCAGCATCAGCAGAAAAAGAATGTGTTCTTGTCGCCACGTGAGCGACAAATCCTCAAATGGGTCAGTGCCGGAAAAACCTATGCAGAAATTTCTGTTATTTTATCTATTGCTGAACGCACCGTTAAATTTCATATGGGTAATATAATGAAAAAACTCGGTGTGAATAATGCCAGACATGCAATAAAGCTTGGAACAGAACTCCGGTTACTGGACGACTGACCCTCAGACACTGGTTATAGATAGCGTAAATGCCCGAGCATTTCGCGAAGCCAGTGGCTGGATTTGTCTTTACTAATAATATCTTCAATAATGCGGGTGCTGGCAGGCATATAAATATAGTAAATAACCTCCCCTTTTTCAGAAACACCGCGCTGAATAACTTCAACTTTCCAGTTCGCATGCCGAAATATGGCATACATACCGCGACTGGCTACTGCGTACATTCCGTGATATTTATTCTTTATGCAATAAATATTCATTGCAAGAAACAATGCTTTACTGGCGGGCACGCCCTGCAAACTTGCAGAATCTCGTGTTTCTTTATCTAAAAATAAACGACTCACTTCACAGCAGGGAACATCAGCTGGAAAAACAATTGGATTATCGAAATAATTGTGAAAGATTTCGCTTATCATTGTCGGCTGCGTTGAGTTAATAAATCGCGCGCCGCATAACAGCTGTCCATCATACATACCCAGTAAGTATGTCGTGTTATGGGAATCAAATTGATCCTTTTCCATCCCTTCGACGCATTCCACTTTCCAGTCGAGTCGGTCCCGAAAGGTTTTTCTTCTGAGTCGGTAGAGTTCGTGCGCTAGTGCTGGAGGTAAATCATCGTAGTCGTGTAAAAAAAATTCAATGACAGAAATCATGCTCTTGTTCCTGATAATAACACCTGAAACTATCATCACCTGTCTTTTAGGACAGCTTTCATTGTGCCGCATATTCCCTATACTTAAAAAGTACCTGACCACGAAGTTCTCGCAAAACTAAGCGGTCAGGAGGTCAAAGACCTACGAAACACCAGGGATATACCCATCGATGATTATCTAATATTTAAAGTTTCGGGTACAGAGCATAAGAAGCACTTTGCCGATAAAATAATAAAAAACAATAATCATAAAGTAATTACAATAAAAACATTGCCCCTTAATCTTTTAAGGGGTAATATTTCCGATTGCTTATTTTTCCCACCTTCCCCTTCATTTTACAGAATCTGCTGACTTCATCTGCCCAAAACCATCGTCGGTACCGCTTTACAGGCATCTGCCTGTGCTATTCTTGCTGAATCATGTAAGACGGAGAATTGATGATGGCCGACTGGAACCCTTCTCTTTACCTGCAATTTGGCGCAGAAAGAACGCGTCCAGCCGCCGAATTGCTCGCCAGAATTCCTCTTGATGAAGCCGCTACTATCGCCGATCTGGGCTGTGGGCCAGGTAACAGCACGGCGCTGTTAAAGCATCGCTGGCCTTCTGCTCACATCACCGGCGTCGATAACTCCCCTGCCATGCTCGAGGAAGCACGCGCTGCCTTACCTGACTGCCACTTTGTTGAGGCCGATATCCGTCAGTACAAGCCTGGCCAGCCGCTGAGCCTGATTTATGCTAACGCGTCGCTGCAATGGGTTCCGGACCATTACGATCTCCTGCCTCATCTTGTCTCCCTGCTTAAGTTAAATGGCGTGCTGGCGATCCAGATGCCTGATAACTGGCTGGAACCCACCCATGTGGCGATGCGTGAAGTGGCGCTGGAGCAAGACTACCCGGACCGTGGCCGCGAACCTCTGCCGGGTATACATGCTTATTACGATATTCTGTCGGAGGCTGGCTGTGACGTGGATATCTGGCGGACAACCTATTATCACAAAATGAGCTCTCATCAGGCCATTATTGACTGGGTAAGCGCCACCGGCCTGCGCCCCTGGCTCCAGGAACTGAACGAGAGCGAGCAGAAACGTTTCCTGAAACGCTACCATGAACTGCTGGAAGAGCAGTATCCGCTCCAGGAAAACGGGCAGATACTGCTGGCTTTTCCTCGGTTGTTTATCGTGGCTCAACGCCAGCCCTGATCCGATTATAGGCGAGCTTCTTTGAGCAACTGCTGGATAACCTTTTCCTGCTGCGCATAATCACCCTCGCCAAAGGCGGTATAGCGCAGCTGCCCTTTGGCATCAAAGTAGTAATGCGCTGGCCAGTACTGGTTGCCGAACGCATTCCAGATTTGATAGTTGTTATCCGTCACAACCCGATACGGCAACTGCCATTTCGTTACCGCCTTTTGTACCGACGAAAGCGGTTTTTCCCAGGGATATTCCGGCGTGTGAACCCCAATCACGACCAGCCCCTGCGACTGATACTTCGTGGCCCAGTCTCGCACATGCGGGAGCGTGTGCTGGCAGTTAATGCAATCCCACGTCCAGAAATCAATCAGAACAACCTTCCCTCGTAATGCTTCAGACGTGACAGGGTCACCGTTAATCCACCTTGTTCCACCGCTTAACGAAGGCAGCTGGCTGCTGGGCTCAGCGATCGCCACCGGCTGGAGCTTCACCGGCGCGGTTGGGGGTTTTGCCAGATTTAAGAGCGCGGTCTCAAGACGGTCTGCGACGCCGTTAGCCCCTTTCAGCAGCGAGGTCATCCCCGTCGCGTTCAGGACGACTGCCGCTAACATTGCAACTCCTGCCCCCTGACGGAGCTTCGCCATCAGCGCAGACTTTGCCCTTAACGGTGTCATCAGCGTGCGGCTGCCGATAACGAGCAGGCCCAGCATCAGCGCGCATCCGCTGCCATAGGCAGCGAGCAGTGCGCCCGTGGCGATGGCCGAGTGGCCCGCGATATTAATGCTGAAAATAGCGCCCAGGATGGGGCCCGCGCAGGGAGACCAGAGTAGCCCGACCGCAAGCCCGGCCAGAAAGGCCGATGCCATTCCGCGCGTTTGCCCGCTGCGGGTGTTGAGGACATTTCCCGCGCTGACGGCCGGACCGGCAATACGCTGGGCGAAAGACGGGAAAATTAAGGCCAGCGCAGCGGTGGCCAGAATGACGAGCGCGATCCAGCGCCCAGCAATGGTTGCCGCTGTTATCCACTCGGTGGCGACGGTGATGACCATCGCCACCAGGGTGAACATCACGACCATCCCGGCGAGCAGGGCCAGAATATGTCGTCGTTGCCCCTGGAAACCGGCGAACAGGAGTGGAATAACCGGGAGCGTACATGGGCTGAGCAGGCTTATCATCCCGCCCAGAAAAGCGATTACCAGAAACATAATGACCTCACATTACACGTCCTGCGACACTGCAGTGAGGCTATTTCATCGTGCGGATATGTTCAGGATATGTGTAAAAACGCTGGTTTTGTCTGGCTCTGTATCCCCACGCCGGGAGATACAGAGCGGTACAATTAACGGCGCGGCAGCGTAATGGCGACATCCAGTCCGCCCCCGGCTCGGTTCGCCAGCCTGAGTTTTCCTTCCAGCTGTGCGGTTAGCTGCGCGGCAATCGCCAGGCCGAGTCCTGTCCCGCCGGTATCGCGGTTACGCGAGGTTTCAACACGATAAAACGGCTGCAGAACCGCCTCCAGCTCGGCTTCGGGCATTCCCGGTCCGTCGTCCACAATATGAATCACCACCTCTTCGGCAGACGAATCATCAATGGCAATGACGGCACAGTCGCCGAACTTCAGGGCATTATCCAGCAGATTAGTCATTACTCTACGAAGCGCCTGCGGACGCGTGACGATCGGCAAACGGACTTCGTTTGCCTGAAACTGCACGTTTTTACCAATGTCCTGATAATCGCTGGCGATGCTGTTGACCCAGGCGTTCAATTCCAGCTTCAGCGACGTCTCTTCCAGTGATTCTGATGACCGGGCATACGCAATGCCCTCCCGCACCAGACGCGACATATTATCAAGGTCGTTTAAGAGTTTGTCCCGCAGTTCAGGCTGCTCCGTCATTTCTACACGAAGCTTCATGCGGGTAATGGGCGTCTGGAGATCGTGAGAAATAGAGGCCAGGATCTGTGCGCGCTCCCTGAGATAAGACTGAATGCGCGCCTGCATGGCGTTGAAGGCATGGGCTGCGCGCTGCAGCTCCAGCGGCCCTTTCTCCGTCATTGGCGTGCTGGCCGCCGGATCAAGTGAATCCACCGCGCGGGTAAATTGTGAAAAAGGCCGAACCACCTGCCGCACGGCGATCCAGGAGCAGGCCGCCAGGAGCAGCAGCTGCAGGATGAGCACAACGGGTAACCAGCTGGCGACGGGTGGCATGCGCGGGATGAGGTCAATGGTCAGCGGCGAGCCATCGCGTAACGTGAGATGCGCCTGGATATGTGAAATGGCGCCGGGAACGGCGGTGAAGCTGAGAGGATATTGTGCCGCGAGCGTCGCTTTTAAGGTTCGGATAGCATCCTGCGAACGCTTATCCGTCGGCGCTGCGCCGGGTTCCCCTGTGCCCAGAATATAACGATAGTTACCCCGTTCAAGCCGCGGCAGCCAGGCGGCGCGTTCGCTGGCCGGTAAGCGGTCTAAAATGGCGACGCTGGTTGCGACATCGTTTTCCAGATTACCGAGCATCACCGTGCGGGCGCTGTGCATGCGTTCAATCATGACCAGCGTCAGGCTCAGGGCGTTAGCCAGCAGCAAACCGGGCAGCACGACGATCAGCAAACGAGCCAGCAGCGAGCGTGGCCAGAGCGTCATTCGTTAACCTCTTTGATGGTCACCGGCATCGTAAAGACGTAGCCTTCGCTGCGCACGGTTTTGATATAGGCGGGCGTGCGGGCATCTTCATTGAGACGCTGGCGAACCCGGCTAACCAGCAGGTCGACAGAACGTTCAAACAGCTCGGCGTCTCGCCCCTGCGTCAGGTTAAGCAGCTGATCGCGGGTCAGTACCCTCTGAGGATGGTCAAGGAAAACGCGCAGCAGACGATACTCCGCCCCGCTGAGCGCCACAATCACCCCTTCCGTGTCGATTAAGTGGCGGGCGACGGTATCGAGCTGCCATTCACCGAACATCACCAGCCGCCCTGCTTCTGTCACCTGTAGATTGGGCGGCATCGTGCGAAAACGCCGTAAAATCGCTTTAATGCGTGCCAGAAGCTCACGGGCGACAAACGGCTTCACCACGTAGTCATCCGCACCCATCTCCAGACCCAGAATCCTGTCCGTCTCCTCATTGCGCGCCGTCAGCATCAGGATGGGCAGATCTTTATGTTTGCCGCTGCGTAGCTGCCGGCATAGCGTGAGACCGTCATCGCCGGGCATCATGACGTCCAGCACCACCAGGTCGATATGCTGTTTATCCAGTACGCTACGCATCTCTTTGCCGTTTGCCGCGCCCGTCGCGCGATAGCCAGACTTGCCGAGATAATCGACAATCAGTTCACGAATATCTCTGTCGTCATCGACGACAAGGATGTGGTCAATATGTTCCACCGAACTCTCCAGACCGAAGGGTAACGTACTGAAAATAGCACATTTCACAGCTTATCCGCGTCGATAACTGCCTTGACGAAATCCTGCGGATCTTCCTGAGGCGGGTTGTGCCCTACGGTTGCGCCGAAGGTGCGGTGCTCATATTTGCCGGTAAATTTAGCCGCATAGGCCTGCGGTGCCGGATGCGGCGCGCCGTTGTTGCCGCCTTCGATGGTGATCGTTGGTACGGTGATATTCGGCAGCGTGGCCAGTTTTTGCTCATAGCGGTCGTATTTGCGCTCGCCTTTTTCCAGCCCTAAACGCCAGCGATAATTACTGAGCGTCACCGCGACGTGGTCCGGGTTATCGAGGGATTTGGCGCTGGCGTTAAAGACCGCATCGCTAAATTTCCAGTCAGGTGAGGCCTGAGACCAGATTAGACGGGCGAAGTCATGCGTGTTTTTGGCATAGCCTTCAGCACCACGCGCGGTAGAGAAATAGAACTGATACCACCACTGCTGCTCCGCTTTTGGCGGCAACGGCTGTTTGCCAATCTGCTGGCTGCTGATGAGATACCCGCTCACTGAAACGAGTGACTTCACGCGCTCGGGCCACAGCGCCGCAACGATATCCGCCGTCCGGGCGCCCCAGTCATATCCTGCAAACACCGCCTGCCGGATATTCAGGGCATCCATCAGGTTGACGATGTCTTTCGCCATCGCCGAAGGCTGGCCGTTGCGCGGCGTTTTTGCTGAAAGGAAGCGCGTGGTGCCGTAACCGCGCAGAGACGGCACAATGACCCGGTACCCTTTTGCCGCCAGTGCGGGTGCAACCTCGGCATAGCTGTGAATATCGTACGGCCAGCCGTGCAGTAAAATAACCGGCTGACCATCTTTCGGGCCAATGTCGACATAGCCGACATTCAGATCGCCGGCATTGATTTGCTGGGGATGGTCAAATGCTGCGGCGACGTTTGTGCCGGTGACTTCGGCCTGACAGGACATCACGGTGCCAAGTGAAACGGTCAGTGCGAGGGTTGAGTAAGCAAGTTTGCTGAACATGTTGGTATCTCCGGTTGAGTACAATTCACGGGGATATAACAACACTGCAATGTATAGCGGATATGTGCGAAAGCGGGTTTATTGCAAGCCTGTGTATGTATCCGGGACGCTGATACAGTGTGATACAAACACAGGCGTTGTCGCCTTAAAGGGAGAGTCGGTAGCGGACGTAATCGTCAGCTTCGCCATATTTGTCATAGAGTTTACGCGCCGGGTTGTTCTCCCGGGTGACCCAGTACAGTTTCGACCACCCTTCGCGCTTGCCTTCCTCAATCAGAGCATCAATAAGCGCCTTACCTGCACCCGCTCCGCGTTCGTCGGCATCAACAAACAGATCTTCCAGGTAGCAGATGGGGGCCGTTGACCAGGTTCCTTCGTGCAGAATGCACATCGCGAAACCGATGACCTTTTGGTCCTTCTCTACCACCCGGCAGAACATCTGGGAATGCGCTGATAGCGCCCTTTCCCACGTCGCTGCGGTGACGGATTCCTCGAGGTAGCAATCATAAAAATGGGTGTAACCATCCCACAGCGGTCGCCATTGGGAATAGTCGTCTGCGCGTAGAGGTCTTACCGTGACAGCCATGTGTTCCTCACATTACAAATTGATCGCCATTTCGAAACAGCGTAAATCGACACCCGCCATACGCGAGTGATGATAGCTTTCGCTCAGCGTAACAAACCCCTGCTTCTGATAAAACGACTGGGCGTTAGGCGTCGCATCGAGCGTCAGACGGGTTATCCCCCGGCTGCGGGCTTCCTGTTTGAGCGCCTCAATAATCCGGGTTGCCATGACTTTTCCGGAGGCTGCAGGCAAGGTGAAAATCGCCTCCAGGCAATGGGTATCCAGATCGAGATAGCCGGTTGCCGCAACATCGCCCTTTTCATCTTCAACCACATAAAAAGGGTATTCAATGATCATCTTCCGAAAGCGTTCGGGCATGAGATCTGGCGTCCAGCGCGCAATGACCTCTGCGTCGTAACTGGTTTTACAGCCGTGACGAATCGCCTGATTGCGAATATTCCAGAGCGTTTCGGCTTCCTGCGGCCTGGCTTTTCGTAATGTCATAACCTCCTCCTTTAACGGCTTTTTAGCCGCATTTCCCGTGCCGACCTGGCAAGACGCTGAGTACGACAATAGAGCGTAAACAGCACAAAGCCGCTGCTGTTCATCACCACCCGACAAAGTAATAGCGCGAATGATGCGATGACCAGCGGCCAAAGACCTCCGTCATGCGAAAGCAGGAAATGTAAAACCTGAACGAGGGTCGTTATCAGCAGGATGATGAACAACGCCATAAAGCCCGACAATCCCGACGTCTTACCACGTGCCAGGAGTACGCTTGTCACAATGAGCGCGCCTGTCATCGTCAATGATGGTAAGAAAAAGCTCAATGCATGATGCAAAGGTGACAAACCCTGCAACGTGCTGAGAAAAGGCAGAAGGTTTAACGCAAACGCCACTAAAAAAAGAGGTAACAGTACCGCTACTGGGTAAGGATTTTGACGCGAAAGCTCGCTGAGTGGACGCGAAAAATACCGTTCCAGCTCGGGCGTGGAATGATTCAAGAGACGGATATCACGATGAGCAATAGCCTCCTCTATCTCTTTGCCATGCTGCAGGAGATCCTGGAAAACCCGTCCGGTTAAAAGAGACAAAAAGCTCATCAAAATTTCGCCATTAAAGAAATGATGCCCATTTCTGGTAGGGAATGAACCCAGCACGCCTCAACTAAATGTGATAGAGATGAAAATACCAGAACGCAAACAAAAGCATAACGCCTAAAAAGGGAGATCCGCGGATGACCATACCGACGCTCATGACAGAACGCTTACTGCTAAAACCGCTGGTTGCCGAAGATGCGGCTCAGATACAAAAGCTTTATCCGCGCTGGGAGATTGTCCGCTATATGGTCTCTTCCGTGCCATGGCCCTACCCGGATAACGGCGCGGAAAACTATGTCAATAACGTGGCGCTGCCGGATGTGGCGAAAGGGATTGCCTGGTTCTGGAGCATCCGACGACGTGAGGTGCCGGATGAATTGATGGGCATTATTTGCCTGTACGACGTCGAGGATAACAACCGCGGGTTCTGGCTCGCGCCGGAGTTTCAGGGCCAGGGATACATGCGCGAGGCCAGCATTGCCGCGACGGATTACTGGTTCAATACGCTAAACAAACCTGTATTACGCGCCCCGAAAGCCGCTGCCAACAGCCGCTCCCGGCGTATTTCGGACAGTAGCGGCATGCGGCTTATCAGGACGGAGAAGAAAGCCTACGTTAGCGGGATGCTGGACTCCGAGCTGTGGGAGATCACCCGCGACGAGTGGAACGCCCGTCAGGTGAGCTGATAGTGCTTATCCGGCATCAGCCTTTCCGGAATCTTCTCTTCATCGTTCATCTGCAGCAGATCGCGTTCCATCATGTTGCAGATGGCGTCCAGCGGTAGATCGTTATTCTCAGTGCCGAACGGGTCTTCCAGCTCTTCCGCCAGGGTGTCCAGCGAGATAAAGGTGTATGAAATCAGCGCCGAGACAAAGGGCGTCATGTAGTGCAGATCCACAACCAGCGCGAACGGCAGCATGATGCAGAACAGGTACACCGTGCGGTGCAAAATCAGCGTATAGGCAAACGGTACCGGCGTGGTCGCAATGCGTTCACAGCCGGACAGGACGATGGACATATCGTTCAGACGATTGTTCAGGCTGTGAAACAGAATGTCTGAGAGTTGCCCGTTACGCCGCCGCACGGCCAGCCACTCCCCCATGATCAGTAAAATACGGTTCGCCGGTGAGTTGGCTTTCATCACCTGACGTAAATCATCCGGAGCAAGATAGTGAGAGAGTTGCTCGGCGTTCAGTTCCCGGCGCAGGGTCATGCGCAGGCAGTTAGCAAAAGCAATCTGCAGACGGACAAATTCGCCCAGATGCTTATCGTCAGGCAAGGTGTTTTTTACCTCGCGAAACAGCGAGCGCGCCGCTATCATCAACTGCCCCCAGAGCAGGCGAGCCTCAACGTAGCGTGAATAACAGGCGTTGTTTCTGAAACCGAGAAAGATTGCGATCGCCACGCCGAGAATGCTGAATGGCGCCACGGTAAATTTGATGCCCAGTGAGGTATACCACGGTAGCATAAGGATAACGGCAATAGAAAGCAGGAAGTTGAGCAGCAATCGGGTATAGATCTTAGGCAGTACCGAACCGTGCCAGACAAAAATCAGTTGTAGCCAGTGCTGTTTAGGACGAACGATCATAGTGAGTTTCAGGAAAGAAAAGAGCGAGGCTATTAAACGTGATCCCCGTCACCGTTGCAAGTTTGTTAACGGGACATTGCACTTTCTCCCCTGATTAGCGAAATCCGCACAGTGCTGCATGTGTTTTTTAAAAACAAAGCACATAGTATGTTGTAACTAAAATAAAATGTGTTTAAACCCGGCCGCAGCCGGGTGAACGCATTAGCAAAGCGGTTTAACCGCAGCGCGCATTCCCTTCAGCAGAATGGCATCAAGGTCCAGCGTGACCTGGTCGACAAGACCGCTTACTTGCGTCAAGTCCTGTTCCCAGTGTTCGCGTGCGCTGAGCACCGACTGCACCAGCTCACGGGTGCTCAACTGCCGATCGCGGTGCTGCGCCCAGAGCTGCTGATAACGTTCCAGCCAGCACGCATCATCCTGCACCGGATAGCTCTCCCCGTTACGCTCTGCGCGGTAGAACGCGATTAACGAGGCTAAGGCAAACGTCAGACGTGCCGGTAATTGCCCTGTTGCCTTCTGCCCTGCCAGTAGCTGTGGCAGGATGCGGGTGCGGTATTTGGTCATGCCGTTGAGCGCAATGGAAAGCAGCTGGTGTCGGATATAGGGATTGCGAAAACGCCCTGTTACCGCACTGGCGAAAGATTCCAGCTCGTCCCGCGGCAAATCGAGGACCGGAATGATCTCCTGATAAATCGCTTTTTCGACGAACGCGCAGATCTCTGCATCATTCATCGCCTCGCCCACCGTATCCAGCCCGGCCTGGAATGCCACCGGCACCAGCGCCGTATGCGCCCCGTTCAGGATGGCGACTTTGCGCTCTTTGTAGGGTCTGATGTCGTCGACAATCAGCACATTTAACGGGTACTTATCCAGACGGAGTTCCTGAGCAAGGGATGCCGGCCCCTGGATAACGAACAGATAGAAATGTTCAGCCGTGTCAAGGAACCCATCGTGATACCCCAGCTCAGCTTCAAGCGCAGCCGCTTCGTCGCGCGGGTAACCGGTCACGATACGGTCAACCAGCGTCGAGCAGAAGCTGTTGGCGTCGTTTAGCCACCGGATAAAGGCCGCAGGCAGCGACCACTCCTGGGCATAGCGCAGGACGAGTTCACGCAGTGCATCACCGTTGTAGTCAATCAGTTCGCACGGAATGATAATCCAGCCTTTATCCGGTGCACCGTTGAAATGGCTAAAGCGCTCAAACAGCAGTCGCGTCAGCTTCGCCGGGTAGCTCACCGCAGGGGCATCGTCGAATCTGTCACCCGCGTGGTAGCTAATACCCGCTTCGGTGGTGTTCGAGAAAACAAAGCGCATATCCGGGTTGTGTGCCAGTTTCAGAAACGCGTCATAATCGTCGTAGACGCTGATTTCACGGTTAACCGAGCGGATAAGACGGCTCTCACTCACCGCGTCACCCTGCTCGTTCAGGCCGCGAATGATAGTGGTATACAAACCATCCTGAGTGCTGAGCGACGGCGGGAAGTCGCTTTGAATAGGACGGACGATAACCACACCGGCATTAAGATCGGTATGTTCATTTAACAGGTCAATTTGCCAGTCGACGAACGCACGCAGGAAGTTGCCTTCACCAAACTGAATGATGCGTTCTGGATATTGAGCACCGGGAAAATCACGACGGTTGAGCGTGTTCACAAGGGGGTTCCTTTTATGATTAGTCATACAGCCTGATAATATTGGTACGATAACTTATCAAAACTTAACGACCGGGAACCCTGTTTTGATCAATACGTCGCGTAGTTGTACAAAATAATCATAAGAACTTATAAAACACGGACGTGGCCGTCATGGCGCCGTCCGGCATAAGGGCATAACGCGGGATCTCCCCCACCTTTTGCCATCCGGCGCGCTGGTAGAACGTCTCGGCGCCGCTGCCGGTGGAGGTATCAAGTACCAGAACCGAAATGTTCCTGGCCCGAGCCTCAGCTTCAAGCGCTTCCATCAACGCCATCGCGGCACCTTTCCGGCGCGCTTTCTCGTGAACCAGCAGCTTCGCCACATCGGCGCGATGCGGCTGGTTTTCCGGCTGGTCTGTGATTAACTGCACCGTTCCGATGACGCCGTCCTGCGGGTCGACACAGGCCAGCACGAGGCGCTCATTGCGCCCTACGCTTTCAGCAATTCCGCGCCAGAAAGAGCGGGCCCTCTCCAGGCTAAAGGGAAGCATAAAGCTGACGGATGCCCCGCCGTTCACACAATTTTCGAGGATCCCGGCCAGCGCATCAAGGTGGGTGAGAATTTCGTCTCGGGTGAGGTTTTTGATTTGCAGTGAGGTATTCATTGTTTTTCCTTACGTTGAATACCATCACTGTGCATTTAACATCTTCTTAACGCAAACGGATCGGACATAGGCTTTTGTTATGTCACCTGGCGCGCTGGCGCTGCTGCTTCATGGCATACATCTTTTCATCGGCATCTTTTAACCACTGCTGCAGGTCGTTGCCGTTATGATCGAATTCACTTAGCCCCCATGAGAAGTGAAGCGACCAGGGGTGTAACCTGCGGGCGTTATAGTTTTCTACCTGCTCGACGAGATACTGCATGGCAATCCAGGCGCCCTGCTCATCCGTATCCGCGAACAGCACGGCGAACTCGTCCCCGCCAAAACGAACCAGCAGATCCGCTTCGCGGAAAGAGGCACGCATCAGTTGCGCCATGGCATTCAGCGCCTTATCCCCCTCTTCATGCCCGAAGCGATCGTTAATTTCCTTAAAGCGATCCAAATCCAGCCAGCCGAGCGTCAGCGGCTCTGCCCGGCGCCGGGCAACGGAAAGCGTGAAGCGCACGAGTTGATTAAAACCCCGACGGTTGAATAGCCCGGTTAATTCATCCGTGGTCGCCGCGCTGATGGCAGCAAATTCATCTTCCGCCAGCGCGCCAAGATCTCCCAGGACGGCGAGGTCGGCGGCAGAAAACTCCCGGGGAGCGTAATCAATCAGGCACAGCGAGCCAACGCTTGCGCCGTCACGCAGGCGCAGCGGGAAGCCCGCGTAAAACCGCACGCGAGGTTCACCGGCCACCAGCGGGTTATCCGCAAAACGATCGTCCTGAAGCATATCCCCTACCACCAGCGGCGCTTCGGTGAGGATCGTATGCCCACAAAATGAGATGTTACGCGGAACGGAGCCGGGTGCCTGACCATCAGCGGACTTAACGATTAGCGAATGCTCATCAATGAGATTGACCATCGCCAGCGGCACCTGGAAGAAGCGTTTTGCCAGACGGGTTAACCGGTCAAACGCCGGGGAACTGTCGATCTCAAGCAGACCGGATTCTCGTAGCGAGTTGAGTCTGTCTGTTTCATTTTCAGGGGTTGCAGGTGCTTTCATAATGTCTCCTGACGTAAAGCGTTACTAAAAGCGTAGCTTAAACAGAGGCATTGTCAGCGTTCTGACAGCCTGTTAAGTCGCTTACTATTCACGTCAATGCCTTATGACGATTAACGCAGCTATGTTTCACTCTCGGTGGGCGCGGCAATTTGCTCGTCTGCCACCCGGGCGCTGGTACGGTTTCGACCCGCTTTTTTTGAACGATAGAGATGATCGTCCGCTTCGGCCATGAGCTTGTTGAAGACTTCGGTCAACTGCCATGACTCAGCCTTTCCACTGCCGAGGCCAATACTGACCGTCAGAAAGAGCGTCTGGTGACGCCATGTAAAAGGATGGCTGGCAACGGTGGAACGGATACGTTCAGCCAGTTCAAAACCGTGCTGCGCGTCGCCTGAATGAACCACCACAGCGAACTCTTCCCCGCCCATGCGCGCCACCATGCCGTCTTCGCCAACGACCTGCTGAACCTGTCGGGCAAACGACGCCAGCACGCGATCTCCGCACTCGTGGCCGTAGTTATCATTAATGCTTTTGAAATAATCAATATCCAGCAGCATGACGGTCAAAAAACGGGTATGCCGGTACGTCTCTTCATGCTTTAACGCCTCATAAAGCCCGGAACGCGAGTAGACGTGTGTTAAAAAGTCATAATCCGCCCTCAGTGAAACCTGGCGGATCAGGGAATTAATCGCCGCCATGCTGACGGAGACCATCACCGGGCAGATCGCCATCGTGGCGATACCCAGCCGGGCTGAAAACATCATTGGCGTCGTAAACGGCGTCGCCACGGCAATATTAATAATCGAGTTGGCGACCAAAATGATTTCAGTGGCACCCGTGATAAACGTCAGCAGACAGGTCGCAGGCAATGAGTAACGAACCGCACACCAGATAAGCGCTGGCAGAGGAAACGAGAGGCTCCCCGCTCCGCCAATCACCACCGACGCGACCACCGAGACGATCAGCGCCATCACCGGCAGCAGCTGCTCCAGACGTAACCTGAGATCACGCCCGGGCATACGTAACGTGAGCATACAGGGCACAACAAGCACGCCGGTTGAGAACTGCTCGCTAAACCAGTCGGCAAACAGCGGCCAGAAGGTGTGACTGTCAATCCCGACCGACCCCGCCGCGCCGAGCAAGGCACAAAGCAGCGCGGCAATCAGACAGTAGTTAAACAGGCGTAGCGCGTTAAGCGGATCGGGGGTTTTCTTCATCAGTCGCTTGTCGCGCTGAACCAGCACGGCGACGACGGCAATAAAGATCATGTTAGACATATTGATCACCACTGAGGCTATACCCCAGTTGGTCGTCACCGCGTCGTACAACAGCATCGCGACATAGCATACCGCATAGTAATGCAGGCGATTAAGGTAGACATAGCGGGCGAAGATCCCTGCCATGACGCCATTCAGCGGCCAGAACAGCGACAGGGCCTCAACGAGCCGTAATTCCGCGCCCACAAAATAGAACAAGGTGGTGAGGATGAAGATCGTCGATGCATTTCGCAGCGGCGTGTCAGGCTGGAACGGCCTGAAAGCGGTAAGAGCAGAACGCATTAAATATCATTCCATATGAAAGCTTATGGCAATTATTGCGGTCGTCAGCATGATCGGGACTAACTTAGGATGCATCTATAACACAAATACCACTGGAGCATAACTCGTCAAATTTAGGCGTTCATCTGCAGCACCAGCCAGTGATGGATAACGCTGACGATATAATTTTGTTGCGTCGCGGTGAGCGTTACACCCTGTGGAATGTTATGCCATTTTGCCAGGCAGCCCCGACAACAGGTGGCGGTGGCATGCTGGGCGATAAACACCGGGTGACCGCGCATAGGCGTCTGTTTACCGTCATTTGCGGGTTGTGCAGGCGCAAGGCGCTTTTCGACAAAATCCGCGGCATGCTGGTCAATGGTTTCGGGGCCTTTGTCCCAGCAGTACTGTCGTTCTTTATCGCCTAAACGAAAGCGCGAGCGAAATGTCGATCGCGCCAGACGGGAAAAGAGAGGATCCAGATCGGGCATCAGTATACTGAACGTCCCAGACGCTGGGTCAGTTTCTCCAGAACCGCCACGCCGGCGAGCGAATTTCCCGTTTCATCCAGCTCCGGGCTCCAGACGGCTATCGCCATTTCATGCGGCACAATCGCCACGACCCCGCCGCCAACGCCCGATTTAGCCGGAAGCCCAACGCGCCAGGCAAACTCGCCGGCGTTTTGATACATCCCGCTGGTGGCCATTAGCGCGTTAACCTGACGAGCCTGAAGCGGCGAAACGACTTCCTGATCGAGATGCGGCGCGTGCCCCTGGTGCGCAAGGAACAGGAACGTCTGAGCCAGCTCAACGCAGCTCATTTTCAGGGCGCAGTAATGGAAGTAGTTTTGCAGGACGGTCGCCACGTCGTTGTGGAAATTACCGAAGGATTTCATCAGCCAGGCGATAGCCGCGTTACGGGCAGAGTGTTCAAACTCCGAGCGTGCCACAACCGTATCATAGGTAATGTCGTCAACGCCCGAGAGCTGACGCACAATCTCAAGCATTCGCTGACGTGGTGCGCTGAGGCGGCTTTGCAGCATATCGCAGACCACCAGCGCCCCGGCGTTGATAAAGGGATTTCGCGGTTTACCCTGTTCTATCTCGAGCTGAAGCAGCGAGTTAAAAGGCTGGCCGGACGGATCTTTGCCCACCCGCTGCCAGATCTCGTCTTCTTCATACTGGCGCATCGCCGCAACCAGACTGAGCACTTTCGAAATGGACTGAATGGAAAAACGTTCTGTTGCATCCCCTGCCTGGTATCGCTGTCCGTCGATAGTACAGATAGCAATGCCCAGCTTATTCCCGCTGACCGAGGCAAGGGCCGGAATATAGTCGGCAACCTTCCCCTTTCCAATTAACGGACGAACCTGCGCCAGAATCTCGTCCAACATCTCATTATGGATGACCGCAGCCACACTTTGCTCCTTGCCCTCAGGCTAAAACGGGCTGCGAGTATAACAGAGGCTTATGTATTGCGTCAGGCGCTAAGACGAAAACGCGAAACGGCCTGCAATAAAAGATCGGATTGCTTTTGCAGTCGCTCAGAGGCATCCGAGGCGTCAGAGACCAGCAGGTCCGTCTGACGGGAGACCTGGTTCAGTGCCTGAAGCTGACGCGTCATCTGGTGAATACTCTCTCCCTGGCTGAGGGTGGCGGTGGAGATCTCATTCAGCAAACTGCTTAAATTGCCCACCAGACCGGTAACCTGCTGCAGATTCTCTTCCATCCGGGTGACGGCACGGGAACCGTCTTCAATCCCCTGAACCGAGCGGTTGATCAGTTGCTGAATGGTCTGCGTCGAGTGGCTGCTCTTTCTGGCCAGCAATCCAACCTCCCGGGCGACGACGGCAAACCCGCGCCCCTGGTTTCCGGCATGGGCCGCCTCGATGGCCGCATTCAGCGCCAGGATGTTGGTCTGAAACGCCACGCTGTCGATCATCGCCACGATCCCGCGCATCTCGGACGATCGGTCGACGATCGCCTGCATGGACGCGTTTACCGTCGACATCATCTGGTCTCCGCCCACGGCGGCCTGACGCGCTTCATCGGCCCGCGAACTGGCGAGTCTGGCATAGCCGGTATTCCCTTCCACATGGTTTTCCAGCGCCGCGATATGCGCCGTCACATCCTCAAGCTCTTTCGCCTGACGCGCCGACTGCTGATACAGCTTCTGGTTACCCTGCGCCAGGGAGCCAATGTTCTCCACCATGGTCGCCGTGGCATGGCTGACCTGCGTCACCAGCTGCTGAAGACCGTGCTGCATCGTGGCAATACTGTCGCTAAGCTGCCCTATCTCCCGGTTGAAGCGCATGACGTCCGGCGGCGTGCCGGAGAGATCCCCTGCCGCCAGCCGGTTGATATGCGCAATCAACCGACGCAGCGGCGTGATCACCCATCTGGACATGCCGAACCAGACGACAGCGGCGATAGCGAGCAACAGCACCGGCGCAAACAGGAACAACGTTTGCAATCCTGAGAGCTGCGCCATGAGGCTCTGACGCCCCTGCATGGCCTGCTTCTCGCTTGCCTGCTGATAACGCGCATAGTTGTCGTTGAAATCCGTCTGAAACGCCTGCGCCGGGACGGCAAAAAAAGCGTCGATGGTGTTGTCTTTTACCAGACCTTCAGCCTGCTCGTTGATCGCGCCGTAGAAAAGCTGATAGCTGTTCACCAGCGCGTCATCTTTCGGCGGATTCAGCGCCAGCCAGGCCTTCCACGCCTGCTGAGAAACCGTCAGCGCCTTTTGCGCATCGTCCATCAGGCTATGCCAGCTTCCGTCGGAGCCGGTCTCTTTATCCTGCATAAACCAGACGCCGGACCGGTTAAGCAGATCGCTTGCCGCCAGCAGGGAAACACGGGCCAGATCCAGCTTGCTCTGCTGCTGCCAGGCCAGCAGGTTTTGCTGCTCGTTACGCTGGGCGTTGTTCAGGGAGGCGTTAAGCAGGAGTGACGAGGAGAGCTGCACCGCGGAGAAAAGGCCAATGATGCAAAAGATGCCCGTCAACAGGCCAAAGTGACGAGGGGTGAGACGCTGCGCAATACGGCGAAAAATTTGCGTTAGGTTCATAATTAGCTTCATTTACAAGGCGTTAGACGCGTGCGAGTCTACGAAATGAAAATGACAGAACCATGGCAGAATAATGACAACGGCCCTCACGACGAGGGCCGAAATTAAGGATTACACGCGATCCTTCCACACCGTCTGCACGTTACAGAACTCGTGCAAGCCAAAGTGGGAAAGCTCGCGGCCGAAACCGCTTTTCTTCACGCCACCAAAAGCCACGCGCGCATCGCTGGCGCTAAAGCCGTTGATAAACACGCCGCCGCACTCCAGCTCGCGGGAGAATTTATCCGCAAGCGCTGCGTCAGCGGTAAAGACGGTGGCGGACAGGCCAAAGTCGCTGTCGTTGGCAAGCATCAGGGCATGCTCCGCGTCTTTCGCGACGGTAATGGCCGCGACCGGACCAAACAGCTCCTGGCGGAACGCCGTCATCGACGGGGTGACATTCGCCAGCACGGTTGGCGCATAGTAATTTCCCTCGCCGCTGATTTTCTCACCCCCCAGCAGCAGCGTTGCCCCTTCTGCCAGCGTCGCCTGCACCTGCTGATGCAGTTCATCGCGCAGATCGAAACGCGCCATCGGGCCCAGGTAGTTTTCTTCCTGCTCCGGAGCGCCCAGCTTCAGGGCAGCAACCGCATCGACAAAGCGTTGGGTAAAGGTGTCCGCAATACCCTCTTCCACAATGAAGCGTTTTGCCGCCGCGCACACCTGCCCGGTATTCTGGTAGCGACCCGCTACCGCCGCCTTCACGGCGAGATCCAGGTCGGCATCGTTGAGAACGATGAACGGGTCTGAGCCGCCCAGTTCAAGAACGCATTTTTTCAGCGCGGCTCCTGCCTGAGCCCCAATGGCTGCCCCGGCACGCACGCTGCCGGTGACGGTCACCGCCGCAATACGACGATCGTTAATCGCCTGGCTTACGCCGTCATTGGTGGCGTTCACCCAGCCGAACACGCCTTCAGGGAAACCCGCATCCGCAAAGATCTGCCCAATAAGATCCGCAGAGCCGAGCACGTTGGGCGCATGTTTGAGCAGATAGCTGTTACCGGCCAGCAGAATTGGCACCGCGCCGCGCAGCACCTGCCAGAGCGGGAAGTTCCACGGCATCACCGCGAGAATCGGCCCCAGCGGACGGTATTCAATGACCGCGTTCTGGTTTTCCACCAGCGTCGGCTCCGCACGCAGCATTGCCGGGCCGTGCTCGGCATACCAGTCACACAGACCGGCGGACTTTGCCACTTCCGCTCGCGCCTGCAGGATGGGCTTGCCCATTTCACGGGAGATAATCTGCGCCATCTCTTCCGCGCGGTTTCGCAGCGCGGCGCCGAGATCCCGCAGCTTCTGCGCCCGGTGGGACACGCTTTCGCGTCGCCACTGGCGATAGCCCGCGTCGGACTGAGAAATCGCGCGTTCAACCTCTTCCGGCGTCTCCCAGGGATACGCAGCGAGGGTTTCACCCGTTGCCGGGTTAACAGAGAGGGCATGTGTAGCAGATGAATATTTCATGATGTTCTCCACGCATTTCGGTTGATTGATTGTGGCTCACTCTGCTATTTCTTAAAAATGAATAATACTAACCACCTTATTCACGAAACGAGAATGCCATGGACTTAACCCAGCTTGAAATGTTTAACGCCGTCGCGCTGACGGGCAGCATCACCCAGGCGGCGCAGAAGGTGCATCGCGTGCCGTCTAACCTGACGACCCGCATCCGCCAGCTGGAAGCCGATCTGGGCGTTGAGCTGTTTATTCGTGAGAACCAGCGTTTGCGCTTATCCCCGGCTGGCCATAACTTCCTGCGCTACAGCAGGCAGATCCTCGCCCTGGTGGATGAAGCGCGCATGGTTGTCGCGGGGGATGAGCCGCAGGGGTTATTTGCCCTCGGCGCGCTGGAAAGCACCGCCGCCGTGCGCATTCCTGAAACGCTGGCGCAGTTTAACCAGCGCTATCCGCGCATTCAGTTTGCCCTTTCGACCGGGCCTTCCGGGACAATGATTGATGGCGTACTGGAGGGAACCCTAAGCGCCGCCTTCGTCGACGGTCCGCTTTCGCACCCGGAGCTGGAAGGCATGCCGGTCTACCGGGAAGAGATGATGCTGGTCACGCCTGCCGGGCATGTGGAGGTGACGCGCGCCTCGCAGGTCAGCGGCAGCGACGTCTATGCCTTTCGCGCCAACTGCTCGTATCGCCGACACCTGGAGAGCTGGTTTCACGCTGACCGCGCCACGCCCGGCCGCATTCATGAGATGGAGTCCTATCACGGCATGCTCGCCTGCGTCATTGCGGGCGCGGGCATCGCGCTGATGCCGCGCTCGATGCTGGAGAGTATGCCGGGACATCATCAGGTTGAAGCCTGGCCGCTGGCGGAAAACTGGCGCTGGCTCACCACCTGGCTGGTATGGCGACGCGGGGCGATGACCCGCCAGCTGGAAGCCTTTATAGCGCTGCTAAACGAACGTCTTCAACCAGCGCCTTCTCCATAAACAGGCTGAGCGGGTCGTCAACGTACGGGGCAAACGCCGGGCGCAAATCGTATCCGCACTGTTCATAAAGACGCACCGCGGCATGCTGTTTGATGCCCGTCTCCAGCCTTACGGTATGACAATGACGGCTCAGAGCCTCATCTTCCAGGGCGGCCAGCAGCGTTTCGCCGAGATGCTGTCCGCGATGGGCCGGATCGATATAGACCCGCTTCATCTCCCCCGTTCCATCACCGTTGAGCACGATAGCGCCACAGCCCACGGCGTGCAGCTGCTGGTCGCGAATGATCATGAGGATCAGCGAGGCTTCCGGCAGCGCAGCCAGATCGAGCAGATGATTACTTTCGGCGGGATAGAGTTCGCTCTGATAGCGGTCAAGCGCCGCGATCAGAGCGAGAATGTCCGGATGACGTGCAGATTCAGAGGTAATGGAATACATGGCAGGCTCCTTGCTTTTTTTATGAGGCTAAATTTCAACATAGCGCAGGCCTGCCAGGGTGCTTCATAGTATTAACTTATGTCATGACGCCAGCGTCAACTGGACATCTAACGCCCTCAATCCGGCCTGTGTCGCTTCGTCCAGCCTGCTGTCCGTGACGATATCCGTCAGGGTATTAAGATGCGCCACGTTAAACAACGACCAGGCTCCGTACTTGGAACTGTCCGCCAGCAGTACGCGACGTTTTGCATTGGCAATCAGATCCCGCTTTAAGGCAGCCTTCTCTTCCGTTGGTGAGGTAATGCCGCGGGTGATATCCCATCCGTTACAGCTAACGAAAGCCACGTCTGGCCACACGTTCTGCAGCAAGCGACGCCCGTGCTCACCGATGCAGGACTGACTTGAATCATCAATACGCCCGCCAATTATCGTCACTTCAATCTGACGGAATTCCGAGAGAAACAGCGCGATGTGCAAGTCGCTGGTGATGACGCGAAGCGGCAGATGCGTAAGTTGGCGAGCGAGTTCAATCATCGTGGTGCCAGCATCAAGAACAATGGCGTCGCCCGCTTTAACAAAGCTTGCCGCCGCGCTGGCGATGGCGTGTTTTTCTGCCAGACTGCGCTGCATTTTTTCATGCGTTGTGGGCTGGGAAGGAATAAACCGGTTAAGGGTAACGCCGCCATGGGTACGGCTAATGACACCTTCCTGATCGAGCTTTATCAAATCCCTGCGGATCGTCGCCGGAGAGGCATCGGTAATTGCCACCAGCTGATCCACCGTCACCAGATTGTGCCCTTTCAGGTAATCCATTATCTGCTCTAACCGGTTATATCCCTTCATATCATTCCCGTGTAATTTGCATAGCCAACTGGATAGACACCGTCATGCTCTCAGACTTCGCTTTGCCGGTCCAGGCAATATCGAATGCGGTACCGTGGTCCGCAGAGGTACGGATAAACGGCAAGCCGGCGGTGATATTCACCCCGTCATAAAAGCCGAGTAATTTTAGCGGAATATGCCCTTGATCGTGATACATCGCAACGACCATGTCATACATACCTTCGTGGCATTGCATAAATACCGTATCCGGTGGACACGGTCCGGTGACGTTTAACCCCTGCGCTTTCATCGCGTCGACAGCCGGGCCGACAATCTTGATCTCTTCATCGCCAAACAGGCCGTTTTCACCCGCATGCGGGTTAACGCCGGCAACCGCAATGCGCGGTTGTTGAAAGCCGACGCGTTTCAGGAATCTATCCGCAATCCCAATCACGGTTTTTACCCGATCCTGATTGAGCGTATCAAGGAATTTGCGCAACGCAATGTGGGTCGTGATGTGAATCACCTTCAGTTTGTCCGTATACAGCACCATGGCGTAATCTTTGCTGTCGGTCAGATGCGCCAGCAGCTCGGTATGACCCGGATAGAGATGCCCGGCCAGGTGCAGCGCCTCTTTATTCAGGGGAGCCGTTGCAATCGCCTTCACCTCACCCGCCATCGCCAGTTCGGTAGCACGCTTCACGCAGCGATAAGCCAGATCCCCGGCCTCAGCCTGAACGATACCCGGCTTCAGTGCATCAGGATCGGCCAGCGGTTCATCAAGCACGTTAATCACGCCAGCGGCAAAGCGCGCGCCGCTGACCGCGTCGATAGTGCGGATATCCGCCTGCCCGGTGATTCCTTTCTCAAGCACCCGCTGCAGCGTTCTGGCGCAGCCCACAACCACCACAGGTGCCCCTGACAACTCACCCTCGGTGAGGGATTTGATGATGATTTCCGGGCCAATGCCAGCCGGGTCACCCATGGTTACAGCAATAATTTTAGTCACTCAGTCTCTCCTCGATAAAATGCAACACCTCAAGCAGCGTCTCTTCGTTTCCGAAGCCCCCTGCTTTGGTCATTACCGGCTGCTGCCAGCCACAACCCAGAAATTTTCCGGCTGGCACGCACTGTGCGACGCACCCGGTAATCTCAAACCCCCGAGCATCCAGTGCCCTCGCGACAGCCATCGCCACGTCGCCACCGGAGACGTACAGCGCGTCAGGCGTCTGCGCCGCCAGCACCTGTCGGGTCAGTTCGCCTAAAAACGTACAAATTTTTTCGCCCAGGCCTGCGCGGGTGACGCGATACTGCTGGCAGAGTTGCTCGACCTGATGCCGGGCCTCGTGGCCCGCACAGGTATGCACAATGCAGTGATGGCCAGACTGAAGTACCTGCGCAATCTGTTCGAGATACCCGGACGTGTCTCCGCGCAGCGCGTCATTCACATCAATGAGTACCGACGAGACGTCCGCCTGGCTTACCGCCAGTGCAATCTGTCGTTGCGCGATCTCACTCATCGAGCCGACGACGGCCAGCAGTTGTTTACGCCGAACCGGGGCCAGATGACGGGCCAGCGCATCGCATAGTCCGGCAGAGCCCACCAGCAGCGGCCTCTGTGAGCAGGCCAACGCGGCATCGATAATGGCGTCCATCTCCTCATCGGTGTGCGCATCCACGATGAGCCATTCCGTTCCTCGGGCAAGTTCGGCAGTGAGCGTTTTCACGGTCACGCTTTTAGCGCTCACCCCGGTAAACAGGTCAGCAATAGCGGCAGACGGGACAGGCGTTTTGGGATCGCTGGCAAATTCGGTTTCATTCACCGGAACGCCGTTTACCAGACACCTGCCGTACCGCGTGATCCGCCCTGCTGACGGGTATGCCGGCGCCACGATCACCTGCCGCCTGCCGCTTAATGCCTTAAGAACCTGAGATTCGGCTCCTGCATTGCCACGCAACGTGGAATCCATCTTTTTAATGAGCCAGCGGGCATCCGCGATTTCAGCCCCGAGTGCGGCCACCCTTTCGGCCGCCTCCGATGCCTTCAGCGCCCGGGAATCGGTGTTAACGATCAGCACATCGCTCGCCTGGGTAAACGGTGTATGAAACGCCACGCTGACTTTTTTGCCACACAGCGCCAGGCTGACACCGGCATCATTTGCGCCGGTAAAGTCATCGGCGACGACCACGACCTCTCTGTTCACATTGCTCACTTTCATCCCCACTTCGGGTTAGCCTTTCCCGTTAATGATTATATTCAATCATGATTGATTATATGTGAGCAAGATCAAGTTAATCAGTTTGCGAATAAATTATAAATTTAGCCACACGATGACCATGAAGCGTCTTGCTTGAGCGAAATCAATCATGGATACAGAGACAGGAGAAAAGCGTGGTTACGATCAACAGCACCCTGATTAGCGGGGCGAATGCCATCGCCGCCATCAGGCCATTACTTACTGATAAAACGCAGATCCTGCTGGTGACGGACGGCAATATTGCGCGTCTGGAGGCAGCAAAGCAGATCCGCGCGATCCTCGAAGAGGACCAGCGCGGCGTCACGATTATCGACAATGTCCCGCCTGAACCCACCCATCACGACGTTAACCAACTGCTCTCGACGTTAAAGGGAACGTTTGGGCTGGTCGTCGGGCTCGGCGGCGGTAGCGTACTGGATGTAGCCAAATTGCTTTCAGTACTTTGTCACCCGCTTTCTCCGGGGCTGGACAACCTGCTCGCGGGCATAAAACCGGTGGCACGCATCGCGTCACTGCTGATCCCGGCCACTGCAGGAACCGGATCGGAAGCGACGCCGAATGCCATTCTGGCCATACCGGAGCAAAGCACGAAAGTGGGCATCATCTCCCCCGTCCTGCTGCCCGATTACGTCGCCCTGCTGCCGGAGCTGACGACCAGCATGCCCGCACACATTGCCTCATCCACCGGGATTGATGCCCTGTGCCATCTGATTGAGTGTTTCACCTCAACGGTCGCTAATCCGGTTAGCGATAACGCCGCGCTGATGGGCCTGTCTAAGCTGCTCAACAACATTGAAACGGCCTGCGCCGAACCGGGCAATCTGCTGGCGAAGCTGGAGATGCTGTGGGCGTCTTACTACGGTGGGGTCGCCATTGCACATGCTGGCACGCACCTGGTTCACGCCCTGTCCTACCCACTCGGCGGCAAATATCACCTGCCTCACGGGGTGGCCAACGCGATTCTGCTGGCGCCCTGCATGCGCGTGATTCGTCCCCACTGCGTGACGAAATTTGCGCAAGTCTGGGATTTGGTGCCCGGCGCGGATACGTCGCTGTCAGACGAAGAAAAATCCCACGCGCTGGTGGAGTACTTTGCCGCGCTGGTTCGCAGACTCAACCTTCCGGATAACCTGGAGACACTGGGCGTACCCCGTGAAGATATCGCCTCCCTCAGTGATGCGGCCCTTAACGTTAAGCGGCTCATGAACAATGCACCCTGTCAGGTTAATCACGACGAGGTGCAGGCGATTTACCGGACACTGTTTCCCCAACATTAATAGCCAAGGAGTGTGTAATGCGTAACAACATCAGGGGCGTGCTAACGGCCGTTGTAACCCCCTTTGACACGGAAGGCGCGCTGAACCTGTCGGGCCTGAAACGACAGATCGATCGTCAACTCAGTGCTGGCAACGGCATCTTCTGCGGCGGCACAAACGGCGAGTTCTTCGTGCTTAACGAAGAAGAAAAAATCGCCGTCACCCGCACCTGCGTGGAAACGGTGGCCGGGCGCGCACCGGTCGTGGCGCACATTGGGG
Source organism: Enterobacter sp. PL_is514 (assembly GCF_055816715.1). Taxonomy (NCBI): domain Bacteria; kingdom Pseudomonadati; phylum Pseudomonadota; class Gammaproteobacteria; order Enterobacterales; family Enterobacteriaceae; genus Enterobacter; species Enterobacter sp. PL_is514. The sequence continues at coordinate 501,617 of NZ_JBVPGN010000034.1, read as the reverse complement.
AAATTTCGACCCGCGAAACCATCCGTCTGGGGAGACAGATCGCCTCGCTGGGTGTCGATGCCGTTTCCGTCATTACCCCTTACTTCGTTCCTCTGAAACAGTCTGAACTCGTCGCGCACTACACCGCTATCGCCGACGCGCTAGCCGTACCGGTATTTCTGTACAACATTCCAGCGCGTACCGGCAATACCATTGAACCCGCTACCGCACGCGCGCTGGCCGAACATCCCAACATCGTCGGTATTAAAGACAGTGCCGGGAGCTATGAAAGCCTGCGCGGATTCCTTAATGCGGTGAGGGACATGGACGGATTCGACGTGCTCAACGGCCCAGATTCGCTTATCCACCAGGGCTTCATCGACGGATGTTCGGCCTGCATCTCCGGGCTGGCAAACGTGGCGCCGACGGCCATCAACGCCATCTGGTCACGCTTTAACGCGGGTGACATTGAAGGTTCCCGCCTTGCGCAGGAGAGCGTCACCCGACTGCGCACCGACCTGTACAACGTGGCGTTTTCCCCTGCCGCAGTCAAAAAAGCGCTCCAGATCATGGGGGAAGACGTCGGTGAGAGCCGATATGCCGTGGCGTTTAGCGAGCAGCAGTGCCTGGAGATACGCCGGATAGTGACAACGTCACTTAACTAAACGGTGTTGGTTTCGTCAATAAGAATACCGGGTACCTGAGGTGCCCAGGATTCACTCGCCCTGAAGAGAGGCAAAGATGAATAATTTTACCGCTGAAGATACCCTCATCATTGTGGGCATTGTTATTGCCTACATCCTTTTCACCACCTGGCTGACCTTCCGGATCCGCAGTAAAAACTCCGGCGATTTTATGGAAGGCTCCCGCGCGATGCCGGCGTTTATTGTCGGGATCCTGCTGATGTCCGAGTATATCGGCGCCAAATCCACCATCGGCACCGCGCAGGCGGCGTTTGAAGACGGCTTTGCCGCGTCATGGTCGGTCATCGGCGCCGCAATTGGCTTCCCGCTCTTTGGCCTGTTGCTGGTAAAACGCATCTACAACACTGGGAAAATCACCATCTCGGGTGCAATTGCTGAAAAATACGGTAACAGCACCAAAAACATTATCTCTGTCATCATGATCTACGCCCTGCTGCTGGTTAACGTGGGGAATTACGTCAGCGGCGCAGCGGCTATTTCCACCGTACTGAAAGTCAACCTGCCCGTTGCCGCCTTCATTACGGCCATCGTCAGTACCTTCTACTTCGCCTTTGGCGGCATGAAGGGGGTAGCCTGGGTGACCGTACTGCACAGCGCGCTGAAATACTTCGGTATCCTGGCTATCATGGGTTTTGCGCTCTCCAAAACCGGCGGCTTTACGCCAATGATCGAAAACATGCCGGCCTTCTACTGGACCTGGGACGGTAACATCGGTGCGTCGACCATTTTCGCGTGGCTCATCGGCACCATCGGCTCTATCTTCTGTACCCAGTTTGTAATCCAGGCAATCTCCTCCACCAAAGACGTGAAATCGGCCAAACGCTCTACCTGGGTCGCCTTCTTCTTCTGCCTGCCGATTGCGCTGGCCATTGCGGTGATTGGGGTGGCGGCAAAATACCTGCACCCGGAAATTAACAGCCTGTATGCAATGCCGATTTTCCTGCAGGACATGAACCCGTGGCTGGCCGGCCTGGTCACCACCTCTCTGGTGGCGTCTATTTTCGTCAGCGTCAGTACCGTGGCGCTGGCTATCGCCTCCCTGGTGGTAAAAGACTTTTACGTGCCGATGCGCAACCCAACGCCCGATCAGGAGTTTAAGGCCACCCGCTGGATCTCCCTGCTGATTGGTTTCCTGCCGCTGATTTTTGTTCTGCTGGTACCTGAAGTCCTGAAGCTCTCGTTCTTTACCCGCGCCATTCGCCTGTCGATTTCCGTGGTGGCCGTTATTGCGTTTTACGCGCCGTTCTTCCGCAGCACCCGCGGTGCCAATGCGGGCCTGATTGGCGCCTGCGTCGTCACCTCCGTCTGGTATCTGCTGGGCGACCCTTTCGGCATCAACAATATGTACATTGCCTTGCTGACCCCTGCCGTCATCATGGCGATCGATCGCCTCATTCCGGGAAAAGCGCAGGATAAAGCGCCAACCCCCGCTCAAAATAATGGAGTCTGATATGTCTGTAACCGTAACCCGCGACGGGATTGTTCGACCACAACAGGATGCGCACGTGCAAACCGCCATGCTGCCCTCCTCTTGCCCACAAAACCACGCGGCGAATCTGCTGCCGCTGCCGGATGGCTCGCTGATGTGCGTCTGGTTTGGCGGCACTCAGGAAGGCATTGCCGATATCTCCGTGTGGGGGTCACGCCTGGCACCGGGCAGCCAGCAGTGGAGTGATGCGGTAAAACTGTCGGACGATGCCACGCGTTCCGAACAGAACCCGGTTCTGTTCCTGGCCCCGGACAACGTCCTGTGGCTGCTGTGGACCGCGCAGATCTCAGGTAATCAGGATACGGCTATCGTTCGCTATCGCCAGTCCCGGGATCTTGGGAAAACCTGGGGGGAGATCGCTACCCTGCTCGATAAACCGGGCACGTTTATCCGCCAGCCGATTGTCGTGGTGGATAACGGTAACTGGCTGCTCCCGGTGTTTTATTGCCGTACCCAACCAGGTGAGAAATGGGTCGGAAACGACGATATCAGCGCGGTAAAAATATCCGGGGACGGCGGCAAAACGTGGCGCGATGTTGAGGTACCGGAAAGCCTCGGCTGCGTACATATGAATATTACCCGCCTGCTCAACGGCACACTGGTCGCCCTGTTCCGCAGCCGCTGGGCAGACAATATCTATTACAGCCAGTCAACGGATAACGGCGAAAGCTGGTCCGTACCGGAGCCCACGGAGCTCCCTAATAATAACTCCTCTATCCAGGTGACCACGCTTGCGGGCGGTGAACTCGCGCTGGTCTTTAACCCCATGAGCGCCGCCGGGGCGCGGGAACGTCGCGCCTCGTTATACGATGAAATTGACGATGGTGATGACCGCAAGGAGCCGGTTGTTACCCACGGTCGGACGGCCTTCTGGGGCGCACCGCGGGCGCCGATGACCGTCGCCATTTCGCCTGACGGCGGAAAAACCTGGCCGTGGCAGCGTCATCTGGACGAGGGGGATGGTTACTGCATGACCAACAACTCTCTGGAAAAGCTGAACCGCGAATTCTCCTATCCCAGCATCAAACAGGGGTCCGATGGCGCGCTTCATATCGCGTACACCTACTTCCGCCAGGCCATCAAATATGTGCGGGTGACATCGGAATGGGTTAAGGAGTCCATATGATTATCGGTCATCTCAACGCCCTGCCGCTGGCAGGGCTTCCGTCGGCGTTGTACGCCCTGCTATCCCGTCCGGACTGCACGCTGCAGGCGCTCAGCGAACGCGATGACGGGCGCTGGCAGCCGGAAAATGCAACCTGGTTTTGCCAGATTGGTCCGGCGCAGACGCAGCCACGTGCAGATCGGCATACGGAGTACCATCGCCAGTGGGCCGATATTCAGGTTGTGCTGGCAGGAGAAGAACATATTTATGCTGGCGCACGCCCCACTGGCAAGCCGGAGGACGAAGAGCGTAAGCCGGATCTCTTTATTACTTCACCTGCTGAACACAGCGTCAGGATCCGTCTTGCCGCAGGAGACTTTGCGGTCTTTTGTCCTGGAGAACCCCACCAGGCGCTGTGCGCCGCAGAGGCGCCGCTGACCGTTCGCAAAGCGGTATTTAAAATTCCCCGAACGATGCTGGAGGTCTGACATGCGTCACGCCGTCGTCACCGGGGCCAGCTCCGGAATTGGTGAGGCCATCGTCAAGCGTTTACTGGCGGAAGGCTGGCAGGTCACCGGGCTCAGCCGCCGGGCAGTGATGCTGAATGCCCCTGGCTTCACGGGCCTGCGCGTGGATATCAGCGATCCTGCTGCGCTGTGCAGCGCCCTGCAAACCATCGCGACGCCCCAGGCGGTGATCCATGCTGCAGGGATGATGGCCGCTGCGCCCCTGGGCCAGCTCGAAAGCGATGTGAGCACCTCACTGTGGCAACTCCACGTCCGGGCCTGTGAGGCGTTGTTTAACCATTTTGCGCCCACAATGGCCGCAGGTGGACGGTTTGTGGCGATTGGCAGCAGAACCTCTCGCGGTGCAGCAGGACGATCGCAGTACGTTTCGACCAAAGCAGCAATGGTAGGTATGGTCAGAAGCTGGGCGGCGGAGCTGGCCCCGCGCGGGATCACCGCTAACGTGGTCGCGCCAGGGGCTACCCAAACGCCGATGCTCAGCGCACCGGGGAGAGAAACCTCGCCGCCGAAGTGTCCGCCAATCGGACGTCTGATCGCCCCAGAGGAGGTGGCGGGACTGGTGAATTTCTTACTTAGCAATGAAGCCGCCGCTATCACCGGTCAGGAGATGGTGATATGCGGCGGCGCCTCACTCGGCTAGCGCAGGAAAACACGCCCTTTAAGATATAGGGTGGCCTGACCGCCGATCAGCACGCGGTCGCCCTTCAATTCGCAGCGCAGATCCCCGCCACGGTGTGACACCTGGCGGGCATTGAGTGACGTTTTACCCAGCTTTTCGCTCCAGTAAGGGATCAGCATGCTGTGGGCAGATCCGGTAACCGGATCTTCGGGCACCCCTTCGCCCGGGCAGAAAAAGCGGCTGACGAAGTCATATTTATCGCCCGGCGCCGTCACGCAGATCATTTTATCCAGCGGGAGCATTGCCCCAATATCCGGCGTTAACGCTTCTACCTGCTGCTGGCTCTCCAGCACCACCAGGTAATCACGTCCAACTCGCACCTCTTTTGCCTCTGTGATGCCCAGGCCGCTAAACAACAGCGCAGGTGGGTTCTCGACCACCTCCGTTGACCACGCGGGGAAGTTCAGCGTCAGCCAGTCGCCGCTGCGTTTAACCGTCAGCTCGCCCACGAAGCGCGTGGTGAAGGTGATTTCAGTGTGCGGATAGTCAAGGTATTCGAAAATAACGTGCGAGGCGGCAAGCGTGGCATGGCCGCACAGGTTAATTTCATCCAGCGTGGTAAACCAGCGCAGCTCAAACCCACCGTCGGTACGGACGAAAAAGGCGGTCTCAGACTGGTTATGCTGCTGCGCCATTTTGAGCAGCGTCTCGTCCGGCAGCCACTCTTCCAGAGGACATACCGCTGCGGCGTTGCCACCAAAGGTTTTGTCGCTGAAGGCATCCACCAGATAAAAATCAATTTCCTGCATTGTCTCTTCCTCTCTTGTTATGGCTATTTAGCGCAGAAAAACTGTGCCTTTCAGATAAAGTGTGGCCTGTCCGCTCATCAGCACCCGCGAGCCTTTCAGCTCACAGCGCACATCGCCACCACGCGCTGAAACCTGACGGGCAAACATCGTCGTTTTGCCCAGCTTTTCGCTCCAGTACGGGATCAGCATCGTGTGCGCGGAGCCGGTGACCGGGTCCTCCGGGACGGAAACGCCCGGTGAGAAAAAGCGGCTGACAAAATCGTATTCCCCCTCACCTCGCGCCGTCACGCTCACCTTATGCTCGCCCGGCGTCATCGCCGAAAAGTGTGGCGCGAGGGCCTCGACCTGCTGGCGATTTTCAAGAACGATGACCCATGCGCGCCCTTTCCGGGCTTCAACGTAGCGGCTAATACCCAGCGCCGAGAGCATCTCAGGCGGGGGCGTCTCTTCATGGGTTGGACATGCCGGGAAGTCCAGCGTCATCCACTCCCCCTCCCGGCTGACCGTCAGGCGGCCAGAGGCGGTTTCAAAGTGGATCCGCGAATCCGGGTAATCCAGCTCGGTAAACAGCACGTGCGCGGCGGCCAGCGTAGCGTGGCCGCAGAGATTGACTTCGGTGAGCGTGGTAAACCAGCGGAGCTCAATGCCCCCTTTACTGCAGACGAAAAAAGCCGTTTCCGACTGATTATGCTGCTGCGCCATTTTCAGTAAGGTCTCATCGGGCAACCACGCTTTCAGCGGGCAAACGGCTGCCGGGTTGCCGCCGAACGAGGTATCGCTGAACGCATCTACCAGATAAAAATCAATCTCCTGCATTGTCTTACCGCCTGTTTTTATTATGTTGTTCTTTTATATTCAATGAAAACAGCGTTCCCGGCTACAGCTTTTATAAGGTAAATATTGAGATCTGCATCACATAATGGTTGAGTTTTCGCCGTTTGACGTTTTAAGATCGTCTCCTCTTCTTTTCAGCAACGAATCTCCGACATCCCTATGACAACGAACACAGTTTCCCGCAGGGTTGCGTGGCTACGCGTGGTCACGCTGGCCATTGCCGCGTTTATTTTTAATACCACAGAATTTGTTCCGGTTGGGCTGTTGTCTGACATCGCTGAAAGTTTCCAGATGGAAACGGCTCAGGTGGGCATTATGTTGACCATCTACGCCTGGGTAGTGGCGCTGATGTCCCTGCCGTTTATGCTGCTGACCAGCCAGATGGAGCGGCGCAGGCTGCTGATCGGTCTGTTTGTCTTGTTCATTGCGAGCCACGTGCTGTCATTTATTGCGTGGAATTTTACGGTGCTGGTCATGAGCCGCATCGGCATCGCCTTTGCCCATGCGGTGTTCTGGTCGATCACCGCGTCGCTGGCGATTCGCCTGGCGCCGGCAGGGAAACGCGCGCAGGCGCTGAGCCTGATTGCTACCGGTACCGCACTGGCGATGGTGCTGGGTCTGCCGATTGGCCGCATCGTGGGGCAATACTTCGGCTGGCGTACGACCTTCTTCGCCATCGGTATGGGTGCGCTGGTTACGCTGGTATGTCTGATTAAACTGCTGCCCGCGCTGCCGAGCGAACATTCCGGCTCGCTGAAAAGCCTGCCGCTGCTGATGCGTCGCCCGGCGCTGCTGAGTATCTACCTGCTGACCGTCATTGTGGTGACGGCCCATTACACGGCGTATAGCTACATTGAACCGTTTGTGCAGGTGGTGGCGGGCTTTAGCGCCAACTTTGCCACCGTCTTACTGTTGATCCTCGGCGGCGCGGGCATTATTGGCAGCGTGCTGTTTGGCAAGCTGGGTAACCGGCACGCCTCCTTACTGGTGAGCAGCGCCATCGGCCTGCTGCTGGCCTGCCTGCTGCTGCTGATGCCCGCCGCGGGCAGTGAAAGCCATCTGGCGATCCTCAGCCTGTTCTGGGGCGTAGCGATCATGATTATTGGTCTGGGCATGCAGGTGAAAGTTCTGGCCCTGGCGCCGGATGCAACGGACGTTGCCATGTCGCTATTCTCCGGGATTTTCAATCTGGGGATTGGCGCGGGCGCGCTGGTGGGAAATCAGGTCATACTGCACGTGTCGATGTCAGCGATTGGCTATCTGGGGGCTATTCCGGCCCTGGTGGCGCTTGTCTGGTCGGTGCTCATCTTCCGTAAATGGCCGGTGGCGCTGGAGGAACAGGGGCAGCACGGGTGAGGGTTGTTTGTGCCGGGTGGCGCTGCGCTTACCCGGCCTACAAAAAGACGGATTTCGTAGGCCGGGTAAGGCGAAGCCGCCACCCGGCAATGAACTTAATGATAGGTCTTAATAATCTCCAGCACGCCGTTAATAATAAACTGCACGCCCATACAGACCAGTAAGAAGCCCATCAGGCGGGAAATCGCCTCGATACCGCCCTTTCCTACCCAGCGCATAATGGCGCCAGAGCTGCGCAGCGACACCCACACGATAAGACCGATAATCGCAAAAATCAGCGGTGGCGCAACCGTCAGCACCCAGTCCGGGAAGGTTGCGCTGTCACGCACCGTCGACGCGGAGCTGATGATCATCGCTATGGTCCCCGGCCCCGCCGTGCTCGGCATGGCAATCGGCACAAAGGCGATATTGGCACTCGGTTCGGTTTCCAGCTCTTCCGATTTGCTGGCCGCTTCCGGCGACTCATGCGCTTTTTGCGCCGGGAACAGCATGCGGAAACCAATAAAGGCCACAATCAGCCCCCCGGCAATACGCAGGCCCGGGATGGAAATCCCGAAGGTATTCATCACCACCTGTCCGGCGTAATAAGCCACCATCATGATGGCAAACACATACACCGAGGCCATCATCGACTGATGGTTGCGCTCGGCGCTGTTCATATTCCCTGCCAGCCCGAGGAACAGCGCCACCGTCGTTAACGGGTTAGCCAACGGCAGCAAGACCACCAGCCCAAGGCTGATTGCTTTAATTAAATCCAACATAGTGCGTTGTTGTCCTTATCCATATTTAACACAGCAATTATAGGGTGAAAGTGTGACATTCAGCCATGGGGGCAACGTAACGATTATTTCCCTTCTGAAAAGATAACTGTCAGTTATCTATCTGATTTGAAAGACCTCAAAAAAAGTTCATGAAACGTTTTAGCAATTCGTGGCATCGGCTGACTCATTCAGTTGACTTATACTTGCCTGAGCAATAATATCTGCCGTGACTAATTACTTGCCAGGGCAACCATTGTGAAAAGCACCAGTGATATCTTTAACGACGTTGTTCCGCTGGGTCGTCTTATTCATATGGTCAATCAGAAAAAAGATCGCCTGCTCAATGACTACCTGTCACCGCTGGATATCACCGCAACACAGTTCAAAGTGCTGTGTTCCATTCGCTGCGAAGTGTGTATCACGCCGGTTGAGCTGAAAAAGGTGCTCTCTGTCGATCTGGGCGCGTTAACCCGCATGCTCGATCGTCTCGTCTGCAAAGGATGGATAGAACGAAGCCCTAACCCGAATGACAAACGCGGCGTACTGGTGAAGCTAACCAGCGATGGCGCGGACATGTGCGAGCAATGTCATCAATTAGTAGGACAAACACTGCATCAGGAACTAACAAAAAACTTAACGGCAGATGAAGTGGCAACCCTTGAGCTTTTGCTGAAGAAAATCCTGCCGTAAACAGAAAAAAGAGGTATGACGATGTCCAGACGCAATACTGACGCTATTACCATTCATAGCATTTTGGACTGGATCGAAGATAACCTGGAATCGCCGCTCTCCCTTGAAAAAGTGTCAGAGCGTTCGGGTTACTCCAAATGGCACCTGCAACGGATGTTCAAAAAAGAGACCGGTCATTCATTAGGTCAATATATTCGCAGCCGCAAGCTGACGGAAATTGCCCAGAAACTGAAAGAAAGCAATGAGCCGATCCTTTATCTGGCGGAGCGTTACGGATTTGAATCGCAGCAAACCCTGACGCGTACGTTCAAGAACTATTTTGACGTGCCGCCTCATAAGTACCGAATCACCAGCGTGCCGGGCGAATCCCGATACCTGTATCCGTTAAAACACTGTAGTTAATCATCGCCTGTAACAGACGTAACCGAGGAAATCATGAAAGTTATCGCCTCCGCCGCCCTCGCCTTGCTGGTGCTGTTCTCCAGCCAGACCTTCGCGGAGCAAACCCCTCGTGCAACGCAGCAAAATAATCCTGATACGATGATTTTGCCGTCAGCACATGACCAGTCGCCTTATGATTTCAACCACATGGGTGCTGGTAGCGACAAATCCGACGAATTAGGCGTGCCTTATTATAATCAGCACGGCCTCTGATTCGTTTTTGCCCCGCAGACGCGGGGCTTTTTTTATGCCTTTTCGCTTACCCGCGTCGCCCGACGAACCCGCAGGCCAAATACGTTAATATACAGTCCGGCCATGATCAGCACGGCGCCCAACAGCTGCAGCGCGCTCAGCGTTTCATCCAGCAGTATCGCCGCACTGGCAAGTCCTACCACCGGCACCAGCAGAGATAACGGCGCGACGCGCCAGGTCTCATACCGCCCCAGCAGCGATCCCCAGATCCCGTAGCCCACAATGGTGGCGACAAAGGCCAGATAGACGAGAGACAGGATCGTGGTCATATCGATGTCGACCAGACTGTTCAGCATCACCGCCGGACCGTCCAGAATACTCGACGCCAGCAGAAACGGGATCACCGGGATCAGTGCGCTCCACACCACCAGCGACATCACCGCCGGGCGCGCCTCGTGCTGCATAATCAGCTTGTTGAAGATATTCCCGCAGGCCCAGCTCAGCCCTGCCGCCAGCGTCAACACAAACCCGAGCAGCGCCACATGCTGACCATTCAGGCTGGCCTCGATCAGCACCAGCACGCCGAACACCGCCAGGGTGATCCCCGCCAGCTGTTTGCCCTGCAGACGCTCGCCAAACACGAACGCCCCGAGAATAATGGTAAAGAACGCCTGCGCCTGTAACACCAGCGAGGCAAGACCCGCCGGCATACCGAACTTGATGGCGCAGAAGAGAAACGCGAACTGGCCAAAGCTAATGGTCAGACCGTAGCCCAGCAGCAGTTTCAACGGGATCTTCGGGCGGGCGACAAAGAAGATGGCCGGAAAAGCGACCAACATAAAGCGTAAACCGGCCAGCATCAGCGGCGGCATGTTGTGCAGCCCCAGCTTAATGACCACAAAGTTGAGCCCCCATACTACGACCACCAGCAACGCCAGCAGCCCGTCTTTCCGCGTCATACCCAGCCCCTGAATTATTAATAATTTGTTAACACTTCAAGGTAACAGAAAAAAGTGCGCCGAGAGAAGATCATTATTTCTGGCAGGCAGCTGAAGCACTTAGGGATAAATCAGGTGCTATACAAGCCCCTTATGTCATGGTAATCCTGTTAACACACATCTAATAAAAGCATAAGCAACTGTCGGGCAGGAATATGAAACCATCTCTCAGGCGCTCAACCGCAGCGCTGCTGGCATCGTCATTGTTGTTAACCATTGGTCGAGGGGCAACGCTGCCGTTTATGACCATCTATCTCACGCGCGTCTACAGCATGAGCGTCGAGAATATTGGTTATGCCCTGACGATTGCGCTGACTATCGGCGTGGTGTTCAGCCTGGGGTTTGGCATTCTTGCCGATAAGTTTGATAAAAAACGCTACATGCTGATCGCCATCGTGGCCTTTATCGCCGGCTTTGTCGCGATCCCGCTGGTCGATAACGTCACGCTGGTGGTGCTGTTCTTTGCGCTGATCAACTGCGCCTATTCCGTCTTTTCGACGGTGCTGAAGGCCTGGTTCTCCGACGTGCTCACCGCGAGCCAGAAAGCGCGCGTCTTCTCGCTGAACTACAGCTTCCTGAACATTGGCTGGACGATCGGACCACCAATTGGCACCCTGCTGGTGATGTACAGCCTGCAGCTGCCGTTCTGGCTGGCGGCCTTCTGCGCCGCGCTGCCGCTGGGCTTTATCCATTTCTTTGTGCAAAAAAGCGTGGCGCTCGATACTACCGAGGAGAAGACGCCCTGGCAGCCGTCGGTATTACTGAAAGACCGCGCGCTGTTCTGGTACACGCTCTCTGGCCTGCTGGCGTCCTACGTGGGCGGGTCGTTCGCGAGCTGTATTTCGCAATACGTTCTGGCCGCGCATGCGGACAGTGATTTCGCCGAAAAGGTGGTGGCCGTGGTGCTCCCGGTCAACGCCGCCGTGGTGGTGACGCTGCAATATGCGCTGGGCCGCAAAATCTCAGCCAGCAATATCCGCCCGCTGATGACCCTCGCCACCCTGTTTTTTATCGTGGGGCTGGGCGGCTTTATGCTCTCCGGAGAGAACCTGGTTTACTGGGGCATTGCTGCCGCCATCTTTACCCTGGGTGAGATTATCTATGCGCCGGGCGAATACATGCTGATCGACAACATTGCGCCACCGGGAATGAAGGCGAGCTATTTCTCCGCGCAGGCGCTGGGCTGGCTCGGCGCTGCGGCAAACCCGATGATCACCGGTATCATCCTGACCAACCTGCCGCACTGGTCCTTGTTTGTCATCATGATGGTCGCCATTGTTGTCGCATGGCTGATGATTTTGCGCGGGATGAGCGTGAAGGCGTGGTGCGAGTCGCCCAAAGCGGCGTAGCAAATGCAGGCCGGGTAAGGCGCAGCCGCCACCCGGCAATAAAGCATCAGTGGTGCAACATCTCCTCCACCACCTGCTCTTTATACATCTCGTTCGGGTAATAGGTCGGCCAGTTATCCATCTCTTTCAGCAGCGCCTCGTGGGAGGTATTGCCCATGAAAATATGGAAGTGCGAAGAGGCCTTCGGTCCGATGGTATGGTCGCTGAACTGCACGAACTTCGGCGCCTTGCTGCTGGCGTCCTTACACTCAAACAGATAGCGCACGCCTTTCTTACCTGACGCGTAGGTCAGAATTTTGTAGCCGCTGTAATCATAATGGCAGCGGCTGACCGCTTTACCCTGATGGAACTCCATCACGTTATTTTCGATGCCGATGGCATCCACGTCCGTCGCATAACCCGTTCGGTAGTAGGCTTTCACTTCGTCAAAGGTTTTACTTTTGTCTTTCTGCGCTTTCTGTTTAAAGACCGGATCGAGCGAACCATCAAGCAGGAACGGATAGACCGACTGCCAGGTCCCGTCCCAGTCAGACAGCGCTCTGTCCTTCACGTCTTTATCCTCAAACACGCCGTTCGCCGCTTTCTGTTCCGCTTCAGTCATCTGATGGCCGTGCGAGTGAGCAAACAGCTGGCCGCTGACCAGCAGCGCCCCCAGAGTCATAGCAAATTTTCCAATATGTGCAGTCAACATAACACCCTCATTCCGTTTGATAAGAACGAGGATGTTATATTATAACATTTCAGATCGCAACCAGGCCGCGCACGCCCTCCTGCTCCATGTTCTCACCCCGTCCGCGCTGAATAATGGTGCCGCGCGACATGAGCAGATAGCTGTCTGCCAGCTCGGCGGCAAAGTCGTAAAATTGTTCAACCAGCAGGATCGCCATATCCCCCCGGTCAGCCAGGGTGCGGATCACCTGACCAATCTCTTTAATCACCGACGGCTGTATGCCTTCGGTCGGCTCATCCAGAATCAGCAGCTGCGGGCGGCTCGCCAGCGCGCGCCCAATCGCCAGCTGCTGCTGTTGCCCGCCGGAGAGATCGCCCCCGCGACGATGCTTCATCTCTTTAAGCACCGGGAACAGCTGCCAGATCTCTTCCGGCACCTGCTTCGCCTCGCGGGCGGAAAATCGCGACAGCCCCAGCAGAAGGTTCTCTTCCACGGTCAGGCGCGAGAAAATCTCGCGCCCCTGCGGAACATACGCCACGCCAGTCTGCACCCGCTGATGCGGCCTGCTGTGGGTAATCTTTTTACCCTGCCAGATGACCTCCCCGGTTTTCGCCGGGATCAGCCCCATCAGACACTTCAGCAGCGTGGTTTTCCCCACGCCGTTGCGCCCCAGCAGGCAGGTGACTTCGCCAGTGTTAGCCTCAAAGCTCACGCCGCGCAGGATATGGCTGCCGCCGTAATACTGATTCAGTTCGTTGACCTGTAACATTCCCTCTCCTTAACGTCCCAGATAGACCTCAATCACCTGCTCGTTGGCCTGAACTTCGCGAAGCGACCCTTCCGCTAGCACCCGCCCCTGATGCAGCACGGTCACATGGTCGGCGATGGTTTCAACAAAGCCCATATCGTGCTCCACCACCATCAGGGAGTGTTTACCCGCCAGCGTTTTGAACAGCTCTGCGGTGTATTCCGTTTCCGCGTCGGTCATCCCGGCGGCGGGTTCATCCAGCAGCAGCAGATGCGGGTCTTGCACCAGCAGCATACCGATTTCCAGAAACTGCTTTTGTCCGTGGGAAAGCAGCCCGGCGCGGCGGTCGCGCTCGCTGCTAAGGCGCAGTAAAACCAGCATCTCGTCAATGCGGTCGCGCTGCGCACCGTTGAGTTTTGCCTGCAGGCTCGCCCAGACGGACTTATCGGTTTTCATGGCGATCTCCAGGTTTTCCCACACCGTCAGCGCTTCAAAAACGGTGGGTTTCTGGAATTTACGCCCGATCCCCTGGCGGGCAATGGCCGCAGGCTCCAGCGCGGTCAGATCGATGGACTGGTCGTAAATCGCCCTGCCGCTCTTTGGCCGCGTTTTACCGGTGATAACGTCCATCAGCGTGGTTTTACCGGCTCCGTTGGGGCCAATCACGCAGCGCAGCTCGCCCACGCCGATATTCAGCGAGAGATCGGTCAGGGCCTGAAAGCCATCAAAATTGACGTTAATGGCCTCAAGCTGCAGCACCGGGTCGGTCTGCTCGCGGTAACGATCGCCGGGCAACTGGCGGGTAAATAACCCTTCGGCTGGCTGCATTATTTATCTCCCTTTCGAAACAGACCATAGACGCCGCGCGGTAAAAACAGCGTGACGGCGATAAAAATCAACCCCAGAAACAGCTGCCAGTATTCCGGCATCGCGACGGTGAAGAAACTTTTCGCACCGTTCACCAGCGCCGCGCCAATCACCGGCCCCACCAACGTGCCGCGCCCGCCCAGCGCAACCCAGATGGCCGCTTCTATCGAGTTCGTTGGTGACATTTCACCGGGGTTGATAATGCCCACCTGCGGCACGTACAGCGCCCCCGCCAGGCCGCACAGCACGGCAGAGAGCGTCCACACCAGCAGCTTGAACCCGCGCGGATCGTAGCCGCAAAACGTCAGGCGGTTTTCGGCGTCGCGAACGGCGGTCAGAATGCGGCCAAACTTGCTCTTCGCCAGCGCAAACCCTGTGCCCAGGGCCAGGAGCAGCAACAGCACGGTGGCCAGAAACAGCGCGATACGGGTCGTCGTTTCCGTTACTGAAAACCCGAGCAGCGTGGTGAAGCCGGTAAAGCCGTTATTGCCGCCAAAGCCGGTTTCGTTGCGAAAGAACAGCAGCATCCCGGCATAGGTCAGCGCCTGGGTCATAATCGAGAAATAGACCCCTTTGATCTTCGAGCGGAAGGCAAACCAGCCAAATACCAGCGCCAGCAGCCCCGGCACCAGCACAATCAGCACCAGCGCCCAGGCAAAATGCTGGGTGCCCCACCAGAACCATGGCAGTTCGCTCCAGGAGAGAAACGACATAAACGCAGGCAGGCCGTCACCTGCAGCCTGGCGCATCAGGTACATACCCATCGCGTAGCCGCCCAGCGCGAAGAAGATCCCGTGCCCAAGCGACAGCATCCCGGCATAGCCCCACACCAGATCCAGCGCCACCGCAACGATGGCATAGCAGAGGATCTTGCCAATCAGCGTCAGCATCCAGGTCGACAGCGCCAGCGGATGCGTCGCAGGCAGTAAGGCGAAAAACGGCAATATCAGCAGACACACCACCAGCAGGCTGCCTGCTATCTGCGTGGTGCGTGGCGCTTTACGCGCCAGTGTTAAGGTCAGCGGCTGGCTCATCAGTCAATTACCCTCCCTTTCAGCGCAAACAGTCCCTGGGGGCGTTTCTGAATAAACAGCACGATCGCCACCAGAATCACGATTTTGCCCAGCACCGCCCCCATCTGCGGTTCAAGGATTTTATTAAAGATCCCCAGACCAAACGCCGCGGCCACGCTGCCTGCCAGCTGGCCTACGCCTCCAAGCACCACCACAAGGAAGGAGTCGATGATATAGCCCTGTCCCAGCTCCGGCCCGACGTTACCCAGCTGCGATAGCGCCACGCCGCCTAACCCCGCAATCCCTGAGCCAAGCCCGAACGCCAGCATATCGACGCGCCCTGTTGGTACCCCGCAGCAGGCGGCCATGCTGCGGTTTTGCGTCACCGCCCGCACGTTGAGCCCCAGACGGGTTTTATTCAGAATGAGCCAGGTGAAGAACAGCACCAGCAGCACGAAGCCCAGCACCACAATGCGGTTCCACGGCAGCGTCAGGTTGGCAAAAACCTGCACCCCGCCGGAGAGCCATGCCGGGTTCGCCACCTCGAGGTTCTGGGCGCCAAAGGTCATGCGCACCAACTGGATAAGCATCAGGCTGATGCCCCACGTCGCCAGCAGCGTTTCCAGCGGACGACCATACAAATGACGAATCACGGTGCGCTCCAGCACCATTCCAATGCCCGCCGTCAGGCAGAACGCGACCGGCAGCGCGATAACGGGATAGAGCGCCAGCCACTGGGGCGCAAGCCCGGCCATCGCCTGCTGCACCATCCACGTGGCATACGCGCCCAGCATCAGCATTTCGCCGTGCGCCATATTGATGACCCCCAGCAGGCCGTAGGTGATGGCAAGCCCCAGCGCCGCCAGCAGCAGCACCGACCCCAGAGAAAGCCCCATAAACGCCTGGCCCAGCAGATCGCCCCACATCAGCCGATGCTGGATCTGGCTAAGACTCTCCTGCGCGGCAGCGCGAACCCCGGCATCCGGCTCTGTCTGTGCCTGGGTAAACGGGGTAAGTCTGGACTCCACGTCCGGATCGTCAGACTGCCCTAATAATTCAACAGCCTTGCGGCGCACCTCGGCCAGCGGGCTGGCTAGCTGGAGATTTGCCACCGCCAGCAGCAGCGCCTGACGCGCCACCGCGTCCGTTTCTTCGTTTACCCGCTTTTCCAGAAAAGCGAGCATCCCGGGCTGGGCATCCCGCTGAAGCTGACGTGCCGCCGATCGCCTTTCGGTGACGCTGTCACTCACCAGCTGATGCGTCGCGATGGCCGTGGCGGCCAGTACGCGCAGCCGGTTGGTCAGACGAACGGCTTTAGTTGGCCCTTCGGCCGCCTTTGCGTCACCGAGCGAGATCATTTGACCATTGCGCTGCGCAAAGGCGTGCTTTTGGGTGTCGGTATACAAATTTTCCTTTTGCAGCGCCTGCAGCAGCGGCAGCCTAACCGCGTCCGGCGCGGCAGCCCACTGCGTCAACAAATCCGCCTGCTGGCTGCGGCTGGCGGCAACAAAACGATCGGCATCCGATGCCTGCACCATCCCTGGCAGCAGTCCGGAAAGCCATACAAGAGCAATGAACAGGCGCATGGCGTTCATGACGTTTCTCCCTGCGGTGATGGCTTAGTTGCTGGCGGTTTTCATCGGCTGGTCGGGCTTTTTGTCATTCCCGGCGATGAACGGGCTCCACGGCTGGGCGCGTACCGGCTGTTCCGTCTGCCACACCACGTTGAACTGACCGTTGCCTTCGATTTCACCGATCATGACCGGCTTATGCAGATGGTGGTTGGTGGCATCCATGGTGAGCGTAAAGCCTGACGGCGCCTTAAAGGACTGACCGGCCATCGCCGCACGCACTTTATCCACGTCGGTAGTGCCCGCTTTTTCCACCGCCTGCGCCCACATATGAATCCCCACGTAAGTCGCTTCCATCGGGTCGTTGGTCACCACGGTGTCGGCGTTCGGCAGCTTATGCGCTTTGGCATAGGCTTTGTAATCCGCCACGAAGGCCTGGTTTGTCGGATTATCCACGGATTCAAAGTAGTTCCATGCCGCCAGGTTCCCCACCAGCGGTTTGGTGTCGATCCCGCGCAGCTCTTCTTCACCCACGGAGAACGCCACCACCGGCACGTCCGTCGCCTTCAGTCCCTGGTTAGCCAGCTCTTTGTAGAACGGCACGTTGGAGTCGCCGTTGATGGTCGACACCACGGCGGTTTTGCCGCCCGCAGAGAATTTTTTGATATTGGCGACGATGGTCTGGTAGTCGCTATGACCAAACGGGGTGTAAACCTCTTCGATGTCCTTATCCTCCACCCCTTTCGAATGCAGGAACGCGCGCAGGATCTTGTTGGTGGTGCGCGGATAGACGTAATCGGTTCCCAGCAGGAAGAAGCGTTTCGCCGCGCCGCCGTCTTCGCTCATCAGGTATTCCACCGCCGGGATCGCCTGCTGGTTCGGCGCCGCGCCGGTATAGAAGACGTTTGGCGACATCTCTTCGCCTTCATACTGCACCGGATAGAACAGCAGGCCGTTCAGCTCCTCAAAGACCGGCAGTACGGATTTGCGCGAAACAGACGTCCAGCAGCCGAATACCACAGCCACTTTATCCTGACTCAACAGCTGGCGCGCTTTCTCGGCAAACAGCGGCCAGTTTGAGGCCGGGTCCACCACCACCGGCTCCAGTTTCTTACCCAGCACGCCGCCTTTGGCGTTGATTTCATCAATCGTCATCAGGGCGACATCCTTCAGCGGAGTCTCGGAGATGGCCATCGTGCCGGAAAGAGAATGCATGATCCCCACTTTGATGGTATCGGCCGCCTGCGCGCCAAAACTCATGCCCATCGCCACGACGGACGCGGATAACGCAAAGGCTTTTAATAAGGTACGACGCTGCATATTTTCACTCCTGAAAAAGAACGCTGTGCGAAAACGTCCGTTACGGCGTGGACGCGGAAATAAAAGTGTCAGCGAAGCAGGAGCAAAAAGGATGCCAGAATGGAGATAGCGCTATTTCTGGGAGGGGAACGCCGGATGTAAAGAGAACGTCTCAGAATGGCACAGCGCTGCACTTTTATAATGCAGCGCTGAGGAGGACGATTTTACCAGACTTCGCTGGCGATCTGCGTGACCAGACGGACTTTGTCCCACTGCTGGGTTTCGCTCAGGCTGTTACCCTCTTCGGTAGAGGCAAAGCCGCACTGCGGGCTGAGGCAGATCTGCTCTTTCGCCACGTATTTCGCCGCCTCTTCCAGACGAGCTTTAATTCCCTCCGGGTTTTCCAGCTCGCCGTTTTTCGTGGTAATCAGACCCAGCACCACCTGCTGCTTGCCCGGTCGAACAAAGCGTAATGGCGCGAAATCCCCGCTGCGGTCGTTATCATATTCAAGGAAGAACGCGTCAACGTTGACCGTCCCGAACAGCACTTCCGCCACCGGCTCATAGCCGCCTTCGGAGATCCAGGTGGAACGGAAGTTACCGCGACAGACGTGCAGCCCGATGGTCAGATCGTCCGGCTTGCCTTCCAGCGCCTTGTTCAGAACGCGGGCATAGATGCGCGCCAGCTCATCGGCATCATCGCCGCGCTCGCGGATCTGACGGCGCTGATCGTCCGAACAGAGATAGGCCCAGACGGTGTCATCCAGCTGCAGATAACGGCAGCCCGCGTCATAGAAAGCGCGGATGGCATCACGCCAGGTGGTGGCCAGATCGTCGAAATAGACGTTCAGGTCCGGATAGACGGTCGCATCAATGTCTTTGCGACCGCCGCGGAAATGCAGCACGCTCGGGCTGGGAATGGTCATTTTCGGTTGTGCGTTCCCGCTGATGCTTTTCAGATAGCGAAAGTCTTCCAGCATCGGATGCTCGCCAAAGCCCAGCTTGCCGGTGACGCGCACGCCGTGGGCTTTGGTTTGCACCCCGTTAAACTGGATGCCCTGCTGCGAATCGTAACGTTCAACGCCCTGCAGTCCGTCGAAGAAGTCGAAGTGCCACCAGGCACGACGAAACTCGCCGTCGGTGACCACGTGCAGGCCGCACGCACACTGCTGCTCAACGACGTGGCGAATGGCCTCATCCTCTACCGCGCGAAGCTGTCCGGCATCGATTTCGCCGCTGGCGAACTTCAGGCGCGCCTGTTTGATGGCATCCGGGCGTAAAAAACTGCCGACTACATCGGCGCGGTACGGGGCGTGGTGTCGTTGCATGGAAATCTCCTCAGTCTGCCGACGGTAATTGCCAGCAGTGATAATTCATCATTTGAAGTTTTAGACTTCTGGATGTCTAAATGTCCAAAAACAATGTCATACCTCACCGGCGTCGGCAAACGAGAAAATTTCACGGGCATTGAAAATAATTCATCTTCACAGCGCGGCGGCGGTTTCGCTGCTGGCAAAGGCGAACTTTTCATCTTCCCAGCCGGTGATCCCCCCGAGCATGATTTTGACCGGCAGCCCGAGGCGCGCCAGCTTGAGCGC
Source organism: Enterobacter sp. PL_is514 (assembly GCF_055816715.1). NCBI lineage: Bacteria > Pseudomonadati > Pseudomonadota > Gammaproteobacteria > Enterobacterales > Enterobacteriaceae > Enterobacter > Enterobacter sp. PL_is514. The sequence goes on along the minus strand of NZ_JBVPGN010000034.1, from coordinate 481,998 downwards.
GGCTCTGTCCGCGCCGTTACAGTGCGGCCCTGCGCAGTAGACAACGAACAGCGTGCCTTCAGGCCATTGAGCCATGCGCTCAGCGGTAATCTGGCTCCGCGGCAGATGCAATGCGCCAGGTACGTGACGACGGGCAAACTGCTCCGGGCTCCCCACCACATGCAGCAAAACAAAGTCCTGCTCATTATTGGCGATGGCATGATGCACATCGGCACAGTCGGTTTCGACGCTCAGGCGACGCAGAAAATGGGTAACAGCTTCCTGCGGCTCGGCAGCCGGAAATTCAGTAACATAGCTCATGATCCTTCCTCATCTTTGGCGTTTGTGTTAACACTACTCTATCCACAAATTCAGCCCGTGAATGCGCTCGCTTATGCCAGAAAACAGCAAAAAGATGACAAACTTAAGACAACTTGCCCGCCCGAAGGTGGTCGTGCTGGCGTATGACGGTCTGTGTACCTTTGAGTTTGGGGTGGCGGTGGAAATCTTCGGCCTGCCTCGCCCCGAGCTGGGCGACGAATGGTATCGTTTTGCCGTGGCGGGCGTGGACAGCGGTGAACTTCGGGCGACGGGCGGGATCCGCATCATTACCGATGGCGATATCTCCCTGCTTGAGTCTGCCGATCTGATTGTGGTTCCGGGCTGGCGGGGGCTGGACTCACCGGTTCCGGATGCGCTCTGCGGCGCATTGCGTCAGGCCAGTGTGCGCGGGTGTCAGCTACTATCCATCTGTTCGGGTGTGTTTGTCCTGGCCGCTACGGGGCTGTTGAATGGACGTAAAGCCACGACGCACTGGCGCTACATTGATACGCTAAAAACCCGTTACCCTGACATCGACGTGGTTGAGGATGTGCTCTACCAGGATGAGGGCGATATACTGACCTCTGCGGGCAGCGCGGCGGGGATCGATCTCTGCCTGCACGTTGTGCGTCGGGATTATGGCATGGAAACCGCCAACAGCGTGGCGCGTCGGCTGGTCATTCCCCCTCACAGGGATGGATCTCAGCCGCAGCAGCTGAGCCGCCCGGTGGCGCAGCTGCGGGAGAGTCAACGTCTCGGCCAGCTGTTTGATTTTCTGCACACGCATCTTATCGACGCGCATAGCGTCGACTCGCTGGCGCGTCGGGTCGGAATGAGCCAGCGCACCTTTCTTCGCCGCTTCGAGGCGGCAACGGGAATGACGCCCGCACGCTGGTTGATCAATGAGCGCCTGCTGCGAGCGAAAGATTATCTGGAAAGCAGCCGGTTAAGCATCGACAGCATCGCGGAACAGACCGGATTTGGTCAGGCGTCGACATTACGTCATCATTTTCGCCAGCAGTTCGCGCTCTCCCCGGCTCAGTATCGCAAACAATTTTCACGTACTGGTACCGCCCGCTGAGGCGTTAGTTTTATGGTTAATACGGAGCACCTGATGGTCACCACACACGTTTTCATCGCGGTCAGTCTTGATGGCTACATCGCCCGACAGAATGACGATATCGAGTGGCTGCTGCAGCGCGATGACCCGACTGAGGATCATGGCTATGCGGCGTTCATCGCGGACAAAGAGTGGATCGTGATGGGCCGGGGGAGCTATGAGAAGGTGCTGACTTTTGACACATGGCCGTATGATCGGCCCGTGCTGGTGCTTTCCCGACAGCTGGCCGATACGCCCGTGCCCGACGCATTGAGGGGTAAAGTACAGTTTTCCGGCCGCACGCCAAAGGAGGTGCTCGACGATCTGGCGATGCAGAACGTCCATCGCGTCTATCTCGATGGTGGACAGGTGATCCAGTCGTTCCTGCGCGAAGGACTGGTAGCGGATATGGTGATCACGACCGTTCCTGTTCTGCTCGGATCGGGAAAATCGCTGTTCGGCGCCCTGCCCGGAGATATCGATTTGACGCTGGTATCAAGCCGCAGCTTCCCTTCTGGCCTGGTGCAGTCACATTATCGACTGAAGCCATAAAACCAGGGTAAACACTGAGCAAAAAAAACCGCCAAAAATGGCGGTAAATGCTTGCATGGATAGATTTGTATTTTGGTCTCTACGTCCCGACACTCCATGGCCGGGCTGCGGATCCCATACAACCTAACACCCGTTGTCTTAACGAAGGTTAAACAGTCTTATTAACCTGCATGGGTATTGATCTGCAAATAACGCATAAGCCCCTGTTCAGCGCTCTGTTTTGCGTCATCGTTAATGGCTTCAAGATAAAAGGAGCGTGCGACACCATAAGGTGCTTTTTCAGAGGGATACACCGCGAACTGGAATGTTTTTCCTCTTGCCTGATGAGTGCAATCTAATTCCCAACGCTGATCGTTCACTTTTTTGCTGGTGCAGGCAATGCCACCATAGTCGCTGGTTAAATATGAACCCACGCGAATTTCTGCAGATTGAATATATTCTGGTTCGTCATTACCTGCATAACGAACCCCTGCAACGGCTACAACAGCCGCCGCCAGAAGCGCAAGCGCTACTATTTTTTTCATTTATAAATGACCTGTTCCTTAGCCCAAGATAACTATTATATAAGATTAATCCTTAATGCAAACATCCAATTGTGGTCCAGAAATGGAGCTTTACAAAGATTAGGATGACTTTTAGGAAATATCCTAACCACTATTCCGAACCCACATTATTTGACATTTTCTTTTCGCTAATTTTAATTTTTAAATAATAACACCAGGAAATAATCGACATGATTATCCGGCATTGTTTTTCAGCGGAGAATCCATGATTAAAAAAGGGTTATCTTTCATAATGCTTATTTGTGCGCTGTTTTCAGGCCAGCTTATGGCCGGGCACAAAGGACATGAATATTTATGGGTAAAGAACGTGGCGCATCAGCTTCGTCATGAAGCCGACAGTGATGAGTTGCGAAGCGCTGCGGAAGAGTCGGCGGAGGGTTTGCGCGAACACCACCTGTGGCAGAAGTCGCGCAAACCGGACACGCACGTCAGGTAATTAACTGCCCTTGCGTTTTGGCAGGGTTTTCATCAGGTCGTCCGGACTGACGGATGCCACAATACTGCCGGGCTGCGGCATTTTGAAGATGTGGTTTTTCATCTTGCCAATCACATGCATTTCGCAAGGACGGCAGTCGAACTTAAGGGTCAGAACTTCGTCACCGTTTACCAGCTGCATTGGGGTGGCCTTCCAGCTCTTAATGTTCCCTTTCGCCTGCTTAGGACACAGGTTAAATGCAAAGCGGAGGCAGTGCTTGGTGATCATCACCGGCACATCGCCCTTCTCTTCATGCGCTTCATAGGCCGCGTCGATCAGCTGCACGCCGTGGCGATGATAGAATTCACGTGCTTTATGGTTGTAAACGTTGGCGAGGAAGGACAAATGGGTGTCCGGGTATACTGGCGCAGGGACGGCTTCGGCTTTACGGCTACCGCGCGGATATTGTGCCAGGCGCGCGGCATCCAGCATCTCTGCCGTTTCGCGGCGGAACTGGTTCAGCAGGCTGTTCGGCACGAACAGCGCGTCCGGCAGATTCACGTCGATAGCTCGGGCGTAGTAAATCGTCTGGCCCAGCTTCGCCACGCCATCCTTCAGGCTGTTAAGCGCTTTTTCCGCGTTGTTTGCCACCTCGAAAAGACCATCGAGCGTATGCGTCACGCTGATACCGTCTTCACAGGTCATGGTCAGAATCAGCTGCTCTTCCCAGCCGCCCAGCTCAATATCCACGGCGATACGGCGTTCGCTGGAGGTTTTCAGCAGCGCCTGCTGCCAGTTATGATCGAGGTTACGGTTAAGCGCCGCGTTCGGTCGCGCCTTGTAGAGATCGGCCGGCATTTCATTCGGCCATACGCGGTAGCGGTTCTCGCCGGTTTTCTCGACCGTATTCGCACGGAAGCCCACGACTTCGCGCTTAATCATCACGTTAAGGCCATCGCCGTTCGCCAGCGGCTCCGTCACTGCAACATCAAGGTGATCTTTCGCCACTTTCAGCACTTCGCCGACCGGTAAACCGATAAACTTCGGTGAGTCAAACGCGCCGATATCCCCTTTACGGGCATTCACGAAATAGTCCGTGCTGCCGCGGTGGAACGTTTTGTCCGTCGACGGAATAAAGAAATGCTCGGTGCGGCCGGCCGACGCGCGCGCCAGGTCACCGCGATCCTCAATAATGGCGTCCAGCATCTGGCGATAGTGCGCGGTGATGTTCTTCACGTAGCTCATATCTTTATAGCGCCCTTCAATCTTGAAGGAACGCACGCCCGCGTCGATCAGCGCGCCCAGGTTGGCAGTCTGATCGTTATCCTTCATAGAGAGCAGGTGTTTTTCGAACGCCACGACGCGGCCCTGATCGTCTTTCAGGGTATACGGCAGACGGCAGGCCTGAGAGCAGTCGCCGCGGTTGGCGCTGCGGCCCGTCTGGGCGTGGGAAATATTGCACTGACCGGAATAGGCCACGCACAGCGCGCCGTGGATAAAGAACTCGATCGTCGCGTCTGTCGCCTGATGAATATCGCGGATCTGATTCAGATTCAGCTCGCGCGCGAGGACGATCTGTGAAAAGCCGACGTCGGAGAGAAATTTCGCCTTCTCGACCGTACGGATATCACACTGGGTACTGGCATGCAGTTCAATGAGCGGAATATCCAGCTCAAGCACGCCCATATCCTGAACAATCAGGGCATCCACGCCGGTCTGGTAGAGATCGGTAATCAGACGTTGCGCAGGCTCCAGCTCATCATCATGAAGAATGGTGTTCAGGGTCACGAACACTTTCGCCCCGAAACGGTGGGCGAACGGCACCAGTTCAGCAATATCGCTCAGGCTGTTGCTGGCGTTATGGCGGGCACCGAAGCCAGGGCCGCCAATGTAGACGGCGTCAGCGCCATGAAGGATCGCTTCACGGGCTATGGCGGCGTCGCGGGCCGGGCTTAAAAGTTCAAGATGATGGGATTGCAGGCGCATACTTCGTCGTTATCCGTTATGGTCAAAATGGCGGCTATTGTAGTCAGAAGTATGCGTCAGCGAAACAGTTTTGCGTAGCCTCAGCGGGGATAATGAATCAGGGAGTGAAAATGCACCGTCCGGTCGCTGCTGTTGCGGTAGGCGTGCGGTTTATCGCCGGCAAAACGGACGCCCGAATCGGCAGAAATCGTCTGCCACTTGCCGTCAAGCTTCATCTCCAGCTCGCCGCTGACCACCACCACATGTTCAATCACTCCGGCCTCATGCGGCGTGGATTCACTCAGCGCACCGGGTGCCAGGGTAATGGAGAAATAATCAAATCTGAGCGTCTCGTCCCACGGAAATAGCGGCTTGACGACCATCGCCTGCTGCTGGGGGTCAAATACCGCCTGCTGGTCCGCCTCCGGCGTGATGAAGGCGGAAAACGGAACGTTCAGTCCCGTGGCAATTTTCCACAGCGTCGACACCGTCGGGCTGGATTCATTGCGCTCGATTTGCCCGAGCATGGCCTTTGACACGCCGGTCTCGTCTGCGAGCTTCGACAAACTCCAGCCGCGCGCCTGGCGCAGCGTTTTCAATGTGGTTGCAAGATGTCGTGTGATGTCCATGTTCCCTCCTGGTGACGACCAGCATACCACTTGTACGCTATAGCGCACAGTGCTACCTTACCCCGGACGCTATAACGCACAACGGAGTTTTCATGCGCCCTTCCTCTCACCTTGTTCCAGTCGCACTGGCTGGATTTGTCGCCGTGCTGGTCGGTTACGCCAGCTCGGCCGCCATCATCTGGCAGGCTGCCGCTGCGGCAGGCGCCAGCGCACAGCAGATTGCGGGCTGGATGACCGCGCTGGGAATTGGGATGGGCGTCAGCACGCTGGCGCTTTCCTGGTGGTACAAGGCGCCGGTCCTGACCGCCTGGTCGACGCCCGGCGCGGCGCTGCTCGCCACCAGCCTGCACGGCGTCACGCTGGCGGAAACCATCGGCGTGTTCATCTTTGCGAACGCGCTTATTTTGCTCTGCGGCATTACCGGGCTCTTCGCCCGTCTGATGAAGCTGATCCCCCATTCGCTTGCTGCCGCCATGCTGGCGGGGGTATTGCTGCAGTTTGGCCTGCACGCGTTTGCGCATCTCGAAGGGCACTTTCTGCTGTGCGGCAGCATGATTGCGGCGTGGCTGATCGCAAAAGCGCTGGCTCCTCGCTATGCCATCGTCGTTACGCTGCTGGTCGGCGGTATTGTGGCCTGGGCGGGAGGTGACGTTGTCACCGATAAGCTCACGCTTTCTCTGGTGATGCCTGAGTTTATTGCACCCGCCTTCACCTTCACAAGCCTGGTGAGTATTGGCGTGCCCTTCTTCCTGGTGACCATGGCCTCGCAAAATGCGCCTGGTTTCGCCACGATGAAGGCCTCCGGTTACCCGCTGGCGGTCTCACCGCTCATCATCGTCACGGGTGGACTGGCGCTGCTGTTTTCTCCGTTTGGCGTCTTTTCTATCTGCATTGCGGCCATTACTGCCGCTATTTGTCAAAGCCCGGATGCGCACCCGGATGCCGATAAACGCTGGCTGGCGGCCATCGCAGCCGGAGGGTTTTATCTGCTGGCGGGGATTTTCGGCGGCTCCATTACCGGGCTGATGGCCGCGCTGCCGCTTAGCTGGATCCAGACGCTCGCCGGTCTGGCGCTGCTGGGCACCATCAGCGGGAGTTTATATCAGGCATTAAGCCACGAAGCGGAGCGCGATGCGGCCATCGTTACATTCCTGATGACCGCGAGCGGCGTCACGATCCTGGGCATCGGTTCGGCATTCTGGGGGCTGGTGCTGGGCGGAGTATGCTACGCCCTGTTTTCACGCGCTCGCCGCGCGTAGCTGCGAAGGCGTCATGCCCGTCGCGCTGCGAAAGCGGTTGCTGAAGTGGCTGGCGGAGTTAAACCCGCAGGCAAGTGCGATCTCCGTCAGCGGCGTCGAGGTGTGCTGGACGAGGGCTTTCGCTTTATCCATTCGCCTCTGCATCACATACTGATGCGGCGCCAACCCCGTCGACTGGCGGAACATGCGTGCAAAATGGTATTCGCTGAGGGCAGCCTGCGCCGCCAGTTCGGCCAGCGTCAGGGGCTGCCCGAGATTCTCTTCGATAAAGGCGAGGACGTTGCGCAGCACAAACGGCGACAACCCTCCCGTGACAACCGGCAGCTTCCACTGCACGTTTGAGTAGTTTTGCAGCAGATGGGTCAGCAGCAGCGTGGAGGCCGTGCTCAGAGTGAGCTGGTTGGCGTGCTGCTGCCAGTCGCAGCCCAGTAAAAACTGGCGATACAGCGTGGTAATCTTCGGATCGCTACCAAAAATGCGCTCGTCCAGGGTCAGCGATAGCGGGCGCTTGTCCCAGATTTTTTCCCCTACGTCGCGCAGGTGTTCATCGGTGCAGTAGAGATGCACAAACGACAGGTCATCACGGATATCCCACGTCGATTCGCTCTCTTTGGGCATCAAACAGAAACGGTCCGGCCCCCCGCCGTTCTTCCAGCCGCCCGGCGTTTTTTGATAGCTTTCGTAGCCGTCCGCCACGTACAGGCTGAGGGTATGATGGTTGCTTTTTACCGTTATCGTATCGTGCTTGTTGTACCATGCTGCCAGCTGAATACCCGAATTCAGCGAGACGGTTTCCCGCAGGACCGCATTCTGTTGGCAAAGCGTTTCAAAGGTATCGTAAGCGTGAGACATAACCGTTAGCGCGTGATTGATCGGAATCTCAGTCTAAGAAGAGTTGTCTCCCGTTGCCAGTCCCCGCGGAAGAAAAAAGCGCAAGATTTTGCAAGTCACCCGCAAGCCGGTGAAAGCCCGTTACGCATCTCAGCGCCATACTGCGTGCTTTCGGGGTTTGAGAAGAGAAAAATATGAACGCATTACTCTATGGACTGGTGGTGGTCATCTGGGGAACCACCTGGATTGCCATTTTTCTGCAGCAGGGTCCCGTGGCGGCGCCCGTCTCTATTTTCTGGCGTTTCGCCGTCGCCAGCCTCACGATGATGATGGTGTTAATCGCCCTGCGCCGCCTGCGCACGCTGGCGCTGCGGGATCACCTATATTGCATACTCCAGGGATGCTGCGTTTTCTGCTTTAACTTCTGGTGTTTTTACACCGCAGCCTCGCATATCAACACCGGGCTGGAATCGGTGATCTTCTCTATGGCCGTGCTCTATAACGCCATTAACAGCTTTATTTTCTTCGGGCAGCGCCCGCCCGCGCGTTTCTGGACAGCGGCGGCACTGGGGCTGGTTGGGATCATCACCCTCTTCTGGGACGATCTGCTGGCCAGCGGCTGGAGCGCGTCACTCCTGACCGGGATTGGGCTTTCCGCACTCGGTACCTACGGCTTCTCGCTGGGCAATATGATCAGCATGCGCCATCAGCGCAGAGGACTGGAAACCATGACCACCAACGCCTGGGCGATGCTCTATGGCACGCTGGTGATGGGCTGCATTGCCCTGTTCAGAGGCGACAGCTTTGTGCCGGAATGGACGGTGAGCTATCTTGGTGCGCTGGTGTATCTGGCTCTGTTTGGCTCGGTGATTGCTTTTGGTGCCTACTTCACGCTGGTGGGACGCATTGGTCCAGGTAAAGCGGCCTATAGCACGCTGCTCTTCCCGCTGGTGGCGCTCTCCATCTCCACGGTGTATGAAGGGTACGTCTGGCATATCAACGGTATCGTGGGGTTAGTGCTGATTCTGGGAGGAAATATGGTGATGTTTACCAAACCGGAAACCTGGTTCAGGCGCTTACGGATGGCATAAATAAAAAGGCCTGCATTACGCAGGCCGTTTTATTTTATTTTGCGGTCTTTTTCACATCAAACATGGTGGCATCCGTCGCCATGTCATCAACAACCTGCTTCAGCGTTGCAAAAGTCATTGGTGTGCTTTCGTTATTCAGCTCTTTACCTTCGCCTTTACGAACCACTTTAATGACCGGCTTGCCGGTTTTCGCATCAATTAACTCACCTTCAAAGTACAGGTGGGTATCCATTGTACGGTGACCCGTCGCCATTTGCGTACCCGCTACAACCAGCGCAACAGGCACCACTTCATAGAATTGCAGACCTTCTTTCTTCGAGCTTACCCCGGTAATCGCACCGCGGAAAATCAGGCTGCGCGGCCCTGGCGTCGTGACGATAGGTTTACGCTGGCCAATCGCGGTTTTCATTTTGTTATTGGTATAACTCAGCAACTCATCCAGCGTTTTTTGACCAATCTGCGTAGTTGGTTTTGGAACGGGATAATACGTAATCGGATTCCAGACGATACTGTCATAATTGGCTTCGTTATATGACGGGTCAACCCAACGCAATGTTGGTTTGCCCGTTGCTGACGTGGTTTCCTTCAAGCCAGAATAGTTTTTTAAATAGCCTGAGTATTGTTCCGGGGCGGCGACTTTTGAAGAACAGCCCGCTAACGCCAACAGACCAGTAAGCACTGCAACTTTAAAAAAAGTTTGAGTACGCATGATAGTTTTCCATGTTATCTGCAAGTATGCATTTGAAGTTATAGCAAAAGACTGGCGGGTTTGTTGTGACAAAAAATGATGCGGTGAGCACAAATTGCAAAAAGACTGCCCGGAGGCGCACCGGGCAGTGAAAAATTACTGATTTATATCCAGTTGCCAGAACAGATGTTTGCCAAACGGGTCGATTTCATAGCCCGTCACCTCCTTGCGCACCGGTTCGAAAATGGTTGAATGCGCAATCATCACCGCGGGCATCTGGTCATGCATCATCTGCTGAGCCTCTTTATACAGCGCCACGCGTTTATCGCGATCGGTCGTTGATTTTGCTTCCGCAATAATTTTATCAAAGGGCTTATAGCACCATTTCGCCGAATTTGAGCCGCCGTTTGCCGAGGTACAGGTAAACAGCGGACCAAAGAAGTTATCGGGATCGCCCGTTGCGGTCGTCCAGCCCATCAGCGCGGCCTGATGTTCGCCGCCCTTCACGCGCTTAAGGTATTCACCCCATTCGTAGGTGACGATTTTGGTCTGTACGCCAATTTTCGACCAGTCCGCCTGAATCATCTCCGCCATGCGTTTCGCATTCGGATTGTACGGACGCTGCACCGGCATCGCCCACAGGTCGACGCTCACGCCACTGGCAAAACCGGCCTCTTTCAGCAGCGCTTTCGCCTTTTCAGGATCGTAGTCGTAATCCTTAAGCTCGCTGTCGGCGCTCCAGACGCCCGGCGGCAGCAGATTCTTCGCCACGGTTCCGGTACCGTGGAATACCGCATCAATAATCGCCGGTTTGTTGATGGCCATCGCCAGCGCCTGACGGACCTTCACGTTATCCAGCGGCGGCTTCTGCGTGTTGAACGCCAGGAAGCCGGTATTCAGCCCCGCCTTACTCATCAGATTAATGTCTTTGTTGGCCTTCATGCGCGGCAGATCGGCCGGATTCGGGAACGGCATCACCTGACATTCGTTCTTCTCAATTTTGGCAAAACGCACGGAGGCATCCGGGGTGATGCTGAACACCAGCCTGTCCAGCTTCGATTTCCCCTGCCAGTAGTCGGCAAACGCCGTGTACAGGATCCGGGAATCCTTCTGATACTGCGCCAGCTTAAACGGCCCGGTGCCGATGGGCTCCATATCCACCTTCTCCGGCGTGCCCGCTTTCAGCATCGCGTCGGCATACTCCGCTGAAAGGATTGAGGCAAAATACCAGGCCAGATCGGCGACAAACGGCGCTTCCGGGTGCGCCAGGGTAAAACGCACGGTATGGTCATCGACTTTATCAATGCTGGTTATCAGGCTGCCAAACTCCAGGCTTTCGAAGTTGGAGTAGCTGCCGTTAGAGACGTTGTGGTAGGGATGGTTCACGTCTTTCTGCCGCATAAACGAGAAAATCACGTCGTCGGCGTTAAAGTCGCGGGTCGGCGTAAAGGATTTATTGCTCTGGAACTTCACGCCTTTACGCAGATGGAAGGTATAAACCTTGCCGTCGTCGCTCACCTCCCAGCGCTCTGCCAGGCTCGGCACCAGCTCCGTGGTACCGGGTTTGAAATCGACCAGCCGGTTATAGACCGGCACGGCGCTGGCGTCCACGCTGGTTCCCGAGGTGTATAATTGAGGATTAAAGTTTTCCGGCGATCCTTCGGAGCAATACACCAGCGTTTTCGCGGCAACGGCGGAACTGACCGTGAGTGCAGCGAGTGCCAGCGCTATAGTTGTGAGTTTGCTTTTCATCATTTATTCCTGTCTTTTTAATTCGACGGCTAATTAATTCTTTTGCCATTTCATAAATAACATTAAAGTGATGTGGCAAACACCTGAAAAATAAATAAGGAATAAATCACTATGGGCTCGCCGCTTTCCAGACAATTAACGCACCGTTTTTTCCGCTATCTCGCGATCACCAGCCAGAGCGATCCCAGAGTCAAAACCCTGCCCTCAACGCCGGGCCAGCACGACATGGCGCGGGAGCTGGCGCAGGAGCTGGCACAAATGGGGTTAGACGATATTGTGATTGATGAATTCGCCACGGTGACGGCGGTTAAAAAAGGCAACGTGCCCGGTGCGCCGCGCATCGGCTTTATTACCCATATCGATACCGTCGACGTGGGACTGTCACCGGATATTCATCCACAAATATTAACCTTTACCGGTGAAGATCTCTGTCTGAATAAAGAGAAAGACATCTGGCTGCGGGTTAAAGAGCATCCTGAAATTCTGGCTTATCCAAATGAGGAGATTATTTTCAGCGACGGAACCAGCGTATTGGGCGCGGATAATAAATCGGCGGTCACGGTGGTCATGACGGTGCTGGAAAACCTGACGGCGGAGCATCGGCATGGCGATATCGTCGTGGCGTTTGTGCCTGACGAAGAGATCGGCCTGAACGGTGCCAAGGCGCTGGATCTTACGCGCTTTGACGTCGACTTTGCCTGGACCATCGACTGCTGCGAGCTGGGGGAAATTGTCTACGAGAACTTTAATGCGGCAGCCGCGGAAATCCGTTTTACCGGCGTGACGGCGCACCCGATGTCCGCCAAAGGCGTGCTGGTGAATCCCCTGCTGATGGCGACTGATTACATTAGCCATTTTGACCGCCAGCAAACGCCGGAGTGCACCGAGGGGCGTGAAGGCTATATCTGGTTTAACGGCATTCAGGCCGGACAGAACGAGGCCGTTCTTAAGGCCAATATCCGCGACTTTGACAAGGACAGCTTTGCCGCGCGCAAGCAGCAGATTGCCGACGTGGCCGCGCTGATTGCCGCCCAACATCCAACGGCCAGAGTGGACTATCGCATTGAAGATACCTACAGCAATATCAGCAATGCGATTGGCGAAGACCGGCGCGCCATCGATCTGATGTTCGAGGCAATGGAATCGCTCGGCATTACGCCAAAACCAACGCCGATGCGCGGCGGCACCGACGGCGCGGCGCTCTCGGCTAAAGGGCTACTCACCCCGAACTTCTTCACCGGGGCGCATAACTTCCACTCGAAGTTTGAATTCCTGCCGCTGTCGTCGTTCGAGGCGTCTTACAAGACTGCGCTGCAGATCTGCCTGCTGGCCGCCCGTTAAGCGGGCTTGCGCGCCAGCATTGTGGCAAAGCGCAGCTTGATGCGGTTGCCGTTTTCATCGGTACGGTGCAGTTCGCCAACGTCTTCGTTGTATTTGAGCAACTCCCAGCCTTCGTAGTAGTTGCTCAGCTCACCGCTTTTAAACGCAAACGGGAAGCCGACGGTGCACGGGTAATCCGCCGTATCCATGGCGGCAACGATCAGGTTGTAACCCCCCGGCGTCGTGCAGCGCTGCATGTTGGCAATAAGGCCCGGGATGGTTTTTGACTCCAGGAACATCAGCACCACGGTGGAGAGAATGAAATCGTACTCGCCGTCAAAGCTCAGGTTGTTCAGATCCTTAATCGCGGTATGCAGATTAGCGATCCCTTCTTCCGCTTTGATGCGCTCGATATTGTCGATGCTCATCGGGTTCTTGTCCCATGCGGTCACGTCGTACCCGTTGGCCGCAAGGTACAGGCTGTTACGGCCGTTGCCGCAGCCCAGATCGAGCGTTTTACCGGGCTTCACAATCTCCGCGCTGTACAGCACCTCTGAATGGGTACGGGTTAAGCCATATTTCTCTGTGAAGTAATTCTCATCGACGGTCATTGTTTTTCCTGCGTTCGCATAAAGTTAAAGTGCATTTTACATGCCATTTTAAGGCGTTTACCGTCTGGTTGCCAGCCGTTCTAAAACCGAAAAATTTGCTACGTTTAGTGAAGACGCATACCAGAGATCAAACGATGAAAAAATACCGGCTCAGCGATGAAACCCGCCTCTGGCAATGGAAAAACGGCGAAACCACCCACTCTGCGACGTTGCGGCAGATCGTCGCTACGGCGGACTTTAACGACGTGACGGCCGGCACGAAAGGCGGCTGGATTGACGATGAGCACGCCCTCGCGCAGGATGGCGACTGCTGGATCTACGACGAAAACAGCGTGGTGTTCGCGGGTGCAACCGTGTCCGGCAACGCGCGCCTTACCCTTCCATGCATCATCAGCCATGACGCGCATATCGGCGACAGCTGCTGGCTGGACGGCGCGGAGGTCAGCCACGGGGCGCGTATAAGTGACAACGTCACCATTCAGCATTCCTGCGTACGGGGCGAGTGTCATATCTACGGCGAAGCGCGCGTGCTGCATCACAGCGTGGTCATTGCCGCCAAAGGGCTGACGCCGGACCATGAACAGATCCTGCAAATCTACGACAAGGCGACGGTGAGCCAGTCGCGGATTGTGCACCAGGCGCAAATCTACGGTGAGGCAATGGTTAATTTTGCCTTTGTTGAGCACCGGGCCGAAGTCTTCGACAACGCGATCCTCGAGGGTAACGACCTGAATAACGTCTGGGTGTGCGACTGCGCAAAGGTCTATGGTAACGCCCGCGTGATTGCCGGTTTTGACGACGATGCCATTCCGACGGTGCGCTACAGCTCGCAGATTGCGGAGAATGCCGTGGTGGAAGGAAACTGCATCATCAAGCACCACGTCCTGATTGGCGGTCAGGCCTGGCTGCGCGGCGGGCCGATCATGCTGGATGACAAAGTGGTGATCCAGGGACGCGCGCGCATCAGCGGCGATGTGCTCATCGAGCACCGGGTTGAAATCACCGATAACGCGGTCATTGAAGCGTTTGCCGGCGAGAGCATTCACCTGCGCGGCGAAAAAGTGATTAACGGCGACCAGCGCATCACCCGCACGCCGCTGCTGGGTGCGTTATAGGGTATAGATCCTGCCGTAGATATTCACATCGTCAAAGCGGCCATTCAGGTATTCCGCTTCCCGCAGGCACCCTTCCAGCGTAAAACCGTTGCGCACGGCAACGCTGTTACTGTGGTGATTCGCCACCCGACACTTGATCACAAAACGGCGGATCTCACCGCGTTCGACGTAGTAGCGCATAAAAGCCTGCAGAGACCGGGAGAGAATGCCCTGCCCTTGGTGGTCTTCATCCAGCCAGTAGCCGATGTAGCCAGTTTTGTTGGTCGGTTCAATCGTGTTAAACGACAGCACGCCAACCAGCGCACCATCCTTGAAGATCAAAAACATTTTGGCGTAGCCGCGCTGGTGCAGCATCTGGTTACTCTGCACGTTACGGCGGGTATCCTCTTCGCTGCCCACGTGCTGCGCCCAGTCAAAGGCGGTTTGCAGAAAGGCTCTGTTTTTGACGACGAGATTGTGCAGGTCGGTGGCGTAGCGTTCTTCGACGGCGCGAAGTTCGATATCGTGGGTAACGGGGATGATTTCTGAAGACATGGTGCCTCTCAATTGCCGGGTGGCGCTAGCGCTTACCCGGCCTACAGTATCGAAACACAGGCCGGGTAAGGCGAAGCCGCCACCCGGCACAATCCCACAAGGACTAACGCATTACCCGGTCGTCAACATACTGACGTTTATCCGGCGCCGGTGGGAAATACTGGTACAGCCAGGTTTCGCTGATGGCGTCGCCCTGGCAGCGCAGGAACAGGCGCATATCCACCGGCTCCGTCGAATCCGACGTTGGGTACCAGTCAAACAGAATGCGGTAGCCGTCAAACGGCTCAACGTAGAGGATCTCCACCTGCTTCGCTTCACCGCTGGAGAGCGTGATCACCGGCTCGATGCCTTTTGGCGCAGCGGCCTTCAGGTCGCCGCCGACGAAGTCGATGGCAAAGCGACGGGCCCACACTTTCGGGTAGTTTTCGCCCGGTGCCCAGCCTTCCGGGAAGCCGCCCATGCCGGTACGGGTGGCATAGACGTTGGCCAGCGGGGAGCGCACCGGCGGCATCGCGCTCCAGTAGAGGCGATATTTGAAGTCCAGCTCGTCGCCCGCTTTGACGGCTTTTTCCGGCTGCCAGAAGCAGACCACGTTATCCAGCGTTTCACCGGTGGTCGGGATCTCCATCAGGCCAACCGCGCCTTTACCCCAGTCGTTACGCGGTTCAACCCACAGGCTCGGGCGTTTGTTATACCAGCCCATCACGTCCTGATAGTGCGAGAAATCGCGATCGAGCTGCAGCAGGCCGAACCCTTTCGGGTTTTTGTCCATATAGGCATTGAACTGCAGCTTCTGCGGGTTGTTCAGCGGACGACAGATCCACTCCCCGTTGCCGCGCCACATTGCCAGGCGGTCGGAGTCATGAATTTGCGGATGAATGGTGTCGCACATGCGGCGTTCGTTATTGCCGCAGCTGAACATGCTGGTCATCGGTGCGATGCCGAGCTGCTTGATATCCTTCCGCGCGTAGAGATGGTTTTCCACCTCCATGATCACCTGGCTCTTCTCGCAGTGGATCACGAACTTATAGGCGCCGGTAATGCTCGGGCTGTCGAGCAACGTATAGACGGTAAAGGTCGTGTCGCCGGGCTTAACGGTCTCAAACCAGAAGGAGGTAAAGTCCGGGAACTCTTCCGGCGTGTCGGTAAAGGTGTCTATCGCCAGACCGCGGGCAGAAAGGCCGTACTGGTAAGTGTCATCCACTGCGCGGAAATAGCTCGCGCCCAGGAAAGAGACGATATCGCGACGCGCCAGTTCAGGGGCCTTAAAGGCGCGGAAGCCCGCAAAGCCGAGATCGCTTTGCCCTTCCAGCTGTTTGGTATCCACACCCGTTTCGCTGTAGCTGAACAGCTCCGGACGGAAGTGGATCTCGCGCGCCATAGAGGTGGACTGGTCCAGCGAGAACATCCGCACGCGACGGCGGAACCCCATTCCCATATGGAAGAACTGCACGTCCAGCTGACGCCCTTCAATGTTGTTCCACAGTGACTGTTTTTCATCGTAGCGGATGGCGTTGTACGCCTGCGGCGTCATCGTCGCCAGCGTCTCCGGCAGCGGACGCGGCGCGCCACCCCACGGGGTTTTCGCCAGGTCATGCGCCATGGATTGCAGTACGGAGAAGTCAAAACGACGGCTCTGGCCGTCAGCAATGTCAGAGTCGGCAGCGTATGCCGCTTTGGAAAACAGGGAAGCAAGGCCGGATGTGCCGCTCAGGGCTGCCACTGCCAGCGAGCCTTTTAGAAAACGTCTGCGATTCATGCCTGGAAAAACGTCCTTATGGTCGTGTGAATGTGTTCCGCGCTCGGCGAAATGACGGCAAGAAAGAACGCACAGCCTAAACAAAAATGGTTAAGAATCCAATTGTTGGCCGGTGATTATCTGAACAAAGTGAGAAATATTTTCTGTCGACCAGAACGGCCCGAAAGTGGTGTAAAGAAAGCCTGGAAAATGTGTATAAAAATGCCCCGGCGCGACATCGTTCGCCGGGGCCAATGAGGCGGTTATTTTACGCTGACATCGATACCCGGGAAGTACTTATCAGCGAGTTTAGCGATCGTGCCGTCGGCACGTACTTTATCAATTGCGGCATCAAGCTGCTTTTTGGTAGCCTCGTCACCCTTACGCAACCCAAAACCGATCCCACTGCCGAGGATAGTGTCGTCAGACACCGGCTTGCCGATGAAGCCAAACCCTTTCCCCTGCGGCTTGCTGAGGAAACCTGCCTGCCCGGCCGCGGACATGACCAGCGAGGCGTCGATACGGCCATTCAGCAGATCGCCCCAGGCCATATTCTGATCTTTATAAGACACCACGGTGACACCCTGCTTTTCCCAGTGCTCTTTGGCATAGGTTTCCTGAATGGAACCCTGCAGCACGCCGATGGTTTTGCCCTTCAGCCCTTCAGGCGTCGCCTCAACCGCCGTACCGGCCTTGCCGACCAGCTGTGACGGAATACGGTAAATTGGCTGGGTAAAATCAATGCTCTTGCGGCGCTGCTCGGTAATGTTCATCGCCGAGTTGATGGCGTCGAATTTCTTCGCCACCAGCCCCGGGATCAGCGCATCAAATGAGGTTTCCACCCAGCTGCACTTCAGCGCTGCCGCTTTGCAGATGGCATTCCCCAGCTCAACGTCAAACCCTTCCAGCTCGCCTGCCGCATTGCGGCTTTCAAACGGCGGATATTCTGCTTCCAGACCGTAACGCAGCTCGGACGCCGCGAAGGAGGAAAAGGTACACAGCAATCCCATGCCGACAACTAGCGCGCGTAATTTCATCTCATACTCCTTAGCGTGGTTTAACCCGACACAGGGCCTGGGCACCTGCCCGTAACGTCGCCTCATCTTTCGCAAAAGAGAGACGAATCAATTTATTATCCGTACCGTCCGCATAAAACGCCGACAGCGGAATGGTGGCAACACCGTACTCGACGATCAGCCGTTTCACCAGCTCGCTGTCGCGCTCGTCGCTGAACTGGCTGTAGTCCGCCAGCATGAAGAACGATCCGGCGCTGGGCAGCAGCGTAAACGGCGAATCGGCCAGCAGACTCTGCAGCAGATCGCGCTTGCGCTGGTAAAACGCCGACAGCGACAGCCAGGTTTGCGGGTCGACCATATGCTCAGCAAACGCGTGCTGCATTGGCGTATCGGCAGAAAACATTAAAAATTGATGAACTTTACAAATCTCGTCCATCAGCACCGCCGGTGCAACACAGTAACCCACGCGCCACCCGGTGACGTGATAGGTTTTTCCGAAAGAGGAAATAATCACGCTACGCTCCGCCAGCTGCGGGTGCGTGGCCATCCCGTGGTGCGGTTCACCATCAAAAACGACGTGTTCGTACACTTCGTCAGACAAAATAATGATGTCGGTATTGCGCGTCAGGGCCGCCAGCTGCTGCAGGTCATTGGCGGAGAAAACCTGACCGCTCGGGTTGTGCGGCGTATTGATGATAATCATGCGCGTGCGCGGGGTGATCGCGGCGCGAACCTCATCCCAGTTGACGGCAAAATCCGGCACGGTGAGCTTGATGGCAATCGGCGTTGCCCCCTGCAGACGGACAATCGGCGCGTAGCTATCAAATGACGGCTCAAAGTAGATCACCTCATCACCTGGATGCACCAGCCCGCTTATTGCCGAATAGAGCCCTTCGCTGGCGCTGGCGGTCACCAGCACCTCGCTGGCAGGGTCATACCGCGTGCCGTAGAGCGTGGCAATTTTATCGGCAATACGTTCTTTTAGCGGCTGCAGGCCGGTCATTGACGCATACTGGTTATGCCCCGCCTCCATTGCGCGGGTGACGCCCGCAATCAGCTTCGGGTCGCAGGAAAAATTCGGTGCGCCCTGAGAAAGGTTAATCGCGTTATGCTGCGCCGAGAGCTGGCCGATAACGGTAAAAATGGTGGTGCCCACATCGGGCAGTTTGGAGCGCGTTTGCACAGGCGTTCGTAAAGTCATCCTCTTTCCCTTCTCATGGACATTGCATAACTATTCAAACAACATCTGTGCTGTCGGGACAATCGAATTGTTGTCATAATAGCCATGAGAAAAATGCATAGCTGAGGATTTTCCATGTCGCGCCGTTCGCTCCCGCTTAACGCCATCGACGCATTTTTAGTCACCGCGCGTCACCTGAATCTGACCCATGCCGCCGCAGAACTGTGTCTGACGCAGGGGGCCGTGAGCCGCAAGATTGCCTCCCTTGAGGCGTGGTTTGGCTTTCCGCTTTTTGAACGCCACGCGCGCGGACTGCGCCTCTCACCGCAGGGCAGCGCTCTGCTTCCGGAGCTGCAGTCCGCTTTCGAGCAACTGCTGTCCGTGGCCGACCAGGCCCGCAGCCAGCACACCGTGATCCGACTCAAGTCCCCCACCTGCGCCATGCGCTGGCTGGTGCCGCGCCTGCTGGAGGTGGAGCGCGAGCATCCGGATCTGCAAATTGCGCTGACCACCACCACCGATCACAACGTCAATTTCAAAACCGAATCTTACGACGCGGCCATCGTGTTCGGCACGCACATGAGTGCAGGCGATCTGCTGTTCGAAGAGGCGCTCACCCCGGTGATAAGCCCGGTTCGGGCAGGAGCAGCGCTGGGCTCGCTGACGTTCCTGCACCCCACAAGGGATAAGACAGACTGGTCGCTGTGGCTGACGAAACAGGAAGGTCCGGGCTTTGTCATGCACAAAAATCAACACTTCGACACGATGGACCTCGCCATTACGGCCGCCATTCAGGGGCTGGGCGTTGCCATCGCCGACGAAACGCTGGTGGAAGAAGATGTCCGCGCGGGAAGGCTGCTACGGCCCTATGAAACCAGCATAAAAACCGGCGCAAGCTACCGGCTGGTGCTGCGCGAAACGCCAGGCGAGGAAAATGGACTGGCGGCGTTTCGCGCCTGTTTGCTTAATCGAGGCTGACGTGGTGCTTCATCACCCGTTTGAAGAGGCTCATGCGGGCGCGCATAAAGCGGTTTTCAAGCCTAAAAGCTGCATGTTTATTCACACCAATACGTAACAGAACGTCCCGCCCTTTGCGACACGCGGGCCAGTGCGTCGGCCCGGGCAGGGTGTCGCGAAGCCCTGCGTATCGCGCGAAGCTCACCCAGTAATCCGCCACCTGGGCTGCAAACTGCAGATCCCGTTCGTTGACATACTGGCGTGAAGGCTCCACCTGGCCGAGGGTATCGAAGACGTAGGGCACTTCGTTGCCGTGCCAGGCGCCGTTGATATAGGTGCCATGTTCCGCCTCGGCGACATAGTCAAACCAGTAACGCCAGCACAATCCACCCACGCGCTGCTGAGCCTGCATCACCACATAGCCCATCGTGGTGAACGCCATGTCGCGGCACACCTGTCTGCCCAACTCTTCATCGCCTTTCACGCCCGGATAGAGCAGCTTAATCAGCCCCAGCCCGAAGCGACGCTCCCGGCGAAGCTTCTGAATTTGCCCCGCGAGATCGATGCCAAACACTGCCATCACGCTGGCTTCATCGCTGTTGGAGCCAATCATCACCGGCACGGGATGCTGACGGGCGGCAAAAAAGATGTCCAGCATGGCTTCGGGCAGAACGCAATCCCCGACGATGGGCGCCGGGGCGACGTTCAGCGGTGCGGTTAACGGCCAGAACGCCTCCGGCGGAATGGCGCGCAGCTGCTCAGCAGTCGCCTTCTCCAGGCCAAAATGGGCGGCCAGCGCCTCCCCTTTTTGCAGCGCCTGTTCACGCGGCGTGTCCGGCAAGGTGTATCCGCTTTGCACTATCGCCTTATGGAATAATCCTGCTGCCAGCGGCGAGGCCAGCAGAGAGAGCACGCTGCGCGCGCCGGCAGATTCACCAAACAGGATCACATTGTCTGGATCGCCGCCAAACCCGGCGATGTTCTCCCGCACCCATTCGAGGGCGGCGATTTGATCCAGCAGGGCAAAATTATGCACCACGCGCCCTTCCTCGCCTTCCAGCGCGGGATGGGCGAAAAAGCCGAGATGACCGAGACGGTAGTTGATCGTCACGACAACCACGCCGCGCGTGGCCAGCGCTTTGCCGTTATACGGCGGCAGGCCTCCGGCACCAATCGTAAACCCACCCCCGTGCAGCCAGACCATAACCGGAAGCGCCCCGGTGCGCTCTTTGGGGGACCAGACGTTAAGGTAGAGACAATCTTCGGAAAACTGGCCCGGATCGCCGCCGCCTAACTCCTGACAATACTCGCTGCTTTGCCAGCTTGAGGGCGAGAAAGCCGTAGCCTCGCGCAGGCCATCCCAGCGTTCAGGCGGTCGAGGAGAGCGCCAGCGCCACTCCCCCACGGGCGGTGCGGCGTAGGGAATACCGTACCAGACGTGGACATTTTCATCGGTTAAACCAGACAGTGCGCCCTGGCGCGTTTCAACCACAGGGGCGGAAGGATTTTGCATAACGACCTTATTTTTTCCATCACACCCCAGCAGAGTAACGATTTCAGAACAAACCGCAACGCTGTTTGCTGCGGGTTTCAGCCTCCTGATAGAGCGCAAACTCGTCATACACCGGACAGCCCAGCGCGTCTTCAAACGCATCGCGGCTGGCGTTACCGTGGCTGCGGGCCTGGGTTTCGTTCCCGAGATTAGACTGGAAAATCCCCGCAGCGCTGACCGGGAGGAAATCTTCGTAGGTGATCGGCTGGGCAACCACCCATCCGCGCTCAATCAGCGGCTGCGGATCGTCTCCCGGCCGGAACGCGTGGCGATGCGCTTCACCCGCAGGCGTCAGACGGTAGCGGAAATAGGCCAGCTCCTGACGGCGCATTAACAGCTCGCTGTCCGGGAAAGCGCCAAAGATCTCCCGCAAATGCAGCTGGTGCGTGAGGTTATCTTTGCCGGTACCGGCCTGGGCGAGAAGGCTATCGTACAGTTCCCGGCCTTTCGGCGTCAGCGCCACGCCGCGCTGCTCAATCTCACCGAAGCGCGCGGTGTGGGTGCCCTTATGTTCCCCGGCAAACAGCACCGGCTCTTCCAGTGCCTTAAAGCTGGTTTGACGCAGTAAGACGGGTACCTCGCGACGCGGCGGGCCTTCAATCAGAATTTTTGGCTCGATACCGTACTTCGGCATCAGCTCCTGCACCCGGTCAATATCCAGCGTGCGCGGCGTGAGGTGATTAATATGGCAGCCCGGGAAGCAGACCACGTCGGCAATCAGGCGATGCTCGTTGCTCAGGGCCAGATAGGTCTCCTGATCGACCGTCGCATGGCGGTGCCAGCGGAAGGTTTCCAACGCTTCCTGTACAAACTCGTGGGCCTGTGCGTCAGTAAAGTGCCCTTCCGACTCGTGGAGGTCGATCAGTTCCAGACAGCGGGGGGTAAAGATGTTCCGGTGAGAGAGGATCTCTGCGGCACGTTCGCGCAGCGCGACGTTTTCAATCAGCTCAAGGCGCAGCAGCGAGGTAAAGATACGAAACGGATTTCGACACAGCGCCGCATCATCGATTGGGCGAAACGCCGTTGAGTGGACCGGTACCCCCGCCTGAGAGAGATCGTAATAGCTGACCGGGTACATGCCCATAATGGCAAACATACGGCGCAGGGTTGAAAGTTCCTGTGCCGTGCCGACGCGGATCGCCCCGTGACGCTCAACGTTCAGGCGCGCAAGCTCATCGGCGTTAGCCAGTTGTTCATGTAATAGTGGATTATTTTCCAGAACCGCCAGGTTTACGTCCGCAACCAGTTCGAGCAAGGTGCCGTACTGCGGAACTTCCTGCTGGTACATCGCCGACATAGCCTGCGAAAAGTGTTCCCGAATGTCATCAGCCGTGATGGTGTTCGCCATGATGTCATGCCTCCAGTGAATATTACCTGGAGTGTAGAGAAACCCGTTCCTTCCGGGGGGAAGAATTTCTGATTTGTGATCTTAAGACGACAGTGGTCAAACCGTGTGCTACTGGCCCCCGAACGGAACCGCCCTTTCGACCTGAACGCTATTATCCAGGATTTTCCTTATAATTATTTAGGGTTCCGCTTTCTAGCTATAAAGGAGTATTTTTTGTTTTTCTCCTGACTGCAAATTAATCAATTTGAGCATGCCATTATTTTTATCCTCACCTTTCAAATTTTTAGCTCTAAGTTAGGATTAATCCGAATGGTCGTTTACAAGTCATTCCTGCCTATCCATATTTCCATTTTAAGCGAAGCGCAAATTTACAAATACTTAAAAATAACGCAACCGCAAATAGCAAAACGCATTTGACGGATGACGTACAGCGACTAGAGTTATTACTCGAACGACGAGTGATACGGAAATATTTTCGTATCGTACTGACATAACCAATATATGACTATGAGGTTTAATATGGCAGAGCATCGTGGTGGTTCCGGTAATTTCGCTGAAGACCGTGAAAAAGCATCAGAAGCTGGACGTAAAGGTGGCCAGCACAGCGGTGGTAATTTTAAAAACGATCCGCAACGCGCATCTGAAGCGGGTAAGAAAGGGGGACAGAACAGTCACGGCGGAGGCCGTAAATCTGATAACTCCTGATCTTATTTAAAACTCTTTTAATAAAACCAGAGAGCATGCTGCGGGCTGAAAAGCTCGCAGTACCCTTTCATTATTTTACCGGAGCGTAATTATTATGAATATGAAAAGTGTTGAGGATGTATTTATTCATCTTCTGTCGGATACCTACAGCGCAGAAAAGCAGCTTACCCGCGCGCTGAGCAAGCTCGCCCGCGCCGCGTCCAGCGAGAAGCTGAGCGCCGCTTTTACCGCACACCTTGAGGAAACGCAGGGTCAGATTGAACGTATTGACCAGATCGTCGAGCAGGAAGACGGTATTAAGATCAAACGCATGAAGTGCGTGGCGATGGAAGGCTTAATTGAAGAAGCCAACGAAGTCATCGAAAGCACGGAAAAAAACGAGGTGCGTGATGCCGCGTTAATTGCTGCTGCACAAAAAGTTGAGCATTACGAAATAGCCAGCTACGGTACCCTTGCCACATTAGCAGAACAACTGGGCTATAAAAAAGCCGTTAAACTTCTTGCCGAAACCCTGGAAGAAGAAAAAGAGACCGACCTTAAACTCACCGACCTGGCCGTTGGAAATATTAACCAAAAAGCGCAGAAATGACGCAATAATACAGGTTAAATAAAATGAGCATCAGTCCCAGGACAATTAAACGGTGCCATTTAACGGCAGCCATAATATGGTTCATTCTCGCCACCCCTTCCGTAATATGGTGGAAGAACAGCGTGCTGTGGGTCATTATCATCAGTATTTACGCCAATATTGTCGGCCATTTATCTGGCTACAGTGCCGCGCGTGCCGATCAGGCTGCTGAAAGTGAGACCAAATAAGCGAACCCTCCTAATGAGGATACAATGATGAATCACGTAGAACACTACCATGACTGGCTACGCGATGCCCATGCGATGGAAAAGCAAGCCGAATCTATGCTGGAATCCATGGCCAGCCGTATCGATAATTATCCTGATGTTCGCGCCAGAATTGAACAGCATATTAATGAGACAAAACGGCAAATCACATTGCTGGAGGAAATCCTCGACCGTAATGATATTTCTCGTTCGGTCTTAAAAGACTCGATGAGCAAAATGGCGGCGCTGGGGCAATCCATCGGCGGCATGTTCCCTTCAGACGAAATCGTGAAGGGCTCGATCAGCGGCTATGTTTTCGAACAGTTTGAAATCGCCTGCTATACCTCCCTGCTCGCGGCGGCGAAAAAAGCAGGCGATGTCGCCTCGGTCCCCGCTATCGAGACGATTCTTGCTGAAGAACGTGAAATGGCCGACTGGCTGATTCGCCATATCCCGCAAACGACGGAACAGTTCCTGCTGCGTTCAGACGCATCGGGTGTCGAAGCGAAAAAATAATCCACAGGAGAGTGCCTATGTTTCGACACGTCAAACAGCTGCAATACACGGTTCGCGTCGCCGAACCCAACCCTGGCCTTGCCAACCTTTTACTGGAACAGTTTGGCGGGCCGCAGGGCGAACTGGCCGCCGCCTGCCGCTACTTTACGCAAGGGTTGAGCGATGACGATCCGGGCCGCAAGGATATGCTGATGGATATCGCCACCGAGGAGTTAAGCCACCTCGAAATCATCGGTACCCTGGTCGGAATGCTGAATAAAGGTGCCAAGGGCGCGCTGGCGGAAGGGGTGGAAAATGAGGCCGAGCTGTATCGCTCCATGACCGAAAACGGGAATGACAGCCACATCACCTCCCTGCTCTATGGCGGCGGTACCCCGCTCACTAACTCTGCGGGCGTACCCTGGACCGCGGCCTACGTCGATACCATCGGGGAGCCGACGGCGGACCTGCGCTCAAACGTGGCGGCCGAGGCCAGAGCGAAAATCATCTATGAACGGCTGATCAACGTGACCGACGATCCCGGCGTAAAGGACGCGCTGGCGTTTCTGATGACGCGTGAGGCGGCGCATCAGCTCTCCTTTGAGAAGGCTCTGCAGTCCATCCGTAATAACTTCCCACCGGGGAAACTGCCGCCAATCGAGGAATTCACCAACAAGTACTACAATATGTCTGAAGGTGGAGAGGTTCGCGGAAGCTGGAACAGCGATAAACACTTCGATTACGTTGAGTTCCCCCAGCCTGCGGTGGATGGCGGCGATGGCAGTGCCAGCGTCACGCTCACAACCGAGCAGGCAACCCTGGTCAAGGCGATGTCTGCCCGCACGAAATCCGATCCACATTCCGACCCGCTGACCGGTGCCGAGCTGGGTGCCGGTAAGACTAAACCGTAATCGGTTTGCCGGGCAGCCCTGAACTGCCCGGCAATTCGCGTGCCCCATCGTTTCAGAGGTACGGACCATGTTCGAACTCGATGCATTTCATCTGGCAAGAATTCAGTTCGCTTTTACCGTCTCGTTCCACATCATGTTTCCCGCGATCACCATCGGCCTTGCCAGCTATCTGGTGGTGCTGGAGGGCATGTGGCTGCGCACCAAAAACGACGTCTGGCGATCGCTATACCATTTCTGGCTCAAGATATTTGCCGTTAACTTCGGCATGGGCGTCGTTTCCGGGCTGGTGATGGCGTACCAGTTTGGCACCAACTGGAGCGGGTTCTCCCAGTTCGCGGGCAGTATTACCGGCCCGCTTCTGACCTATGAGGTCTTAACCGCCTTCTTCCTGGAGGCCGGTTTCCTCGGCGTCATGATGTTCGGCTGGAATAAGGTCGGTCCCGGCCTGCACTTCTTTTCAACCTGCATGGTAGCGCTCGGCACGCTGATGTCGACCTTCTGGATCCTCGCCTCCAACAGCTGGATGCATACGCCGCAGGGTTTCACTATCGAAAACGGGCAGGTGATCCCGCAGGACTGGCTGGCCATCATCTTTAACCCCTCCTTCCCTTACCGCCTTATCCATATGGCTATCGCCGCGTTTCTCAGCAGTGCGCTGTTTATCGGGGCATCGGGGGCATGGCATCTGCTGCGCGGTAACGATACGCCTGCCGTCCGCACCATGTTTTCCATGGCGATGTGGATGGCGCTGCTGGTCGCACCCATTCAGGCGGTGGTGGGCGATATGCACGGCCTGAACACGCTTGAGCATCAGCCGGCCAAAATTGCCGCCATTGAGGGACACTGGGAAAATCCCCCCGGCGAGGCCACCCCGCTGCTGCTGTTTGGCCTGCCGGATATGGAGGAGGAGCGCACCAAATACGGACTGGAGATCCCCGCGCTCGGCAGCCTTATCCTGACGCACAGCCTGGACAAACAGGTCCCCGCGCTGAAAGACTTTCCGAAAGAGGATCGGCCAAATTCGACCATCGTTTTCTGGTCGTTCCGCGTGATGGTCGGGATGGGGCTGCTGATGATAACTCTCGGCCTGGTTAGCGTCTGGCTACGCTATCGTCATCGGCTTTACCATTCGCGCCCGTTCCACTGGTTTGCCCTCTGCATGGGGCCTGCCGGGCTGCTGGCGCTGCTCGCCGGCTGGGTGACCACCGAAGTGGGCCGACAGCCGTGGGTGGTCTATGGTTATCTGCGCACCATCGACGCGGTATCGCTGCACAGCACCCTACAGATGAGCATCAGCCTGCTGGCGTTCTTCGTTGTCTATTCATCCGTGTTTGGCGTGGGCTATGTTTACCTCATCCGGCTGATTAAGAAAGGTCCGCAGCCTGTCGATACGCTGACCTCAAACACCTCGGGCACGCCTGCCCGTCCGCTGTCTGCCGCTGAATCTGTTCCGGAAGAGGAGAGAATCTGATGGGCGTCGATATCTCTGTTATCTGGTTTGCCATCATCGTCTTTGCCACGCTGATGTACATCATCATGGATGGCTTTGATTTGGGCATCGGTCTGCTGTTTAACTTCGTGGGCGATGCGAAAGAGCGTGATGTGATGGTCAACAGCGTGGCGCCCGTCTGGGACGGCAACGAAACCTGGCTGGTACTCGGCGGCGCGGGGCTGTTCGGCGCGTTTCCGCTGGCTTATGCGGTCATTATTGATGCGCTGACGATCCCACTCACCGCGATGCTGATCGGTCTCATCTTTCGCGGCGTCGCCTTCGAGTTCCGCTTCAAAGCCACGCCGTCGCACCGCAAATTCTGGGACTACTCCTTTGCCGGCGGCTCCCTGCTTGCCACCTTCAGCCAGGGCGTGGTGGTGGGGGCCGTGATCAACGGCTTTGACGTGGAGGGCCGACGTTTTGTCGGCTCTGCGCTGGACTGGCTCACCCCCTTCAACCTCTTCTGCGGCATCGGACTGGTCGTCGCCTACACGCTGCTGGGCACCACCTGGCTCATTATGAAAAGCGAAGGCGCGCTGCAGGTCCGCATGCGCGAGCTGACCCGCCACGTGCTGCTGGCCCTGATGGTGGTTATCGCGGTAGTCAGCATCTGGACGCCGCTCGGCTGGCAGTACGTGGCCGACCGCTGGTTTACCTTGCCCAACTTCTTCTGGTTCCTGCCGGTTCCTCTGCTGGTCGGGCTTTTCAGCGTGCTGATCTGGCGCCTGACCCGCAATCCGGACAGCCACTCTCGCCCTTTCCTGCTGACGCTAGGGCTTATTTTCCTCGGGTTTAGCGGGCTCGGCATCAGCCTCTGGCCGAACATTATTCCGCCGCGCATCACCCTGTGGGAAGCCGCGGCCCCGCCTGCCAGCCAGCTGTTTATGCTGGTAGGAACATTACTGATTATTCCGGTGATCCTGGTGTACACCGCCTGGAGCTACTACGTCTTTCGGGGAAAAGTTTCGGATACTGAAGGCTATCACTGAGGAACGCTATGACGGACTGGCATACACGAGCCATCATTTATCAGATTGATACCGCGCTATTTTATGATTTGAACGGCGATGGCTGCGGGGACATCGCCGGGATCGCGGCGAAGCTGCGCTACATTCGCCGGATGGGGGCGACGGTCATCTGGATCACCCCGTTTTACCTGACCCCTTTTCTCGATGAAGGCTATGACGTCAGCGACCATCTTCAGGTGGACCCCCGCTTCGGAAAACTGGCCGATATCATCGCCTTTATCGAACAGGCCCGCGAGCTTGGCATGCAGGTGATTATCGAGCTGCTGATCCAGCACACGTCGGACGCACATCCCTGGTTCCAGCAGGCGCGCCGCAACCCGGCGTCACCCTATCGTGATTATTACCTCTGGTCGGATAACGACGAGGACGATACGCCCCCCATGTTCCCCGGCGTGGAGAAGAGCATCTGGAGCTGGGACGACGAGGCGGGACAATACTACCGGCACATGTTTTATCGCCACGAGCCGGATCTGAACCTCACCTCGCCCGCGGTGCTGAAAGAGATTGAGAATATCATCCTCTTCTGGCTCAAGCTGGGCGTGTCGGGGTTTCGCCTCGATGCCGCCTCCCACCTGACCACGCAGGCGGGAAACGGTGATGAAAAAAAGGGCCTGTGGATCCTCGAGCATATGCGCCGTCTTATCGAACAGCGGAATCCGGACGCGATCCTGCTGGGTGAGGTGGACGTCGAGGTAGAGGCCTATCAGGACTACTTTGGCAATAATGACCGCCTGAATCTGGTGCTGAATTTCTGGCTCAACAAGTATTTCTACGTCAGCCTGGCCCGCAAAAGCGCTCGCCCGCTGCACAACGCGGTGAAGAAGACGATCGTCCCGCCTGATGCCTGCTGTTTTGCCAACTGGCTGCGCAATCACGACGAGCTGGATCTGGAAGGCATCAGCCAGAAAGACAAACAGTTTGTCCTCGATACCTTCGCCCCTGATGAGGAGATGAACGTCTATCAGCGCGGGATCCGCCGCCGCCTGGCGCCGATGCTTAATGGCGATCGGAAGCGGCTGGCGTTCTGTCACGCGGTGCTGTTTTCCCTGCCGGGTGTCCCGGTGATGCGCTACGGCGACGAGATAGGTATGGGTGACGACCTGGAGCTGGAGGAGCGCTACGCCGTTCGCACCCCGATGCAGTGGGCGGGGTCACAAGGGGGCGGTTTCTCCGCGGCCGACCCTGAAAAATTTATCGCCCCAATTATCGACCATGGCCCTTACCGCTATCAGAAAGTCAACGTCGCCGATTCGCTCCTTCACCACAACTCGCTCCTGCACCGGATAATCGATATTGCCAATACCCGCTCGGAGTTCCCCGAAATTGCCGTTGCGCCTTTTCGACTTATCACAATCGATAATGACGCAGTGCTGGGCATCTATTACGAGACCGACGAGCGCAGCATCCTGACCTTCGTCAACTTTAGCGACCAGCCGGTGCAGTTCACCGCAAAAGGGATCCGCAACGCCACCTGGACCGCCTGTCTCGAGGACAAGCGCTACGATGACGCGCTGATTTGCGGTAAAACCGTTGAGCTCAGCCTTGGCGGCTACGGCTATCGCTGGTTCTGGACGCACCGTAGCGCGCTGCGCTGATTACGGTTTCCGGCGGGTTATCAGACGCGTCAGCACTATTCCTGCCACCGCGAGCGCGCCCAGCGCCACTTTACCCGGCATGCCGGAGGTGACGGACGGCGCGCGGGTTTTCGCCTCGTCAGTAAAGCGGCCATGGATTTTATGCAGATCGTTAACCGGCTGGTCGAGGTAGTCCCGGCGATCCGGCGCGTTCAGATCGTCGGTCATCTGGCCTTCCCAGGCTTTCCTGACCATCAGCCGGTCCAGAAAACCCGGGAAGAGAAACTGCCCGACAATCGACTGGATGGTGCTGCTGCCTACCCACAGCTCGCGAACCGGTTTTTGCGCCACCCTGAAGATAGCGCTGGCGGCCACCTCAGGCTCAAAGACCGGCGGCACCGGCCGCATCGCCCAGGCGAACTTATTCCTCGCCCATTCGAACTGCGGGGTATTGAGCCCCGGCATCTGCACCATCGAAAGCTGAACCCGGCTGTTCTCATGCATCAGTTCCGTACGCACCGCATCGGTAAACCCGCGGATCGCCGCTTTGGCCCCACAATAGGCTGACTGCAATGGAATGGAACGGTAGGCCAGCGCGGACCCCACCTGGATAATCACGCCCCTGTCGCGCGGAACCATCAGTTCGAGAGCGGCGCGGGTGCCGTTCACGTAGCCGAGGTACGTCACCTCAGTCACGCGACGAAACTCGTCCGGCGTAAGGGTGCGAAACGGTGCCAGCACGGCCCCCATGGCATTGTTGACCCAGACATCAATCGCGCCGAGGCGATACTCAATTTCGTTAGCCGCATCCACCATCGCCTGACTGTCGGCGACGTCAGCCTGCACGGCGTGCGCATTCACGCCGAAGCGGCGCAACTCTTCCTGGGTGGAGTGCAGGCTTGCCTCATCGCGGGCGATGAGGCCAACATCGTAACCTGCCTTTGCAAAGTGCAGCGCCGTGGCTTTTCCAACGCCCGCCGTCCCACCGGTAATCACTACGACCGCCATAGAACCTCCTCGTGAAATCAACCGTTATGCCCGTCCGACAATGCTGCCAGCAGCTCGGCCAGCGAGAAATGCACCGCTTTTTCCACCACGTCCTGACAGTCACCGGAGAAAAGCACGGTGCGAGTCTTCGTCTCGCCGCGGATGTTCCACGCAAAACAGACCGTCCCCGCCGCCGTGCCGTCGTCGCCCCCTTCCGGGCCTGCGTAGCCGCTGATGGCGATGCTGATATCCGCCTGCGCGATGTCGCGAATACTGGCAGCCATCTCGGTCACCGTCTGTTCACTGACGGCGGTATACCGCGCAAGCGTTTCAGGGCGCACGCCGAGGATCCGCGTTTTGGCTTCGTCGCTGAACACGACCAGGCCGACATCATAAAATTCGGCGGTATTTTCCTCAGCGCAAAGCGCCACCGAGAGCTTGCCGCCCGTGCAGGATTCCGCGGTGGTTAAGCGAAGTCCGAGATCGGTTAATTTGCTTGCCAGCTTTTTTGTTAGTTCACCCACGGTATAATTGTTGTCGTGAAAAAGATTGCTCATCTTTCCGCCTCTTATTTCTCGAAAGGAATGATTGATATATGTCCATTGCGTTCAAGTATGGCATATTTAATATCGCTCATTTCTGTAATTCCATTATTTTGCCGGGCTGACACCAGAATGTCATCGCAGGAGACATCCACATTTTTCAGTTTATCGGCTAACGGCACGCCGTTCTCAACCAGAATCACGGGAGTGCCATCCAGAATATTCTCAACCGGGGAAAAATATTTCTTCAACAGTCCAAATATAATATCTACCACCACCAGCGTGGTAATGGTAATCATCGCGCCGGTGACGGAGAAATCTTGTCCGAGAAGCGCCTGCTGAGTAGCTTCACTAATTATCAGGAGCAGAATGAGATCAAAGCTGGTCATCTGCAACAGCGCGCGACGTCCGGCCACTTTAAATACCACCATTAGGAACAGATAAATCGCCAGCGCGCGAAAGACCATATCCATATTAGCCTCCTACGGGTAAATGAATTGCCAGATGTTAATCTCCGGCTCGCTGTTGACGCGGATGACTGTGTTCCATTTACCGGCTCTGGAAGGCGTGGTGAAGAGTAACACAGAGAAGCTGCCTGACTTTTTCAGATTGTTATAGACATAATAGAGGGTCTTCCCTCGGCTGAACATGCTGTCAGGCTGCGGCCAGACGCTGCCAGGCTCGTAAACCTCGCTGCTCTCGCTGGTCATGCTGAGGACATACTTTCCCTCTGTCTGCACCGGGAACGCCAGCTCCATTCGCGTTTCTGTCTCCCGCCGTCCAAAGCGTTCATAGTTTATGGTCAGTGATTTAGCGGAATTCATTTTGACCGTGTCGCTGACCATTCCACTGGAAAACAGACCGGCAATCGCCGCGACGATAATAGCCAACAGAACAATAAAACCGACCTGACGAAACGCGTATTCAAACGTCAGCAAACGGTAACGCTCATCTATCCCGGGTAACTTTTCATTTTCACGCTTCATGGTCATCGTCACCGTTTCGCTTATTATCCGATAAGTTTGATTTTTCACGCGAATGTTTTTAGGACTTATCACATTTGCCACATAAAGGAATAGCAACAATACTTAATAAGTCAAGACACCCAAAATGAAGGATATCGGATGAAATTATCACTTATTTCCGCTTTATTGATATTTCTGGTTCCAACCGCATGGGCTGATAATAACGGCGGGTTACAAAAAGGTGAAGCCCCGCCGCCACCGCACGCGCTTGATAGCGGATATCGCGGAACCGACGATGCGCGTATTATGACCATCGATCAGGCAAAACAAATGCACGACGGTGCGACAATATCATTACGCGGTAATCTTATTGATGGTAGCGGCGATAAGTTTGTATTTCAGGATAAAACCGGAAAAATCGACGTTATTATTCCCCAGGCAGTTTTCGACGGCAGAACGGTAAAACCCGACCAGATGATCAGTATCAACGGTTCGCTCGATAAAAAATCATCTCCTGCCGTCGTCCGTGTTGATCGTTTGCAGAAATAATTCAGCGAAGCGTTAACGCTGCAGTTATCCATCAAATCTCACCCCTTGGCTTAAGGAGTCAGCTATGAGTGATACAAAACAACGTACGAACGCTTACCCGCAGCCCCCGTTCCCGGAACAGCCGCAAACGCCGCCGGGACTGGCATCCGAAATGCAGCCTGTACCCGACCACGGGGAAAAAAGCTATA
Organism: Enterobacter sp. PL_is514; assembly: GCF_055816715.1. Taxonomy (NCBI): domain Bacteria; kingdom Pseudomonadati; phylum Pseudomonadota; class Gammaproteobacteria; order Enterobacterales; family Enterobacteriaceae; genus Enterobacter; species Enterobacter sp. PL_is514. The sequence continues at coordinate 449,213 of NZ_JBVPGN010000034.1, read as the reverse complement.
AAGGACATGGCCGCCTTGCCGGCAAAAAAGCGCTGATTACCGGCGGAGACTCCGGTATTGGTCGCGCGGTCGCTATCGCCTATGCCCGTGAAGGTGCTGACGTTGCCATCAACTATCTGCCTGAAGAAGAAAAAGATGCCTCTGAGGTCATCGACCTGATCGAAGCGGAAGGTCGCAAGGCCGTCGCGCTGCCGGGGGATGTCCGGGACGAAACCTTCTGTCAGAATCTGGTCGAAGAAGCCGTGTCGAAACTGGGCGGGCTGGACATTCTGGTCAATAACGCGGGGCGTCAGCAGTTCCGTGAATCGCTTGAAGACCTGACCACCGAGGATTTTGACGCGACGTTTAAAACCAACGTCTATGCCCCTTTCTGGATCACCAAAGCGGCCCTGCGCCACCTGAAAGCCTCCTCCGTTATCATTAATACCTCCTCCGTTCAGGCGGTGAAGCCCAGCCCCGTTTTGCTGGACTACGCCCAGACGAAAGCCTGTCTGGCGGTATTTACCAAATCCTTAGCCAAACAGCTGGGTCCAAAAGGCATTCGCGTCAACGCGGTTGCCCCTGGGCCTTACTGGACGGTACTGCAGTCCAGCGGCGGGCAACCGATGGAAAAAGTAAAGGAGTTTGGCGGAGATACACCGCTGGGGCGTCCAGGTCAGCCCGTCGAGATTGCCCCGCTGTACGTCACGCTGGCCTCGGATGAATGTTCATTTACGTCCGGCCAGGTGTGGTGTTCTGACGGCGGTGACGGCGTGATCTAACCGCTTAACCCTTTCCCCTCAGTAATGAGCAATAATGAACAAGGACGTTCGCTCTTATTCCCCTGCCGAAAAACATGTTGTAACTCAAACAGATCAAATGTTAAAAATATTTTGCTATCAGGTTATCAAAATTAAACAACTTAACTTGTCACCCGCATCGCTCTGTTTTTAACATCGCCTATGGAAAAAAATGGTCTGTTCAGTCAGCGCATACGCTTGCGCCATTTGCATACATTTGTGGCCGTCGCTCAACAGGGAACGCTGGGGCGTGCGGCTGAAACTCTTAACCTGAGCCAGCCTGCGCTCTCGAAAACCCTCAACGAGCTGGAACAGTTGACCGGTGCCCGTCTTTTTGACCGCGGGCGGCTGGGCGCACAGCTTACCATCGTGGGCGAACAGTTCCTTACGCACGCCGTTAAAGTGCTGGATGCGCTCAATACCGCGGGCCAGTCCCTGCATCGAAAAGAAGCGCAATCCAGTGAGGTGGTACGCGTGGGCGCCTTGCCTACCGCAGCGCTGGGTATTCTTCCGCCGGTTATCGGCCAGTTCCACAAGCAGCAGCGGCATACCACAATTCAGGTTGCCACCATGAATAACACCATGCTGCTCGCGGGGCTGAAATCGGGCGAGCTGGATATCGGTATCGGTCGCATGTCCGACCCTGAATTGATGGGCGGTCTCAATTACGAACTGTTATTCCTGGAGTCCCTGAAGCTGGTGGTTCGTCCCAATCATCCCCTGCTGCAGGACACGGTGACGCTAAGCCGGGTCATGGAGTGGCCGGTAGTGGTGTGCCCGAAAGGGACCGTCCCCCGCCAGACCGCCGAATCCTTGCTGCAGATGCAGGGATGTACGCTCCCTTCAGGGTGTATCGAAACGCTGTCGGCCTCGCTTTCACGCCAGCTCACCCTGGATTATGACTACGTCTGGTTCGTTCCCTCCGGCGCGGTAAAAGATGATTTACGCCAGGGGACGCTGATCGCCCTGCCGATTACCTCCCCAGGTGCCGGGGAACCCATCGGCATTTTGACCCGGGTGGATACCCCCCTTTCCACGGGCGCACAGACGCTGCTGAGCGCTATCCGTAAATCAATGCCGGTATAACACCTTTTTCACCCCTCACCCTAACCCTCTCCTCTTAGGGGAGAGGAGACTAGCCCGTGCGTTAATCAATTAATGCGGAATAATTCATTAACAATTGCGTAAAACAATTTAACAGTTTTATCATAACGGTGAATTCACCAAATGGTTCGCAAATCATTTTATAAAACCGAATTCACTCGTATTAATCATTATTCCTCCCGCAATTATTACCCAACTGGTACATATCCGACGCTGCGGGGGGATCGAAAGGAGAAAGACATGGCATTTGGCAGCGCGCCGCGCGGGATACCTCGTATTCTGCAGTGGCTTCTTGCCGGACTGATGATGCTCATCGGTCTGGCGGTCGGCGGGTTGGGCTTTAAGCTCGCCACCGTAGGCGGAAGTGGATACTTCCTGATCATGGGCGTGGTGATGGTGATTGCCGCGATCCTGATTTTCCTCAACCGCACCAGCGGGATCGTGCTTTACAGCATCGCATTTATTGTCTCGCTGTTCTGGGCGGTAAGCGATGCGGGCTGGGATTTCTGGCCGCTGTTCTCTCGCCTGTTTACCTTTGCCGTTCTGGCCTTCCTCTGCGCCATCGTCTGGCCTTTCCTGCGTGCTGCGAACCGCAGCGCCGCGAACAAGGCGCCCGCTTTTGGCGTCGCGGCCGTGCTCGCGGTGGCCATGCTGATCAGCCTGGGCTGGATGTTTAAGCCGCAAACCCTCGTGGCAGCGAACGAACCCGTGCCGGTGAAACCCGTCGCACCCGGCGAGCAGCAAAAGAACTGGGAGCACTGGGGCAACACAACCCACGGCGACCGTTTCGCCGCGCTGGACCAGATTAACAAGCAAAACGTCAGCTCGCTGAAGGTCGCGTGGGTTGCGCACACCGGCGATATTCCGCAGAGCAACGGCTCGGGCGCGGAAGATCAGAACACGCCTCTGCAGATTGGCGACACGCTGTACGTCTGTACCCCATACAGCAAAGTGCTGGCGCTGGACGTGGATTCCGGTAAAGAAAAATGGCGTTATGATTCCAAAGCCACCGCACCGAACTGGCAGCGCTGCCGCGGTCTGGGCTACTTTGAAGATCATGTAAACGTGACAGCGTCACAGACCGGGACATCACCAGCGGCATGCCCTCGCCGCCTGTTCCTGCCCACCACCGATGCCCGTCTGATTGCCATCAACGCGGATAACGGCAAGGTCTGCGAAGACTTTGGTGACCATGGCACCGTGGATCTGAGCGTCGGCATGGGCGAGATCAAGCCCGGGTATTATCAGCAGACCTCCACGCCGCTGGTTGCCGGGAACGTTGTTGTCGTCGGCGGTCGCGTCGCGGATAACTACTCTACCGGCGAACCGCCGGGCGTGGTGCGCGCCTACGACGTTCATACCGGTAAGCTGGCCTGGGCGTGGGATCCGGGTAATCCGAACCTGACCGGCCTGCCGCCGGAAGGCCAGACCTACACCCGCGGCACGCCGAACGTCTGGTCAGCGATGTCTTATGATGCAAAACTCAATCTGATTTATTTGCCAACCGGCAACGCCACCCCGGATTTCTGGGCGGGCGAGCGTACCGCGCTGGACGATAAGTACAGCTCCTCCATCGTCGCCGTCGACGCGACCACCGGTCAGGTGCGCTGGCATTTCCAGACCACCCACCACGATCTGTGGGATTTCGACCTGCCTTCCCAGCCGCTGCTGTACGATCTGCCAGACGGTAAAGGCGGCACCACGCCTGTGCTGGTGCAGACCAGCAAGCAGGGCATGATCTTCATGCTTAACCGCGAAACCGGCAAGCCGGTGGCGAAGGTGGAAGAACGCCCCGTTCCGGCGGGTAACGTTGAGGGTGAACGCTACTCCCCAACCCAGCCGTACTCCGTTGGCATGCCGATGATTGGCAACCAGACGCTGACCGAGTCCGACATGTGGGGCGCGACGCCTGTCGACCTGCTGCTGTGCCGCATCCAGTTTAAAGAGATGCGTCATCAGGGCGTCTTCACCCCGCCGGGCCTCGACCGTTCCCTGCAGTTCCCTGGCTCACTCGGCGGGATGAACTGGGGCAGCGTCTCCGTTGACCCGAACAACAGCCTGATGTTCGTCAACGATATGCGCCTGGGTCTGGCAAACTACATGGTACCGCGCGCGAACGTGGCGAAAAACGCCAGCGGCATCGAGATGGGAATTGTTCCAATGGACGGCACGCCGTTCGGCGCGATGCGTGAACGCTTCCTGTCACCGCTGGGCATTCCGTGTCAGAAGCCGCCGTTTGGCACCATGTCAGCCGTTGACCTGAAAACCGGCAAACTGGTGTGGCAGGTTCCTGTCGGCACGGTGGAAGATACCGGCCCGCTGGGTATTCGCATGCACATGCCAATCCCGATCGGTATGCCAACCCTGGGCGCGTCGCTCTCTACCCAGTCCGGCCTGCTGTTCTTTGCCGGTACCCAGGATTTCTACCTGCGCGCGTTTGATACCGCCACCGGGAAAGAGATCTGGAAAGACCGTCTGCCTGTCGGTAGCCAGTCCGGCCCGATGACCTACGTGTCGCCGAAAACCGGTAAGCAGTACATCATCATTAACGCCGGTGGCGCCCGCCAGTCGCCGGATCGCGGTGATTACGTTATCGCGTACGCGTTACCCGATAAGAAATAAGATGTGAAAAAGGGACCGAAAGGTCCCTTTTTTGTAGGTCAGTTTTTGTAGGTCGGGTAAGGCGAAGCCGCCACCCGACACAACACGCCACTCAGAACGTCTCCCAGTTATCCCCGGAAACCGTCGCCGCCGGGCGCAACGGTGCATTCTTCGCCACTGGCGCAGAGATCACCGCGCGGCCCGACTTTGCACCGTTCAACCGAAACGCGCCAACCGCCTCGGTCAGACGCGCGCCCTGTTCTTCCAGAGACGCCGCCGCCGCGGAGGCTTCTTCCACCAGCGAGGCGTTCTGCTGGGTCACTTTATCCATCTCAGAAATCGCCTGGCTCACCTGGACGATACCGCGACTCTGCTCATCGGACGCCGCGGCGATCTCCAGCATGATGTCGGTGACGCGTTTCACCGCTTCGACGATTTCATTCATGGTGTTACCGGCGGCAACAACCTCGCCGGAGCCCTGGTCGATCAGCGATACCGATTCGTTAATCAGGCTTTCGATCTCTTTTGCGGCATTCGCACTGCGGCTTGCCAGAGTGCGCACTTCACTTGCCACCACGGCAAATCCGCGCCCCTGTTCACCCGCACGTGCCGCTTCTACCGCCGCGTTAAGCGCCAGGATATTGGTCTGGAACGCAATGCTGTTAATCACTGCGGTAATCTCAGAGATCTTCTTCGAGCTGCTGGAGATATTGTTCATGGTTTTCACCACGCCGGAGACCATCTGGCCGCCGCGGCTGGCTTTACCGGAGGCATCTTCCGCCAGCTTGCTGGCATGATGGGCGTTATCGGCGTTCTGTTTCACCGTCGCGGTCAGCTGTTCCATGCTCGCGGCGGTCTGCTCAATGGCCGCAGCCTGCTGCTCAGTGCGCGAAGAGAGATCGGTGTTACCGGCTGAAATCTCGCTGGTGCCGCGGTAGATCTCCTCCGCCCCCTGACGTACGGTGCCCACGGTGTTTTCAAGCGAGTGCTGCATGGTTTGCAGATCGCGCGTCAGGCGGCCGATTTCGCTGCGCCCCGCCACGTCGTCCGGCATCGTCAGGTCGCCCTTAGCGATATTCTCGATACGTTTCGCTGCACGCTGCAGCGGATTGATTACCGTGCGGCGCAGCACGACAAAGGTCATCGCCGTCAGCACCAGCGCCAGCGCAAACGCGCCTACCATAAACATCAGGCCCAGCTGCGTGCGGCTGTGCGCCTGCGCCGTCAGCGCATTCGCACGGTCGGTACGGATCTTAATCGCCTTCAGCAGAACGGCGTTGTAAGCGTCATCCAGCGGGCGCGCCGTTTCGTTTTCGTGGTTGATGATCGCTTCGAACATGCCGTTTTTGGCAAATTTCACCATCGGCTGCATGCCCGCGATATAGGCGTCGTACCGCGCCTTGAGATCCTCATCCAGCGCTGCGTCCTCAGCGGTACGCACGGCACGATTCATATAGGCGGTAAAGCTCTCCTGGGACTGCTTAATACGCTTTTCAGCCTCGCTGATGTTCTGCTTCATCGCATCCATCTCCGCGATACGGCTTGCCGCACCGGCGTGGATCAGGTTGATACGCGCGGTTCGCAGATGGTTTGAGCTGTTCGACAGCCCCATACGCACCTGAATTTCGGAAGTGACATCCTGCTGATCGCGATCGGCCTGCAGCAGGAAATAACCCGCCAGACCCGAGCTCAAGGCAAACAGAAGAATAATGCCACCGAGAATGGAGGAAAACAGCGGAACCAGCCTGATGTGATGCAAGAAGCTCAGCTTGCGCTGCGCCAGCATCGAAGTAGTGTTGTCCATGACCGTCGACTCTCTTATAGGTAAGATGCGTAAAAACACGCGTGTTAAATAGTCATCGGCACGGTGGGGATTTAGATTACGGCTAAAAACGCCGCACTGGTCACACTTTAGAGAAGATTATTAAAGAAACGCCAGCGGTGAAAAACCGCTGGCAGAAGAGTTACTTGTCGCCGAAATGAATAACGGTACGAATGGATTTTCCTTCGTGCATCAGATCGAACGCCTCGTTGATCTGCTCCAGCGTTAAACGGTGGGTGATGAACGGGTCGAGCTGGATCTTGCCGGCCATGGCATCTTCAACCATATCCGGAAGCTGGGTACGGCCCTTCACGCCGCCAAACGCCGAACCGCGCCACACGCGCCCGGTGACCAGCTGGAATGGACGGGTTTTAATCTCCTGACCCGCACCGGCCACGCCAATGATGATGCTCTCGCCCCAGCCTTTGTGGCAGCACTCCAGCGCGGAACGCATCACGTTGACGTTGCCGATACACTCGAAGCTGAAGTCAACGCCGCCGTCGGTCAGCTCTACGATGACGTCCTGAATCGGTTTTTCGTGATCTTTCGGGTTCACGAAATCGGTCGCGCCCATTTCACCCGCCAGCCTGAATTTCTCCGGGTTGGTGTCGACCGCGATGATACGACCGGCCTTCGCCTGCACCGCGCCCTGAATCACCGCCAGACCAATGCCGCCGAGACCGAACACCGCCACGGTATCGCCCTCTTTGACCTTTGCCGTGTTATGCACCGCGCCAATACCGGTGGTCACGCCGCAGCCCAGCAGGCAGACTTTATCCAGCGGCGCCTGCGGGTTTACCTTCGCCAGCGAGATCTCCGCGCAAACGGTGTATTCGCTGAAGGTGCTGGTGCCCATGTAGTGATAAACAGGCTCGCCGTTATAAGAGAAACGGGTAGTGCCGTCCGGCATCAGCCCTTTCCCCTGGGTGGCGCGCACCGCCTGGCAGAGGTTGGTTTTACCGGATTTACAGAACTTACACTCGCCGCATTCCGCCGTGTACAGCGGGATCACATGGTCCCCCGGTTTCAGGCTGGTCACGCCCTCACCCACTTCCACCACAATCCCGCCGCCTTCATGGCCGAGTACCGCCGGGAAGACACCTTCAGGATCGTCCCCCGACAGCGTAAACGCATCGGTATGGCACACGCCGGTATGGGTGATTTTGATCAGCACTTCGCCTTTCTTCGGCGGTGCCACGTCGATTTCAACGATTTTCAGCGGCTGGCCGGGACCAAATGCAACTGCAGCGCGAGATTTCATCATGTCTTCCCTTTTTGTCAGGTGTGTGGGTTTATTTTAGATAAGAGCGCAGCAAATGGCCGACTTCCGCCATGCGTACGGCTCGCTGATCCGGCGTAGTTTCCCCCGTTACCAGCTCATCTTTGAGGTGAATTTCAACCATTTCGCCCATCAGGCCATTGGCAGCTCCGCGCACGGCAGCGATTTGCTGCAGGATGGCCAGACAGGGGTCACCCGACTCCAACGCGCGTTCAAGGGCATCAACCTGGCCCCGAATGCGACGGACGCGGGTAAGAATACGTTTTTTATCTTCGGGTGAATGCGGCATACGCCCTCCTGATACTATAGGGGGGTATGGTATTTAACTTTCCTGTCGATGTAAACCTTCTGTTTTCGTTGCAACAGCAGCGTATCTACTGCATATCATCAACCAGGCAAATAAAACAACAAAAAGATATAAGGCACTGAAATATATAACTTTTTAATGACATTATTTGCCTAACCGGATTGTAGCTTCCGTTGTTTAGTGACGATTTCATATACAACAGGAGTTAACACATGGCATGGAACAAACACGCAGCAGCCATGCACGCACGCCAGAATGCGGGAACTTCATCGCAAAGACGCTGTGGAGAATTTACGCGTAAGGCAATACGTGCAGGTGGCGTGGATATTGGCAATGCACCTAACGCAAAGGACTATGGCAGTAACCTTGAACGAGCAGGTTTTCGAGTTTTAGGGCAAGGTGAAACATTACAGGAAGGCGATGTGGTTGTTATTCAGCCGTATGATGGCGGTAATCCTGCGGGTCACATGGCAATTTATGACGGCACTACCTGGTACTCTGACTTCAGACAAAGAGATATGTGGGGTGGTCCGGGATATCGCTCCGCACGCCCTGCTTACAAAATTTACAGGAAAAGCTGATGCGTTACGTTCTCTTGATGTGCCTGTTACTGACGGGATGTTCAACACAAATGGATGCGCCGGAAAAACGTACTCATGACTTTTACAAGTTTTACCTCACTGCTTTCGTTACAGACAGCAAAGAAGATAATCTCGATTCACCAAAAATGCGTGACTATATTGCGCAAGACACACTCTCCCGACTGCAGAAAATTTCCTCTCTCTATGAACAAGAAATTATCGGTTCCGACTATTTTACCTATACGCACGACTATGCGGCTGAGTGGATCCCTGACCTAAGCGTAAGCAATGCGATTAACTCTGCGTCCGGGAAAGTTGTTAACGTTCAGTTGGGTGTGGGTAATGAGCGGAAACTGCAGCTAAAAGTGTATCTGCGCATAGAAGACGGTAAATGGAAAATTTATCGCGTCACCGATGCAAGCCATCATTTCGAACAGTATATTTTTGACGACAGGGCGATTGCTGCGGCACAACGATATGCGGCCAGTATAACTTCTCCATAATTAGCAAGATCGGTCAGGATTCTGGCCGTTCGCTGAGGCAAAGTGGGTCATCAGGAGGATGCAATGAACGATGCAATCAAAACGGCTTACCGCGAGCGCTTCACGATGGTGTGCGACTATATCGCCCGCCATCTCGATGAACCGCTCACGCTGGAGAAGCTCAGCGCGTTAGCCTGCTGTTCGCCTTATCATTTTCACCGGCAGTTTCTGGCATTTAGCGGTCAGCCTCTGTATCGCTATATCCAGTGGCTACGCCTGCGTCATGCGTCCTGGCGACTGGCGTTTAACCCTCAGGATAAGGTGATTGATATTGCGCTCGATGCCGGCTTCCAGAGCTCTGAATCGTTCAGTCGCGCCTTCAGAAATGCGTTTGGAAAAAGCCCGCGTCAGTTTCGGCAACAGCCGGACTGGCTGAACTGGCACCAGCGCGTACCGAAAATGACCTTTCAGGAGCAAAAAACGATGGAAGTTAAGATTGTCGATTTCCCACAGACCCGAGTGGCAATGCTGCAGCACCGTGGCAGCCCGGATCGGGTTAATGACAGCGCGGCGACATTTATCGCCTGGCGTAAAACCACGGGTTTATCGCCAGTACACGAAAGCAGCACGTTTGGCATTGCCTGGGATGACCCGGCAACCACGCCAGCAGACGCCTTTCGCTTCGATATCTGCGGCAGTATCGCTGAAGCGATACCAGAAAATGAATTTGGGGTTTCCAATGGTGAAATCGACGGCGGACGTTACGCCGTGGGGCGTCACACGGGTTCTCTGGATACCATTTCCGCCACGGTGTGGGCGATGTTTCGCGACTGGCTGCCGGCCAGCGGCGAAACGCTGCGCGATGCCCCGGTATTTTTCCACTACCTCAACTTTATTCACGAGATGCCTGAACATGCGCTGCAAACGGATATCTACCTGCCGTTAAATTGACTATCCCTTGTTTACCACCTTATTTCCGTTTTCTCACAAGCGCTGTTATATGCCTGACACAGGAACCGCACGCATTATATAAATTATATTAGGATCTGTTACTTATGGGCCACCCGCGCCTGCCGATTGCTTGCGGCAGGCGCTACCCCGCCGCTGCGCGATCTGTGCAAAAAATCAAACACACCTTTAGATAAATACCACTTACTGTGACGTATGTTCCCAGGTAGTATTCAGAAACATGACGAATAAAGTCGCGACTTAATCGTCGCAGCACCTCTAATACAGATAAGCCAACACGCGGAGATAAAATGCTGTTCATTTTCACAATGTTTATATTTTCACTGACGCTTTCATTTTCTCCTGGCCCCGTTAATATGGTAATTATATCGTCTGGGGCCGCTCACGGTTTTAGAAAGACCCTCTCATTTGTCTCCGGTGCAACAATAGGATTTACGTTATTACTTATCTTTATTTGTTTCGGTTTTTACGCTGCAATCGAAAAACACCCTTTGTTTTTCCGGTATCTTAATATTGTCGGTTCTTTATTTATAATGTATCTGGGCTATAAGATAGCCTCATCCCGTCCCGATATATCATTAACAAAAACAGATTCTCCTGGTTTTGCTCAGGGTTTTGTCATGCAATGGATCAACCCTAAGGCATGGACCGCATGCGCCTCAGGGGCAGCGATGTTTTCCGAACCCTCAAACCCTGCGACAGCATTCGTCTTTGTAACGGTCTATTTTTTAGTCTGTTACCTGTCGCTATCCGCATGGGCATTAATGGGAGCAAAGGTGTCGGTGCTGCTCAGGAGCACACAGCAGATCCGTACGTTTAACGTGTTGATGGGCGGACTGTTGCTTATTACGGCGTGTTACATGCTCGCTTTAGCATTTTAAACCCTTTATAACGAGTGAAACTCAATCGCGTTATAAATATCGTTAATCAATTTGTAGGCAATACTGCTGGTCGACATATTAGAAGGCCATACGGCATAGACTTTCAGCGGTTCTAATGACCAGTCAGGGAGTATTTCCTGCATGTCTCCACGCTTAACGTCCTCTTCGCTTAAATAACGGGGAGGTGCTGCGAGACCAATTTGTTGCCTGGCAAGCGCATAAGCGGCTTCGACATTATCTACATACAGGCCAGGCGTATACGTTACGACCGCCACTTCCCCATTTTTATGGCGAAATTCCCGGCTATTCTGCCGCATATTGAGTCCTATCCATGGCAGTTGCGCCAGGTCATCAGGATGCGTAATCGTCGGATAATGGCTGAGCAAATCACGGGAAGCAACGACCTGGCGCGGCAGCACAAAAAGATGGCGCGCTTTCAGTGAACTGTCCGGCAGTTCGCCGATTCTAAATGCAACATCAATGCCGTCGGCAATAATATCTCTGCGCGTATCACTGTAAGAGATATTCAGTAAAATGCCAGGATGTCGCTTTATAAAATCGGCCAGATGCCGGGTAAACGCACTCTTCAAAAAAACGGCAGGAAGTGAAACAGTAAGCTTATTCGCCGTTGATATCGAACGCTGCTTGAATTCAATGACCCCCTGCTCATACAGCGCCAGCATCGATTTAGCCGTTTCCAGCAAATTTGCGCCATCGTGAGTCAGAGAAAGTTTGCGGGTGTTTCTGTAGAGCAGCGCGCAGCCAAGATTTTTTTCCAGCTTTGATAAATGCGTGCTTGCCGTTGCGGTTGTAAGCCCTAACGCTTCTGCCCCACCTGAAATGGATCCAGCTTCAGCAATCTTTGCAAACACTATCAGATAACGGATGTCATCAATCATTTATCGTCCTGTTGCGACGGAGTTCCTGCGAACTCCTCATTCAATCATAGAGTTACGATATCGTACTTTCCTCCACGGCCGCATCTCTTTTTGTAGTGAGAGCTTTAGCGCCCTACCAATTTTAGTGTAAAACAATAAATGTTTATTGTTAAACGATAAACTCCAGGCTAGCCTGCACGCACTTCAACTTACTTTTTGCCTGGAGAGGCATCGAATGAAAAGAAGTCTGCTGTATGGCGTTTTGCTCGCGGGGATCGTGCTTTGCGCCCCCTTACACGGTGCGGAGCTGTCCGGTTACGCGGGTCTGGGCGTCGCGGTCAGTCCCGTTTATTCGGGATCGCGGCATTACGCACCCGGACCGCTACTGAAGGGCGGCCTGAGTCTGAAGAGTAAAGACTGGGGGCAATGGGATCTCTCCACGGAGGGGCTGGCATGGACATATCACCCCGACGCCCCGTTTGCCGTGAGCCTGCTGCTGGCCTCTGATGAGGGGCGAAAAGAGACGGTTAACTATCCCTTCTCCGCTCGAAAAAACCGTGATCTCCAGGGAATGGGTGATATGGCCGACATGCTAATGGCGGGCGCGGAAATGCGTTATCAACGCGAGGACTGGATGATATGGCTGCGCGCGTTAAGTGCAACGCAAAAACACCGGTACGGTGGCGAGACGCAGCAGCTGGCGAGGACCGTGAACAGCGGCGTAAAGTCCACCCTCTGGCGCGGGCAGGACGTCGAATTTTCGGTCGCAGGTGACATCACCTGGGCGAACAGCGGCTATCAGCAGCGCCATTATGGCGTCACCGCGAGCCAGTCTCAGCGCACCGGGTTTGAGGCGTATTCCCCATCTTCGGGTTTACAGGAAGCTGGAGTCAATAGCGAACTGGTCTGGCACATCAGTGAAAATCTGGCGGCTGGGGTGACCGGTCGCGCAGCCTGCCTGCTTGATAAAGCGGGTAAAAGCCCGCTGGTTAACAGCCGCATGCAGTACACCCTGTCATCAATGATCCAGTACGAGTTCTGAGGCGCAGACCATGAATAAACAGTATGTATACAACCGCAGGCGAGTGTTAGCCGCAGGGGTGGTTTTTGTGTCGCTGATTGCCGCAGGCATCTACCTGCAGCCGGGCGTCAGCACGCCGTCCCCGCGCCAGACGGGTGATGCAACCATCGTCTCGTTCCTGACGCCACTCCTCAGCGGGGCGCGTGGCAGCGTTGCCGTCGCACTTATCACGCCAAAAGGCGTGCAGTACGCCCTGTGGGACAGCGATTTTACAAAACAGTATGAAATCGCCAGCCTGACCAAAACCATGACCAGCAGCCTGTTGATTGAGGCGCAGCGACGCGGCGAGGCGACTCCGCAAACCCGCGTCGGTGAACTTATTCCGGAGATCGCAGGCCCGGCGAGCGATATTACCCTGGCGCAGCTGGCTTCGCATCGCTCCGGCCTGCCGCCGCTGGCGACGTCGTTACCCGAGAAAGTTCAGGTTATTAAGTCCATCATCCTGCGAGACAATTTCTGGGACTTCGATGAGGAGACATTAATAGACATGGTGAATAAAGCCAGCGTCGAACGCCCGACCGGATTTGACTATTCCAACACCGGCTATGCGCTGCTGGGACTGGCGCTGGCGCGTGCGTCGCATCAATCTTTTGCTGACCTCCTGCAAACGCGCGTATTCGCTCAGGCGCACATGACAGGTTCTGTCGTCGCCAGTGATACAACGCCCGCCTCTTCCACGTTCAGCCGGGGTCGATCCGCTTCCGGCCTGAGCGAAGCGCCGTGGAAAATGCACGCATTTACCCCCGCCGGAGGCGTGCGTTCAACCATTGTCGACATGGCCCATTACGCTCAGTCGCTGCTGGCAGGACCGCTCGCATGGCGCGACGCAATGACGCCGCAGTTTGCAACTGACGATCCCGATTCACGCGTGGGCTATGGCTGGTTCACCACACGCATTCAGGGGCGCGATATCACCTGGCATGATGGTGAATCGTCGGGGTTCGCTTCCGCTATCGCCTTCGACCGACAGCGTAAAAGCGCCGTGGTGATCCTCTCCGACACCGCGTGGCCGGTGGTTGTCCCGGCCATGCGGCTGCTATTAACCCCGCCATCTCATACAGCAGAGGCGCATCATGAACTGGATTGATATTCTCTGGGCGATACTGACCTTCGTCTCGGCCCTGCTGTTTGGGTGCGGAACGTGGGCCGCGCAGTATAAACTTCGGCTGATGAACACAATGCTGACCGTTGGGCTCATTCTTTATTGCATGGAAATGATGCAGACCATCACCCATCTGAGCAGTTCAGGCTACCTGTTCAGAATGCTCACCTGGGTGATTCAGGCGTCTTATCTCGCCTTTTGCGTCTATCATGTGTGGCCAAAACCCTGGATGAAACGCGCCGCTAACTGGCTGAACGGCGGTAAGATTGCCATCGCGCTAATGCTTATGTCATGCTTGTGCGTGCTGGTCTTAAAATAATATGAAACACTCAGGAAGGTTCGATGTGAATGGTGCGAGGGGTAAACTCAGTCTGGTGTTCATCGCAGGGGTGCTGCCGCTATTTCTCATCCTGGCATTCATCACCCCTTTATGGATTTATTTCACCGGCGAGTCGTTTTTTATTTCCACTCTGCTAAAGCTCGCCGAGGTTCAGAAAGACGATCTGGCTGTTGCAACGGTTTCGTCGCTGCGCCAGATACTCCTGCTGGCGATCCTTTATCTTCCGGCGGGGCTGTTTGCCTTTGCTGTCTGGCAGGGAATGAGCGTCACCCGGCAGGTTCGTCAAAAACAGATCCTCTCCCGGGCTCTGGCAAACTGCGTTCGCAAGATTGCCATCGCGATGTTAAGCCTTGGGATCGCACTGCCGGTCTGTCGCTTTTTGATCCCGCTGACGATCGCGTGGCCGGGACATTACTACCAGGTCACCCTTTTGCTTGGGGATTTTGTTCTGTTATTAACAGGCGGTTTGCTGCTGGTAACCTTTCACTCCCTGGTCGAAGGGATCAAAGCGGAAGAAGAAAATAAGGAGTTCATCTAATTATGGCTGTCGTGGTTCACCTGGACAAAATGCTGGTAGAGAAGAAAATGACGTCCAGAGCACTGGCAGCCTTTGTGGGGATCACTGAGCAAAACCTGTCGCTGCTCAAGTCCGGCAAGGTGAAAGGGATACGTTTTGATACGCTGGCGAAAATATGCGAGGCACTGCAGTGTCAACCGGGCGATATCCTCTCCTGGGAGCCGGACAGCCCGGAATGACGCGCCAACCCCTCGCTCTCTGTGCGAGCACCCCGCACAGAGATATATCCGAAAACCACCCTGTCAGGTGCTGAAATTAACCTTTCGTCTCTCACATCCGCAAAGAACGGCTATCCTTTAATTATCAACAAAAGGAGGCAAAAATGTCTGATATCGGTACTGATAAAAACACCCAGTTTGCTGAAGACAAAGCAAAAAATAAACTTGATGAACTTGCAGGTTCGGCGCAGCAGCAGTTTGGTGAGTTCGTTGATTCACCAAAGCATCAGGTAAAAGGTGCGGCAAAAAAATATGCCGCGCAGGCCAGCGATGCTGTTTCCGATGTTACTGAAGCGGTCAGAAATAACCCCCTCACCGGGCTCGTGGCAGCGGGTGCGGTCGGTATTGTTCTCGGCCTGTTGCTGGGTCGGAAATAATAAAAGGCCCTTCGGGGCTTTATTTTTTCTTAACTGAACAACCTGACCATGCGGTCTAACTCTTCCTCTTTTACAGCACGCGATAAATAATAACCCTGAAAGTTTTTGACGCCGAGCGCGACTAATTTCTCGAATTTCTCTTCACTATCAACCCCCTCTGCAATGCAGTCTGCCCCGGTCATGTCGCTATAAATCTGTATCGCTTTAATCAAGTTATAGTCATTGTCGTTTGCCACAAAATGCTCGACGATGTCCCGATCCAGTTTGAGTCCGTCAAAATGCACCTGGCGCACCGGGAACATGGTTTGGTGGTTAGAGAAACAGTCATCCAGAAACAATCGACACCCCGTATTGCGTAAATGCCGCATGGTTTCAGGGATCCTTTTGTCCTTCGTCACGTCAATATCTTCTGCAAATTCAAAGACCAGCTTTTCGGCCCACTGCGGTTTGAGCAGCATGCCGATGGCTTTTCTCGCCATATCTGGCAAGGCATTGCCGGAAGCCAGACGAGGCGGGATATTCACTGAAAAATAGTATTTCCCGTTATACTTATTAATTCCTGATACGGCGGCATGGATGACTAGCGCCGTTATTTTTAGCCATATTTCATAACTGGAAATATCCGTAAGAAAACTGGTTGTTTTGACAATCTTACCATTCTTATTCCAGCGAATGAGTATCTCAAACCCTACACCTTTTTTATCACGATCGGTAATGATCTGATAGGCAGGAAATATCTCTTTGTTATGCAACGCATTGAAGATTTCTGCTTCCTTATCCGTAAATTCCTTTTTTTGACTTCGCCGTTTAATACTTCCTTCTGCTTTTAAATTGTGCGGATCGTGTAGCCATTGCTTAATTAACCTTAATTTCAGCACACCTTCCTTGCGGTGGGTGTAAACCGTTTTATTAGAGAGCCCCATTCTATCGCACATTTCTTTTACGGACATGCCGCGGTAGAAATTTAACAATACATCAATCTCTCTTTTTGTAAGCCATTTAATATTTTCATGCGGAGAAATATCCGTACTGCGTTCGCGTAATAAACGTGAGCGGTCCTTAAACCCGTTATGGTGGGTGTGAAAACAGGTTATTACATCTGAAACATGGGCTATACGAATTAATGACAATTGATAGCGGTTATTTAAAAGACTGCTAAGGGTGCGATACAACCAGCCATCCGGTATGTCACCATACAGGGTGACGCGTCGAATAACGGGGAGTGCATTGAGCACGGATGCCAGTCGCTTCAGGCTCTCCAGAAGATCGACAATACCTTTGCCGAGAAAAGCTACAATATGAGCATTCTGATTTATAAGAATATTTTGCAATTCCTGTTGGGAGACCTCATCCCCCTCAAAGTGAATATGCGTGGCCTGTACTCCGTACCTGCTAAGGATCTCACGATATCCCTGGAATGTGAACGCGCAGGCTGAAACGACAAATTTTTGTTCATCGCACGCCCCATTTCTGAGAGAAACTTTGTGGATCATAACCAGCTCCTGGGCACCAAAAGCGCCGTTTCCATTTGTGAATAAATTAAATTTATTGCACACGTTGAGAACAGTAATTTTATCCTGGAGCCTCAGGGTAAGATACAGTTATCAGCCTGATTCACTGGAACATCTTTGCGTTAATCACCAGTTCGCAAATATACTTTTCTTTGCAAATAACAACGGCAAATATCTCATTCTCAGGGTATAATGAGAATTCCGAAAAAGAAGACTGAACACTTCATCTATCGGCTCATTAAAATACGAGAAAAATGCTATGGATAATCACATCTCATCCAGGGCCTTGCTACATCGAAGGGATGTTATAAAGAACAATCCACGATTCGGTGAGGCAATATTAGAGCACTACACAATTAATGACACCATCTATAAAAAACAACCTCTTTTCTACAAGACAATGCTGCAGGAATCACGATTTAACATTATCCTCTCTATGTGTTGTTTTATTTTTGGAAATCAGGCGGAGTCAGTTTCAGAGATTAAAGATTTATGTTCTCGCTATAAGATTGCCAGTCCCAACAGCGTTATTGCGATCATTACGATACTGAGAACCACCGGGCGTATCAAGACCTGGCGCTGCACGGAAGACCGACGCAAAACGAGAATCGCGCCAACTGAAAAAGGCCTGAATGAACTTAAGCGCTATATGTCCGGCGCTTTTTTGCCCGTCAGTATTCTTTACCCGACATTCAATATTAACGTAAACCTGCTGGACAATGATATTTTGAGAAATAACTTCTTCCGCCGCGCGGCAGAATATCTTTTTCGGGGATTAACGTTCAGGAAGGTGTTGCCTGAAGTGGGATTATTTATCGATAAAGATGGCGGACGTATGATTATGCTTTATCTTTACCTGCAGGCTATGAAAAATAAATCTGCCCATGGTGCCATCATCGACTATTCAGCCAGCGCGCTCGCAAAAGAATTTTTCGTTTCGCGTATCCACGTCAACCGGATTATCAAATCGGCTCAGGAGGCAGGCTACCTGAAAGATCGGGGCGATGGTCGGCTATCGATATACCCGGCGTTTATCGAACTCGTCGAAAATTATGCCGGGTTATATTTTGCCTATGTTACGCATTACATCAACGTAGTACCCAAAGAGCGACGCCACGCTCACAACGTGACGTCAACCGTATAATCCTCCAGGCGTTCGGTCTCCCGAACGCCCTTCACCTATCGTTCCCGCAGCGCCTCTTTTGCCTTGTTCAGCGGTTTCAACAGATAATCCAGAATGGTTTTGCTGCCGGTTTTAATATCAACGGTAGCAATCATGCCCGGAAAGACCGGAAATTCCTGCCCTTGCTTATTGGTCAGATGGTTACTGTCGGTACGAATATAGACGCGATAATAGTAGACATCTCTTTTCACCTCATCCTGCAGAGTGTCCGGGGAAATCATGGTCACTTCCCCTTCCAGCCCACCGTAAATGGAGTAGTCATAGGCCGTCACTTTCACCAGCGCCTTCTGACCGGGATGGATAAACGCCACATCGCGCGGCGATATTTTCGCTTCGACCACCATCTGATCGTCAAGCGGGACCAGGCTCATCAGCTTGCCGTTCGGCGGGATAACGCCTCCCACGGTCGTGACGTCAATGTCCTTCACGATCCCACGAACCGGCGCATTGAAGGTCAGCCGGGTCAGGGAGTCCTCACGCCCTTTCATCACCGAACGCTGGGCTTCAATCTCCGCGTTGGCTTTCGCCAGCTCTTCACGGGCGCGAACGTAATACTGGTTTTTCATCTCGGTGATTTTATTCTCAAGCTCATTCTTTTGACGCTCAAGACGCAGCACCTCAACCTTGCTGGCCGCCCCCTGGGTCACCAGCGGCCGGGTTAACGACAGCTCGCGCTGCACCAGCTCGGCACCCTGACGCAACCCGGCCAGCCCTTTTTCGAGGCTTTCACGACGGGACTGGTAGAGTGCCGTTTCCTGTTTGACCAGTTCAACGTCGTCATCCAGCTCACCCGGAAACGCCAGTTCCGTGTCGTTCACCTCGGCCTTCAGGCGCGCAGCCGTGGCCATCGCCGCATTCAGACGAGACTCACTCTCCAGCACGCTCGACTCGGTTTTTGTCCGGTCTAGCTGCGCAAGCTGCTGACCGCGTTCCACAATGTCGCCTTCGCGCACCATCAGGCTGTGGATAATGCCGCCTTCCAGGGACTGGATGACCTGCTCATGCGAAGACGGTATCACCTTGCCGCTGCCGGTCGTCACCTCATCAAGATGGAACAGGCTCGCCCAGGCGATAAACGCCGCCAGCAGGGCGAACAGCGACCATGCCACCAGGGTTGAGCGCGGCAGGCGTGGCTCCTTCAGTCGGCTATTGAAACGGGAGAAATCATTCATGCCGCGCCCTCCTCGGCAACCGCCGCCGGCTTCATGGTCACGGTGCGCTGCGCTGTCTTTTGCGGCGCCATTCCGTGCTGGTGCAGGATGGCGTCGCGCGGACCGTCCATCACCACCTTGCCGTTTTCCAGCACGATGATGCGGTCGACCAGGTCCAGGATCGGCAGACGATGCGTCGCCACCACCAGCGTCCGGCGTTTACCCAGCCATGTGTGAAGATGCTGAATAAACTGCTTCTC
The DNA here is from genome assembly GCF_055816715.1 of Enterobacter sp. PL_is514. NCBI lineage: Bacteria > Pseudomonadati > Pseudomonadota > Gammaproteobacteria > Enterobacterales > Enterobacteriaceae > Enterobacter > Enterobacter sp. PL_is514. Next base: position 429,730 of record NZ_JBVPGN010000034.1, on the reverse strand, counting down.
GCTCATTTCGTCCAGCCAGGCCGTTGGCTCGTCCAGCAGCAGGATAGTCGGCGAGGTGATCAGGGCACGCGCCAGCAGCAGCGCCTGACGCTGTCCGCCGGAGAGGCCAGCCCCGCCCTCGTTGATGATATAGTTCAGCCCCATTTTCTGTTTGCGCACAAACTCCAGCGCGCCGCTGTTAACCAGCGCCTGATGAATTTCGTCATCGGTCGCCAGCGGGTTCCCCATCAGGATGTTGTCCCGCACGGAGCCAAAGAACAGACGGGCCTGCTGGCTCAGCAGCTGCATGTCGCGACGCACGTCGGCCGGGTCGAGGTGATTGAGGGCAATATCATCCAGCAGAATGCTGCCCTGCTGCGGCTCCTGCATGCCCGCCAGAAGCTGTAACAGCGTGCTTTTGCCCGAGCCATTACGTCCGAGCACCGCCACGCGCTCTCCGGCGCGGATCTGCAGCTTGCTGATGTTAAGCACGGTGAGTTTCTCTTCCTCGTCGTAATAAAATCCGACGTCCTCAAGCGCGTAGTCGCCGCGCAGGTGGGCTTTGTGCACCTTCTTGCCGTGCTGCGGATCGTCAATCGGCCGCTGCATCAGATCGTCCAGCCCCTTGCGGGCCACTTTTGCCGACTGCCAGCGCGAGAGCACGCCTGAGATCTGCGACAGCGGCGCAATGGTCCGTGACGCCAGAATCGAGGTCCCCACCAGCGCACCGGTGGTCATGTCACCGCTGATGACCAGGTAACAGCCCACCAGCAGTACCACCGCATAGACGATAGACTGCACCTCCTGGGTCCAGGTGAGCAGCAGGCCCGTCAGCCAGCGCTGCTTCATGCCGACGCTGGCGGCGACGTCGTTGGTGTTATTCCACTGGTTCTGGAAACGCTGCTCGGCGCGCATCAGCTTGATGTCTTCAATGCCCTGCACCGCTTCCACCAGCGTGGCGTTACGGATGGCGGATTCACGCATCCCTTCGCTGGAGAGTTTCCCCAGCGGGCGCTGCACCAGCAGGCCCGGAATAAGCAGCAGCGGAACCGCGAGCAGAACCACCAGCACCAGCGGGCCGCCAATCATCCACAGAATAAAGACGAACAGCAGGAAGAACGGCAGATCGGAGATAGCCGCAATGGTGGTGGAGGTGATGAGCTCCCGCACCGACTCCAGCTCGCGGATCTGCGCGATAAACGATCCGGTTGATTTGGATCGCGCGCCGTTTTTAATCCGCAGCGCATGGGCAAACACGCGTTCAGAGATACGCAGGTCGGCGCGTTTGCCCACCACGTCAGAAATATGCACGCGCAGCATGCGCATGATGAATTCGAACACGATGGCAATCATCACGCCGCCAAACAGCACCCACAGCGTGGCTTCCGACTGCGACGGCACCACTCTGTCGTACACCTGCATGGAGAAGACCATGCCGGAAAGCGCCAGCACGTTGGCTACCAGCGCCACCAGCATAATGTCGCTGTAGCGTCGCCAGTCCTTCAGCGCCAGCTGCCAGAACCAGTTTTTCTCATACGGTTTAATGTAGTCATCCACGCGGGCATCCGGCGTGGACTCGAGCGGGCGCAACACCATCAGCCCCTTTAGCCGCGCCCCGAGCTCGTCACGCGTCAGCGTCGTCTCCAGCCCCGCGTCGCCGCTAAACTGCAGGCTGACGTTGCCTTCGCTGTCCATGCGATTAATGACCGCGATTTGTCCGCCGGTGAATTCCGCCAGCAGCGGCAGGCGCCACGGATCGAGGGATACCGCTTCAGCCGCCACCATACGCATCCCCAGCCCAAGCTGGCGCGCCATCTCCTCCAGCACCAGCTGGCGCGGAGACTGGCTTTCATGGTTAATCGTGACCCGAACATGCTCCGCTGAGAAATCCAGCCGATAATGTTTCGCGATGATAAGCATGCCCTGCAGCCAGGGTTCGTACTGTGGATGTGTCTTCATAATCTCCGGGTTAACGCAATTCGTGTAAAAGAAACGCCAAAAGGCCGCGAGGATCGCTCCCCGCGGCGCTGGTTTACGCAATTAACAGCTGATGGTTCGCCAGCAGCGTCGCCAGATCCGTCTGCACGCCGTTCAGGGTCACCAGAGTGGTTGGCGAGAACTGGCCGCCTGTACCGTCCAGGTCAACCTGGATCTCGGTATTGCTGCCGTTCTGCACCACGCGGATGTAATCGCTGATATTGCCCGCGCTGCTGTCCAGCGTGGCCACGCCGTTCACGTAGCTCGCCGAGCCCGTGCCGGTATAGCCGCTGCCGGAGAGCAGATCGCGCAGGTCAATACGATCCGTGTCCGCGGTCCCTTCCCAGGTGCCGACCGTAAAGCCGTTCACCACGTCGTGACCGTTACCGCCCGTGGCATCCGAGGCGTTGATCAGCTTGTAGAGCAACGTATCGTGACCGCCGCTGCCGATGTTGAAGGTGTCGTTCCCGCCCCGGCCTTCGAACTGGTTATCACCGCTGTTGCCGGTAATGACGTCGTCGAAGTTCGAGCCGTTAATTCCTTCAATGTTGAGCAGTCGTGACGTACCGAACCCGGTGTTCTGCGCGGTAGAAAGGCGCAAATCAACGGTTACGCCGGAGGTCGCATTGCGGTAATCCACCACGTCCATCCCACCGGTGTTGCTCCAGGTGTCATGGTCGGAATGGGTAGTCCAGCCGCCGGAACCGTTGTAGGTATAGGTGCCATCCTCTGCGATAAAGGTGTCGTTATACCCGGTTCCGGTAATGGTTCCGCTGTGGCCGCCGGTGGCCGCTTCGGCCGTCAGGACGTAGCCCTCCTTGCCGTTGCCCGCCTCCAGGCCGCTCCAGGTGACGTTATCCGACACGCCGTTGGTGATCTTCAGGATCTCGGCCGAGTAGGTTTCATTCGGATCCAGCCCGTAGAAGCTCACCAGCGCAGAGGTATCGTTCGAACCGATACCGGACTGGGCGTTGATGATCTGCGAGGCCACCAGTACGCCCGCGGCGTTGTACAGATTGACCGTATTGCCGTAGTAGGCGTTGATGCCCTCGCTGTCGACAATGTGCAGGTGCATCGCGGTGCCGTCAGCAATGGTTTTGCTGTTTTGTACCAGCACCACCTTGCCGTTCTGCTGAGAGACCAGCAGATCCTGCGCACCGTCCCAGTTGTAGTCCACTGCCGCCACGCCGGTGACGTTCGCCAGTCCGGAAGCCAGCTGGCTTGCAGTCCAGGTCGAGCCGTAACCGTTGTTGGTGAACAGCGTTGCCGTCTGCGAGCCGCCATAGGTGCTGAGCTTGACGATGTCCATCTGCCCGTCACCGTTCCAGTCCACCGCCACCGACAGATACCCCGCCGTGGCGTTAGAGGCCTCGACCGCGCTCTTGGTGGTTGAGAGCTTCCCGGTACCGTCGTTGTAGTAGATCACCCCGCCGTTGTTGTTGTAGCTACTGCCCAGGTACAGATCCATGTAGCCATCGCCGTTGAAGTCCGCCCACGTCATGGACGCCGCCGTGGTGGTATTCGAGGCGTTGGCCACGAACACGTTCGTCAGGTTCTGACCGATAGAGAGCGTGCCGTTACCGTTGTTGTTGATCACGGTTAACGAGTACGCGCCGCTGCGGTTGGTGTGCTGAACCACATCCACGGTGCCGTCATTGTTAATATCGACGCCGGAGATTTCACGCATGGTGGTGAACTGTCCCCAGAACCCCGCGCCGCCGTAAGTGCCGTCAGGCGAGAGTACCCCGTTGTTGTTGATCAGATAGGTAATGGAGTCCGCGCCGGAGTCGCCGTACGCCAGATCCAGATAGCCATCCCCGGTTTTGTCGTACGCAATCACGCCGCCGTACCAGATGGTGGTCCCCATCGCCAGCTGGCTGGCGTTATAGGTGCTGCCATCGTAGGTCCACATCACCTGCGTGGATCCTGAGTAGGTGGTCTCCGTGGCGAAAATATCCTGCGTGCCGTTACGGTCAAAGTCGGCGGCGGTCTGGCTCACCACGTAATAGCCGCGGGTGTTGGTCAGGGTATTCCCGGCATAGGTCGAGCTATCGCTGCTGGAATAAGACTGGCCGTTAGCAATGATGTTCCACAGACCGCTGCTGTTCATGCCGAGGGTCATGGTGGAGTTGTTGCTGTTCCCCGCCGTGGTCGCCCAGTCGGTATTCACCGAAGTGGTGTCAATCACCAGGCTGCCGGTTGCCGTACCGGTGGTATTGCCGTTACCCGCGCTGCTCTTCACCTGCGCCGTCACGCTGTAGCTCGCCACGCTCAGCGCATCGCCGTCCGGGATCTGCAGATACCAGGTGTTGTGATCCGGATCGACCACCACCGCGCCGCCGGTCTGGGAGGTGTAGGTTTTCCCGTTCACCGTTACCACCAGGTATTCACCGTTCACCAGGTCAGCGGAGACGGTACCGGTGACGATCGGCGTGGTGTCCGACGTGGTCTGCGCGGTAATCGCCGCCGTGGTGGTCGGGATGCTGGTATCAACGTTCAGCACAAAGCCGTCAGACTCGGTGTAGTTACCGGCCCTGTCGGTGACGCGCACAATGTAGGTGTGGTTGCCGTCGCTCAGGCCGTTGTCCTGGAAGGACCAGCTTGCGCTGCCGTTCATGGTCACCTGACCGAGCAGGACCCCGTCACGATAGAGCTGTACAATTTCACCGTCGTCCGGAGCGCGGTTAAGCGTCCCGTTGATCAGCGGCGAGTTATCGTCCGTTGCCACCGCGCTGCCAAAGGTGCCCTGACGCTCGCCTTCACCGTCGGTATAGCTCACGACCGTACCCACCGTGGTCGGCGGCGTGGTGTCCACCGTCACCACCTGAGAGGACGTGGAGCCCACGTTGCCCGCCTGGTCGATAATCCGCACCTGGTAGGTGTAGTCACCGTCAGGCAGATCGCGGGTATCGGTGTAGCTCCAGCGCTGGTTGGTGACCGTGGTATCGAGCCAGGTGTTCCCGCCGTCGAGGCTGATCTGTACGCGCTCGTCGCTTGCCAGCGCGCTGCCCAGCGAACCGTTGATGGTCAGCGTGGTGTCCATGGTGATGAAATCACTCCCGGACTGGCCGGTATCTTCGCTGATGCTGTCGATGGTGACGCCGTACTGCGGCGCGTGGGTATCCACCGTCACCGCCTGCGCGGTGGTGGCCCCAACGTTCCCCGCCTGGTCGACGACCCGCACCTGGTAGCTATGGCTACCGTCGGTCAGGGTACGCGTGTCGCTGTAGCTCCACTGCGTCCCGCTGACGGTGGCGTATACCCAGGTCGTGCCGCCGTCCATGCTCACCTGCACGTACTCTCCCGCCCCTAACGCTGCGCCAAGCGTTCCGTGCAGCGTGTACGAGGTCGAACTGGTCAGGAAGTCGTTATTGTCGAAGCCGGTATCCACGGTGATGTTATCCACGGTCACCGTAATCGCCGCATCCGGGGCGACCGTATCGACGGTCACCTGCTGATGGGCGCTGGCACCCACGTTGCCCGCCGCATCCACCACGCGAACGTAGTAGTCATAGGTCTGGTTACCCAGCGTGCGGCCATCGACGTAGTACCAGCTGTTGCCGGTGACGATGACGTTCTGCCAGGTCATGCCGCCGTCGATGCTGATCTGGGCATACTCGCCGTCGGCCAGCGTCGCGCCGAGCGAGCCGTGCAGCGTCAGGGACGTATCGTTGGTGATAAAGTCGCTGCTGCTCAGACCGGTATCGTCACTGATGCTGTCGATGGCGATGGTTTTGCTCGCGTCCGGCGCAACCGTATCAATGGTCACCACCTGGCTGGCGGTGGCGCTGATGTTGCCCGCATCGTCAATCACGCGCAGCTGGTAGTTGTAATCCCCGTCGGCCAGCGTGCGGCCATCAACATACGTCCAGCTCAGGCCGCTGACGCTGACGTCGGTCCAGGTGACGCCCCCGTCAAGGCTGATCTGCGCGTGGTCGCCGCTGCCCAGCGCCGCGCCGAGCGTCCCTTTCAGGCTGATCTGGTTGTCGCTGGTGATAAAGTCGCTGCCGGACAGGCCGGTATCCTGCGTAATGGAATCCACGGTAATGGTGGTTGCCGCAGGCTTCGTCAGGTCAATCACCACGTCCTGGCTGTCCGTGGCCCCCACGTTGCCCGCGTTATCAATCACGCGGACCTGGTACTGATACGTCCCGTCCGTCAGGGTGCGGCCATCGGCGTAGCGCCAGGTGGTGCCGGTCACGGTCAGGTCAATCCAGGTGACGCCGCCGTCGAGGCTGATCTGCGCCTTCTCGTTATTGCCGAGCTGCGCGGTCAGCGAGCCGTTGACCACAACGTGGCTGTCGTTGGTGATGAAATCCGTTGCGCTCAGGCCGGTGTCGTTTTGCAGCGAATCAATAGCGATCCCCATCGACGGCGCGGTGAGATCCACCGTGACGGTATGGTTATCGCTGGCGCTGTTGCCGATGGTATTGCTGACCTGCGCGTTAATCACGTACGAGCCGCCGTCTGCCAGCGCGGTCACGTCAGCGCTTCCCACCGTGTAGCTCCATGTACCGTCATTCTGCACGGTCGCCGTATAGGTTTTACCGTTCAGCGTGATGGTCACCGTCTGGCCTACAGGCGCGTCGGTGGTGCCGCTGATGACCAGCGGCGTGCCGTGCTCGGCGGCGTTGACGATATCGTCCTGCGCAAAGGTGTTAATGGTGATGGTTGGGACATCGCCGTTCAGCGTCACGTCGTGCGTTGCGCTGCCCGGGTTGCCCGCCCTGTCGCTTACCGAAGCGGTGATGGTGTACTCCCCGTCGCTCAGGCCGAGGAAATCACGGCCCGGTACGAAGACCGACCACGATCCGTCCGCCCCGACGGTCGCCTGATAGCTGTGCCCGCTGAAGGAGACGGTCACCGTCTGGCCCTGTTCCGCCGTGGTGGTGCCACGGATGGTCTGGCCCGCCAGCTGCTCGGCGTTGTTGACGATATCGTCATCGGCCACGGTGCTGATGGTTACGGCTGGCGCGACGGTGTCTACCGTTAAGGTGTGCGTGGTCTGGCCGTTATTACCCGCTTTATCGTTGACCGAGGCGGTCACCGTCAGCGCACCCTGGCTCAGCGCAGCCAGATCGGCAGCCGGCACGTCGAGCGTCCAGGTGCCGTCGCTGCCGATAAGCGCAGCGTAGGTTTTGCCGCCCAGCGTCACGGTAACGGTCTGACCCGCCTCCGCGCTGGAAGATCCGTGCACGGTCAGCGGCAGCTGCGCTTCCGCGGCGTTCAGCATGTCGTCAACCGACAGCGTCGCAATGCTCACCACCGGCGCAGTGGTATCCACGCTGATGCCGTGCGTCGCCGACGCGCTGTTGCCCGCGCTGTCCTGCGCCGACACGGACACCTGATAGCGCGCGCCATCGGCCAGTGCGCCCACGTCTGCGGCCGGAACGGTGGTCGTCCAGCTGCCGTCGCTCTGGATGGTGGCCGTATAGCTCTTGCCGTTCAGCGTCACGGTAACCTGCGTCCCGCTGGCGAGCTGGGCACTGGAGCCGTTAATCACCAGGGACGAACCGGCTTCAGCCGCGTTGATGACGTCGTCACCGCTAACGGTGTTCACCGTCAGCGCCACGGATGCGGTGTTGACCACCACGTCATGGGTCTGGGTGCTGCTGTTGCCCGCGCTGTCGGTAATGGTCGCGCTGAGGGTCACGGTGCCGTCGTTCAGCGCGGAAATCACGCTGGCCGGGACGCCCACGCTCCAGTTGCCGCTGGCGTCAACGGTAGTGGTGTACTGGTTCGAACCGAGGGTGATAACCACTTTATCGCCGACGCTCGCGCCGGTTGCCGTGCCGCTGACAATCTGCGCCTGCCCGTGCTCCACGCTGTTAATGACGTTATCGCCCGCGACAGCGTTAAAGCTGACGGTCGGCGGCGTGGTATCAAGCGTAATCGCTTTGCCCGCGCTGCCCGGGTTACCCGCGGCGTCGCTCACGCTGACCTGCACGGTGTAGCCGTTATCCGCCAGTGCGGACAGATCGGTGCCCGGCACGTTCACGCTCCAGATACCGCCCTGCTGCACCTGGGCGGTATAGCTCTTACCGCCCAGCGTCACGGTGACCGTCTGCCCGACTTCCGCCGTGGTGGTGCCGGAAATGGCCACGCCCGCAGACGCTTCGCTGGCGTTAATCACGTTATCGCCAGCGACCGTATCAATGCTCACGGTTGGCGCAGTCGCGTCCACACTGTACTCGCGGCCCGCCGAGGCGCTGTTGCCGTGCGCGTTGGTGACGCTCACCTGCACGCTGGCGTCACCGTCCTTCAGGCCCGCGAGATCCGCAGACGGCACGGTGGCCGTCCAGTTGCCGTCAGCATCCACCTTCACGGTGTACGTCTTGCCGCCGAAGGTAATGGTAACGGTCTGGTTTTCCTCCACGTTCGAGGTGCTGCCGGAGAGCACCAGATCCGCGCCTTTCTCCGCCGCGTTAATCACGTCGTCGGTGGCAATCGCATCGATGCTGATAGCCACCGCCGCCAGATCGACGGTCACGTCATGGCTGATGGTCACCGGGTTGCCCGCCGCGCTCTGGCCTGCAACGGTGACGGTGACCGTACCTGCTGCGAAGGCCGCGACGTCTGCCGCCGGGATCGCCGCGCTCCAGGAACCGTCTGCCAGCACGGAGGTCGCATAGGTTTTGCCATTGACGGTCACGGTGAGCGTTGTACCTGCCGCCAGCCCGTCGCTGGAGCCGGAGACGATCAGGTTTTGAGTATGTTCGATGCTGTTGATCACATCGTCGCCCGCCACGGTATCGACGCGCAGGCCCGGCAGGCTGGCGTCTATAACGATTTCGCGCTCGCCCGCTCCCGTGTTGCCGTGGCCGTTGGTGACGGTTGCCGATACGGTCAAATCGCCATTGCCCAGCGCCGTCAGGACGGACTCCGGCACGTTAACGGACCAGGTCAGATCGCTCTGCACCGTTGCGGTGTACGTGTTACCGCCAATGGTCACGGTGACGGTATTGCCCGCTTCGGCATTCGCCACGGTGCCGCTGATGGTCTGGCCTGCCGCCACTTCCGCCGCGTTGATGACGTTGTCGCCCGCCACGGTATTGATGGTGACGGTCGGCAGCGCGGTATCGACCAGCAGATTCGCGGTGTTGCTGACGCTGTTGCCCACGCCGTTAGTGGCGGTCGCGTTCAGGGTGTAGTTGGCCTGGCCGAGACTCGCCAGATCCGCTGCCGGAACCGTCAGGCTCCAGGTGCCGTCTGCGGCGGTCGTCGCCGTGTAGCTTTTACCGTTGAGGGTCACGATCACCACGGTGCCTTCCGCCAGGTTGGCGCTAGTGCCGCTGACGCTCAGATCCTGACCTTTCTCCACCGCGTTCAGCACGTTATCGCCGCTGATGGCGTTGAACGCCACGGACGGCAGGCCGGTATCGACGGTCACGTTATGGCTGCCGGTGCCGGTGTTGCCCGCCGCGTCAGTGACCGACGCCGTGACGGTTACGGTGCCGTCGCTGAGGCCGGAAATCACGCTGGCCGGGACGCCGATGCTCCAGTTACCCGCCGCGTCCAGAACGGTGGTGTAAGTCTGGCCGCCGATGGTCACGGTCACCTTATCGCCCGCGGCCGCACCGGTGGCGGTGCCGCTGACGATGTGCGCCTGGCTGTGTTCTGCGAGGTTAATGACATCATCGCCCGCCACGGTATTGATGGTCACCGCAGGAACGGTCACGTCCACCGTCAGAGTGTGATCGGCCGACGCCGGGTTGCCCGCTTTGTCGCTGACGCTCGCCGTCACGATGACGCTGCCGTCGCCGAGCGCCGCCAGATCCGCCGCCGGAACGCTCAGCGTCCAGCTGCCGTCCGCGCCTGCGGTTGTGGTGTAGTCTTTGCCGTTCAGCGACACGGTCACCGTCTGGCCCGCTTCGGCGGTGGTGGTGCCGGACACGGTCAGATCGGACTGCGCTTCTGCGGCATTCAGAATATCGTCAGCCGCCAGGGTATGAATGGTCACGGACGGCGCGGTCGCATCCACGCTGTACTCACGCCCCGCCGAGGCGCTGTTGCCGTTCACGTTGGTGACGCTCACCTGCACGCTGGCGTCGCCATCCTTGAGGTGCGCCAGATCTGCAGACGGTACGGTCCAGGTCCAGTTGCCGCTGTCGTCCACCGTGGTGGTGTAGATTTTGCCGTTCAGGCTGATGGTCACGGTTTGCCCGGCCTCAACGTGGGTGGTCGCACCGGACAGCACCAGATTCGCGCCTTTCTCCGCCGCGTTAATCACGTCGTCGGTCGCAATCGCATTGATGCTGATGGCAACGGTCGCCAGATCTACCGTCACATCGTGGCTGATGGTAATCGGATTGCCCGCAGCGCTGTCGCCGGTGACGCTGATTTTGACGGTGCCTTCCGGCCACGCGCTCACGTCCGCTGCCGGAACAGCCGCGCTCCAGGTGCCGTCCGCCAGCACCGTGGCCGCATAGTCTTTACCGTTGACGGTGACGGTCAGCGCCGTGCCCGACGCCAGCCCGTCGCTGGAGCCGGTGACGATCAGGTTCTGCGCATGCTCAATGCTGTTGATGACGTTGTCGCCCGCCACGGTGTCCACGCGCAGCCCCGGCAGGTTAGCGTCGATCGCGATCTCGCGCTCGACGGTGCCGGTGTTGCCGTGGCCGTTGGTAACGGTCGCCGTCACGCTCAGGCTGCCGTTGCCCAGCGCGGTCAGCACGTCAGACGGCACGTTGACGGACCAGGTCAGGTCGTTCTGCACCGTTGCGGTGTAGCTGTTGCCACCAATGGTCACGGTCACGGTATTGCCCGCTTCGGCATTCGCCACGGTGCCGCTCAGGGTCTGGCCTGCGGCCACTTCCGCCGCATTAATGACGTTATCGCCCGCCACGGTGTTGATGTTGACCGTTGGCAGCGCGGTGTCCACCAGCAGGTTCGCGGTGTTGCTCACGCTGTTGCCCACGTCGTTGGTGGCGGTTGCGTTCAGGGTGTAGTTGGCCTGACCGAGACCGGCCAGATCTGCTGCCAGAACCGTCAGGCTCCAGGTGCCGTCTGCGGCGGTCGTCGCCGTGTAGTTTTTGCCGTTCAGGGTCACGGTCACCACGGTGCCTTCCGCGAGGTTGGCGCTGGTGCCGCTGACGCTCAGATCCTGACCTTTTTCCACCGCGTTCAGCACGTTGTCGCCGCTGATGGCGTTGAAGGCTACGGACGGCAGGCCGGTATCGACGGTCACGTTATGCGTGCCGGTGCCGGTGTTGCCCGCCGCGTCGGTGACCGACGCCGTGACGGCCACGGTGCCGTCGCTGAGGCCTGAAATCACGCTGGCCGGGACGCCGACGCTCCAGTTGCCCGCCGCGTCCAGCACGGTGGTGTACGTCTGGCCGCCGATGGTGACGGTGACCTTATCGCCCGCTGCTGCGCCGGTGGCGGTGCCGCTGATGATTTGCACCTGGCCGTGTTCTGCAATGTTAATGACGTCGTCGCCCGCAACGGTATTGATAGTCACCGCAGGCGCGGTGATGTCTACCGCCAGGTTGTGATCCACGGACGCCGGGTTACCCGCTTTATCGCTGACCGATGCGGTGACGGTCACGCTGCCGTCGGTTAATCCAGCCAGATCCGCCGCTGGAACGTTCAGCGTCCAGCTGCCGTCTGCGCTGACGGTTGTGGTGTAGTCTTTACCGTTCAGCGATACGGTGACCGTCTGGCCCGCTTCGGCGGTGCTGGTGCCGGAAACGGTCAGATCGCTCTTCGCTTCGGTGGCATTCAGAATGTCGTCCGTCGCCAGCGTGTTGATGGTCACCGACGGTGCGGTCGCATCCACGCTGTACTCGCGTCCTGCCGAGGCGCTGTTGCCGTTGACGTTGGTGACGCTCACCTGCACGCTGGCGTCGCCGTCTTTCAGACCCGCCAGGTCGGCGGCTGGCACCGTGGTCGTCCATTTGCCGTCGGCGCCTACGGTCGCGGTGTAGCTCTTGCCGCCGAAGGTGATGGTAACGGTCTGGTTTTCCTCAACGTTCGAGGTCGCCCCGGAGAGCACCAGATCCGCGCCCTTCTCGGCGGCATTAATCACGTCGTCGGTAGCAATCGCATCGATGCTGATGGCAACGGTCGCCAGATCCACCGTCACATCGTGGCTGATGGAAACCGGGTTACCGGCGCTGCTCTGGCCCGCAACGGTCACGGTAACCGTGCCTGCAGCCAGCGCACCCACGTCCGCCGCAGGGATCGCCGCGCTCCAGGTGCCGTCCGCCAGCACGGTCGCCGGATAGGTTTTGCCGTTGACGGTCACGGTCAGCGCCGCACCCGCCGCCAGCCCGTCACTGGTGCCGGTGATAATCAGGTTTTGAGTATGTTCGATGCTGTTGATCACGTCGTCACCCGCCACGGTATCCACGCGCAGGCCCGGCAGGTTAGCGTCTATCACGATTTCGCGCTCGCCCGTTCCGCTATTGCCCACGCCGTTCGTGACGCTGGCTGACACGGTCAAATCGCCGTTGCCCAGCGCGGTCAGCACGTCAGACGGCACGTTAACGGACCAGGTGAGATCGCTCTGCACCGTTGCGGTGTAGCTGTTGCCGCCAATCGTCACGGTCACGGTGTTGCCCGCTTCGGCATTCACCACCTTACCGCTGATGGTCTGGCCGGCTGCCAGCTCCGCCGCGTTAATAATGTCGTCGCCCGCAATGGTGTTGACGATCACGCCCGGCAGAACGGACTCCACGTTTACGGTGTGCGACGCGCTGGTGCTGTTGCCGACGCTGTCCGTTGCCGAGGCGGTGACGGTATAAAGCGCCTCGCCCAACTGACCGACTTCGCTCGCCGGAACGGTGGTGGTCCATTTCCCGTTATCGTCCACCAGCGCGCTGTACGCTTTGCCGTTCAGCATCACGGTCACCGCCGCGCCTGCCGCCAGGCCGGAAGCCGTACCGGAAATCGTCAGATCCTGGGTTTTCTCGCTGTTATTGATCACATCGTCACCGGAAACGGTGTCAATGGTCAGCACAGGCGCGGTCAGGTTCACCTCCACGCCGTGCGTGGCGCTGTTGCTGTTGCCCGCTTTATCAGTCAGCGCCGCGGTAATGGTGTAATCCCCGGCGGCCAGCGCGGTGACGTCCGCCGCAGGCACGCCCACGCTCCAGTTGCCGGAGGCGTCCAGGGTAGCGGTGTACGATTTGCCGTTGAGGGTAACGGTGACCACGTCGCCCGCCGCCGCGCCCGTCACGGAACCGGTGACAATCAGGGCCTGCCCATGCTCGGCGCTGTTGATCACGTCGTCGTCGGATACGGTGTTAATGGTCAACTGTGGAACGGTGGTATCCACCAGCACGTCGCGATCCGCGGAGGCCGGGTTGCCCGCTTTGTCCGATACGGCGGCGCTGACGGTGTAGTTCCCGTCGGTAATACCGCTCAGATCCGCGGACGGCACGGTCACGCTCCAGCTGCCGTTGGCCTGAACGGTGGTGGTGTAGTCCACGCCGTTCAGCGTCACGGTGACGGTCTGGCCCGCTTCGGCGTTGGTCACGCCGTTAATCACCAGATCCTGCTGCGCTTCAGCCGCATTGATGATGTTGTTGTCGCTGATGATTTCAATAGACACCGTCGGCGCGGTCGCGTCCACGCTGTACTCGCGGCCCGCCGACGCGCTGTTGCCGTTCACGTTGGTCACGCTCACCTGCACGCTGGCATCGCCGTCCTTCAGGCTGCCCACGTCGGCAGACGGTACGGTCGCCGTCCAGTTGCCGTCGGCATCGACCGTCGCGGTGTACGACTTGCCGCCGAAGGTGATGGTAACGGTCTGGTTTTCTTCCACGTTGGTGGTGGAGCCAGACAGCACCAGGTCCGCGCCTTTCTCCGCCGCGTTAATCACGTCGTCAGAGGCAATCGGGTTAATGCTGATGGCGACTGCCGCCAGATCCACCTTCACGTCATGGCTGATGGTCACCGGATTCCCCGCGGTGCTTTGCCCCTCCACGGTCACGGTAACCGTGCCCGCAGCCAGCGCGCTGACGTCTGCCGCCGGAATGGCCGCCGTCCAGGTTCCGTCCGACAGTACGGTGGCCGCGTAGGTTTTACCGTTGACGGTCACCGTCAGCGCCGCGCCCGCTGCCAGGCCTTCGCTTGAGCCGGTGATAATCAGGTTCTGAGCGTGTTCAATGCTGTTGATCACATCATCGCCCGCCACGGTATCGACGCGCAGGCCCGGCAGGTTGGCATCTATAACGATTTCGCGCTCGCCCGTTCCGGTGTTGCCGTGGCCGTTGGTGACGCTGGCTGATACCGTCAGATCGCCGTTACCGATGGCGGTTAAGACCGTGGACGGCACGTTGACCGACCAGCTCAGGTCGTCCTGAACCGTCGCGGTCCAGGTATTGCCACCGACTGAAACAGTGACAGTGTCACCGCTCGCTGCGCCGCTCACTTTTCCGCTGAGGGTCTGCCCGCTAGCCACTTCCGCCGCGTTAATGACATCGTCCGTGGCGACGGGGTTGATGGTGACCTGCGGCAGCGCGCTGTCGACCAGCACGCTGTGGCCGGTGCTCGCGCTGTTCCCCGCGCTGTCGGTCACGCTCGCCGTCACGGCGTAGCTCGCTTCGCCCAGCGCAGAGACGTTTGCCGCCGGAACGGTCACGCTCCAGTTCCCGCTCGCGTCGGCGGTGGCCGTATAGCTGATGCCGTTCAGGGTCACCGTAATGGTCGTGCCATCCGGCTGGTTACTGGTGCCGGACACCAGCAGATCCTGGCCTTTCTCAGTCGCGTTGATCACGTCATCAGCCGCCAGGGTATTGATGGCAATCACCGGCGCGGTCAGGGAGACGTCAAACTCGTGCGTCGCGGTGGTGCTGTTACCGGCTTTGTCGGTGAGGGTCGCAGAGATCGTCTGCTCGCCGTTTGCCAGCGCGCCCACGTCCGCCGCAGGAACGCCCACGCTCCAGTTGCCGGACGCGTCCAGCATAGCGGTGTAGTCTTTGCCGTTCAGGGTCACGGTAATCACGTCGCCCGCCTGCGCGCCCGTCACCTTACCGGAGACGATCAGCGCCTGGCCGTGCTCGGCAATATTCACGATGTCGTCGCCCGCAACGATGTTGAACGAAATCTGCGGCACGGTGGTGTCGACCAGCACCGAGGAACCTGCGCTGGCCGGGTTACCTGCCTTATCGGACACGGTCGCCGTGACCGCCGCGCTGCCGTCGGTGATGCCCGCCAGATCCGCCGCCGGAACGTCGAGCGTCCAGCTGCCGTCCGCCTGCACCTGCGCGGTGTACTGATTGCCGTTGAAGGTCACGGTGACCGTCTGGCCCGCTTCGGCAGTAGACGTCCCGCTCAGGGTCAGATCCTGCGCCGCCTCTGCCGCGTTCAGCATATTGTCATTGCTGATGGTGTTGATGGTCACCGTCGGCGCGGTGGTGTCGACGCTGAATGCCTGCACCGAAGAGGCCGCGTTGCCGTTCACGTTGGTGACGCTGACCTGCACGCTGGCGCCACCGTCCTTCAGGGCACTCAGATCGGCAGCCGGAACGGTCCAGGTCCAGTCGCCGTTGCCATCCACCGTCGTGGTGTACGTTTTCCCTGCAATGATGATGGTGACGGTCTGGCCCGCTTCCACGTTGGCGGTGGTGCCGGACAGCACCAGGTCCTGGCCTTTTTCCGCCGCGTTAAGCACGTTGTCGTCGGTCACGCTGCTGATGGTGATGGCGACCGGCGCGAGATCGACGTCCACGACGGTGCCGATGGTCACCGGGTTACCGGAGGCATCCTTCGCGCTTGCCTTGATATCCAGCGAGCCATCCGCCCACTGGGACACGTCCGCCGCCGGTACCGCTGCCTGCCAGGTGCCGTCGGCCAGCACCGTTGCGGAATACGCTTTGCCGTTAATGGTCACGGTGACGGCGCTGCCCGCCGCCAGATCGGTGCTGGTGCCGGAGACAATCAGATTCTGGGCGTGTTCGATGACGTTAATCACGTCGTCACCTGCGACCGTATCAATACGCAGTCCCGGAAGCTGGGCGTCGATGCTGAAGTCGAGAGAAGAAGAACCGGTATTACCGTGCGCGTTGGTCACGCTGGCGGATACGGTGAGGTCGCCATTGCCGAGCGCGGTTAACTGGCTTTCGCTTATCGGCAGGCTCCAGGTGAGATCGTCCTGCACGGTAGCCGTGTAAGTCTGACCGCCGAGGATAATCGTGACAGTGTCACCTACCGCCGCGTTCGTCACCTTACCGGACAGGGTTTGCCCTGCCGCCACTTCCGCCGCGTTAACGATATTGTCGCCCGCCAGCGTGCCGATCGTCACCACCGGCAGCGAGCTGTCCACCAGCACATCGTGTGAGGTTGAGGCGCTGTTGCCTACGCTATCCGTGACGCTCGCCGTCACGGTGTAATGAGCTTCTCCCAGGGTGCTTACGGCCGAGGCCGGTACGGTCACGCTCCAGTTACCGCTGGCGTCGGTGGTGGCGGTGTAGTTGATGCCGTTCAGGTTAACGGTGACGCGCGTGCCTTCCGGCTGGTTGCTGGTGCCGGAGAGCAGCAGATCTTCGCCCTTCTCGGTCGCATTGATTACGTCGTCCGCCGCCAGCGTGCTGATACCAATAACAGGCGTCACGGTATTCACCACCACATCCAGCGAACTGCTTCCGGTGTTGCCGGATCGGTCGGTCACGGAGACGTCGATGGTCCAGGTGCCGTCCGCCAGGCCCTGCACGACGGGCGCAGGCAGGCCGAGGCTCCAGTTGCCCGCCGCATCCACCACGGTGGTGTAATCGACGCTGTTAATGGTGATAGTCACCAGGTCACCCGCTGCCGCACCGGTGACGGAGCCGCTCAGGATCTGCGCCTGTGAATGGGCGAGCTGGTTAATGGTATTGGTGCCGGTGACAAAGTCATTAATGGTCACCTGCGGTACGGTCGCATCCACCAGACCCACGCGATCGGCGCTGCTGCTGTTGCCCGCCACGTCGCTCACGGTTGCCGTCACGGTAACGATGCCGTCCGTCAGGGCACCGACGTCAGCCGCCGGGACGCTCAGCTGCCAGGTACCGTCCGTCTGGACCGTGGTCTGATACGTTTTGCCGTTCAGCGTCACGGTGACCGTCTGGCCAGGTTCCGCACTGCTGCTGCCGCTTAACAGTAAATCCTGCTGCGCTTCTGCCGCATTAATGATGTTGTCGGCGGTCAGGTTATCGAGCGTAATCGCCGGTGGCTGCGTATCCACCGTGACATCGCGCGCCGCGTCCGCGCTGTTGCCGCTGACGTTAGTGACGCTGACGCTCACCTGCGCGCGCCCGTCGGTCAGGGTTTCCATGGCGCTGGCGGGTACGGTCAGGCTCCAGGAGCCATCCTGCTGCACCTGCGCAGTAAAGGTCTGGTCAGCGAATTTCACCACCACGGTCTGCCCCGCTTCCACGCCCTGCGTCTGGCCGGAAAGGGTTAAATCACCGCCTTTTTCTGCCGCATTCAGCAGGTCGTCACCGGAGACGGTATCAATGGTGACCGCCACGGCGTTCAGATCGAGTTCAATCGGGTGTTCAGCCGCAACGGGATTGCCCCAGGCATCTACCGCGCTGACGCTCACCGTCATGCCGCCCGCCGTCCAGGCCTGCAGGTCCGCCGCCGGAACGCCGATCTGCCAGTTACCGCTGGCGTTAACCGCGGTGACGTACTCAACGTTGTTGATGGTGACGACAATCTGCGTGCCCGGGGCCAGATGGGTACTGGAGCCGGTGACGCTCAGATCCTGCTGCTGTTCAATGGCGTTGATCACGTCATCGCCGGAAATGGTGTTCACGCGCAGACCCGGCAGCTCCGCGTTGATATTGATATCACGCTCGCCGGTGCCGGTATTGCCGTGCCCGTTGGTCACCGACGCGGTGAAGGTTAAATCGCCGTCGCCGAACGCCTGAAGATCCGCTGACGGGATCTTCACGCTCCAGGTCAGATCGCTGCCAACCGTTGCGGTGTAGCTCTTGCCGCCTGCGGTGATGGAGACGGTATCGCCCGCCGCCGCGCCGGTAACGCGACCGCTGAGGGTTTGATCGACGCCCGCTTCGGCGTTATTGACCAGGTTGTCGCCCGCAAACGTATTGATGATGACCTGCGGAAGGACGGTATCCACCAGCAGATTCGCTTCGGCAGAACCGCTGTTACCCACGCTGTCGGTACCGCTGACGCTGACGGTGTAAAGGGTGTTTGCCAGATTCAGGACGTCGGACACCGGCACCTGGATCGCCCAGATACCGTTTTCGACGGTGGCCTGATAGTTGACGTTGTTCAGCGTCACGGTAATGGCGGTGCCGTCCGGCAGGTTGCTGGTGCCGGTCAGGCTCAGCGGCTGCATCGCCTCCTGGGCATTCAGGACGTTATCCTGGCTGATGGCGTCAATCGTAAATTCTGGCGGATGTCCACTCAGCGTAATGTCGTGCGTGGCGCTGCCGGTGTTGCCTGCCGCGTCGGTCACGGAAACTGAAAGCGTATGGTTGCCTTCGCCCAGCGCGCCCAGCACGGACGCCGGCACGCCCACGCTCCAGCTGCCGTCCGCCAGCACCACGCCGGTGAAGGTCTGACCGCCAAGGGTTACGGTGACCACATCGCCCGCGGCGGCACCGCTCGCCTGGCCGGAAATAATGTGCGCCTGGCCCTGCTCGCTGATATTAAGGATATCGTCGCCCGCCACGGTATGGATGGTGATGACCGGTGCGGCGGTATCCACCGTGAAATCTGCCGTCACGGACGAACCGTTGCCCGCTTTGTCGCTCACGTTAACCATCAGGGTGTGATTACCCTCATTGAGCGCCTGCACGTCGCCCGCCTCCAGCGTGACGGACCAGGTGCCGTCGCTGCCCACCGTGGCGTTATAATTTTTACCGTTCAGGGTGACCGTGACGATCTGACCGGCTTCCGCATTCGTTTTACCGGTCAGGGTCAGCGGCTGATTGTGCTCAGCCGCATTAATGATGTTGTCCTGTGCGAGAGTATCGACAGAGAGGGTTGGCGCGGTGGTATCCACGCCAATCGTCTGGCTTCCGCTGACGGTGTTACCCGCCGCGTCTTTACCGCTCACGTTAACCGTCCAGGTACCGTCGCCCAGCGCCTGCGCGTCTGCCGCAGGTACGTTAACGCTCCACGCGCCGTCTGCCCCAACTTCAGCCGCGTAGGTTTTGCCGTTCAGCGTCACGATGAGTTCGGTACCCTGCGCCAGATTTTTGCTGGCACCGGAGAGCGTAAAGCCCGCAGATTGCTCGCTGGCGTTCAGCACGTTATCGCCCGCCGTGGTGGCAAGCGTAATGGCGGCATCGGCGGTAGAGACCGTCACGGTAATACTGCCCGCATCGGTGGTTTTACTGCCGTCGATCTGCACGACCGACCAAGTGTGCTCCCCGTCCGTCTGGGTCGGTAATATTACCGTCCACGTGCCGTCTTTGCCGACCATGGTGCTGGCAATGGTGCTGCCGCTGCTGTCTTTGATCTGGATGGTCGCGCCCGGCTGACCGGTGCCGCTAAAGGTTGGCGTGTTGTCGTCCGTGATCGAGTTTGCTGTCAGCACGCCCTGCTTGTCACCCGCTTTATCCGACAGCAAGAAGGTCGGCGTGGCGCTTTCAACTTCTTTGGTATTATCAATGACTTTTGTTTTAGTCTCGCCGTCACCGCCGTTTGCCAGCAGTGCCCCGATGGCACCGCCGCCTAACGCAGCTCCCGCAATCCAGCCCCACGGCGCGTCGCTTAAAACACTTTCCTGCTCGAGGAAAGGTTGAATGCTGCTAATCGGTGTGGCCTGCGCGGTTAACTCGGTCACCGCAACGCCTGACGCTTCCCCGGCATCGGCAAAAGAAATATGTGTCAGTTCCTGACGATCGTTGAATACCAGCTCTGACTGATTATGCGTTTCAGGATCTTCAATAAAATAGTTATTGCAGCGAATAACGCTGCCATCTTTCATATAAATGAGGAGGTCTTTCCCCTGGCGAACATAACGCACCACATCCTGAGCAGAACCCTGGATTTCAATCACGCTCGGGGATGAAATAGAGACCGACAGATTTCCTTCGCCGGTTAATTTCGTTTTCTCCGCCGTTTTGCGAATGATGACATCAACAACCTTTACGTTACTCATTTCTTCTCCTTGCAGGTGTGCGGATTCCTGTGGATATGTCCACCAGACGGATGTAGCTATCCCTGGGAAAAAACACCCATTATTTTCAGACTTATTTTTGCGCAACACTGCGCGTCTTTTTTAACTCAAGTCAGGTAATTTTGCGGCAGCGTTTTTCTCTATTCCAATAAGCGGCATTAAATTATCAACCGCGGAAGCATAATTAATTGCCGAACTCCAGCCATCATACTCAGCGATTATTTTCGCTGATGTGGCCTGCCAGACATCCTGCTCAACGCTGAGCAGATCGTTAATGCTCCGCTTGCTCAGGGTGTATTCATTTTTGTAAACAACACGGGCGCGCAGCGCATTTTCCAGCTGTTGCTTTCCGGCCTCCATTCTTCCCCGTGCGCCGGTCCAGTCAGCCTGCGCGACGGAGGCTTTTTGCAGAACATCGAAACGCGCCTGATCGACCTGAGAGGAGGCCATGGCCCGTGCGCCTTCCGCCTGCCGAACGCGAGCGGAAACCGCGCCCCCCTGATACAGCGGAGCATCGATAGTGAGCTGTATCTGGTCGTCCCAGTATGAACGGTTGTCCGATTCATAACGGGTGCGCCCCCCTTTCAGGCTTAACGTCGGCCAGTGCTGGGACTTCGCCGTTTCCACGCCATACTGAGCCGAACGTTCCATATTCTGCGCGGCCATCACAGCCGGTATTAACGAATAATCAATACGGTTGAGCGAATCTGGCTCAACCGCGAGGTTCGCAGGCACTGGCGAAAAGTTATCTGCCTGCATGCCGGTTAATACCGCAAGCCTTGCCCGGGCGCTGTTTAAGGCGGCGTGATACTGCGCGACCGTAGCCTGCATGCCGGCAATACGCGTGCGGGTCTGGAGCTCATCGGAGGTCGAACTCACGCCCGCGTCAGCGCGCAGCTTCGCCAGTTGCTCAACGTTTTTAAGCGCCAGGACATTCTCCTTTGCCGCCTGCAGCAGATCGGAATAGCGTTTGACCTCTACATAGCTCAGCGCCGTTTTTTCCGCCACGTCCGAAAGCGTTCCCATCAGCTGATAGCGGTAGCTATCGCGCTGGGCGGAAGACTGGCTAATGCTGTTGTTGGTCTTGCCAAAATCGTACAGCAACTGCGTCAGGCTCAGCCCCCAGGCGGCTGAATTCTTCAGCGACCCGCTGGAATCGGTGGTCTGGCTGTGCCCTGTACTCCCGTTCAGCGATATTTGCGGCATCCAGCCGCTGCGCGCTTCATCTATTTGTGCCTGGCCAATACCTAATTGCGCGGCCTGCTGACTAATTGATGGATCGCGATCGATAGCAAAAAGAATACTTTCTTTTAAGGTTGTGGTTGCCACCGGGGCAATTCCCACCTGACTACTATTGGCGTACGCCGTATTTATGGCTAATGAAATGAATGCCAGTGCTGCTGTAAATCGGCGTAACATAGGCTTTCGTAATATCGTCATGTTATCTCCCTGACTCTGAGTGATACTCAAGCAAATACCCAAAAAGAGGTACAGATAATTAGACAAATATCTTATTAAGCTACCATGCTGAATTTTAGGTAATAATCCCCATACCCATTTCCATTGGAGATGAGATCTGCCTGCGTCTTATTTCAATTAAGAATTTACTTATTTCTTAAACTGGTTAGCAGCATAACAAAATGTGGTATAGCCCACTACACCCACAATGTTAATGTGGTGTTACAAGTAAGAAAAAACATGGGGTTTCTGGACAAAACTCTAAAAGTCTCCTTTCAGATGAAACATATAAACCTCCTGTTATCTAAGGAAAATTCTTAATTCTTTCTGTGCACATTTTTGCGTTAATTTCATAGCGGGTCAGACACAAAGATTTTCAAAGAAATGTCAATTTAAGTAACCAAAGGGGTATATTTAAAATTAAAAGCTTTTAAAAAACTAATTAAAGCAATTAAAAACTGCATTGTTTTAATTTAACAGCATTTAAAACCACACAATGACAATACGTTGGTTACATAGCCCAAATCGTTAAATAAAACATAACAATAACATTGTGATTAACATTCAAAACGGCTTCCTTATACCTGCTTAATAAAATTTTAATAATCACCTATCTGAATCATCACACCGCTGTACATCGTCATGACCACAATCCCCTTCTCTCTGTGTCAAAATGCTGTATTATGCAAACTATTGCGACATTTTGCAGGAATGTACTCCCATGCACAAAACCGCTCGTCAACGCTACGTCCTGGATATCCTCAGCGAGCATGGCCAGGCCAGCATCACCGACCTGGCCGAAAAGCTGCAGGTTTCAGCCGATACTATCCGTCGGGATCTGACCGACCTGGAAAACCAGGGCCTTGCGCAGAAGAACCACGGCGGAGCCATCGCGCTCAACCTCTCCGCCATGAACCGTCAGGGCCGCAATACGCTGCTGCCAGAGACCAAACAGCGCCTGGGCAAACAGGTCGCACAGCAGGTTCCACCGGGTTCCACCCTGTTTCTGGATGCCGGAAGCACGGTGATGGCCGTCGCCACCTTTCTTCAGGGGCCGCTCACCGTCATTACCACATCGCTGGATATCGCCCAGCACTTTAGCGACCGGGAAGACGTTGAGCTGATCCTGCTCGGTGGAAAATGGGACCACAAGCAGCGCCTGTTTGCCGGCAGCGCCACGCTGTCTTTACTGTCCCGCTATCGGGCAGATATCGCCATCCTCGGGGCATGTGCCATTCATGCCGAACTGGGGTTGAGCGCCGGTAAAGAAGCGGATGCCGAGGTGAAACGCGCGATGCTCGACGCCAGCCATGCGCACTGGATTGTCGCGGATCACCTGAAAATTAACCGCTGCGAGCCGTATCTGGTATCCGGGTTATCCAGCATTCAACAACTCTTTTTAGATCGTCCCTGGCCTGAGCTTGGGGACCATAGCGCACTGCAGGTCACGGTGTGCGCGAATTAACGTGGAGAAGGTCATGAGTAACGTTCAAACAATCAACATTGCGCTGATCGGGTATGGATTTGTCGGTAAAACCTTCCATGCCCCGCTGATCCAGTCTGTGGACGGGATTAAGCTGGCAGTGGTCTCTTCTCGTGATGAAGAGAAGGTTAAACGCGATCTGCCGGACGTACAGGTGGTGGCGACACCGGAAGAGGCCATTCAGCATCCTGATATCGATCTGGTGGTGATTGCCTCCCCCAATGCCACGCACGCCCCGCTGGCGACGCTGGCCCTGAACTCGGGTAAACACGTGGTCGTGGATAAGCCTTTCACCCTCGACATGCAGGAAGCCCGCGACCTGATTGCGCTGGCGGACGAAAAGCAGCTGCTGCTCTCCGTCTTCCATAACCGCCGCTGGGACAGCGATTTCCTCGGCATTAAGCAGATTATTGAGCAAGGCACGCTCGGCAAGGTTAAACACCTGGAGTCGCATATTGACCGCTTCCGCCCGGAAGTGCGCGTGCGCTGGCGCGAGCAGAACGTCCCCGGGAGCGGCTTGTGGTTTGACCTGGGCCCACATCTTATCGACCAGACGCTACAGCTCTTTGGCCTGCCGCAGTCCGTTCAGGGGAATATCGCGACGCTGCGCGACGGCGCAGAAATTAACGACTGGGCGCACGTGGTCTTAAACTACCCGGAGCATAAGGTGATTCTGCACGCCAGCATGCTGGTGGCTGGCGGTACGGC
Source organism: Enterobacter sp. PL_is514 (assembly GCF_055816715.1). NCBI lineage: Bacteria > Pseudomonadati > Pseudomonadota > Gammaproteobacteria > Enterobacterales > Enterobacteriaceae > Enterobacter > Enterobacter sp. PL_is514. The sequence goes on along the minus strand of NZ_JBVPGN010000034.1, from coordinate 406,046 downwards.
GCGCTTTACCGTCCACGGGGACAAAGGCAGCGTGGTGAAGGCCAGAATCGATCAGCAGGAAGCACAGCTGCTGTCAGGGGTGATCCCGGGCAGTGAAGCCTGGGGCGAAGACAGCGACAGTATGGTGTTCTTTGGCGCTGACGGCGCACCGCAGACGATCCCTACCCCGAAAGGCGATCAGCGCCAGTATTACATCAACGTGCGTGATGCGTTAGGCGGAAAAATCACCAACCCTGTCCACCCTGTTGAGGCACTGGCGGTCATGGCCGTGCTGGAAGCGGCGGTGAAGTCCTCGGAGACGGGGTCAACGCAGGCGCTGGCGTTAAGTGCCGAAGAGCGTGCTCTGTTGGGTTAAAAACAAGCCGGGTGGCGCTGCGCTTACCCGGCCTACGATTCAGAGCCGTTTGTAGGCCCGTGCAAGCGAAGCGCCGCCGGGCGAGAAGACTACGAACGCTTTTTCGGCATCATGCGCAGAAGAGTATTATCTTTCCAGAAATAGTGATGCATCAGCGCCGCCGCCGCGTGCAGGCCAATCACAAAATAGCCCAGGTTTGCCAGCGTCTCGTGCCACGCCTTCAGCGTATCCACCAGATCAAAATTGGACTCCGCCGCATGCGGCATCGCCAGGCCAAAGGCAAACCAGTCGCTGCCCCGGTTGTACATCATCACAATGCCAATCAGCGGCAGCGCAATAAACAGCAGATACACCACCAGATGCCCCAGATGAGACATCCCCGTCACCATCGCTTTTGGCTTAGGCTGAATCGGCGGCGCGCGGAACTTCAGGCGAACCAGCAGACGCGTCACCATCAGCACCAGAATACCGATCCCGCATGAGACGTGGATCATATTGATCGCCGGACGCGCGGTGCGCGGGAAGAAACCTTTGAACTCCATGGCGCAGTAGGCGACGATGATTAACAGAAACACCAGCCAGTGGATGCCGATTTGCAGGCTTGTATATTTAGTGCGCATGTGATTTCTCGATTAAAAACAGTTACCGCGCCAACATAATCCCCTTTCCTTAAAAATTCATTAACTTTTCTGTATGGTTTTTCAAATACTTCCTCCCGCATGAAGCATCTTCAATTGCCGCCCTGCCCGTGATGGTCTAAGCCTGGATGAGTTCAAACTGTCGCATCGACACGTTTACAGGAGAACACCATGAGTAAAATTGGCATTAACGGCTTTGGACGCATTGGGCGCCTTGTCCTGCGTCGCCTTCTTGAAACCCAGGACAGTAATACCGTCGTCGCCATCAACGACCTCACCTCCCCGAAAGTGCTGGCCTACCTGCTCAGGCATGATTCCAACTACGGTGGCTTCCCGTGGAGCGTGGATTTCACCGAGGATGCGCTGATTGTTGACGGTAAAACCATTGCGGTGTACGCCGAAAAAGAGGCGAAGCACATTCCGTGGAAAACCGCCGGTGTGGATATCGTCGTGGAGTGCACCGGCTTTTATACCTCTGAAGAGAAATCGCGGGCGCACCTGGACGCCGGCGCGAAGAAAGTGCTGATCTCTGCCCCTGCGGGTGACATGAAAACCATCGTCTACAGCGTGAACGACGACACCATTGACGCCGGTGATACCATCATCTCCGTCGCCTCCTGCACCACCAACTGCCTTGCCCCGCTGGCGAAAGCCCTGAACGATGCGTTTGAAATAAAAGTGGGCACCATGACCACCATTCACGCTTATACAGGCACGCAGGCGCTGGTGGATGGCCCGCGCGGGAAAGATCTTCGCGCCTCGCGGGCGGCGGCAGAGAATATCATTCCCCACACCACCGGTGCCGCCAAAGCCATTGGTCTGGTGATCCCTGCGCTCAGCGGCAAACTGAAAGGCCACGCGCAGCGCGTGCCGGTAAAAACGGGTTCGGTAACCGAGCTGGTGGCCATTCTGGGCAAGAAAGTGACCGTTGAGGAGATCAACGCCGCGCTGAAAAAGGCGACGCAGGGCAATAAATCGTTCGGGTATACCGATGAAGAGATTGTGTCGTCCGATGTGATTGGCTCACATTATGGTTCGGTGTTTGACGCCACGCAGACGGAGGTGTCAGAAGCGGGAGAGCTGCAGCTGGTGAAAGCCGTCGCGTGGTATGACAACGAATATGGTTTCGTGACGCAGCTGGTGCGGACGCTGGATAAGTTTGCGGCGCTGTGATTTTTCCCCTCACCCTAACCCTCTCCCCAATGGGGCGAGGGAATTGTTCCGTGCTCAGCTGATTTTTCGCGCCACCTTCAGGACCGGATCCTGCTGCAGCTGTCTCCATGCGACGGTGACGGCCTCAGGGAATTCAACGTGGGCGATAAAATCCCGCCCGGCCGGGCCATAGCCGTTGGCGTCATCATACAGGCGCGGCAGTTCCCCCATAACCAGTGAAAGATAACGGTCAACGGGCCACAGGCCGATGTTGCCCTCGCTGAATTCCACGCCCTCTTTACCGTTTTGCAGCGTCGGCGTAAACCCAGGATGGCTGACCCACTGCGGTGAAACGGGCTCATCCCGACAAACGCGGGCAAACGTCGCCATCGTGCGGCGCTGCATCGTGGGATCCTGTACAACCAGCACCCGCCCGGTCGTTCGATGGTGCCGTTTCAGCATGTTCCAGCTAAAGCGCGCGTTTTCACCGCAGTTGGTGGATTGATCCTCAACCCACAGATGCGCCTCGGGTATCTGCCAGAACGCCCGCGCAATGTCGGCGAGAATGCTGGCTTCCGCCCGCCCTTCGACTTGTAAGGTGTGATAACGCGGATGACTGCCGATAGCTGAATATAAAAACGCGGTTGAATGACCAATACCGCCGCTAATCAGGAGCGGGATGTTTCTCTGCGCGGCAATTCGACAGGCCGCCTCAATGGTCGGGATCACCGCGTTCCCTGCCAGGATCACCGCATCGACGTCCAGGTGCTGGCGGCTGCCGCTCAGGTCGTCCTGCGCCAGCCATTCGCCGACAGTATTGATGGCCGCCAGCGTGGCATCCGGCAGGATGGGAAAATAGGTCTGTTCCATGATGAACTCCTTCTCTGTATCCCTTCAGGGTAGCGACTTCAGGTTCTCAACACAACGGCGACATCGGGCCGCTCTTTTTCCTTAAAATCCCCTTCACCATTTGATTAACATGCGTAAATCATATTCACTTGAATTATCATTTGCGGCAGACGTAGAATCGCTAGCCCGCTAATTATTCAATTATTTCTAAGGTAAACGACGTTATGCGCCTGCCCGAACGCGACCCTTATGCTCCTCGCGAGTGGCAGCCACATGAGAAACCCGCTCTGCTGGGTTCGCCTTCCACGCCCGAACACAGTACGCCAAAACGCATTGCCTACGGCGTCGTGGGCCTGCTGGTGTGCCTGACGGGGGCGCTGGGAAACGCGGTGGTGACCGCCAACCTGCAAAATCTGCAGGGGACCTTCGGGGCCTGGTCGACCGAAATCGCCTGGCTGCCCGCGGTCTACGTCATGACCAACATCTCTATCAACCTGCTGCTGGTCAAATTCCGCCAGCAGTACGGTCTGCGCGCCTTCACGGAAGGTTTTCTGGTGCTGTACGTGCTGGTGACCTTTTTCCACCTGTTCGTGAACGACCTCAGCTCGGCGCTGATGGTTCGTGCCGCGCACGGGATGGTGGCCGCCGCGCTCAGCTCGCTGGGGATTTACTATCAGATCCAAGCCTGGCCGGCGAAGCACCGCCTCAAGGCACTGACCATCGGCATCACCGGATCCTCACTCGCCATCCCGCTGGCCCGCCTGTTTTCGACCGAACTGCTGCAGCTGGACGAGTGGCGCGGGCTCTATTTCTTCGAGCTGGGACTGGCGCTGATCTCCCTGGCCTGCGTCATCGCCTTAAAACTACCGCCGGGCGACCGGCGCAAGGTCTTTGAGAAAAAAGACTTCATCACCTTCTTTTTAATGGCCCCCGGGATGGCCCTGCTCTGCGCCGTGCTCTCCTTAGGCCGTCTTGACTGGTGGTTCGAAGCGCCGTGGATCGGCTGGTCGCTGGCGCTATCGCTGGTGCTGATTGTGGCTGCCGTCGTCTTTGAACATAACCGTGCCAACCCGCTGCTGAACACCCGCTGGCTGTCGAGCGGCAGCATCGTTCGTCTGGGGCTGATTATGCTGCTGATCCGTATCGTGCTGGCAGAGCAAAACACCGGCGTCATCGGCTGGCTGCAGTACGTGGGATTACAGAATGAGCAGATGACCTACCTGGCGTGGTCCATTTTCGCCGGGATCGTCTGCGGGATCGTCACCAGCTGTCTCACCATCAAGCCGACGAAACTGGCGTGGCCAATCATCACCTCTCTGGCCCTGATGATTGTTGCCTCGCTGCTGGACAGCCAGTCCAACAACCTGACCCGGCCGGATCAGCTGATGCTGAGCCAGTTCCTGCTGGGCTTTGGCAGCGCCTTCTTCCTGGCGCCCGCCATGCTGGCCGCCATTGGCGGGGTGATCGCCGACCCGCGCAACCTGGTCAGCTTCTCGGTGATGTTTGGCATGAGCCAGAACCTGGGCGGTCTGCTGGGCTCCGCGATCCTCGGCACCTTCCAGACCTGGCGCGAGAAGTACCACTCCAGCCTGCTGGCGGACCAGCTCACCACGCTCAACCCGCTGGTCAACGAGCGAATTCAGCTTTATACCCAAATGTACAAGAGCCTGATTGGCGACAGCGCGCTGCTGGGAACCCAGGCGATAACGCAACTGCAAACGGTCACCGCGCTGGAGGCGAATATTCTGGCTTATAACGATACTTATCTGCTGACGGCGAGCATCGCTGCCGCCACGCTGGTCTGGATTTTATGGCGCTTGCTGCGCCTGCGCATCACTGCCCGTCTGGCGCTGAAGAACGCCACCGGCAACAAATAATTAAAATATTTCTGGAGAGTTTATGAGTCAGCAGGATGCCGCCAAAGAGCAGGCCAACACCCGCAAAAATGTGCGCATTGTTTCCGTTTTCACCGCCGCTGCCATCGGTATTGTCGGCGTACTGGTGATCCTTTATGCGTGGCAACTGCCGCCGTTCACCCGCCACGCGCAGTTTACCGATAACGCCTACGTGCGCGGCCAGACGACGTTTATCAGCCCCCAGGTGAATGGCTATATCACCGAGGTGAAGGTTCAGGACTTTGTGCAGGTAAAAAAAGGCGACCTGCTGCTGCAGATTGATGACCGCATTTATCGTCAGCGCGTGCATCAGGCCGAGGCACAGCTGGCGATGAAAATTGCCGCCCTCAATAACAACCTGCAGCAGCGTAAAAGCGCCGAAGCCGTCATCGCAAAAAATGACGCCGCGCTGAAAAACGCCCGCGCCCAGAGCCTGAAAACGCAGGCGGATTTAAAGCGGGTGAAAGAGCTGACGTCAGACGGCTCGCTCTCGATTCGCGAGCGCGACGCGGCGCTGGCCAGTGCCGCTCAGGGCAGCGCCGACATCGACCAGGCGAAAGCGGCGCTTGAGATGTCGCGTCAGGATCTGCAAACGGTGATTGTCAATCGCGGTGCGCTGGAGGCGGATGTTAAAAACGCAAAAGCGGCGCTGGAGCTGGCGCAGATTGACCTGCAAAACACCCGGATTGTGGCGCCGCGTGACGGTCAGCTCGGCCAGATCGCCGTGCGTCTCGGGGCGTATGTGACCGCCGGGACCCATCTCACCACCCTTGTGCCGCCTCAGCACTGGGTCATTGCCAATATTAAAGAGACCCAGCTCGCGGAGCTGCGCGTCGGTCAGCCTGTCAAATTCACCGTCGATGCCCTGAACGACAAAGCGTATCAGGGCCGCGTGGAGAGCATTTCGCCTGCAACCGGGGTTGAATTCAGCGCCATCACGCCGGACAACGCCACCGGCAACTTTGTCAAAATAGCCCAGCGTATCCCGGTGCGCATCGAGGTGCTCGGCAAGCCAGAAGATTCCGCGCTGCTGCGTCCGGGTATGTCGGTACAGGTGACCATTGATACGCGGGAGGCGAAGAAATGATCCTTCGCCCGATAGCCGCGCTGGTGGCAGCGGTCATGCTGGCCGGATGCCAGTCCGTCGACGTCAAACCGGCGCAGCCGACGCTGCACATCCCCACCCAGTGGCGAGCTGACGCCGGCCCTGCCAGCCCGGCGGAGCAGCTCTGGTGGCGCAATTTCCATGACAACAACCTCAACCGCTATGTGGATCAGGCGCTTAAGAATAACAGCGATGTGCTGATCGCCCGCGAACGAATTAACGAGTATCAGGCGCGGGTCTTCGCGGCCGACGGCAGCCTGTTTCCTTCGCTTGACGCGGGCGTAACGGGGACGCGCGCCCGTTCGCAATCCGCCGCGACCGGGCTGCCGGTCTACGGCACGCTGTACAGAGGGAGCCTGACGGCGAGCTATGACGTTGATATCTGGGGCGTCAACCGCAGCACGGCCAATGCCGCCGAAGCCTCGCTGGAGGCGCAAAAAGCCGCCGCTGCCGCCGCGGATTTGACCGTCGCGTCTTCCGTTGCATCCGGCTATGTCACCCTGCTCTCGCTTGACGAACAGCTGCGCGTGACCGAGTCCACGCTGAAATCGCGCGAAGAGGCATTTAACCTTGCGAAACGTCAGTTTGAGACGGGCTACAGTTCGCGCCTGGAGCTGATGCAGTCGGATTCCGAACTTCGCTCAACGCGGGCGCAGGTGCCCGTGCTGCAGCACCAGATTGCGCAGCAGGAGAATGCCCTGAGCCTGCTGCTGGGAAGCAACCCCGGCGCGGTGGCACGCAGCGAAAGCTTTGCGGTGCTGACGCCGCTGACGCTGCCGTCGCAGCTGCCTTCTACGCTCCTGAATCGTCGACCGGATATCGTTCAGGCCGAACGCCAGCTGGTGGCGGCGGATGCCTCGCTCGCGGCGTCACGCGCCAGCCTGCTGCCGTCGATCAACCTGACCGCGACCGGATCGGTTCAGGATCGCACCCTTTCAGGCCTGCTGGACAACCCGCTTCAGCTCTGGAGCGTCGGGGGCAGTATTCTCGCCCCGCTGCTGAACCGCCAGGCGCTGAATGCGCAGGTGGATATTTCTCAGTCCCAGCGGAACCAGGCGCTGTACGCTTATGAAAAAACCGTGCGTAACGCGTTTGCCGAAGTGAACAACAGCCTTGATGCGATAAGTCGCTATCAGGAACAGCTGACGGAACTGCTTGCCCAGCAGGATGTGGCCCAGGAGACGCTGCGCATTGCGCAGAATCGCTATCGCAACGGTTATTCCTCCTATCTTGACGTGCTGGACGCGCAGCGCACGCTGTTTTCGGTTCAGACCAGCGTGGTGCAGGTGAAAAATAACCTGCTGCTGGCGCAGATTGATTTGTATAAAGCGCTGGGCGGCGGCTGGGTCAGTGCCTGAAAACCTGCCCGGTGGCGCTTCGCTTACCGGGCCTACATTTCGCCCTGTAGGCCGGGTAAGGCGCAGCCGCCACCCGGCAATCCCTCCCAAGGAGTCAATCTATGCAACAACAATGGTCTGCAGTAGATAATTACATGATTTCTTCGCTTATTCCTGACGATGACGTACTTCATCAGGTACTGGAAAACAACAAACGCGCCGGGTTACCTGAACACGATGTCGCGGCCAATCAGGGGCAGCTGCTGGCGTTGTTCGTGCGCATGACGCAGGCAAGGCGCATTCTTGAGATTGGGACGCTGGGTGCCTATAGCGCTATCTGGATGGCGCGCGCCCTGCCGCCGGACGGAAAGCTGATTACGCTTGAGGCCGATCCCGTGCATGCCAGCGTTGCGCGCCAGAATATTCATCTCGCGGGGCTAAACGAACGTATTGAATTAATTGAAGGTCCGGCCCTTAGCTCGCTGGAGAATTTCGGTGACGTTCCACCGTTCGACCTGATCTTTATCGATGCCGATAAGCCAAACAATCCCGGCTATCTGGAGTGGGCGCTGCACTATTCCCGTCCCGGCACGGTAATCATTGGCGATAACGTGGTGCGCGACGGCGAGGTCATTAACGGGCAAAGCGACGACGCGCGCGTGCTGGGCGTGCGTCGGTTTATTGAGATGACTGGAGATAATCCGCGCTTAACCGCCACCGCGCTGCAAACGGTGGGGGTTAAGGGATGGGATGGGTTTACGCTGGCAATGGTGAACGGGTGAAAAAATGTGCGGGCTGATGCCCTCACCCCGGCCCTCTCCCACAGGGAGAGGGAGAAAACCGGGTTTTAACCGGAAATCTGCTCCATCGCCTGCAGGATACGTTTATCCGAAATCGGATACGGCGTACCGAGCTGCTGGGCAAAGAAGCTGACGCGCAGCTCCTCGATCATCCAGCGGATCGCCTGCACGTCTTCATCGTCGCGACGCGCTGGCGGCAGCTTGTTGAGCCACTGCTGCCACGCCTGCTGCACGCTCTCCACTTTCAACATCTGCGCGCGATCGCGGTGCGGATCGACCGCCATTTTCTCCAGACGTTTTTCAATCGCCTGCAGATAGCGCAGCGTATCACCAAGACGGTTAAAGCCGTTGCCGGTGACAAAGCCGCGATAGACCAGTCCCGCCATCTGCGCCTTCACGTCCGACAGCCCCAGCGCCATGGTCATATCCACGCGCCCCTTCAGGCGCTTGTTGATGTTGAACACGGCGGTGAGGATCTGCTCGACCTGTTTGGCAATCTCCACCACGGTGTCGTTCAGCTCCGCACGCACCTTCTCGTGAAGCTGAGCAAAGCCCTCTTCCGTCCAGACCGGGCCGCCCGCCTCGTGGATCAGTTTGTCCACGCCGCAGGAGATGCAGTCGTCAATCAGATCCAGCACTTTGCCGTACGGGTTAAAGTAGAGCCCCAGCTTGGCCTTGTTCGGCAGCTTCTCGTGCAGATACTTGATCGGCGACGGGATGTTGAGCAACAGCAGGCGACGCAGCCCGCGCCACATCATCTGCTGCTGTTCCTGCGGGTTATCAAACAGTTTGATCGCCACGCTGTCGCGCTCGTCCACCAGCGCAGGCCAGGCTTTCACCTTATAGTTACCGCGCTTCTGCTCGTAGCTTTCCGGAAGTTGGCCAAAGCTCCAGATGTGCAGCCCGCTCTGCTCGATGCCGTCGTCGGCCACCGCAGACAGCGTCTCCTGGACTTTGCCTTTCAGCGCCTCTTTCAGCTCGCTCAGGGAACGCCCTTCCAGCAGCTTTTTATTTTTATCGTCCACCACGCGGAAGCTGATTTTCAGGTGATCGGGCACCTGATCCCAGTTCCAGTCGTCGCGGTCGATGGTCGTTCCGGTCATGCGGCGGAACTCACGCTCCAGCGCGTCCAGCAGCGGCAGCTCCAGCGGTGTGACGCGGCCCAAAAACGCTTCCGCGTAGTTTGGCGCAGGCACAAAGTTGCGGCGCACCGGTTTCGGCAGGGATTTGATCAGCGCAATCACCAGCTCGCGGCGCAGGCCGGGGATTTGCCACTCGAACCCGCTCTCGTCCACCTGGTTTAACAGCGGCAGCGGAATGTGGACGGTCACGCCGTCCGCGTCTGCCCCCGGCTCAAACTGATAGGTCAGACGCAGCTTGAGGTTGCCCTGATGCCAGAAGTTCGGGTAGTCGAGCTTGCTGACCGACTCCGCCCCCTCTTTAATCAGCATGCTCTTTTCAAAGTTGAGCAGGTCCGGCGTCTCTTTGCTGGCCTTCTTCCACCAGCTGTCGAAGTGGCGGGCGGAAATCACATCGTGACTGATGCGCTGGTCGTAAAACTCGAACAGCGCTTCGTCATCCACCAGAATATCGCGGCGGCGGGACTTGTGCTCCAGCTCCTCCACTTCGGCGCGCAGCTTCAGGTTTTCACGGAAGAACGCGTGGCGCGTCTGCCAGTCGCCCTCCACCAGCGCGTGGCGGATAAACAGCTCGCGACTGAGCGCAGGGTCAATCTGGCTGTAGTTGACCTTACGCGCGGCGACCACCGGCAGGCCGTAAACGGTCACTTTCTCGGTCGCCATCACCGCGCCCTGCGCGCGCTCCCAGTGCGGTTCACTGTACGAGCGTTTCAGCAGGTGCTGAGCCACCGGCTCCACCCATTCCGGATCGATACGTGCGGCAATGCGTCCCCACAGGCGGCTGGTTTCCACCAGCTCCGCAACCATGGTCCATTTCGGCGGCTTCCTGAACAAGCCGGAACCGGGGAAGATGGAGAAACGGGCGTTACGCGCGCCGGTATACTCCTGCTTTTCGGCGTCCTTCATCCCAATGTGGGACAGCAGGCCGGTCAGCAGCGCGATATGGATTTCGCGGTACTCCGCCGGTTCGCTGTTAACCGGAATGCCCAGCTCTTTCACCACCTGGCGCAGCTGGGTGTAGATGTCCTGCCACTCGCGCACGCGCAGGTAGTTGAGGAAATCCACCCGGCACTGGCGGCGGAACTGGTTCGAGGAGAGCGCCTTCTGCTGCTCGCCGAGATAGTTCCACAGGTTCACGAAGGCGAGGAAATCGGACTCTTTGTCGTGGAAGCGACGGTGCTTTTCGTCCGACGCCTGCTGTTTGTCCATCGGACGCTCGCGCGGGTCCTGAATGGAGAGCGCCGAGGTAATAATCATCGCCTCGCGCACGCAGCCGTGCTTTTGCGCTTCCAGCACCATACGGGCCAGGCGCGGGTCGACCGGCAGCTGGCTAAGCTGGCGGCCCAGCGGCGTCAGCTTGTAGACCGTCGCCTGCTCGTCGGTGGTGATCGCCCCGAGCTCTTCCAGCAGACGTACGCCGTCCTGAATGTTGCGTTTGTCCGGCGCTTCGACGAACGGGAACGCCGCGATGTCGCCCAGCCCCAGGGCGGTCATCTGCAGAATAACGGACGCCAGATTGGTGCGCAGAATTTCCGGGTCGGTGAATTCCGGACGCGACAGGAAATCGTCTTCGGAATAGAGACGAATACAGATCCCTTCCGACACGCGCCCGCAGCGGCCCTTACGCTGGTTAGCAGACGCCTGCGAAACGGGCTCAATCGGCAGCCGCTGGACCTTGGTGCGGTAGCTGTAGCGGCTGATGCGCGCCGTACCCGGATCGATCACGTATTTAATGCCCGGCACGGTCAGCGAGGTTTCCGCCACGTTGGTCGCCAGGACGATGCGGCGTCCGCTGTGCGGCTGGAAGACGCGGTTCTGTTCGCTGTTGGACAGGCGGGCATACAGCGGCAGGATCTCGGTGTGGCGCAGGTCGCGCTTGCTGAGCGCATCGGCGGTATCGCGGATTTCGCGTTCGCCGCTCATGAAGATCAGAATGTCGCCCGCGCTTTCGTTACCCAGCTCGTCAACGGCATCAAAAATGGCCTGCAGCTGGTCGCGCTCGGTATCATCCGCCTCTTCAACAATCGGGCGATAGCGCACCTCGACCGGATAGGTACGACCAGAGACTTCGATAATCGGCGCATTGTTGAAGTGCTTCGAGAAGCGCTCCGGGTCGATGGTCGCGGAGGTGATGATAACTTTCAGATCCGGGCGACGCGGCAGAAGCTCTTTCAGGTAGCCGAGCAGGAAGTCGATGTTCAGGCTGCGCTCGTGCGCTTCGTCAATGATGATGGTGTCGTACTGCATCAGCAGGCGATCCTGCTGGATTTCCGCCAGCAGAATACCGTCGGTCATCAGCTTGACCATAGTGTTATCGCTAACGTGGTCGCTGAATCGCACCTTGTAGCCGATGCAGCCGCCCGGCTCCGTCTGCAGCTCTTCGGCAATACGGTTGGCAACGGTGCGCGCCGCCAGACGACGCGGCTGGGTGTGGCCAATCAGGCCTTTGATCCCGCGGCCCAGCTCCATACAGATTTTCGGCAGCTGGGTGGTTTTCCCCGAACCGGTTTCCCCCGCGACAATCACCACCTGGTGGTCGCGTACGGCCTCGAGAATGTCCTGTTTCTTCTGGCTGACGGGCAGGTTTTCCGGGTAGGTAATCGCCGGACGTGCGGCTTCACGCAGCACAACTTTCCCTGCCGCCTGTTCAATCTCTTTCGCCATCTCCTGGTAAATGGCCTGTTGTGCATCAGGATTTTTAACCTTCTTCACACCGTGCAGGCGGCGGGCAAAGCGCTGTTTATCGCGCAGCGTCAGAGAATCAAGCTGTTGCAGGAGGATCGGGAAGGTGAATTTTTGTTGTTCTGTCATAGCGTTAAAGGGCAGTACACGCCCTGATAAACTCTCTTTTTAATGATTGCTATAGAGTACCACATCGGTGCCTTTCGCGCCTTATTCAAAAAATTCGAACATAGGCTTCGATATATTGCGCTATCTCTGTGGCAGGATTGTGAATAGAGTGTCAACAAGCAACGGGGCAACCCCCTTCAATCAAATGCAACAACAGGAATCACCCATGAGCAAAGTATTAGTTTTGAAATCCAGCATTCTGGCAGGGTACTCTCAGTCTGGTCAGCTGTCTGATTACTTCGTTGAACAGTGGCGTGAACAGCATTCTGCTGACGAAATCACCGTGCGTGACCTGGCTGCAAACCCAATTCCTGTGCTGGACGGTGAACTGGTTGGCGCGCTGCGCCCAAGCGATGCACCGCTGTCTCCGCGTCAGCAGGAAGCGCTGGCCCTGTCCGACGAACTGATTGCTGAGCTGCAGGCGCACGACGTTATCGTCATCAACGCCCCAATGTACAACTTCAACATTCCAACCCAGCTGAAGAACTACTTCGACCTGGTAGCACGCGCTGGCGTAACCTTCCGTTACACCGAGAACGGCCCGGAAGGTCTGGTGAAAGGTAAACGTGCGATCGTACTGACCAGCCGTGGCGGCATCCATAAAGATACCCCAACCGACCTGGTTGCGCCGTACCTGAGCCTGTTCCTCGGCTTCATCGGCATCACTGACGTGAACTTCGTGTTCGCGGAAGGTATCGCTTACGGTCCGGAAGTGGCGACCAAAGCGCAAACCGACGCGAAAGCCGCAATCGACAGCCTGGTTGCAGCGTAAGACTTCACCCTCTCACCGCCCGGTGGGAGGGTTTTTCTTTTCCCCCGCATTTCGTTATCATCCGCTCCCACTCTCCAGCCGGGCGGCCTGATGTCTGTAATCGTCGATAACTTTATTGCCCCACCTTGTCTCGATGAGATCGAAATTCTCTGGCAGGACGAGCATCTGCTGCTGATCGATAAGCCTTCCGGCCTGCTCAGCCTCTCGGGCAAAAATCCGCAAAACCTTGATTCCGTCCATTATCGTCTGGTTCAGACGTTCCCCGGCTGCACGCTGGTGCACCGTCTGGATTTTGGCACGTCCGGGCTGATGGTGGTTGCGCGCAATAAAGCCATCAACGCGGCGCTGTGCCAGCAGTTCAGCCAGCGCAGCGTGGAGAAAGCCTACAGCGCCCTGCTTTGCGGACATGTGGAAAATGACGAAGGTGTAATCAATGCGCCGATTGCCAAAGACCCGGCGCTGTTCCCGCTGATGTCGATCTGCGCCATCACCGGGAAACCCGCCCGCTCCCGCTATCGGGTGGTGGAACGGTTTTATCAGGGGACGGGGCTGCCGTTAACGCGGGTGAAACTGATCCCGGAGACCGGGCGAACCCATCAGTTGCGTATTCACTGCCAGCAGCTGGGGCACCCTATTCTGGGCTGCGATCTGTATGGCGGTCTTGACGTGCCGGGCGCTGAAGAAACGCCCCGGCTGATGCTGCATGCCAGCGAGCTGAATTTTATTCATCCCGTGAACGGCGAGCCGGTTAACGCCCGTCACGCCGCCCCGTTCTGAATGCGGTTTACCACATCAAATCGTCAGGGATTTTGAAGTCCGCGTACGGATCGTCTTCGTCCTGCTCTTCCTGGCTGAGCGCGCTGTTTAACACGATGCTGTCGGCATCGCGCTGGGCAATTTTATCGGCCACCACTGCCGGAATGATCGCGTAGTCGCAGTCACCGTTAGCATTGAGCACCAGGCGGGCAATCGCCAGACGGCCATTGATCAGCTGGGTCTGCGTTTGCTTATCGACTTCAATCTTTTTAATCAGCGTACCGTCGGTAAAGTTAAAGGTGATGTTGCCTTTTGCCACGGTGATGCGGTTCATCTCAATTAGCTGCTTCACCTGCGCCTTAAACTCTTTCGCCAGCACGGCCTGCTTCTGCTGCTCGCTCAGCAGCTTGTCACGCTCGATCTGCGCCTTCTTGTTCTCTTCGACCGCTTCACGGGCCTCACGCGCCTGAACGCGTGATTTCTTTGCCGTACGCTGCACTTTCGCCGCTTTCTTGCTGCTGACGAGGCCCGCTTTCAGCATCTGCTCTTGTAAGGTGAGTTTTGTCATGATTGTTTCTAAACCGGTTGGAAATTTTGGGGATTATAGCGGGAATTGAGGAAAGAGTGCGACATTAGCAGAATCGTAGGCCGGGTAAGCGCAGCGACACCTCGCGCATAACACTTCATGAACTTCGCTCATGTTGCATTGAAATTAAGTCACTTCCCCTGCGCCGCGGGCTCAGGCATAAATTATGCATTGGTAACTTCTTAGCAACATGAACTTAGGATGCATAACCACAATGAGCAAAGCTTTCACATATAACCTTAAGCGCAGTTGCTTCGATGAGAATTACAACCCGTCAGAAAATACGCGTACGACCACTAACTTTGCCAACCTGGCCCGCGGGGAAAAACGTCAGGAGAACCTGCGCAATACCCTGGTGATGATCAACAACCGCTTCAACGCCTTAGCGCGCTGGGATAACCCAAATGCCGATCGCTACGCGGTTGAGCTTGAAATTATCTCTGTCGATTTGAACATTGGCGCGGAAAAACCGTTCCCGGCCATTGAGATATTGCAAACATATATTGTCGACAAGAAAAACAACCAGCGTATCCCTGGCATCGTCGGGAATAACTTCTCATCTTACGTGCGGGATTATGATTTCAGCGTCCTGCTGCTGGAGCATAACAAGAACCAGCAGCACTTCAGCATTCCGGAAAAGTTTGGCGAGCTGCACGGCAATATTTTCCGCCACTTTGTGAACTCACCGGAATACAAAGAGAACTTCACAAAAGGACCGGTGATTTGCCTGAGCGTCTCCAGCAAAGATACCTATCGCCGCACCGGTAATCAGCACCCCGTGCTGGGCGTTGAGTATCAGCCGGATGGCGAATCGCTCACGGAGCAGTACTTCGCGAAGATGGGCCTGAGCGTGCGCTACTTCATGCCGGAACACAGCGTGGCGCCTTTCGCGTTCTTCTTTACCGGGGATTTGCTGAGCGACTACACCGATCTCGAACTGATCGCCACCATCAGCACGATGGAGACGTTCCAGAAGATCTATCGCCCGGAAATTTATAACGCCAACTCGGCGGCCGGACTGTGCTACCGACCGGATCTGAACCAGCAGGATCACTCCTTAACCAAAATTGTGTATGACCGGGAAGAGCGAAGCCGTCTGGCGATTGAACAGGGTCGATTTACCGAAGAGTACTTCATTAAGCCTTACAAACACATTCTTGAGCAGTGGTCTGATAACTACACGCTTTAATACATCAAAAAAGGTCTTTTATTATGAAAACATTGCTCCCGACTTCAACGGCTGGCAGCCTGCCTAAGCCGACCTGGCTTGCGCAACCTGAAACGCTGTGGTCACCCTGGAAATTGCAGGATCAGGAACTGCTGGCGGGCAAGCAGGATGCGCTGCGCCTGTCTCTGGATGAGCAGATCCGTGCGGGAATCGATATCGTCAGCGACGGGGAACAGACCCGTCAGCACTTCGTCACCACCTTTATTGAACACCTGAGCGGCGTCGATTTTGAGAACCGCCAGACGGTGCGCATTCGTAACCGCTATGACGCCAGCGTGCCGACCGTGGTCTCCGCGGTTGCGCGCCAGAAACCGGTCTTCGTGGACGATGCGAAGTACCTGCGCCAGCTCACGGACAAACCAATCAAATGGGCCCTGCCCGGGCCAATGACCATGATCGACACCCTTTACGACGCGCACTATAAAAGCCGCGAAAAGCTGGCCTGGGAATTCGCCAAAATACTCAATCAGGAAGCGCGAGAGCTAGAGGCCGCAGGCGTGGATATTATCCAGTTTGATGAACCGGCGTTTAACGTCTTTTTTGACGAGGTGAACGACTGGGGTATCGCCGCGCTGGAGCGCGCCATTGAAGGGCTGAAGTGCGAGACCGCGGTACACATCTGCTACGGCTACGGCATCAAGGCCAATACCGACTGGAAAAAAACGCTCGGCTCCGAATGGCGCCAGTACGAAGAGGCCTTCCCTAAGCTGCAGACCTCTAACATCGACATTATCTCCCTGGAATGCCACAACTCCCGCGTGCCGATGGATCTGCTTGAGCTGATCCGCGGTAAGAAAGTGATGGTTGGCGCGATTGACGTGGCAACCAACACGGTTGAAACGCCGGAGGAAGTCGCCAATACGCTGCGAAAAGCGCTGCAGTTTGTCGACGCCGACAAGCTGTATCCGTCAACCAACTGCGGTATGGCTCCCCTCTCCCGTGAGGTCGCTAACGGCAAGCTGAAAGCACTTAGCGCTGGCGCAGAGATTATCCGCAAAGAGCTTGGCGCGTAATCCCCTTACGTTTGCCAGTACGGCGGCGTGCCAAAACGCTCGACGTAATAATCAATTACCGCCCTGACGTTCAGGGGCGGATGTCGGGCATCAGGATAGATCGCCGCAATAGCCTGCTGTTCCGTATTGATGGCACACTCCAGCGCGGGCAGGAGCGGAATCAGCTCACCGCGCTGGAGCTGTTCACTCACCAGCCAGTCCGGGAACAGCACAATCCCCATCCCGCCCAGCGCCGCAGCGAGTAACGCCTCCGCATTATTGGAGGTCATCAATGGCGTCACGGGATAGTGTATCCACGCCTCGCCCTTCCTGCGAAAGAGCCAGCGGTTTGGCCCTGACGATCCGCGATAGACAAGACAGTGATGACGGTTCAGATCGTCCGGTCCTTCAGGTGCACCGTGCTTACGCACGTAGTCAGGCGACGCGGCCAGATGATAAACCTGCTGCCCGAACACCCGCGCATGAAACGAGGAGTCCGTCAGCACGCCAATCCGAAAGATAACATCCGCCGCATCCCGATGGGGGTCGATAAAATCATCGGTCAGCGTCAGCTCTACGCTCAGGCGAGGATAGCGTTCCGACAGGCCGGGAAGTCCGGGGGCTATGTGCTTCTGGCCGAAAAACACCGGTCCGTTAATGCGGATCGCACCGGACGGTTCCACCGCTCGAGCGTCCAGCTCCCGGCGCGCCTCTTCCAGATTTTCCGCCATCGACCGGGCGTAGCGAACAAACAGATGACCGCTTTCCGTGGGAATGACGGCCCGCGTATTGCGATAGAAAAGCTGCTGCCCGAGCGCATCCTCAAGCTGGTGGATCACGCGCGATATCTGCGAGGCCGATATCCCCTGCCGCCGCGCCACGACGGAGAAGTTCTGCGCTTCATACACGTCGATAAAGATCAGCAGCGCGCGGATGTTGATGTTGCTGGCGTCAACCATTAATGCATTTCTCGCAAAGGTGTTTCCAGCATTATGGCATTTTTCTCATTGAACAACCCACGTAATCTTCTCCGCCTGAAAACGGAGGAAGAAAATGCAGTTTGTTTTGATTTTACTGGTGATTGCCGGCGGGATGGGACTCTCCGTCGAAGCGGGACTGCTGGGACCGCTGGGGGGAAAGGTCGGGGATTTATGGGCGACGTTCAGCATTTTTGGCGTCGGCGCCGCGCTGACGTTTCTGCTGATGCTGTTTTTCAGCCCGCGCAACAGCCCGTCGTTTTTCGCACAGCCCGGCTGGCAGCTGCTCGGTGGCGTGCTCGGTCCGGTGTACGTGGTCATCCTGACCGTGGCGACCCCCGCTATCGGCATAGCCATGACCATGATTGGCATTCTGGCCGGGCAGGTCTTTAAAAGCCTGATCATCGATCACTTTGGTCTGCTGGGTACGCCGCACAGGAAGGTAAACGCGAAACGCATTATTGCACTGTGTTTCATTATTGCGGCACTGGTTCTGGTCGCACAGGGGTAACGTATGACACTGATTATGATCCTTCTGGCCGTGTGCGGCGGCGCGACGCTGAGCATTCAGGCCGCCATTAACGGACAGCTCGGCAGCAGCGTGGGCGTTTTTAAAAGCGCGTTTCTGACGTTTTCCGTCGGCGCGCTGGTGACCGCCCTGCTCATTTTCTTCTTTGAACCGAAGCAGGCAGTCACGCTGCTGGACGTGCCAAAATGGCAGCTCCTCGGGGCAATGTTCGGCGTGCCTTATATTGTGATTATGGTCGTGGCGGTGCAGCGCATCGGCACCGCCGTCGCCACGGTGGCGGTGATCTTTGGCCAACTCGCCATGAGCATGCTGATTGATCACTTTGGCTGGCTGGGTAATCCCGCCATTTCGTTTTCAACGAGTCGTCTGGGGGCGGTAGTCTGCCTGGGGATTGCGCTTGTCTTTATTTACTCGGGTAGTAAAACCCGTTCTGCCGGGGCATGACATCACACCTTGCGGACACTGCGTAGACACGAAACAGTTCCCTCGCCCCTTTGGGGAGAGGGTTAGGGTGAGGGGGAACATACGGCTGTAGTGGTCATTCCGTTCACTTTATGTTCCTTGCTACTCTGTAACGACATGACCTGTGAACGTGCCAGGGTGGCTCAATCGCCACCACCCTGGCGACCCGGGCTCCCGGCGGTAAATCGCCGCTTCGCGGTCCCTTCGGCTTATTCCTTCCGGCTTATCGGGGACGGGCGGAGGTAACATCCCTGTAAAGCCCGCCCTCTCGGCGCATCCCTGCGCCTCGCCCCGGCCTGCAGGAAACGCCTCAGCGATTTACAGCCGGACCAGGTCATCGCTGCAAAATAATCATGTCTTTTAAAAAATCCGAATCGCTTCTGGTTACAAATTGAGTGGGGATCCCTTATCCCTTGGTGAAAAACAGCGTCACCGTGGCGACGGTGACGCCCAGTTTCTTCATCTCGGTTTTATTAAACAGGTGCGTCTCATCCTGCAGGTACATCCAGTCGTCAAAGTTCAGCAGCCAGGTGCTGCCGTTGGCCTTCACGTTCATGCTGTAATGCCAGTTGAACGCGTTGCCTGCGGCCTGCCCCGTCGCTACCCCTTCGATATCCCCCGCCGTGCCCTCATAGCGATCGGTCCCCAGGCGCCGGATATGCCAGACCCGCTGCTGCTTCTCACCGTCGTCGTAAACAAAATGTTCGTTAAGCGTCAGCGTATCGCCGATAACGTCCCCGGCAATCTCAACGTGAAAGCGGCGGATCTGCTTGCCGCTGCGATCCTGCACCATCCCCCACGCTTCGGTTTTGCCCTGGAAGAAGTGGAAGATATCAAGCCGCGGCTGCTGCTGACGGTACTCGGACACCTCCGTGCTACAGCCCGCCAGCAGCATCGTCAATGCCAGCACCATCATCAGGAAACGTTTCATTTTTGGCCTCCGATTAACTGCTGACGCAGCTCAGGATATTGCGTACGGGGAGCCAGCCAGATGGCCAGAAAGCGGGTACTGAACGCTTCTGACTGGCGTGGTCCCAGGGGAATAAAGGTTTTCTGAAGGGCCGGATCGCGGTACCAGAACTGCCCCTGCTGGTCATCAAGGACAAACGCCAGCTGTGAGCCCGGTCGAACATCCGGCCACAGCGACCGGAGCATCCGCAGCCAGGCTTCGCTTTGCGGTTCCTGCGCCAGGATCCCCTGCGCCTGCCACTGGTCGCGGGTCGCCTCGACCAGCTCATCGCGATCGATGTCGCGCGCATAGGTAATTATCAGCGCCTGATCCTGGTTCTCCCGACCGTAACACCCGTCCGGCGTACGCAGCTGGGAGGTGTAGACGGTGAACGGCCCCCAGGTGAGCGTGGCATCGCCCACCTTACGCCACGCCAGCCAGTCGGCGGCCTGGGCCGCGGGCATGGCGATCAGCCAAAGCAGCAAAATCGCAGCTCTCATTTTTGTCTCCCCATCAGCAGGTGGAAAAACAGCATCAGCACCAGCCAACCCGGTGCCATCCAGCTGACGACGATAAAGGTCGGCTCCAGAAATGTGATGGCACCCAGTCGCTCGCCAATCAGGTACGCCACCGGGCCTCCTACGGCCGCCAGCAGGGTCAGCAGCCAGCCGGGCAACGTGGTGGTGCGCGTCAGCTGCGTCCAGACCGTGGCGAACATCAGCCACAGTGCCACCATCCATAGCGGCATCAGGGAGTCGCCCGTGAAGGCTATCAGTCCCGTCAGCGCCCAGAGCGTATCCAGCAAACTGCCCGCCGCGGCCAGCCCAATGGCGTAAAAACGGTATACAGACGGCAAGAGCAGGCATGCCAGGATCGCCAGCGCGAGCCAGATAATCAGGCCCTTTTCGCGAAAGAGCACCACCAGCGCCCAGTAAAGATCGAACGCGACGGCCAGCAGAAAGACCTGAAGATATCGTTTCATACGCGCTCGGCGGTCAGCTGCACCACGCTGATGGTGCGGGCGTTAAACCCGGCTTCGCAGTAGCCAAAGTAGTACAGCCACATGCGACGAAACCGCTCATCAAAGCCGAGCTTTTCAATCTCCTGCCAGGCATGGACAAAGCGCTGCCGCCAGTGGGCCAGCGTGCGGGCGTAGTCGGGCCCCATGTCGAACAGATTGCGTACCACGAAATCGGTGTGACGCGTCATCAGCTCGTTCATCGCGGTAATGCTCGGCAGGAAGCCGCCGGGAAAAATGTAGCGTTGGATAAAATCGACGCTTTTGCTGTAGTCGCGATAGCGCTGATCCTGAATAGTGATGGCCTGAATTGCCATGCGACCTCCCGGGCGCAGCCGCGCCTGGCAGGTACGGAAGAACGTGGGCAGATAGCGCTGCCCGACGGCTTCGATCATCTCTATCGAGACCAGCTTGTCGTACTGTCCGGTGAGGTCGCGATAGTCGCAGAGCAGCACCTCGACCCGATCCTGCAGCCCGGCGCGGGCGATCCGCTCGGTCGCCCAGACGTATTGCTCCTGCGATAGCGTGGTGGTGGTCACCCGACAGCCATAATGACGGGCCGCGTATTCCGCCATCGCGCCCCAGCCGGTGCCAATTTCCAACAGGTGGTCACCCGGGTTTAGCGCCAGCTGGTCGCACAACCGCGCCATTTTGGCCTGCTGAGCCGCAGTGAGATCCTGCTCGTCCTCCGTAAACAAGGCGCTGGAATAGAGCAGCTCCTTATCCAGAAAATGGGCATAGAAGGTGTTCCCCAGATCGTAATGGGCGGCAATATTTTCACGTGCCTGCGCGCGGGAATTTCGCCGCGTCCAGTGGCGTAGCCGCTCCAGCGGCCTGCCGAGCAGACGAAACCCGTTTTCGAGACGACCAAGCACCTCGCCGTTGAGCGCCAGAAGTTCCAGTAGCGGCGTGAGGTGCGTGGTTTCCCATTCGCCGTCCATCCAGGCTTCTGCCGCGGCAAGGCTCCCGCCCGTTAAGACGCGCCAGTAAACGCCGGGCGTAAGGATCTGCACGTCGGCATGCAGCGCGGAGGATGTCTCGCCAAAATGAAAGGTCTGCGCCCCTTCACGCAGCGTGAGCGAGCCGCCGCGAATGCCGCTTAACAGACGAAAAAGCAGCCAGCGCGCAAGGCGCGCGTTGCGCGGGATATCGGGTTCTAACGCAAAGACGGGATCGGTCATGAGCGTTCACTCCTGCTGACGGGATGGTTATACAGCGGCACGCGCTTGAGCCACAGGCGCAGCGCCTGCCAGTAAATGGCGAAAACGGTTTTCAGGGTCATAAGCGGGATGCGCAGGAGCAGCGAACGCAGCGCGGGGCGCGTCAGAGGCTCCCGGCGCAGCGCCAGCGTGGCGTCGAACACCTTCGCTTCCTGATGATTTTCAATGTGCATATGCAGCGTGTTATCCGGGTCGTTGAAGCGCCAGTGGTAGATCATGTCCATCGGGTTGAAGGGGGAAACGTGAAACGCTTTTTCCGTAGGCTGGGCATGTTGCCCGTCGACCGCGTAATAATGACGCTCGTTCCACGGCGTGTTGCGGACCTCCGCCAGCACCCAGCGCAGGGTACCGTTCCCGTCATAGCAGTAGTAAAAGTTGACCGGGTTAAAATGAAACCCGAAATACCGCAACTGCGTCAAAAGCATGACCCGCCCGTCCGGCCGTTCCCCGGTCAGGCTCTCCAGCCTGCTCAGCACGTTCTCTTTAAGCGGCGTGCCGAGCGGGTAGTCCGCGTCGTGGAACGAGGCGGCGGCAAAGCCATTGCGCCGCACGCCGACGGACGCGAGCAGCGGCAGCTCATCGAGATCCAGCCAGGCCATAAACACGCTGTAGCGAAATTCATGGGTTTTCGGCTGCAGGCGGCGGTGGCGTAATACGCCGTGGTAAAGGCAGCTGTTCATCTCAGTTCCCCTCCCCGGCCGCTATCGCATTGACCACGTCCAGCGCGCTGCGCACCCCGTCCTCATGAAAACCGTTGTACCAGTAGGCTCCGCAGAACCAGCTCCGCCGGTGGCCGTTGATCTCGCCGCGCCGTGCCTGCGCCCGCCAGCTTTGCGGGTTAAACAGTGGATGTTCATAAACGAAGCGTTGTAGAACGAAGCGTTCATCCACCGGCGCGTCCGGGTTCAGGGTGACGCAGAACAGCGGACTGCCCGCAGGCAGCCCCTGCAGGATGTTCATGTTGTAGGTGACGCAGGCGCTGGCCTGCGCCTGCTCGCTCAGGCGGTAGTTCCAGCTGGCCCAGGCGCGCGGCCGCACCGGCAGCCAGCGCGGATCGCTGTGTAAAACGACCTCGTTGCGCTGCCAGCCGATGTCACCCAGCACTTCGCGCTCGGCGGGCGTCGGGTCATCAAGCATCGCCAGAGCACTGGCGGAGTGGCAGGCAAAGATCACCTGGTCGAAGGTATGGCTGGCGTCGTCGAGCTGGAGGGTGACGCCATCCGCATGGCGTTTCACACGCTGCACCGGCGCGTTCAGGTGCAGCGTCAGCCGGTCGCCCAGCTTATCCAGCATGGCGCGGATATACTCCCGCGAGCCGCCCGGGACGACGTACCACTGCGGACGATGGGTGATATCCAGCAGGCCGTGGTGGTGAAAGAAACGCAGGAAGAGCGGCAGCGGGAAACGCGTCATCTCCTGCAGCGACGAGGACCAGATGGCGGCTCCCATCGGCAGAATGTAGTGTCGCGCAAAAAACGGCGTGAAGCCGTGCTGCTGCAAAAACGTCTGCAGCGTGGCGTTCGGGTCCACCTCCCCGTCCAGCGCCGCTTTCGCCAGGCGATTAAAGCGAACGATCTCGCCCAGCAGCCGCCAGAATGCCGGATTCACCAGGTTTCGACGCTGGGCAAACAGCGATGTCAGGGTGTGTCCGTTGTACTCAAACCCCGTAGCGGGATTGTGCACCGAAAAGCTCATCTGCGTTTTTTGCCCGCTGATGCCCAGCTCGCTGAGCAGGCCCATAAAGCGCGGATAGGTGCGATCGTTATAGACGATAAACCCGGTATCGATCGCGTATGTGCCCTGTGGCGTTGTCACGTCAACCGTTGCGGTATGGCCGCCCGGCGTGGCGCCTGCTTCAAACAGGGTCACCTGATGGTGCCCGGCCAGCCGCCAGGCGCAGGTCAGCCCGGCAATGCCGCTGCCGATAATCGCAATGTTCATGAACGCACCATCCTGCGCAGCAGCGCGCGCTGAAGAAACGCAGGCAGCCCGGAGAGCAGCCGCAAAATGAAGCCAAACCCGTCAGGAAACGCAATATGCATTTTCCCAGCCGCCAGTCCGATACGGATCGCCTTGACCGCCTCGTCGACGGTCACCCTGCCCGGCATGGCAAAATCGTTTTTTTGCGTCAGGGGCGTATCGACAAAGCCCGGAGAGACAACCGTGACGGCAATCCCTTTTGGCTCCCAGTCCAGGCGCAGGCTCTCGGCAAACCAGCTCAGCGCTGCTTTGGACGCACCGTAGGCCTCTGCCCGTGGGAAAGACAGCCAGTGGGCCATCGAGCTCACCAGCACCACGCGATTACCTGCCACCAGCTGCGGCTGGAGCGCTTCAAGGCAGTTCACCGGGCCGAGGAAATTGGTTGCCATCACCCGCTCCACCAGCGCCGCATCCACTACTCCACTGTCGAGGTATTCGCAGGTACCGGCGCAGAGAATAATCAGGTCGGCGTAGCTGCCGGTCAGCGCCTGGCGACAGGCGTCCCTGTCCGTCATATCGAACAGGCGAACGGTGAGATTAGGACAGGTCTGATGCAGCGCTTCCAGACGCGCCGGATCTCGCCCGCAGGCAATCACATGGTAGCCGTCAGCGGAAAAGGATTTTGCCAGCCCGGCGCCAATCCCCGAGCTTGCGCCGGTAATCAGCACCGTCTTCATGATTTGACCCTCCGCTTCACGCCGCGAACCGCCCAGCCAAGCAGAGGAAGATGTTCGTAGATCATCTCTCCCGCATCGTAGTAGTCGCGCTGGTGCGTGATGAGATCGTTTTCCGTCTGCACCACTGAACATCCGGGCAGGTCGAGCGGTTCGCCCCCGGCTATGCGCGGATGCGACCAGTGCATCACCCAGGTGACAACAAACCGGTTCCCGCTGCACAGCGGCGGATCGATAGAAAAACGGCAGTTCTCAACGTTGGCCAGCAGATGGGTGAAGTAGCGCTGAAGCGCAGAGATACCGTTGTGCTCACCAAACGGATCGATAAGCGTGGCATTCGAATGATAAAGCCCCGCCAGCGCGGACGGCGGCTGGCTATCCAGTGCGGCGTAGTACTCGACAAACCGACTCACGACAGAGGGCAAAGTGCTCATGGGTCACATCCTGGCTGTAAACAACGTGGCGTAATCGCATAATTAAAACTTACACAATTAACGTTATTTGTCCAAGTTTGTGCAGATTTATTTTTTATTACCTATCAATATCAACAACTTGATAACTCAATAGTTTGACGGTTTTGTAGGCCGGGTAAGGCGTAGCCGCCACCCGGCTTTCACTTTCAGGATATCCTTAAGGCAAATTCGTCGGTCTTCTTCCAGGCTTATCCTTTTTATTCAAAAGGATGCCCGTATGAAACGTTTCTTCCTCTCCCTTTTCTCAAGCCCGGAATCCTTACTGCAGGTAATGAGTCAGCAGGAAATTATTGAAGCCGTGGAAGATGGCGATCGCATCATTATCGACCAGGACGGGAACGCCTCGGTGAACTACAAGAGCAACGAGGTGAGGCAGGATTTTCTGCGTCACGTCAACACGCTGAAGAGGGCCTGATATGGGAACGGCGATATTTATGGTGCTGATGGTATGCGGGTACTGGTACACCAGCCGCGACCTGTCGACCCGCTTTAAAATCAAGCGTTCCTTCGGCTGGGATGTCTATTTTCTCGTTGCGCTTTACGGCTGTATTTTCGTTCTGCAGGGCGTGATTGCCACCGGCCTGCTCTGGCTACTCTTGTTCGCCCTTTCCGCCGCCAACAACGCTTTTCACTTTGCCTCACCGAAATACACCGACTGGCAAATCGACTTTATGAACTGGAGCTTTTTAGGCATTCAGGCGCCGGTGGTCGTGATGCTAGCGTTTGCCATCCTGTTTTGTCTCTACCGTTCTAACTGGGCGGGCAGCGCCAGGCTGGACGGTGAAAGCCGGAAAAAGCTCTACAAACGCCTGGCGCAGTCGAGCGGTATTGAACAGCTGCTGTACCAGTGTATGGAGCAAGGCGAGCTGGCGCAGGTCACGCTGCGCTCGAGGCGGATTTACGTGGGTATGATCCACACCGCGACGCTGGAATATGAAAAAACGGCCAACATCGTGCTGATCCCAATGTTGAGCGGGTACAGAGACGCGAAGACGATGAACTTTCGCATCGAGAATAATTACAGCAGGTGGTATGCGGAGCATGACATCACGCTCGACTCGGAACCCCGCAGCGCCATGTCATTCCGCAAAGTGATTTTACTCAATCAGATTGAGAGCATCTCGCTGTTCGATCCCGCCAGCGCCAGCGCGCTGTCGCTGGCACAGCATGACACGCTGTCTAAAGAGGCATCCCCATAATCCTGAGTATGCTCTGCTGTGAGGCGGTTTCGAAAAGGACGCTCTTAACGCAGAGCATGCCCTGCTTCTGGTAGAACCGGTACGCTCCTGCGTTCTGCTCAAGCACCTCCAGCCAGAGATAGTCTTTCCCCCTGCTCCGGGCCATGTCTGTGATGTTGTTGAACATCACCTGACCATAGTTCTTGCCGGTTGCGGCGGGATCAAGGTAGAGCTTATTGAGGAGAACACCCTTCTTATCCGTTTCTGGAAGCATGGCTTCCCAGGTCACTTTCATGAATCCCACTGGCCGATCGGTCTCTGCAATATACCAGGAAACCGCGTTATCTTTCAGGCTCTGTTCAAGTACGGAAAGCGCGTACTCTCCGTGCAGAAAATCCTTCATCTCTGCCTCTGACACCCACAGATGCTGAAAATGGGCGGGATAGATGCGATATCCCAGCTCGCTTAACAGCGTTGAATCGGCCCCGGTGGCCTGTCGAATTCGAAGAGACATGGAGGGTATCCTTACTAACCGCTTTAGGTGTGATGCCGTGCGAAACGAGAAAGACAAAAACAGTTACATTCTTGCCGCATATATTATTGCGGTGAACGACGTTAAGTACAGCCCGCGTGTTATGGATCTCGCCCGACACACCAAAACGGGTGGGTGAAAACCCTCACCCGATCGCGCTAGTGTGCCTGTGTTGAATGGATGACCAGGACTAGCGATTAGAACGTATGGAAATTATTTTGATGCGGCATGGAGAACCCCATTACAGGGGGGCGCCAAGGGTCTCGTACAGGGAAATGACCGAATGGATCGACAGCTATAACCTCTCTTCGACGGGCAACGACAGGCCGCCTGAAAGGGCTCAAATTCAGGCGTACCGTGCGCTCACGTTTCTCAGCAGCCCTCTCCCGCGAGCCCTTTCATCGTTGAAAACGCTGGGGTGTGAACCGGGTTTAATTGATGAGGTTTTTCGGGAAGCAGAGCTGCCGGTGTTCCGTATTCCGGGGTTACGGCTATCGCCTTTTTACTGGGCAGCGCTGTTTCGCGTTCTTTGGCTCTGCGGCCTGTCTGGCGAGGCAGAGTGCGTGAGCGTCGCAAAGGAACGTGCCGTTAAGGCGGCAGAAATCCTGGTGAATGTCGCGAAGGACTCTGACGGCCCCGTCTTGCTCATGGGGCACGGGATGATCAATCGATTTATTGCGAAGGAACTGATCGCATCAGGCTGGAAAGAACAGACTTCCCCGGGTACCGGTTACTGGGGAGCGGGGGTTTACAGCCTTGTGTAAGGGCACATACTGACACCGAGGATGTTTTCATCCTCGGCGCCTGGGTCATAGCGTCTGGCCAAGGATAACGCGATCGAACAGACGGTCTCCCAACCAGAGACGCATGCGGATGAGCATCTTTGCATACTTGCCGGCTGCATAGCGTGTACGCGGATGAGGGCTTTTAACGGCGCGGGCAACCACGTCCGCAATCACCTTCGGGTCGCTGCCTCTGCCATTCCCGTATGCATTTTTGACCGATTTAGCCACCTTCTCCACGAGGCGAGCGTAAGGGCCATTTGCTGAACGTTTAACTATATTGCCGCTGACCACATCACCAAAGCCAGTCTCGATTAAACCCGGTTCAACAATCACAACCTTAATGCCAAATTCAGCCACTTCAAGACGCAGACAGTCAGACCATCCCTCAAGCGCATGTTTCGTTGCGTGATACCAGGCTCCCAGAAGGGTGTAAATCTTACCCCCCATAGAGGTGATATTAATAATGTAACCGCTGCGTCTGGCACGCATGGCCGGGATCAGCAGTTGCGTAAGGCGGGCCGCACCAAACACGTTAACCTCAAACTGATAGCGAGCTTCTTCAATACCGATCTCTTCTACCGGTCCATAGAGCCCAAAACCCGCGTTGTTGACCAGTACGTCAACCCCACCTGTCTGCGACATGATGGTATTCACTGCAGCCAAAATGTCTTCATCACGTGAGATATCCATCCGCAGAGGGTACGCGCCAAGCTGGGCGAGATCGTGCATTTTCTCAACGCTACGGGCAGCAGCGTAAACCTGATAGCCATCCTGAATGAGACGACGGGCGATGGCTTTGCCCATACCTGACGATGCACCGGTGACCAGCGCAGTTTTTTTGTCCTGAGTAAACATAGATACCTCGGTGAGTAGACTGCGGCTAGTTTGCTCTCCTTCGACCTCATGTTAACTAGCGTATCGCGCCATGTGACTCGCAAACTGCGCCATCAGAGCGATACATACGCACGTGTTTACTCAAGACGCATGGCTGTCCTGGCCGCTTCAGGAGTCTGACCCGTCCAGGTCATAAATGCGCGATAGAATGAGTTAGGATCTTCGAAACCCAGCAAAAACGCGATCTCATACCCGGAAAGACGCGTATTGCGAAGATAATGACGGGCCAGGTGTTCACGACACGCGTTGACAAGGTTGCGAAAGTTTTCCCCTTCCTGCTCAAGCCTGCGCTGCAGCGTGCGTTTACTCATTCCCAGACGCTCCGCCGCTTTTTCAATAGTCGCTTCGTTACCGGGGATAAGCTCCAGGAGTACCGCTCGTACGCGCTCGGCGGTTGAAGCCCGTTCATTTAACTGACCGAGACGACGCTGCAGTTCCGGTTCAAACACCTGCCACATCCCCTCATTGACCGTTAAAAAGGGTCGAAGCGTATCGGCTGCGGAAAAGCTTATGGCGGGCTGTTCTCCGTATTGCACGTCAGTACCAAAGAAACGCGAAAAGTGGCTGTTCTGAACCGATGACGGTAGCGCAGAAACGCAGATCCGTAAGGGGTTAACCGGTTCGCGAGTTCCCAGACGCAGAAGCTTGAGCAGGAAGCCCAGCTCTGCCACCTGGAGAAACGGCGGAATAGTTGTCGCAAAAAGCCAACGCGGTGAGACGGTAAGGTTGCCGTTTTGGTCGACCGTTGTCTCCAGAACCATGGGAGCAATAAGCTGTTTATATCTGGCCAGACGCTGGACAGCCTGCATCATATTGCTGCTACACAGGGCGGCAAAAAGGGGCGGGTCAAACACATCCGCAGAGATCAACTCAATGAGCGGGACGGGAAAAGAAGGATCGTTCGTTTCAGCCTCCAGCGCGTTCCAGAAGCGAATGTATTCACTCGTATCGAGTCCGCGCGCTTTTTGCAAAAAGAGATCGTCAGGTAATCCTGCCCTGCGGAGAATGCGTTCTGGCTCAAGCCCCGCGTCTTTCAGCAGCGTTTTCCAGCTTATATCGAGAGCGAAAGTACGGTTAGAAGCCATTTACTCATTCCCGGTTGAAGGTTATGCAACGCTTAGCGTTATTGTTCATCGACGGATGAACGGGCGCTATGCAGTATGGTTGGCTGGCAGGTCACCGGGAAATTCAGTGAGTTAGCAATAAAGCAGAGCTCATGCGCGCGGTGATGAAGTGCCACAGCGCGATCGATATCATCCCCTGGGCGAAGCGTGATTTGAGGCTTCAGGACAATAGAGGTGAAACACCCCTTTTCTCCTTCGCGCATCGTTCCTTCCGCCCGGTCAATATAGGTATAAACGCTTATCCCCGCTTCCGCGCAAAGATGCAAATACCATAATTTGTGACAGGCAGAGGCTGACGCGACAAGAAGATCTTCAGGATTCCAGCATGATGCATCCCCCAGAAATGCAGGGTCTGATGAACCTGAAATCGGAGATTTATCACCCGCCGTGATGTCATAAAGACGATCGTAGGCTTTATAGGATTCCGTCCCCCGACCTATGTTCCCTTTCCACTCGACCTTAACCTGATAATGATGCTCACGATGGCTCATCTTGATGCTCCCGATAATGATATCCGATGGATTTTGCTGGCGATATTTGTTCGCAATCACCTGTCTCGACGTAAGCTATCAGATGGTATACCATTATTCCATCTTTTCAGGAGAAACAGTATGCAGCTTAACGCCCTTTCGACCCCGGACGTGCTCGCCAGTGAATTAAGAAAGATGATAAACAGCGGTCGTCTGCGTGATGGAGAGAGGCTTGTTGAAAGGGATCTTGCCAGTCATTTTTCTGTCAGCCGAATCCCAATGAGAGAAGCAATCAGGCAGCTTGAACGCGATGGGCTGGTGGAAATTTTCAGGAACCGCGGCGCTGTTGTCAGAACGCTTTCTGTTGATGATCTGGATGAGATTTACTCCCTGCGTGCCTTACTGGAAGGGGAAGCCGTCTTTCAAAGCGTGAAAAACCTGAGCCCTGATACGCTGGCGAGGGCCGAACTGACGCATACGCTTCTCGCCAGAACGACTGAATTTGACATGCAGGGCACACTTAACCGGGAGTTCCACGATCTTGTCTACAGTGGGTGCAAAAGCCAACGCCTGCTGAGGCTGATTAATGATACCCGCAATCAGATAGAGCGGTATGAATACCTTCAGCGAAAGCTCCTTTCCGCAACACCGGTTTTTCAGGATGACCATGCAGGTATCCTTACAGCCTGCAGGGAACGGGATGCCGGGAATGCACGAGCTGAAGTCGTGCGACATATTCTTAGTGCCGGAGAAATGCTAAAAACGTTTATCAGCCGTCGCGACGAGGGTTAAGGGGAAATCCCGTTAACACGGCTAATGCCCGCTTCAACGGAGTGATGACATCATCCGTCTCCATGCCCATTTGCGCATGAATAATGGCACCGTCAATGAGCAGCATGATTTCATTGACGACGCGCTCATCCGCGATCTTCGTCAGCGACGCAATAATATTCTTTGTTTCGATTTTATGATCGCGGCATATCTCTTTTATTTCGCTTTCAATATCTTCCGATTTTGCCTCAGCGCTGGCATTAATAAATGCGCAGCCGTGGAATTCAGGCGAAATAAACCATTCGTAAAGCGTTGCCGATATAGCATCAGAAGGTATTTCACCTTCATCAAGATGTCGACGCAGCGTGGATTCAAACCAGCCAATCCATATTTCATGCCGATAGTGCAAATAGGCGAGAATAAGTAAACTTTTACTCGGAAAATGGCGATAAAACGTCACCTTGGTCACTTTCGATGCTTTAATCAGCGTATCCACGCCCGTCGCCCTGAAGCCTGTGGAATAAAACAGATCGTGCGCCGTAAGTAATATCTTATCTCTGACGCTGATTTTGGTATCGTTGCCTGCGGATTCTGTTTTCACTTTTGGGTAGCCTCAAAACGGATGTTGACAGCGTTATTTTACAGGCATAGATTACCGCATGTAGACAGACCTGTCTACATCATATAACACTGAGGTAATCGCCATGAACACACGTCCTCCTTTACCGCCCTTCACGCGTGAAAGCGCCATCGAAAAAGTCAGACTGGCAGAAGATGGCTGGAACAGCCGCGACCCGGCGAAGGTCGCGCTGGCCTATACGCTGGATACCCAATGGCGCAACCGCGCGGAGTTCGCCACTAACCGTGAAGAAGCCCGGGCGTTTCTGGAGCGGAAATGGAAAAAAGAGCTGGACTATCGTCTGATTAAAGAGCTCTGGGCATTTACGGATAACCGCATCGCGGTGCGCTATGCCTATGAATGGCATGATGATTCCGGCAATTGGTTCCGCTCTTACGGCAATGAAAACTGGGAGTTTGAGCCGGACGGACTGATGAAGCGACGCTTTGCCTGCGTAAACGATATGCCGATAAAAGAATCCGAGCGCCTGTTCCACTGGCCGCTGGGCAGACGCCCGGACGATCACCCTTCGCTGAGCGATCTTGGCTTATAGGATTTTCGCATCACTCCGGGCCGTCCCGGAGTGGTGAATTTACAGTGCGCCCAGCTGTTTCATCAGCGTCAGGTTGTCCTCAATATGCCAGTTAGCCGCAATCTTGCCGTCAGCAATCTCATAAATATCCGTGGCGATAAAATCTATTTTCTGCCCCTTTCCCTTCAGCTTGCCAAATGTCCCGGTGAAGGTGCCGTGAAAATGTAAATGCGAGACCACGCGATTGCCTGAAATAATCATTTGCTCAACGTCGCAGCGTAAATCAGGCACGGCTGTACGAAACGCACGGGAGGCTAAAATAGCGCCTTCGGGACCTTGCTTACGACCTTCCGGAGGCGTTTTATCGATGAAATTCACTGCCAGCGCATCACGCGCCAGGGACTCTTCTCCCGTATTCCAGAACGTTGCATATTCTCTGGCAACGGCTTCATTCGCCCTTAATTGCGCCTGGGGCAGGCTCTTATCAACAATAAGCTGTTTCGGTGGAAGCCATTCCAGCTGCGCCGAAAATGCGGTGCCGGACAGACCGGCAAGAATAAGCATCGCCACAGCTGGACGAAAACACGTCGTATATTTCATGATATCTCTCAATAGAGTATTACATTACCCGCAGTCGATTTCCTGCGGTTCAAATCCGCGAGGGTCAGTTAATTAACGCCCCGCCCTCAATATCAATGATCGACCCCGTGACAAAGGGATTATCAATGGCGAAAAGATACCCTTGCGCGATGTCCTCCGCCCTTCCCCAGGCTTTGGCTGGCAGGGTTTCCGCCGCGCCAGCGAGCATTTTTTCCCGCGCGGCGGAGTCCATGCCCGCGTACGCCTCCGTGTCGGTCAGCCCCGGGCTCACGACGTTGACGCGCAGCGGTGAAAGCTCTTTCGCCAGCACTTTTGTCGCGGCCTCAATCGCGGCATTCATCGTCGTTTTAACAATGGCGCCCGCCACGGTGCGACGCGCCACGAACCCGCTGGTGAACGTCAACGTACCGCGGGGAGTGATGTTCCCGCTGAGATAGCGGGCGACATTGATGCTTCCCCAGAATTTTGTATCAAAGGCCAGCCTTGCAGCGCGGAGATCCAGCCCGGAAAGAAGCCCTCCCGGAGCCTGTGAGCCCGCGGTAACGACAATATTATTGACCTCACCCAGCGTTTCACCGAGCGCGACAAGCTCTGCCTCACGGCTGATATCCAGCACGAGGGTGTGAACAGACGCGGCGTGAGTGCTCAGCCGCTGCCGCGCAGCGTTCAGCTTCGCGCCGTCGCGGCCCGCAAGAATAATTTCCTCGCCTCGCCCGGCAAGCAGGCTGCCCACGGCGAAACCGATGCCGGACGCGCCGCCGATAATTAAGGTTTTACGGGTCATAACGTTTCCTCCTGCAGGATGTAAATGGGGTAATCGGTATAGCCCGTCGCGGTGCCGCCAAACAGCGTGGCGGGGTCGCGCACCTGGGCCAGAGGCAGCTGGTGCGCCAGCCGGTGGGGTAAATCCGGGTTGGCAATAAACGGTCGTCCGAAGGCAATCAAATCGGCATAGCCGGCAGCAAGGATCTTTTCCGCTTTTTCAAGGTCATAGTTACCCGCAACGATAAGGGTTCCGCTAAACGTCTCGCGAAGCGATCGACGGAACTGTTCAGGTACCTGCGGCGCATCGTCCCAGTCGGCTTCCGCCAGGTGGATGAAAGCAATACCTTTTTGCTCACACCAGGCCGCGAGCGCGAGTATGGCTTCCGTCACCTGCGGATCGTTCATCCCGCGCTGGGTAATAAACGGGGAAAGGCGAATGCCCGTACGCTCGCGGCCAATGGCCTCAGCAATGGCGCTTAACACCTCCTGAGCAAAGCGGATCCGGTTCTCCAGCGTGCCGCCGTACTCATCCGTGCGTTTATTGGATGTCTGACGCAGAAACTGGTCGATCAGATAGCCGTTTCCGCCGTGGATCTCCACGCCATCAAACCCGGCCTGGACGGCATTCAGTGCCGCCTGACGATAGTCCGCGACGATGCTGTGAATCTCCTTGCGCGAGAGCGTTCTTGGCTGCGGGCAGTCAACCATCTGGCCTTCCCCCTGTTCATTCACCACCCACACCTGCGCGTCCGGTGCCAGTGCTGACGGCGCAACGGGCTGACCATCCTGATGAAAACGGGCGTGCGACATTCGCCCCACGTGCCAGAGCTGAGAAAAAATAACCCCGCCCGCCTGATGCACGGCACCCGTCGTGAGCTGCCATCCTGAAACCTGCTCCGGCGAATGGATGCCGGGTGTCCATGAGTATCCCTGGCCCTGAGGCGAGATCTGCGTGGCTTCCGTGATGATTAATCCGGCGCTGGCCCGCTGCCGGTAATACTCTGCCATCAGCGCGGAGGGAATATTGCCCGGTTGAAGGGAGCGTGCGCGGGTCATCGGCGCCATGACGATACGGTTTTTCAGGTCTTGCTGCCCCAGCCTGTAGCGTTCAAAAAGTGAGGTACGTTGCATGTTTTCATCCCTTATGGTTTGGATGAAATCACTTTACAGACGGCATCTTGTTTTGATAATTACGCTAAAAGCAGATGCACTTTTCGGAAAATATGAATAATGGGCAAACTCGAAGACATGGCATTACTGGTTGAAGTGGCCGAGGCTGGCGGTCTTTCTGCCGCCGGACGACGCCTGTCGCTTTCCCCCGCCACCATGACGGCCAGGCTGAAGGCGATTGAGGAGCGTTACCAGACCCGTCTGTTTCACCGCTCAACGCGGTCCATCACGCTGACCCGCGCCGGGGAAGAGTTTTACCATGCCGCGCTTCGCGTGCTGGAGGAGATGCATCACGCCGAGTCGTTACTGACGCAAAAAGAAGGCGTGCTCAGCGGCAACATTCGCCTTTCTGCCCCCTCGGACTTTGGCAGACAGTATCTTAGCCCCGCCGTCGTGGAATTCTCCCGACGCCATCCTGACGTTAAATTTTTCATCTCGTTAAAAGAACACGTTGAGGACCTGGTCGCTAACCGGCTGGATATGAGCGTGCGTTTCGGCAACCTGCCGGACAGCAGCCTTGTCGTCAGAAACATCCGCCCGAACCATCGAGTACTGGTCGCCTCCGGGGAGTACCTTAACGAACGCGGCATCCCCGCCACGTTTGCAGATTTGGCTCAGCATCGGTGCCTGGCACTTGAGTCTCGGGGTGTGGTGATGAACGAATGGCGCTTTGAAACCAATGGCGAAGAAAGCATTGTACGCGTAGAGCCTGCCATGGTGTGCGACGACGGAGCATTGCTTCGCCAGTGGGCGCTCAGCGGGGCTGGCATCGCGGGGAAATCGTGGTGGGATGTAAAAGACGATGTTGATACAGGCAGACTCACGGTACTGTTTGCCGACAGCTTCACCGGTTTTAGTCGGTACGATCGCAAAGATGTCGGGCTGCAGTTTGTTTACCCGCAGCGCAAGCTGCAGCCGCTTCAGGTCACTGCGTTTAGCCAGTTTTTTCTCGACTGGCTAAGAGAGCATTAATTTGTCGCCAAAATAAGAGACAGCACGCATTTCGGTGACAACCTGAGGACTACCCTAAGAGCGGTTTTCAGGAGGAACAAAATATGAAAAAGCTTCTGATCTGTTGTTTGTTTGGTAATACCGCAAACTCTCTCGCCAAAAAGATGCAGTCTCTGGCAGAACGCGAAGGCTATCCGCTGATGATTAGCGCTGTTGGGCTGGATAACTTCGCCAGTGCCGCTCCCGCTTTCGATGGTTTCCTCGTCGCGCCGCACATTCAGTACAAACTCGATGAGATAAAAGAGACGGTGGGTAATACACGTTCAATCGCCATTATTGAGAGTCTGCCCTATGCGTCCCTGGACGCGAAGAAAGTACTGAATTTCGTGAAGGAGCAGATGCCTGAACTGGCTGCCTGATAGATAAGGCCGCATCGGTTTTGCGGCCTCCGCTCACCCACAGTTCAAAACTCGTCGATACAGGGTTGACCAACCTTATTAATCGCATTGATTATCCTGGCCCTGAGTTCAATTAACGCCGCTTCTTTCTCTTCCAGCTGCTGCAGCTTGCGGCGCAGGGACGCTTGTTTTTGCTCAGCGGTAAAT
This sequence comes from Enterobacter sp. PL_is514, assembly GCF_055816715.1. Lineage (NCBI taxonomy): Bacteria > Pseudomonadati > Pseudomonadota > Gammaproteobacteria > Enterobacterales > Enterobacteriaceae > Enterobacter > Enterobacter sp. PL_is514. Next base: position 370,314 of record NZ_JBVPGN010000034.1, on the reverse strand, counting down.
TTGTCGTCAACCCAGACAGCTAAAACCTCTGAAATTTCAGCTAAGGTAAAACCCAGCATTTTGGCATGCTTGATCATGTTTAAACGCTGTAAATCAACGGCGGAATAGACTTTGTAGTTATTGCTGCGATTAGGTTGCGGGATATTCTCTAATAGCCCTTGCCGCTCATAGTAACGCACCGTCTCTTTCGATAATCCCGTTTTCGCGCACAGTTCACCAATTCGCATCGCGCCGCCCTCACCTTGTAAAAATCACGCTTGACCGTGTACCTAAGTGCACGGTTTATCCTGTGCGGCATACATTAGGGAAACGGGATTAAAAATATGAATTCTTTTGATTATACAGGAAAAACAGCGCTGGTTACCGGAGCGTCTTCGGGCATAGGTCGTGATTTTGCCAGGCAGCTCGCGGCCCGCGGCGTGGCCTTGATCCTGATCGCCCGCTCCGAACCAAAGCTGCAGGCGCTTGCCGCAGAGTTAGTCAGAAAACATGGCGTATCCATCACGATTATTGTGCAGGATTTAGTGAAACCGGAAGCCATTCCCCACATTGTGGAACGGCTTGAAACCTTAAGGCGTTTCCCCGACATTCTGATCAACTGCGCCGGGTTCGCCACCTATGGGCCATTCGAAAAGCTCTCTATCGACAGGCAGCGTGATGAGATAAACGTGAACTGCCTGGCCCCTGTGGAGCTGACGCACGCCATGCTGCCGGGAATGCTCCAGAAAGGCTCGGGGATGATTATTAACGTGGCCTCAACGGCCGCGATGCAGCCGGATCCCTATATGGCGATTTATGGCGCAACTAAAGCCTTCCTGCTCTCGTTTTCGAATGCGCTGTGGGGTGAGTATCGCTCAAAGGGCATCCGCGTTCTGGCGCTTTGCCCCGGCGCAACGGATACGGCCTTTTTTGATGTGGTGAATGCGGAGGAAGCCTCGGTAGGTAAAAGAATGCCCGCAGACAAGGTGGTCGCCCTGGCGCTAAAGGCCGTGGAGAGTAACCGTAGCACCCTGATTACCGGATGCGGTAACTGGCTTCTGGGGCAGCTACACCGGTTCGTGACGCGAAAGCGTCTGGTGCTCATCGTTGAAAAAATATTGCGTCCACGCTCGGCTTAAGCAAAAACGGCTCTGTTCAGTGCAAGGGAGTTGCGCTGAAATCCTCGCTTATCGCAGACAGATAGATGCCATAGTGCGCGAAAAACAGTGATACACTTAGCTCACCTGGTTGATCGTCCCGTCTGAAGGGCGCATGATGAATGACGGTAACCAAAGTACAAAATGGTCACTCGTTGTTAATCGTAGCCTGTCACGCTAAGCTTAAATAATGACTAAAAATATGAACCCCCCATCAGCACGTGGTCCACTTGACCACGCTGTCAGAGAGCAAATCGTCGAAGCCGCTTTTGAGCACTTCGGTCACTACGGCTATGAAAAAACCACCGTCGCCGAGCTGGCTAAATCCATCGGTTTTTCTAAGTCCTACATTTATAAGTTTTTCGATTCCAAACAGGCTATCGGCGAGGTGATCTGCGCTAACCGCCTGGAGTTGATCATGGCGGCGGTGCTTTCCGCCATCAAGGATGCGCCGTCAGCAAGCGAAAAATTACGCCGTCTTTTCAAAGCGCTCACCGAAGCGGGAAGCGAGCTGTTTTTCCACGACCGTAAGCTGTACGACATTGCCGCCGTCGCCGCACGCGAGCAGTGGCCGTCGACAGAACGGTATGCAGAAAGCCTGATGAAGCTAATTGAGAGCATCATTATCGAAGGCAGGCAGGCCGGAGAGTTTGAGAGAAAAACGCCGCTGGATGAGGTCACACAGGCTATCCACATGGTGATGTGTCCTTTTATCAATCCCATCCAGCTGCAGTACAACCTCGAAATGGCCCCCACCGCGGCGGTGCTTCTCTCTTCACTGATTTTAAGAAGCCTGGCCCCCTAAATTGTGACCATTGACATTTTTGGTCACTAGTCAGAGAATGCGGATACCGTCCTGTTACGTCAAAAAGGTTTCCCATGCTCAGGCTCACTTCAGCCCGCGTTGCCGTTTGTCTCCTGCCGTTTGCCCTGGTGGCATGCGGCGATATTTCCGCGAGTGACGATCCGCGCACAAAGCCACCGCTCGTCAGATCCGCTTCCGTTGAGCTTGCGAACAATACCGCCCGCGCCTTCACGGGCGTTGTGGTCGCAAGAACGCAAAGCGATTTGGGTTTCAGGGTTCAGGGAAAAATCCTTGAGCGACTGGTTGATACGGGGCAGACCGTCAAACAGGGCCAGCCCTTACTGCGCCTGGATCCCGTTGACCTGAAATTACAGGCTCAGGCGCAGCAGCGCGCGGTAGATGCTGCCCAGGCGCGCGCGCGAAAAGCCTCCAGCGATGAAGCGCGCTATCGCGGCCTTGTGGCATCCGGCGCCGTATCTGCCTCGGAATATGACCAGATCAAAGCGGCGGCCGATACGGCCAGGGCCGATCTCAGCGCCGCCCGGGCACAGGCCAACGTGGCGCAAAACGCCACGGGCTATGCCGTACTGCTGGCGGATTCAGACGGCGTGGTCATGGAGACGCTCGCCGAGCCGGGTCAGGTCGTCAGTGCCGGACAGGTGGTGATCAGGCTCGCCAGAGCGGGACAACGCGAAGCGCTCGTGCAGCTTCCGGAAACGCTGCGCCCTGCCGTCGGCAGCGAGGCGCAGGCCACCCTTTATGGCAAAGAAGAAAACCCGGTCACCGCAACGCTGCGCCTGCTGTCTGACTCTGCCGATGCCGCGACCCGCACGTATGAAGCCCGCTACGTGCTGGATGGCCTGCTGGCAAACGCGCCGCTGGGGGCGACCGTCACGCTGAACATTCAGGACAATAAAGCGGAAGGTCAGGTCATGCAGGTTCCGCTGGCTTCACTCTATGATGCAGGAAAAGGTCCCGGCGTCTGGCGTATTTCCGCCCAGCCGGCAAAAGTCGCATGGACGCCCGTCAAGGTGCTGAGCGTGGGTGAAGACGCGGTGCAGGTTACGGGCGGCGTGAAGCCCGGTGAGAAAATTGTTGCGTTAGGGGCCCATCTTCTGCACGAAGGTGAGGTCGTCAGGCTTGCTAAACAACGCAATGCCGCCCTGACGGAGAACACGCCATGAGCGGAAGCCGCTTCAACCTGTCAGCGCTGGCCGTCCGCGAACGTTCCATCACGCTGTTTCTGATCGTTCTGGTCACCATTGCCGGAATTTACGCCTTCTTTGGGCTCGGACGCGCGGAAGACCCACCCTTCACGGTAAAGCAAATGACGGTGATAACCGTCTGGCCTGGCGCCACCGCGCAGGAGATCCAGGATCAGGTCGCCGAACCGCTGGAAAAGCGCCTGCAGGAGCTCAAGTGGTACGACCGTACCGAAACCTATACCCGTCCCGGCATGGCGTTTATCACGTTGTCATTGCAGGACAAGACCCCGCCCGCCGAAGTGCAGGAGGAGTTCTATCAGGCGCGTAAGAAGCTTGGAGATGAATCTCAACGTCTTCCGGCGGGCGTCATCGGCCCGATGATCAATGACGAATTCTCGGATGTCACCTTTGCCCTCTTTGCCCTGAAAGCGAAAGGCGAACCGCAGCGGCAGCTGGTACGTGATGCCGAAGGCCTGCGCCAGCAGCTTCTGCACGTTCCCGGCGTGAAGAAAGTGAACATTATCGGCGAACAGGCCGAGCGGATTTATATCTCCTTCTCCCATGACCGTCTGGCGACGATAGGGCTCTCACCCCAGGATATTTTCAATGCGCTCAACAGCCAGAACGCGTTAACCGCGGCGGGTTCCATTGAGACCCGAGGCGCGCAAATTTTTATCCGCCTGGACGGCGCGTTCGATGAACTGCAGAAAATCCGCGATACGCCTTTTGTTGCTCAGGGCAAAACGCTCAAGCTGTCCGACGTAGCAACGGTTGAGCGAGGCTACGAAGATCCCCCGACGATGCTGATACGTAATCAGCATGAACCCGCCCTTCTGCTGGGCATCGTGATGCGCGAAGGCTGGAACGGTCTGGCGCTGGGTAAAGCGCTGGATGCGGAAACGGCAAAAATCAATGATAGCCTGCCGCTTGGCATGTCCCTGACCAAAGTCACCGACCAGTCCGTGAATATTCGCTCGTCGGTCGATGAGTTTATGATCAAATTCTTCGTCGCCCTGCTTGTGGTCATGGTGGTGTGTTTTGTCAGCATGGGCTGGCGCGTGGGGGTGGTGGTTGCGGCGGCGGTCCCGCTGACGCTGGCGGTCGTCTTCGTGGTGATGGAAGCCGCGGGAATAAACTTTGACCGCGTGACATTGGGCTCCCTGATCCTCGCCCTCGGCCTGCTGGTTGACGATGCGATTATCGCTATCGAAATGATGGTGGTAAAAATGGAGGAAGGTTACGACAGAATCAAAGCCTCGGCCTTCGCCTGGAGCCATACCGCCGCGCCCATGCTGGCCGGAACCCTGGTGACGGCCATTGGCTTTATGCCGAATGGTTTTGCCCAGTCGACCGCCGGAGAATACACCAGCAATATGTTCTGGATTGTCGGCCTCGCCCTGATTGCATCGTGGTTTGTCGCGGTGGTGTTCACGCCCTATCTTGGGGTGAAGATCCTGCCGGCGATCCCCAAAGTAGAAGGAGGTCATGCCGCCATCTATAACACCCCTCGCTATAACCGTTTTCGCCAGCTGCTTGGCCGCGTTATCGCCAGGAAATGGCGGGTGGCCGGCGCTGTGGTCGCCATATTCATCCTGGCCGTGCTCGGCATGGGGCTGGTGAAAAAACAATTTTTCCCAACCTCCGATCGCCCGGAAGTGCTGGTTGAAGTGCAGATGCCCTACGGCACCTCGATAGCGCAAACCAGCGCCGCAACGGCAAAAATAGAAGCGTGGCTGGGCCAGCAGCCTGAAGCCAGAATTGTTACTGCCTATATTGGTCAGGGTTCGCCCCGCTTTTATCTGGCGATGGCGCCTGAACTGCCCGATCCGTCTTTTGCGAAAATCGTGATCCTGACGGACAGCGAGACGTCACGCGAGGCGCTCAAGCTCCGGCTGAGAGAAGCGGTCGCCAACGGCCTGGCGCCTGAAGCGCGCGTGCGGGTGACCCAGCTGGTGTTTGGCCCTTACTCACCCTTCCCGGTTGCCTGGCGCGTGACGGGTCCGGATGTCGAACAGGTGCATGACATCGCTGATAAGGTGAAAACCGTGCTCCAGGCAAGCCCGATGATGAGAACCGTCAACACCGACTGGGGGTCACGCGTTCCCGTATTGCATTTCACCCTCGATCAAAACCGCCTGCAGGCGACCGGCTTAACCTCCAGTGCCGTTGCCGAGCAGCTTCAGTTCCTGCTCTCAGGTGTGCCCGTCACCTCCGTGCGGGAAGATATTCGCTCGGTAGAGGTGATTGGCCGCGCGGCGGGAGATATCCGTCTTGACCCGGCAAAAATCGAGGGCTTTACCCTTGTCGGCAATGCGGGACAGCGCGTTCCGCTGTCTCAAATCGGCAAGATTGAGATTGGTATGGAAGATCCGATCCTGCGTCGTCGCGATCGCACCCCGACGATAACCGTGCGGGGGGATATCGCTAACAATCTTCAGCCACCGGATGTGTCGGTCGCCATCATGAAGCAGCTCCAGCCGATTGTTAATGCACTGCCGGCCGGATACCGTATCGACATGGCGGGTTCGATTGAGGAATCGGGCAAAGCCACGCAGGCCATGTTGCCGCTGTTCCCGATCATGATAGCCCTGACGCTGCTGATCATCATTTTGCAGGTGCGCTCAATCTCAGCGATGGTGATGGTGTTCTTAACCGCTCCGCTGGGGCTGATTGGCGTGGTGCCCGTGCTGTTGATTTTCAATCAGCCGTTTGGCATCAACGCGCTGGTCGGTTTGATCGCCCTTTCCGGCATTCTAATGCGCAATACGCTGATCCTGATCGGTCAAATCGATCATAACCAGAAGGACGGTCTCGAGCCGTTCCAGGCGGTTGTTGAAGCGACGGTCCAGCGCGCACGCCCGGTCCTGCTGACCGCCATGGCCGCCGTGCTGGCGTTCATTCCCCTGACGCATTCGGTGTTCTGGGGCACGCTGGCTTACACGCTAATCGGCGGAACGCTGGGCGGGACGATCATCACGCTCGTCTTCCTGCCCGCGATGTATGCGATATGGTTCCGGATCCGCCCTGTGGAACAACGCGTGCAGCGCCCCGCAGAAAGCGTGTAAACTACCATAAGTAGATAACAGTTTTGAGGAAAGTATGGTTGTTAAGCGCTTAAGAAAAGAGGACCGCCGCGTGCAGCTGCTCGAGGTTGCACGCGGAATCGTTCGCCAGCAAGGCACGGAGGCCTTGACGCTTGGCTACCTGGCCGAGCGGGCCAACGTGACCAAGCCTATCCCCTATGACCACTTTGGCGATCGTGAAGGGTTGCTGATGGCGCTGTACCAGGATTATAGCGATCGGCAGCTGGCGAAATTCCGTGAGACGCTGGCGGTCGACAGCAAAACGCTGGAAAAGACGATCCGCTTTTTCAGCGCCGCCTATATCGACTGCGCCATTACTGCCGGGCCCGAAACCGGGCCAATCGCGGCTGCGCTGTCCGGTTCCCACGCGTTGCAGACGTTTCGTGAGGCATGCGTGGCCGAATGTGCCGACTGCCTGCGTACCGCGCTTTCCCCTTTTATCGTCTTAAAAGGCGTTCAGGGGGAAGCGGTACTGACGGCCATCATTGGCGCGGCGGACGCGCTCAGCACCGCGGCGGGCAACGGCGTACTCGCCCGAAATATTGCGGAAGATATGCTCAGCGGCGCCATGACCGGCGTGCTGGAGACCTACGCGAATAGCACAAAATGATCGTCGGGGGCGGATTGACACCTAAGTTACCAATAGTAATATAGGTATCACTTCTCCCCCATTCTGAGGTCGCTATGTCTGCTATACCAGCCATTAATAACGCACTGATCGTGACGGCTCACCCTGTCGACAATTCATTATCCCATTCGCTGGCAACCCATATTGCCGGAAAATTACGCGAGCAAGGTACGCAGGTTGAAATCGCCGATCTGCATGCTGAAGGGTTTAATCCGGCCATGTCTCGCGCCGACCTTGATTTGTATCACGGCGATCCGAAAGCCCTTCCCGACGATATTCTGCGCGAGCAGCAGCGCGTCGAGCGAGCGGATATGCTGGTGTTTGTCTTCCCCGTGTACTGGTGGTCGGTCCCCGCGCTGTTGAAAGGCTGGTTCGATCGCGTATTAACCCTGAACTGGGCGTATAAGGTGGCCGACAACGGACGGATTGTGGGCAACTTACGGGATGTTCCCGTCCGCCTGATTGCCACCGGCGGCAGCGATCTCACCGGATTTGATAAACACGGCTATTCGACGGCGATTCAGACGCAGATTATCGAAGGCGTATTTGGCTTCTGCGGGTTGAAGAACGTTAAGCTCGATATCCTTTACCAGGCAGATACGGCGACGCCTGAGCAGGTTGAGGAATTCCTGAAAGGGCTCGGCAGTATTCAATAATATCATCCCGGCGCAACGCTAACGTTGCACCTACTGATGTTGGTGTATTGAAGAGAATCTCTCACCAGCGCTATAACTGTACGCGATAGTTACGCTAACAGCGAAATAAACAAAGGTCATTGCATGTATCAGTCAGTTCAGCCAACAACCACGCTCACCACCACCGGAACCTTCGGCGGCGTGAGTGTATCTGTAGCAAACGACTGACAAACAGAACCTCAATCCCCGCCACTCTGGACGGGGAAATATCTCTCCGTTCACCACCCTCTGAATGGAGAAATAAAATGGTTTCGTCTGACAATGCACTCCTGGTTATCGACATGCAGCAGGGCCTCTTCCGGGGCCCGGTTTCCCCCTGTTCCGCCGATGCCGTTCTGGAAAATATCCGTTTGTTAATCACCCACGCGCGACGCGCGCAGGTGCCCCTCTTTTTTGCCCGCCATATTGGACCAGACGACTCCCCGCTCTCAGAGAAGGGTCCGTTAACACAGCTGATACCCGAGCTGGGCGTGAAGGAGCAGGATGTTGTTTTCACCAAGCGCTATCCCAGCTGTTTTAGGGATACGGTATTGCTACGAGAACTTAATCAGCGAGGTGTCAAACAGCTGGTCATTGCCGGGATGAAAACTGAGTTTTGCGTTGATACGACCTGTCGGGCCGCACCGGAGCTGGGTTTCAGGACGGTATTGATTTCTGATGCGCATACCACAATGGATAATGACTATTTATCCGCCAGCGACATTATTACCCATCACAACAGCACCCTGGCAGGTCCGTTCGTGACGCTGTCGACTGCCCGCGACTGGCATTTTAATAGGGCGAGTTGAGCTGGCGGGTTCGTCTCTCTCTTCCCCGGTGCGCCTTTGCGCGCCGGGGACATGAGTGCACAATTACAGGGAAAAACCACCGTCACCCACCTGCGCCTGAGCGTACCATTTCATCAACTCCGCGCTACCGGGTGCGTTCTCAGCCGGTGACCATGGGGCGGTATCGTGCTCAGGAACGGGCTGGTAGCCACCGTGTTTTACCTCAAAAATAACGCCGCCTTTATCCAGCGACAGCACGGCATGCCAGGTACCGGCATCCATCTCCAGCACTTTGCAGTCTTCACCTAACACCACGCGCTGGGTCACGTTACCGCTGTCATCAAAATTCAACACCAGAAAGCGACCGCTCAGCGCCGTCAGCAGTTCAAACGTGTGCGGGTGGCGATGGGGACGAACATAGGTACCGGGTTCCATCGCGATGGCCAGGCGCTGCACCGGGTCGCTCAGCTCAGGGTGTAAATTGCGATGGGCGCGTAAGCGAGGAGAATTTGCAGCCTGCTCGCTTTGTTGCTGCAGGTCACTGAAAGTAATTTGTTTCATATACACCTTTGTGAATGGGGTCATCTTACGGCAACCCGATTGCCGCAAGACGTTATACCATCCTGAACGGTTGATGGGCGATGGCATTTGTGAAACAAATCGCTGCATGGATAAGCTTTCATATCCCCCGGCAGGAGGATCATCAGTAGAACTGACATGAAAATCGCCATCCCCCTTCTGATGACCGGTGAAAGTAACCGATACCATTATCCGCCCACATCCAGTTTACTTTTTCTTCCGACCCAACCTGAAAAACAAAATCGTCGATTCCCACACCGTGTTGTATCTCAGCCGGAAATCCCCCGACCTTGGTTCCCCTGTAGCGATTAAAGTCCTCAAAAAAACTATCACAGGCCTGCTCATCATCATTTACGCAAGAGAGATCAATAATGTCCCAGGCATCTTCCCATCCAGGTGCATCGTCAATGACACTCAGCCATTGAACAGGAAACGCGCGATACGGCGTGTCCAATTCAGGCAATAACTGAAGCCCTTCAAGGGTGGCATACTCGCGGATTAACCATCCTTCACCGTGCGGTTCGTCAAAGGGATGTTTTTCCAAATTGTGGAATAACACCAGAAGGGCTATCCCCTTTAACTGGTCGGGAATAACAGGAAGCTCGTCGACCCGAATCTGAAGAAGCGGAAACATCGGCTTGCCCTTCCAGGTGGGTAATCCTTCATCTGCAAGAGAAACGCCCTTTAGAAACCAGGATGTCATGGGATCTTCAGACGGCCGGAACCCACCTACCTGCGCGACCGATGCGGGTCTTAGTTTGGTCCGGAGTTCTTCTAAAACTGATGCACTCTCGAATTTCATGTTTGCTCGCTTTGCAGACTCTTTCTGCGTAGAAGTTTTACCACTCATTGTAAGGTAATCATCAGGCTCTAAGAAACGCATAGGATATTAAACCCTATGTTGAGTAAAACTCACATTGATTCCCACTATTTATCGTTTTTCAAAAGTGACGCCCCTGAAATACCATCCATTCATCCCTGGGATAGAAAAAATAAATAATACCAAGCCTGTATGGAGCACCTATGACACTCGATGTTTTATTCCATGTAATGAACATTATCTCGCCTCATAAATTTAGCGCCCAAGCAAATGTGCATGAGTTGATAACGTTACTTTCAACAGAAAAAGAAAGCTCAGAAGCGCTTTCACCTTTCATCCACCGACTGCACCTCCTCTCTTTCGCCCAAAGCAATCCGGGCAACGCCAAAGAGTTGCTCTCAGCGCATTTACCAAAAGAGGATGGGATCCTTCCGCTGCTTGACTTTGCGCAGTGGCCAAAGGTGCATTACGCCGCGTCAGGCGAAGCTCAGACGCGTGAATCCGAGGAGTATTTCCGTGCCATGACCTCGGCAGCCAATCTGTTACGCACTGCGCTGATCGATGCTGAACGTGCAAAAGGGACGCCTGCGCTTTATATTCTCGATAAATTACTTAACCTGAACAGCGCCCTGCCGGAAAGATATAAAAAGATGGCGAATATTCCCTACGCATAAATACGTTCAATATGCGGGATACCCCATAATAAATATTCCGCTATTTATTAAACCCGCTTTTCATTGTAATTAAGACAGACGATATCCAAAGAAGGCACCACCGGCGCGTTAAGGTTAAGCCACGCCAGCAGCCGTTCAATACTCTGTCCTCTGAGCGAATTTTTGGGCCAGACAAGGTAGTAACCGTCCCCTGTTGCTATCGCCTCCCTGAAAGGCAGCGCGAGCAGGCCGCTTTTCAGCGCGTCGAGCGTGAGCCGGAGATCGGCCATCGCCACGCCGTGTCCGTGCATGGCCGCAAGGCTTCCCTGCTCCAGGGTATCGAACACGATTCCACCGCTCATGTCGAGGCCGGGGAATAAGCCCGTCCTTTTCAGCCAGCGCTTCCAGTCCCGTCTGTCCGGTGACGGATGAATAAGATCGCAATCTGGAAGCGTATGCCGGGCAGACTCCAGCAAAGACGGAGTACAAACGGGAATAAGCCATTCGCTGAACAGCAGCCTGCTTTCTGTTGACTCGCCGAAATAGCCGTTACCGAGGAGGATCGCACAATCGTAAGGCTCACGACTGAAATCAACCGTGTCGAAGTCCATCCAGACGCTGGCAATTTCGATTTTCGGCTTCGCGTGCTTCTCGCGGAAGGATTTAAGCACATCCAGAAGCCATCGCATCGTCAGCGAGCTGGGTGCTTTAAGGCGCAGAAGGTGGTTTTCACTTTTGAATGCACGACAGGCCCACTCAATATTCGAGAAACTTTCGCTAAGCTGCCCGGCCAGAATACGTCCGGCATCGCTGACCTCCACTCTCGGCCCCTGTCGTTTAAACAATTCGCAATCGAACCACATTTCCAGCGTCTGGACATGCCTGCTGACCGCCCCCGGCGTGATATGGAGTGTTTCAGCCGCTTTGCTGAAGGAGTTCAGCCTTGCGGCAACTTCGAACGCGCGCAGCGCATACAGTGGCGGTAAAGACATACATTCCCTTTCTGTGAGGTTTAACTATGCAGTTTTTGTATTATCGGCACTCGGTGACTTGTCGCCCAGGTCCTCGGACGGAAACGTCAGCAGCAGCTCCCTCAGCAGGGACTCAAGCTGCGCGCGCTGCGCCTCAGAGAGGTTTCTCAGCAGCGCATTTTGCGTTTCCGTGTGCACGAGCAGCGCCTGTTCGATACGAGCCTGCCCGTGCGGCGTCAGGCTGACGAGCGAGCTGCGCTTGTCATCAGGATCGGCAATCCGCCTGATAAGGCCTTGCTTTTCGAGATGGCTGAGTCGGTTCGTCATCGCCCCTGAGGTGATCAACAGCGATTTATACAGCTGTGTGGGGGAAAGGCAGTACGGCTCACCGGCGCGGCGCAGCGTGGCGAGCACGTCAAACTCGCCCTCGCGAAAACCAAACTGCGCCATCGCCTCCGCCCATTCTTTTCCCAGATGCTTCATCAGCCGGAGCATTCGGCCAAAAATTTTCATCGATGAGGCGTCCAGTTCCGGCATGGCACGGCTCCACTGGCCGACAACGAAGTCTACATGGTCTTTCATTTTCACCCCTGATGGCGTGGGTATTTATCCTGTTGTGCGGTACATCTTACGCAAAAACACATTTTATCTTAACGTTAAGATAAATGCTCGTGGCAATTTGCCCGGCCATTCACAACCGAAAAGGATCTCCTGTTGAAACGCACATCGCCTTTACTCTTCGCTGTTATCGCTTTTATCGTCGGGCTGAACCTGCGCCCCATTCTGGCCTCTGTCGGACCGTTGTTTTCCGTGCTGCAGCGCGAAGCGGGGCTAACGGCTACGCAATTTAGCCTGCTGACCACCCTGCCAGTCGCGATGATGGGACTGGCTGCCCTGTGTGGCCCCTGGCTTTTAGCCAGAGTTGGTGCCGTACGGGGAATTATGCTCGGGCTCTTCATCCTGCTTGTGGCCTGTTTATTACGCGGTTTTAGCGCCTCACCGGAGAGTCTTATGGGCACCGCGTTACTGGGCGGGGCCAGTATCGGCATGATCCAGGCCTTAATGCCTGCCCTGATAAAAAAGGAATATACGCAAACGGCCAGCACGGTAATGTCGCTATTCAGCACGGGCATTATGGCCGGTGCGGCAGTCGCTGCCGCCAGCGCCGAGCCGTTGTTTTCATGGCTGACGCTGAAGCCCGCGCTGGCAATGGCCGGGCTGTTAGCGCTGCTGGCGCTGATACTGTGGTTAACCCTGGTTAAGCATCCTCAGGGGGAAAAAACAGCCCCTGAAACCGTTACGCTCTCCTCCTCCCGTACGGCACTGCTGTTGCTCTTTTTCGGCGTGGGAACGGGAGCCTATACGCTGGTATTGGCCTGGCTGCCCCCGCTCTATATTCAGGCGGGATGGTCCGCACGCAGCAGCGGCTACATACTGGCCTGGCTGACGTTAACCGAGGTTGTCGCAGGGTTTGCCGTCTCCGCGCTGATCGGTAAATTCCCCGACCGTCGCGTGCCGCTGATCGCCGTATTGTTGCTGCTGCTGGCGGGACTCCTGTGTCTGGTCTTTGCGCCGGGTACAACGCCGGTATTATCCACGTTGCTGCTTGGGACCGGGATCGGCGCCCTCTTCCCGCTGTCGCTCATCGTTACGTTCGATCATGCGCGAACGCCCGCGCAGGCCGGGAAGTTACTGTCTAAAGTTCAGGGAGGAGGATATATGATCGCCGCGCTCATGCCGCTAGTTGCAGGGATCGTTCGCGACAGTTCGGTCTCGCTGACCAGCGCATGGCTGGTGATGAGTGCAGGAGTCGTGCTGTTGATCGTTATCGCGTTCACTTTCAAACCCACCGTGAACGTGCAGGCGCGGTGAATGCGATACCAGAATTGAGAGTCGTATTTCAGCCAGTCGTAATATAAATTCAGGGTGAATTTCACCTCACGCAGGAGTAGATATGTCGCAGACGTTAGCGGGAATGGATGTCTTGTTTGTCGCCGGGTTCGGGCCCATTTCTCGGGATACGGAGTCCAGCACCGCGTTTTATGTCCAGACACTCGGTCTTCCGCTGAAGCCGATGGAGGGGAATACCGATTATCTGCTCACTGAAGAGGGCCAGTTGGCAGGCGTGAAGCATTTTGCCGTCTGGCCGCTCGCACAGGCGGCTATGTCATGTTTTGGAGAAGAACAGTGGCCCGCTGAGCACCCGATACCGCAGGGATGGGTTGAATACGAAGTACAGGATCTCGATTCTGCTACCCGTATTCTGAGTGAAAAAGGCTATCGGTTACTGGTGGCTAACCGTATGGAACCGTGGGGGCAAACCGTCACTCGCCTGCTCAGCCCGGAAGGCTTGCTTACCGGGCTGACGATTACGCCGTGGCTGCGGGGGTAATGGGGTTTTGCTTTGATAGCCTCAGGATAAAACAGTATCAATTATTTCTGGTCCATGCCGATACTGACAGAACGACCACCAGTTACTCATAATTAAAAAAGGATATCTGAGTTGAATAGAATGTCAGGAATCGCTGTTTTATCTTTAGTGCTGATGGGATGTAGTTCTGCGCCCTCAGAAAACAGCACTCAGTACCTAAAAACAGAAATGCAGTCGCCAGTTTCAGGGCCAACCTCAGTAACCGTAGCCGCAGACAGCCTTCTGAAAAAAGTAAATACTCGTAATGTGATACTGTACTCACTCCGTCCGTTGCCCGGGAAAGCAGTTACCTCTGAGCTGGACAGAAAATTTGCCGCAGCGACGATGTATATCGATTTGTCTCAAGGTAAAGCAAACAGAACAGCTGAGATCGGTGGTGAGATAAATTACTTTGATCAAGAGCTATACGTGAATGCACACTTGGCAGGAAACAGTGTCAGGACGATACAGGTTGCACCACAGACCATCCCGCTGACACTCAATAAGCCATTCTCGATCAATCTGCCACAGGGTATTCACTATTCCGTCATGCTGACGGACAGCCAGCCTTGAACATAGCTAAATCCTCTTAGTTGTGCTGATACTCGACACGGTTACGTGTCGGGTATGTAACCCATTCCGTGCATAAACGCATAAGGTTACATATGAGCGGAAATTGCCTGTTGCCACCAATGGCCCGGAAGCAAAAGGATGACTACCTCCAATTGCACTACGGAAATGGTGTATGTAAATGGCATAATTCGCGCCCAAGCAGCTTATTATTTGGACAGTCCACCATTCTACATTGTTCTGAATCAAACCCTCCGTGAGCGACTATGCTTAGGTAATGCTTCATTGCCTGAATCTCCTTAACCGAAGGTAAAACACCAGGCTCATCTACTTTTAAGGCGAATAATGGAGAAGGGTTCTCTTCTGGAGTGCACTCTATATACCATGACTGACCGCAGTCCAAACAGCAATACATAGATTGTGAGTAATCAAGCGATGGCTCGAAATGATCGCTTTCGGGTATTTCGAAGTAGTGATTAAGAAATAACTCCCGCTGAAACTGAAATTCCTGATTATGATATTCAAGTTCAACCACTGATGATGGAAGTTCACCGCAATTACACATAATCCTTACCATTGAGTTGAATAGCGTAGAGATCGTCCTGTGTCATGAAACGATAATCTGGGTTCTACAATGTGTCGGGTTAACACAGGACTCGAAAATCAGCATACAAACAAACACTTACATAACTCATACTAATACTCCCATTTCGGGAGCTTTTTGGACCCAATCTCTACAGAATGCACATACATATACTCTCTGAGCAAGATCACAGCCGGGATACCGCATCCCGAGTGCCGCCATGCGCGGTAATGAACATGGCGACGGCCGACCGACAATAAGATTCGATCTCGTTGTCGTCCTCTACTCTGGCCTTATCGAAGCGCGCGATAATCAGAAGGTCGGAGCCTTTGAAAAGTGCGGCAAACAAGCGAGCGGACTGAAGTGGATCGGGAACCCTCAGCAGCCCCTTCGCGTGCAACTGACGTAAAAGGGCTTCGATTTGGGCGATGACATGAGCGGGACCGGCTTCGTAATGGAGCTTACTTAACGATTTTTGATTCGTCTTGTCGGCCATGACCATGGCTTCGACGCTACTAACGTCGGGTCTCAACAGCGTGCGCAGCAGTAATGATCCCACCGCCATCAGCTGATCTTCAACCGAACCATCTACGCATTCAAGAATGGACTGTGGGGCAAACAACTGATGGCAACCCGCCACGATGGCCGCACTGAAAAGTGCTTCCTTGTTCTCGAAATGCCGATAGATGCTGAGTTTAGATATCTTCGCCCGCTGGGCGACCTTGTCCAAGGTCGTCGCCTGAAATCCCAATTCCACGAATAGCTCGGAAGCGGCCTCGACGATTGTCTGACCAAGCGCCTCATTGACAGGTCGACCCCGCCGGGCCGTTTTTTTTATATTGGTCACTATAAATACAGTCCTTGACAGTATCGTAATTTATTAATTACGATACTACACAGTTTCATAAATGTGCAAGGTGCGCCAGAACTGGCTCATCTCCTTACATCCTCAACACGGAACTCATCACCATGAATGACGTCATCATCATCGGAGGCAGCTTTGCCGGTCTTGCCGCCGCCCTGCAGCTTGGCCGTGCCCGTCGCAAGGTCACGGTCCTCGACACTGGCCGGCAACGCAATCGCTTTGCTGGCCGTTCACATGGCCTGCTCGGCCACGATCACAAGCCACCGCAAGATATCCTTGTCGAGGCACGGCAGCAACTGGCACGCTATCCAACGATCAAGTTGGTCAACGCGCGGGCCGAAAGCGTATCTGGCACCCTCGACGATTTCTGCGTCGTCACAGACGATAACGAAAGCCTGCGGGCGCGCCGCTTGATTTTGAGCTATGGCGTCGCTGACCAGATGCCTGATATTCCTGGCTTTGCTGAAGGCTGGGGGACGTCCATCATACCATGCCCCTACTGCGACGGCTTTGAAGTCGCCGACCAACACTGGGGCCTCGTCTGGTCTGGCCCGCAGTCGCACAATCAGGTCAGGCTCTTCCATGACTGGACAGACAGATTGACTGTCTTTGGCAACGGTCATGACATCACTCTCGACATACGGGCCGATCTGGCCGCCCGCCAGGTACCTATAGTTGATGGCAGGATCAGCGAAATCGAACCTTACGGGAGCCATAGTGCCACTATCAAGATCGAAACCGGCCCCGATGTGTCAGTCGATATTCTTTTCGCGCATCCGCGTACCAGACCGTCCGCAAGCCTGCATGACGTACTGGGCCTCTCCACGGTCAACACGCCGACCGGCATCGCACTCAAGACCGATGAACACCGTGAAACCAGCATACCAGGCATCTACGCCGCAGGTGACCTTGCCAACCCCGGTATCCCATCGGTTACTACGGCAGTATGGCAAGGCACGATGGCGGGTATCTTCGCTCAGCAGTCGATGCTCAGTTGAGTGCAAGCAGTATCTATCATCCAGCTCAATTCATAATAGACAGGAGCGCCACCATGGTCGCCATAAAACCATTTAAACCCCTGGATGAGAAATTTCCGTTTGACCGCCAACTTGGTATTGCGGCCGCGCCTCTCGTGCTCATCAACCTTTTCACGGTTGCAGATCCCTCCGACGAAATAGGCTTTCTGGATGCTTTCAAGGCGGCTGCCGAGGTCATAACGAAGCAACCGGGCTTCATTTCCATGCAACTCCACCGAGCGATCGGCAACAGTCCGAGTTACCTGAACTATGTAATGTGGGAATCCACCGAGGCGGTTCGTGCGGCCTTCACAGATCCCAAATTCCTCGCGAAACTTCCAGCATATCCTTAATCCGTCTTAGCCAGCCCGCACCTGTTCCAGAAGGTCGTCGTCCCCGGCTTTTGCACGGCCTGACTCCGAAAATAATGATACTGACCTCCAATTTCCGCTCCTGGCATTTACCTGCCACAAGCCGACAAGGCATCTCAAGACACATATCAGTCTTGCAATGAAAGCACTTTTTCTGCTTTGCGTTGACAGATTAGCCAGTGCCTGGTTTATTAAAGCCAGGCATCCAGGCTTTGCATTTATTCAATGAGATCGTATCGTTAACCCGCTTTTAGCATTCGTCGAAGTTCATGGTCCATATATTCATCTACAGCACTGGCATCAATTCCACCGGCTTTGTACCAGACATGGAGCTCTTTAATCGCCAGCGTTCCAAACCTTGCCCAGCCAATGAGGTTCGTTCTCAGGAGGAACTGAATCATTTCTCCTCCTGAACGAAGTGCCGCATCGCCTGCATCCATCAAACACAAGGTTCCATGCGCAACCAGTAACATTCGCCTGAGTTCTGGGTTATTCGCAGAAGGGATACATTCACCCCAGACCTTCTTATGGTAGCAACGTTGTTTAACCGTCCAGGTGATCCGCACAAGCAGTTCAGTAATCAGAACAGGGATCGCCATCGCTAATCCATGCCGTAAGTCGTATCCCTTCTCAAAAACCTGGACGGCGACGGTAGCGAATGACTGGCGATGCTGACCAAATTCACCCACGTCAATAAACTGAAGTAATGAAAAGAAAGGTATAGGGATACCAGAGCCTCTTCCTTGCGCCCCGGAAGAGCCCGCCATATCAGAAAAAAGATGGCCCATCCAGTTTACGAAACCACTGAATACCTTAGAGACAAGGTTATTCCCTTTAAGCTCAAAAGTTTCTGTATCTACGGAAACCAGTTTTCCGTCTGCCACAAAATGTGCCGTGCTGGTAAATTGATCAAGGATCGAGAAAAATAAACCGACTAAGTCCGGGGAGTGGGCAAGACTTTTAATATGGTGATTCTTCGTGTTCATCCTGAACAGACCGTCAACATCACCGCCATGCCGATGGTCATAGTTGACCTTGAATTTTCTCTCCAGAAAACCGATAGCGCTTTTTGTAGGATCACTCACTTCTGCACCGCCTTTCCAGCCAAAGGCTGAGGCGAATTTCTCGACTGCACCGTCCACTGCATTATCTGCAAGCTGGGTCAGTTTTCCTTCACCAGGTGCGCCTACCAGAAAAATATCGATAAGCCCGCCAATAACTCCACAGGTGCCAGCGATCATGTAATCATATTTGTCGCAGTGGGCAGTCTTAAAAGTAAAGTCTTCCTGAATGCGTTTCTCCAGAGCAATTCTCTGAGTTGGGGACATCAGCGCGCTAAACGGATCGACAGTTAAATCGACATTATGCTTGTGGGCATAGTGCGATACGGACTGGGAATAGGTTTCCCAGTCCATATCGCTGGTGAACGCTATTGTTTCTATCATCGACAGTTTACTGATACTGGACGATGACGGGGTCAAACCGGATTCAAGGTAATCGCTGAATTCACTGGAAACCGTTGTGTGGAAATTCTCATCAAACGTGACACCTGCGTGTTCCAGAACACCATCCATAGCGAAAATCATTTCATCTAAAGCAGCATCGGTATCAGTTTGCAAAGCGTTAAGTGCATCCAGAGCGGCATCAAGGTCACTTAATTGACTCTCGCTTTGTTCAAGCTGGTGCTTCTGCACCAGCAAGGCCGATACCTGAGTATCCGTTTTTTTCATTATGAGAATAATCCAGTCAATTTGCCTTTAATAACGTCCCCCGCTCTGAAATAGCCGATTCCTTCAAAGATGGCGGCAAGTTTTTCTAATTGCTGAGTAGCTGTGTCTTCTTTAATTTTACGTTTTTTCACTTCAACGGTCTTACCATCGTGTTGCTCTTCGACAATACATTCTTCATAGAATGAAAAAACAATATCATAGAATTGTTTTTTGATGGGTTCTCGGGTCAGAGAACTGAGTTTAGCCTCATCAAGGTAGATAGGGCACTTAAGTTTGAGTGCACTGTTTTGCATCTTATTCGATTTCTTATTCAATTCATCCGCCGCACCGGTCAATGCATTCATCATCTTCTGGAGCTTTTGAATTTTTTCACCTTGCCGATTGTGCGCATCCAGAGCGTCGTTAAACTTGCCAGAAATATAATTGAGATCATTAATTAACGCGGACAATGTGGATTGTGTCTGCTTGATGACTTCATTCAGCATCAGCTCCCGGCGCTTTGATTTATCCAGTTCATTAGCACCCGTAAGATGACGAATCCCTTTATAGGCCCCTACACCTAATAACACCGCAACACCAATACCCGTTGCCATACTTGAAAAGCCCAGCACGCCGCCAAGTCCAAGCGTTGCGAGGCCAGAAGTGATGCCCGCAGCGGACATACCGATAACAGAGCCAGAAAGATAGACAGCAGCAAGCGGCACACCTACCGCACCTGCTTTCGCCGTAAGTTCTTTCATGCTGCGTTTCAGCGCATCGTCGGAAAAATCTTCTCGTAACATCTTAAAATCTTGCTGAATAGCCATCACCGCAAGTTCTATTTCTTCGTCAGTTACGCCCAGCAGGGGTTGCACTTGCTGAAGAAATGGAAAGTTTTTATATTCACCGTCATTAACACTCATGAAAATGCTAATCAGGTCTTTAACAAGAGAGATTTTTATTGACTTGTTATGGCTAGGCACGCATTCCCGGTCAATAATCGCTATTAACTCTTCAACCGGCATTAGACTGGATTCTGCACCGATGTAACTACGCAGTATAAATCGGGATTCGGTCGTTAACTCAAGTCGGGTCATCAACAAGAGAATTTCGGCAAACTCTTTTTTATCAACCTGACCGTCATCTGAGAACGCCATGTTAACGATGATTTTGACGTAAGCCACTTTAAGAGCCTCTGACATTTCGGCAAGAGTGATGAGCTGATCTTCTTCTTTAAACTCATCAAAGTCACTAATGGTATGCTCAAGAATGTCGCTCAGCTTCTTATAGTTGCACTCCATCAAACTTTTGAGTGGTTTTATCTCGCCATTTTTTAGTTTAAGGGAGACAAATTCTGTTCGCTTTTCCTTGCCTTTATCATTTACGGTGACATCTTCTATATATTCTACGGCTTCAATATTGTTGTAGTATACGTCATAAGGACTTTCAAATGCTTCTTTTATAACCAGTTTTTCACCGGTAAAAACGATGCCATCTTTTGCACTACCAAATACCGTATTGTCATAAATGGCCAGCACAGCATTCAGGTTATCAGCGACATTGAATGCTTTAGCGACGTTATTCAGTTTTTTTTCAGGGATACCTGGAGCAACAAAAACGTTCTTACTTACTGAAGGTAAATTTTCCTTAAGGAAGGTATTGACGTTATTCACAACTTTCTCCTTATTCGTTGCAACGGATCGATGAATAATCGACCCTTTTTTTACAATTTGTGATTATATCCATCTGGAGTGTCACATTTTGTCATTAGCTCATAGGTATATGAGTAAAAATACAAAGAGGAGTATGCCATCCGGACAAGTAGATCATTCACGAAATAGTCAAAAGTATAGGGTGCTGTTCTGCCGTTTGCGTGGCATAAACTGATAACATACTATTAACTAAATAACTTAAGCGAAACCTGATGTCATCATCACGAGATGCAGCGTGCTGCATTTGCGCATTCTACGGGCGTATTTAAGAACATGGAGGGAACAGAGATGCTGGTTAATTCCATTCACCAAAAAGCTCACCTCCCCAAAGCCTCCACAATTGCCCCCTCCATTTTCTCGGGCGTAGTCATCGGAGCAAAACGCTTGAACGGTTTACCGTCGCGTCCGATTAGAAACTTAGTAAAGTTCCACTTAATCCGCTCGCCCAGCACGCCGGGCAGTTCGTTTTTCAGATAACGAAACAGCGGATGCGCTGCGTTACCATTAACCTCGACTTTCTCAAACATCGTGAAGCTCACGCCGTAGTTGATGTAACAGGTTTTCGAGATTTCGTCGGCGCCGCCGGGTTCCTGTTTGCCGAACTGGTTGCAAGGGAAGCCCAGCACGACTAATCCTTCATCGGCGTATTTCTTGTATAGCGCTTCAAGGCCACCGTACTGTGGCGTGAAGCCGCACTGGCTGGCGGTATTAACGACCAAAACCACCTTTCCTGCATAGTCGGCCATAGAGATAAGCTGCCCATCCAGACGGGTGGCGGTAAGTTGATAAAAACGAGTCATACTGAAATCCTCAAAGCAGGCCGAAAAGTCACGGTAACCATCAACGAGCCGCCACCGTGTAGAAAGTTTACATTCACGCAGGCTATTTGTGATACATTCCTGGCGCGCCAATGACCACCACACTCGCTACCAGGTATGCAGAACATAACAAAAAAAATTATCTGGCTTCTGCTTACTCTCCCACTCCTCAGCGGTTGTGGCACGCTCTCGCAAATGTCCTCCCCGGAAGGTACTCAGGAACTTCTCACCCATAATTCACTGGATGGCGACGTTGACAGCGTGGTGCGTCACTACATGGCGCAAAAATCCGTTCCCGGGATGACGGTCGCGGTGATCCATAATCACGGCTCACCGCAGTTTTACACCTGGGGCGTAACCGATGCGGTCAATCGCTATCCGGTCAGGCCCGATACCCTGTTTGCGCTTGGCTCGCTCAGCAAAGGGATCACGGCGGAAGTGGTGGCTTGTCTGGTGAATGAAGGGCAACTGAACTGGAACGATAATCTGGCGGCATTGCTTCCGCCGGGGACGCCGCTTAGCACAGATGCACAAAAAATCACCCTGCTTGAACTGGTAACCCACACCTCCGGCCTGCCGCGTCAGAATATGGATGTTCCGATGCTTGGAAAATTCATCAGCTACTTAAGCACGGGCGATAATTTCTACGGTGAGCTGGATAGCGATAACGTGCTGGGCTACCTCGCCGACTGGCGAGCGCCAAAGAATAAAGTGCCGCAATACTCCAATACCGGCTACGCCCTGATCGGCTATATCCTGAAACACAAAACCGGCGAAGATATCCAGAGTTTAGCCTCGCGCTATATTTTCCATCCGCTGCAAATGGCTAACAGCAGCTTTACGCCCCGGCAGCTAAAAGGGTATCCACAGCGGGCGCTTGGCCACGCGGGCGATCAGCCGAAGTTTATCCCGCGCGGGCAGCTCACCCCGGACTGGCATTTTTCCAACAACATGGTGGCGGCAGCGAGCTTATACAGTAACGCCGAAGATCTGGCGACCTATGCCCGCTATCACGTCTCAACGACCCACAATCCCCTGCTGGACAGCGTCTTTGCCGAAGTGAGAAATACCGATATTCAACGTCCCGACGGGGTACAGGGGATTGCCTGGACCACCGACTTTATCGGTCTGGAAAAAATCACCTATCAGGTCGGTTATATCGGCGGCTACTCCAGCTTTATCGGCTATGACAAAGAAAAAGGCAATGCGGTGGTGGTGCTGCAAAATACCTTTAACTGGAGTAATTACATTGGCATCGCGCTATTGATGGATATGGCGAAAAAAGACGGCCTTACCTCTACACCGCCGACTTCGGCCTTAAATTCTCATCAAACGTCAGCCGTTTCCGTTCAGGCTCAACCTCGCGCAGCGGCTCCACCTGGTGCATAGTGAGCTTGCAGCGTTCCACCAAAACCTGATACTCCCGCGTCCCCTGCTGCTTCCATGCCAGCTCCTGCTCGCTCAGCGCGCGAATCGCTTTGGCTGGGCTGCCGATAATCAAATGGTTGGCGGGCATCTCCGCTTTCGCCTTCACGAACGCCGCCGCGCCGACGATGCTGTTTTCGCCGATGACCGCCCCGTCCATCACCACCGCGTTCATGCCCACCAGCGCATTGCGGCGGATCACGCAGCCGTGAAGAATGGCGCTGTGGCCGATATGCCCATCCTCTTCCACCACCGTGTCCTGCTCCGGGAAACCGTGCATCACGCAGTTATCCTGAATGTTGGCACCGTCTTTCACCACGATACGGCCAAAATCACCGCGCAGGCTGGCGTTAGGACCAACATAGACGCCTTTGCCCAGAATCACGTCGCCAATCAGCACTGCCGTTGGGTGAACGTAGCTCTCGTCAGGTACCACCGGCGTCAGACCATCAATTTGATAAACAGGCATCTTCACTCCTTATGCGCTTGTAAGACCACCAAAGCGTTGATAGTAGAGCGTGCCGGGCACGGGCAGTTCGCCCACGGAGGTTTCGCCCTTCTCGCTGACAAACGCCAGGGCCCCCGGCGCGACACGCTGATAGATATTAATGCAGAGCTGTCGGGCGCTTTGCCCCGCCCAGTGCGCAGGCAGCAACTCTTCCGGCAGCAGCGGGTCTTTCAGCACCACGCGACGATAAAAATGAATCAGCAGCAGCTGGATCTGGAAACAGCGTTCCGGCGTCAGCTCCTCCGGCGCGGCCTCTTTCAGCAGCGGGAGCAGCGGCCGGAACGAGCTGATAAACGACTCGTACATTGCGTTTTGCTCGGTTAACTGCCAGCACTCTTCTACGCGTGAACGCAGCGCGGCGCGGGAGAGCGCCAGCGGCGAGTGGGCTTCAAAGAAAATCACGTTTTCCGCCACCCCGGCATCGTGAAGCAGAGACTGCACGTCCGCCAGATGCTGCGACGGCGAGGCCATCAGGCTCGGGGCCAGCGTGCCAAACCCCTGCCAGATCAGCTGTTTTTTGACGTCGGCGAGGGTGGTTTTGTCCAGCCCTTCTGAGAGCAGCAATAGCCATTTTCCGTCCCAGGCGGGCAGTTCCGCACGGTAGATCTTATTCTCCGCACGGCGCGTCAGGCGCAGCCCCTTATCGCTCAGACGGTAAAAGCTGCGACGCCCGATGCGGGAAACATCCAGCCAGCCCTCTTTGTTAAGGCGAAACAGCGCGGTGCGTACAAAGCGCTCTCCAAATCCCATCCCTTCCAGTAACGCGGCCAGGCTGCCGAGCCAAATCTCTCCGCCGCGATGGGAAAGCGCGTCACCGTATAACGAGGAGATAAGCGAGGTCCCGCTGACGGGAACGGAACTGACCGCGTGCTGGATAAAGGCATCGAGTTTATTCATGTGATTCATTCTGTTGTTATTTTTGTCCTGGATGAATCATAGCACAGGACCCTCACCCTAACCCTCTCCCAAAGGGAGAGGGCCGGGGTGTGGGAAAACTTAACCGTTGGCCGCCGCTTTACGCAGGTCAAACACCCGGCAGGCTTTCCCCTCTGAGCGCGGGATGCTGCCGCAGTTCACGATCGTCACGTCGGTGGAAATCCCCACCATCGACTTAATGCGGTGGCGCAGCTGGTGACACACCTGACAACGCTGCTCGTGCGTCAGCGTGAGGCTGCTCTCTTTCAGCTCCACCTTCACGGAAAGTGAATCAAGATGTCCGCGACGGTTCACCTCCAGCTGGTAGTGCGGAGAAAGGTGTTCGAACTTCACTATTTCCTCTTCCAGCTGTGACGGGAAGACGTTGACGCCGCGAATGATCAGCATATCGTCGCTGCGGCCGCTGATGCGGTCCATACGGCGCATGCTGCGCGCGGTTGCCGGGAGCAGACGCGTCAGGTCGCGGGTGCGGTAGCGGATCACCGGCAGCGCCTCTTTGGTCAGCGTGGTGAACAGCAGTTCGCCCTGCTGACCGTCATCCAGCGGCGTGCCGTCGTTCGGGTTGACGATCTCCGGGTAGAAGTGATCTTCCCAGATGGTCGGGCCGTCGACGGTTTCGATACACTCCATCGCCACGCCCGGCCCCATCACTTCGGAGAGGCCATAGATGTCCAGCGCCGTAATCCCTAAGCGTTTTTCAATTTCACGGCGCATGGCCTGCGTCCACGGCTCGGCGCCGAAGACGCCCACGCGCAGGGAACAGGTGCTGGCATCGCCGCCCATCTGACGTTCCAGCTCCTCAATCAGGTTGAGACAGTAGGATGGCGTCACCATGATCATGTCCGGCTGGAAATCGCGGATCAGCTGCGCCTGCTTCTCCGTCTGGCCGCCGGACATCGGGATCACCGTCGCGCCTAAACGCTCGGCGCCGTAGTGCGCCCCCAGCCCGCCGGTAAACAGGCCATAGCCATACGCCACGTGAATTTTGTCCTTCGCGCTGCCGCCCGCCGCGCGCAGGGAGCGCGCCACCAGGTTGGCCCAGTTATCAATGTCGCCTTGCGTGTAGCCGACAACCGTCGGTTTGCCGGTGGTGCCGGATGACGCGTGAATGCGCACCACCTGCTCCATCGGCACGGCGAAGGTATCGAACGGATAGTTATCCCGCAGATCCTGCTTGGTGGTGCACGGGAACTTACGGATATCCGCCAGCTCTTTGAAATCGTCAGGATGAACGCCCGCAGCATCAAACTTGCGTTTGTACATCGGCACGTTGCTGTAGGCGTGATGCAGCGTCCACTTCAGACGTTCGGTCTGCAGCGCCTGTAACTCGTCAAGGGAGGCCGTTTCAATCGGATCAAGCTTTGTTGTATTTGTCATTGTAGGGTACTCACATTGTTTTTATGCTCAAACACGCTCAAGGATCATGGCAATGCCCTGACCCACACCGATGCACATCGTACACAGCGCGTAGCGCCCGCCGCGTCGGTGCAGTTCGTTACTCGCGGCCAGCGCCAGTCTGGCACCGCTCATGCCCAGCGGGTGGCCCAGCGCAATCGCGCCACCGTTCGGGTTGACGTGCGCGGCATCATCCGGCAGGCCCAGCTGACGCAGCACGCCCAGCGCCTGCGCGGCGAAAGCTTCGTTAAGCTCGATCACGTCCATATCGTTAATGCTGAGTCCGGCGCGCTCCAGCACCTTGCGAGTGGCCGGTACCGGGCCGAGCCCCATCAGACGTGGCTCCACGCCCGCCGTCGCCATCGCCACGATCCGCGTGCGCGGGACTAACCCCTGTGCCAGCGCCATCTTCTCGCTGGCGACGATCAGCGCCGCAGCGCCGTCGTTGACGCCGGAGGCATTTCCCGCCGTAACCACTCCGTTCTTACGGAACGGCGTTTTCAGACCGGCAAGCTGCTCGAGCGTGGTGTCCGCGCGCGGATGTTCATCCACGCTGAACGCTGTGACTGCCCCTTTTTTGCCCGGCACCAGCACCGGCACAATCTCCTGCGCCAGAACGCCGTTCTGCTGCGCCTGCGCGGTACGCTGCTGGCTGCGCAGCGCGAACGCGTCCTGATCGGTACGGCTGATATTTAACAATTCAGCTACATTCTCTGCCGTTTCCGGCATACTGTCAGTTCCGAATTGCTGATGCATGAGCGGATTCACAAATCGCCAGCCGATGGTGGTATCGAAGATCTCCGCCTGACGCTGAAACGCGGCGGTGGCTTTGCCCATCACAAACGGCGCGCGGGACATCGACTCCACGCCGCCCGCGATCAGCAGGTCGCCGTCGCCCGCCTTAATGGTGCGCGCGGCAAAACCAATCGCGTCCAGCCCGGAACCGCACAGGCGGTTAAGGGTGGTCCCGGACACCGTCTGCGGCAGCCCGGCCAGCAGGGACGACATGCGCGCCACGTTGCGGTTATCTTCCCCCGCCTGGTTGGCACAGCCGAAAATCACGTCGTCAATCCGCTCCAGATCGAGCTGCGGGTAGCGGGCCAGCAGCGCGCGCAGCGGCACGGCACCGAGATCGTCGGTTCTGACTGCGGCAAGCGCGCCGCCGTAGCGCCCCACCGGGGTTCGAACGCCATCACAAATAAATGCGTCACGCATCTGTCTCTCCTGTCACGCTGCCGCCGATGCGGTGAGATTTTCCGCGAAAAAGGGCGACGGTTTTCTGTTGTTGGTTCTGGATTTCAATGTCATACACGCCGGTCAGCTTGCCCTGGTGCTTCACCCGCGCGGTGGCGGTGAGCGTGTCCCCGGCAAAGCCCGGACGCAGAAAATCAATCGAGCAGCCGGAGGCTACCGCCGCCAGCCCCTGGCTGTTGCAGGCGTAGGCAAAGGCGGTATCCGCCAGCGAAAAAAGCTGGCCGCCGTGGCAGGTTTTATGGCCGTTCAGCATCTGCGGGGTGATGGTCATGGTCACCACCGCGTAGCCCTCGTCCATCTCGACAATGTCCATCCCCATCGCCTGCGCGCAGGCGTCCCGTTCGTACATGGTGCGGGCGTTATGCCAGGCGTTATGACTCATAGCTACTCTCCAGAAGCGCGCGCTGGCGCAGCAGTGAACAGGGGCGATAGCGCTCTTCGCCGTAATGACGCTGCAGGTTCTCCAGCAGCGTCAGCAGGCGCTGCCAGCCCAGGCGCTCGCCCCAGGCGATCGGCCCGCTCGGGTAGTTCACGCCCAGGCGCATGGCCGTGTCGATGTCCTTCTCGCTGGCGACCCCTTTTTGCAGGGCATCCAGCGCCTCGTTGGCAATCATCGCCAGCGTCCGCCAGATCAGCAGGCCGGGATAATCGGCAATTTGCACCACCCGATGCCCCTGCTGCTGCAGGTAGCGGATGGCTTTTTGCGTCGCGGTATACGGGTTGCTGGCGGCGGCGGCAATGACCGCCACGTCACGCTCAATCCGGTCGACCACCACCACCGGGCCGTTGAGCCGCAGCGCCAGCGCCTGCGCAGTCTCGCCCTGCGTTTCAACCAGATAGACATCATCTATTTCCGTGACACCGTCACGTCTTTTTTCCACGCGCATCGGGCTATAGCTGTCGTTCACCGACTCAACCCACTGCACGTCAGGTTTGTCACCCTGCCAGTCGTACACGCCCTTCCCGCTCTTTTTGCCCAGCCTTCCTGCCAGCACCAGCTCCTGCTGCACCAGCGAAGGCAGAAAACGACGCTCCTGCCAGAAGGCGTTAAATACCGAGCAGGTCACCGCAAAATTCACGTCCTGACCAATCATGTCGGTCAGCTCCAGCGGCCCCATCGGGAAGCCGCCGCCTTCCCGCAGGGCGGCGTCAATCACCTCCGGCGGGGCAACCTGCTCTTCCAGCGCGCGCCAGGCTTCGGAATAGAACGGACGGGCGACGCGGTTGACGATGAACCCCGGCGTTGACTGGCAGCGAACGGGCTGTTTGCCCCAGTTCAGCGCCAGCTCGCACAGCGCGTCGGCCACTTCCGCAGAGGTCGCCAGCCCGCTGACCACCTCCACCAGCTTCATCACCGGCGCCGGGTTAAAGAAGTGCAGCCCTGCGACCCGCTCCGGGTGGTGGACGTCCGCCGCAATCGCCGTGACGGAGATGGAAGAGGTATTGCTGGTCAGCACCGTCTGCGGCGGGCAGATCTCAGCCAGCTGAGCAAACAGCGCCTTTTTCACCTCCAGACGCTCTGAGGCCGCTTCTATGACCAGATCGGCCGCACAGAGCGCGTCGATATCCGTGACGGGAACCAGCCGGGCCAGGATCTGGCTCCCGGCATCGGCGGAGAGTTTTCCGCGCGTTACCCGGGAGGCCAGACGCTGGCGGATCCCGTCGATGGCGCGCGATATCGCATCGCTGGAAATGTCGTAGATCAGCACCTGATGACCGTGGCTGGCGGCGACTTCGGCAATCCCTGCGCCCATCGTGCCGCTGCCGATCACGGCGACAGTCCGTATATTGAGCATCTTATTTCCCCGTAAAGTTCGGCGCGCGCTTCGCCAGGAAGGCGCTGACGCCCTCGCGGTAATCGTCGCTGCGTCCGGCCAGACGCTGATAGTCGCGCTCCAGATCGAGCTGGTCGTCCAGGGTGTTGGTTTCTGCAGCGTTGATGGCCTGCTTGATCAGCCCCAGCCCGAAGGTCGGCTGCGACGCAAAATGCAGCGCCATCTGCTGCGCCGTGGTGGAGAGTAGCTCGTCATCCACCACCTGCCAGATCATCCCCCACGCCTGCGCCTGTTCGGCGCTGAGTTTGTCCCCGAGCAGCGCTAGCCCCATGGCGCGGGCGCGTCCCGCCACGCGCGGCAGCAGCCAGGTACCGCCGCAGTCCGGCACCAGGCCGAGCTTGCTGAAAGCCATCACGAAGTTGGCGGAACGGGCCGCAATCACCATGTCGCACCCGAGCGCCAGCGTGGCCCCCGCACCTGCCGCCACGCCGTTAACGGCACAGATGACCGGTTTCGGCAGCTTTGCCAGGCGGCGAACCAGCGGGTTATAGAAGGTCTCAACGGACATCCCCAGATCCGGCGCCGGGCCGTTGGGGTCGACGTTGCGGTCGTTCAGATCCTGACCAGCACAGAAGCCGCGCCCTGCCCCGGTGATCAGCAGGCAGCGCACGGTGTCATCACGCTCGGCCTGTTTCAGGCACTCGGCCAGCTGCTGGTGCATCACGTCGTTGAAGCTGTTCAGACGCTCCGGACGGTTCAGCGTAATGGTCATCACGCCCTGTTCTACATGACTGAGAATAAATTCCACAATTAGCGTCCTTTAAAGTCGGGGGTGCGTTTTTGTAAGAAGGCGTCGATGCCCTCCCGGCGGTCTTCGGTGGCGGAAAGCAGCGTAAACAGCTGGCGCTCCTGCGCGAGCCCGGCCTGGAGCGGTACCTCCTGAGACTGGCGCAGCGCCTGTTTCGCCGCCTGCAGCGCCAGCGGCGAGTGGCGCGCCATCAGGGCCGCCTGCTTCAGGGCATACTCCAGCGTCAGCGCTGCCGGGAAAACATCGCTCACCAGCCCGGCGCTCAGCGCCTGTTGTGCAGTTATGCTCTCGCCCGTCAGCACCATTTTGCTGGCCAGGGATTTCCCGACGCTGCGAATCAGACGCTGGGTGCCGCCCGCGCCGGGCATAATGCCGAGCGTGATTTCCGGCAGGCCGAAACGGGCGTTGTCACCGGCAATCACCACGTCGCACAGCAGCGCCAGCTCGCAGCCCGCGCCCAGCGCGAAGCCGTTCACGGCGGCGATCAGCGGTTTGCTGAACGCGTTAATGCGTGCCCACAGCTGTGGGCGAATATCGTTCAGGGTGGCAGACAGGTCTTTCTCCGCCATTTCGTTGAGATCGGCCCCGGCGGCAAAGCAGCGCTCGCTGCCGTAAATCACGCAGACGGCAATGTCGGCATCCACGGCGGTGGCCTCAAGCTGTTCAGCAAGCTGGGTTAACAGCGCGTTGTTGAGGGCGTTGCGCGCCGCCGGACGGTTGAGCGTCAGCTGCAGCACGCGGCCATGACGGGTAGCAATAAGTTCGCTCATGCCATCCCCTTCGCGTCGAAGTCGACAATCACGTCGGCGGTTAACGGCAGCGACTGGCAGCTCAGCACATACCCGGCGGCCAGCTCGTCCGGCTCCAGGCTGTAGTTGGTCGCCATGTCCACTTTCCCGCGCAGCACTTTGCATTTACAGGTGGCGCAGACGCCGCCCTTGCAGGCATACGGCAGATCCGCGCCCTGACGCAGGGCGGCATCGAGAATACTTTCATCATCTGCCGTCAGGGTGATTTCACGGTCGCGCCCGTCCTGGCGCACGGTCACTTTCTGGCCTTCCGCCTGTACGTGCACCGCGCGCTTAACGGTGATTCCGGAGGTGTTAAAACGCTCAAGGTGAATGGATTTGTCCGGCATCCCCAGCGCCTTCAGCGTGGCTTCGGCGTCGTCCATCATCGCCGACGGGCCGCAGATAAAGGCCTCGTCATACTGGCGGAAGTTGATCAGGGTTTTCGCCAGCGCCTGCAGTTTTTCCCCGTCGATGCGGCCAAAGAGCAGATCGCTGTCCAGCCGCTCCTGGCTGAAGATGGAGACCAGCTGCAGCCGCTGCGGGTATTTGTCCTTCAGGTCCGCCAGCGCCTGGCGGAACATCATGCTCTGGCTGCTGCGGTTGCCGTAGATCAGGGTGAAATGGCTGTTCGGTTCGGTCTCAAGCGTCGCGGAGATAATCGCCAGCATCGGGGTGATCCCCGAGCCTGCCGCAATTGCCAGGTAGTGGCCCTCGCGGTCAGCCCTCGGCTGGTAGCCAAACTGCCCCTGAGGAACCATCACCTCCAGCGCCATGCCCGCTTTGATCTCATCCCGGGCATAGCGGGAGAAGCGCCCGCCGTCGATGGCTTTGACCGCCACGCTGATTTCGCCCGGAGCGGTACTCCGGCAGATGGAGTAGCAGCGGCGCAGCTCGTCTCCGCCAAGCGTCGTTTTTAACGTCAGGTGCTGGCCGGGACGAAAGCGGTAGGCCTCCTGCAGCGCCTGCGGCACCGCAAAGGTAATGGTCACCGCGTCGCGGGTTTCGGGTTCCACTTTTGCCACTGTTAATGAATGAAACGTTGTCATGGCAGCCTCAAATACATTTGAAATAGTCGAAGGGCTCACGGCAGGAATTGCAGCGGTAGAGCGCTTTGCAGGCCGTCGAGCCAAATTCACTGATAAGCGAGGTGTCGGTGCTGGCGCAGCGCGGACAGCTCACCTCCACCGGCGCGTGCGCGTGACAGCTATGCCCCACCGGCGGACTGATGCCGTACGCCCGCAGGCGCTCGCGCGCGTCGGCGGTCATCCAGTCGGTGGTCCAGGCGGGTTCAAGCTGAAGTACAATGTGCACCGGGGTAAAGCCGTGCGCGGTCATCGCATCGCGGATCGCCCCCAGCAGATGTTCCGTTGCAGGACAGCCCGAGTAGGTTGGCGTGAAGCCGATAACCCAGCCTTCCCCCTGCGCCTTCACGCTGCGCACCATGCCTAAATCGGTGATGGTTAACACCGGCACTTCCGGGTCCGGGATCTGGCTTAGCAGCGCCCAGATCTGCGGGATTTGCGCGGGCGCGATGTCGACGAGGCGTTGCATAGCGTTCTCCTTTACCACTGCTGACCGGGATACGCGCGCTGGAGATACTGCATTTCCGCCAGCATCGGGCCCAGATGTTCGGTGTGCAGCCCCTGCTTGCCCCCGGTGCGGTACGCCACCTCTGCGGGCACCTGCAGGCAGGCTTCATTCAGACCGGCATACACTTCGCTTTCCCACGGCTGACGCAGGAGGCGCGGGTCAACCGCCACGCCGGACTCAATCAGCTCCCGTTCGACGTCATCAGCTTCAAACAGCTCGGCCGTAAAACGCCACAGGTTGTCGATGGCCTGCTGCATTTTTTGCGCGGACGTTTCGGTCCCGTCGCCCAGACGCGCCAGCCAGCCGCGGCTGAAGCGCAGGTGGTAGCGCGCCTCTTTAATCGCTTTGGCGGCAATGGCGGCAAGCTGGCCGTCGCGGCTTTGGGTCAGGCGTTCATACAGCGCCACGTTCCAGGCATCCATCAGGTACTGGCGGGCAATCGTGTCGGCGAAGCTGCCGTTCGGCTGCTCCACGAGCAGCACATTGCGGAACTGGCGCTCGTCGCGGCCAAACGCCAGCGTGTCTTCATCGCCCTGGCCTTCCCGCTCCGCGGCATAGGTCAGGAAATTGCGCGCCTGGCCCAGCAGGTCGAGGCCGATATTGGCGAGCGCGAGATCGATCTCCAGCTCCGGCGCGTGGCCGCACCAGGCGCCGAGACGCTGGGAGAGCACCAGACCGTTATCGCCCAGACGCAGGGCATAGGCAGTCACTGAATTCATTCTTTGCCTCACATGTGCTCGATGCCGTCAGGGATGGTGTAGAACGTCGGATGGCGGTAAACCTTGCTTTCCGCCGGGTCGAAGAACTCGCCGCGCTCTTCCGGCTGGGAGGCGACAATCTCGCTCGCCTTAACCACCCAGATAGAACAGCCTTCGCTGCGGCGGGTGTAGGCATCACGCGCATTTTCCAGCGCCATGCGATCGTCGGCGGCATGCAGACTGCCCACGTGACGGTGGGATAACCCTTGTTTGCTGCGTACGAACACTTCGTACAGCGGCCAGTAGACATTGCTCATCGTGATTCCTCTTAAGCCACTTTGCGGGCGTGTTGTTTTTCCGCGTGCGCCAGTGCGGCTTCCCGCACCCACGCCCCCTCTTCCCAGGCTTTGCGTTTGGCGGCCAGGCGTTCGTGGTTGCAGATGCCGCGCCCGTTAATGACCTCGTCAAACTCCTGCCAGTCGATCTCGCCGAAGCGATAATGACCGCTCTCTTCATCCAAACGCAGGTCGGGATCGGGCACCGTCATGCCCAGCATCTCCACCTGCGGCACCGTGTTGTCGACAAAGCGCTGGCGCAGCTCGTCGTTGCCGAAGCGTTTGATTTTCCACGCCAGGCTGCGGGCGCTGTTCGGCGAATTGTCGTCGTTCGGACCGAACATCATCAGCGCCGGCCACCAGAAGCGGTTGATGGCGTCCTGCAGCATCTGGCGCTGGGCCTCGCTCCCCTGCGCCAGCGCCATGCAGGCTTCAAAGCCCTGGCGCTGGTGGAAGCTCTCTTCTTTACAGATTTTCACCATCGCGCGGGCATAGGGACCGTAGGAGGTTCGGCACAGCGCCACCTGGTTGACGATGGCCGCGCCGTCCACCAGCCAGCCGATCACGCCGATATCGGCCCAGCTCAGGGTCGGATAGTTGAAGATGGAGGAGTACTTCATTTTGCCGTCGAGCATCTTCTGGTAGATGTCTTCCCGCGCGCAGCCCAGCGTTTCCGCCGCGCTGTATAGATAGAGCCCGTGTCCGGCTTCGTCCTGCACCTTCGCCAGCAGGATCGCTTTTCGGCGCAGCGTCGGGGCGCGGGTGATCCAGTTCCCTTCCGGGAGCATGCCGACAATTTCGGAGTGCGCATGTTGACCAATCTGGCGGATCAACGTTTTACGGTAGGCGTCAGGCATCCAGTCCTGAGGCTCAATCGCCGTCTCCTGCGCTATGCGCTGCTCAAACCGTTGTTCTTGCATCACGTCATCACCTTTATGATTCGTTAGTTTGCAAATTAAAGCGTAATGTTGAATCACTTTGTTTTTTAAAAGTTACACAAAGGTTAAATATAACCCCAAGAATTGTTTCCTTGTTTTGTGATATCGCTCGCAAGGCTTTTACTGCAGGCGTACTGCAAAGCGTCCTCGCGCGCCACGTTTCATCAGAGCGGATCACAATGTTAACAATTCATTAAAACTCAGCTTGATTTTTATGATTCATGATCAAACTATTAATGGGTAAATTACGTAACATTTGGAGATAAGCGATGCAGCAGTTAGCCAGCTTCTTATCCGGTACCTGGCAGTCTGGCCGGGGCCGCGAACGCACTATTCATCACGCCATCAGTGGCGAAGCGCTGTGGAGCGTGACCAGCGAAGGGCTGGACATGGCGGCCGCCCGTCGCTATGCGATTGAGCGTGGCGGCGAAGCGCTTCACGCGATGACCTTTATCGAACGCGCGGCCATGCTGAAGGCGGTGGCAAAGCACCTGCTTAGCGAGAAAGAGACGTTTTATGCCCTGTCCGCCCAGACCGGAGCGACGAAGGCGGACAGCTGGGTCGATATCGAAGGCGGGATCGGCACCCTCTTCACTTACGCCAGCCTTGGCAGCCGCGAGCTGCCGGATGACACCGTGTGGCCGGAAGACGAGCTGATCCCGCTGTCAAAAGAAGGCGGCTTTGCGGCGCGCCACGTGCTG
The DNA here is from genome assembly GCF_055816715.1 of Enterobacter sp. PL_is514. NCBI lineage: Bacteria > Pseudomonadati > Pseudomonadota > Gammaproteobacteria > Enterobacterales > Enterobacteriaceae > Enterobacter > Enterobacter sp. PL_is514. The sequence continues at coordinate 335,764 of NZ_JBVPGN010000034.1, read as the reverse complement.
ACCTCCAAATCCGGCGTGGCGGTGCACATCAACGCCTTTAACTTCCCCTGCTGGGGGATGCTGGAAAAGCTGGCCCCGACCTGGCTTGCCGGCATGCCCGCCATCATCAAACCCGCTACCGCTACCGCGCAGGTGACGCAGGCGATGGTGAAATCCATCGTCGACAGCGGGCTGGTGCCGGACGGCGCCATCAGCCTGATCTGCGGCGGCGCCGGGGATCTGCTCGACCAGCTCGACAGCCAGGACGTGGTGACCTTTACCGGCTCCGCCAGCACCGGGCAAAGCCTGCGCGTGCACCCGAATATTGTGGCGAATTCGATTCCGTTCACCATGGAAGCCGACTCCCTGAACTGCTGCGTGCTGGGGGAAGACGTCACGCCGGAGCAGCCGGAGTTTGCCCTGTTCATTCGGGAAGTGGTGCGCGAGATGACCGCCAAAGCCGGGCAGAAATGTACGGCCATTCGCCGCATTATCGTCCCGCAAAACCAGATTGACGCCGTGAGCCAGGCGCTGGTTGCCCGGCTGGAAAAGGTGGTTGTGGGCGATCCGGCGCAGGAAGGGGTAAAGATGGGCGCGCTGGTCAACGCCGAACAGCGTGCGGACGTGCAGGAGAAAGTGGAGCAACTGATCGCCGCAGGCTGCCAGATCCGTCTGGGTGGCAAAGCGGATCTGCAGGCCGCGGGCGCGTTCTTCCCACCGACCCTGCTGTTCTGCCCGCAGCCGGATGAAACCCCGGCAGTGCACTCAACCGAAGCCTTCGGCCCCGTTGCGACGCTGATGCCGTATCGCAACGCACGCCACGCGATGCAGCTTGCCCGCGCGGGCGGCGGCAGCCTGGCGGGTACGCTGGTCACCGCAGACCTGGACACTGCCCGCCAGTTTATTCTCGGCGCGGCGCGCGCCCACGGGCGTATTCAGATCCTCAACGAGGAAGCCTCGAAAGAGTCCACCGGCCACGGTTCCCCGCTTCCGCAGCTGGTGCACGGCGGCCCGGGCCGCGCGGGCGGTGGCGAAGAGCTGGGCGGTCTGCGCGCGGTGAAGCACTACCTGCAGCGCACCGCGATTCAGGGCAGTCCGACCATGCTGGCCGCCATCGGCAAACAGTGGGTGCGTGGCGCAGCGGTGCAGGAAGATCGCGTGCATCCGTTCCGCAAATACTTTGAGGAGCTGCATCCGGGCGACAGCCTGCTGACGCCGCGCCGCACCCTCACGGAAGCGGACATCGTGAACTTTGCCTGCCTGAGCGGCGACCACTTCTACGCCCATATGGACAAGATCGGCGCGGCAGAGTCGATCTTTGGCGAGCGCGTGGTGCACGGCTACTTCCTGATTTCTGCCGCAGCAGGGCTGTTTGTTGATGCGGGCGTCGGGCCGGTCATTGCTAACTACGGCATGGAGAACCTGCGCTTTATCGAGCCGGTTAAACCGGGCGATACCATTCAGGTGCGTCTGACCTGCAAACGTAAAACGCTGAAGAAACAGCGTACCGCGGAGGAAAAACCGACGGGCGTGGTGGAGTGGGCGGTTGAGATCTTCAACCAGCACCAGCAGGCCGTGGCGCTCTACTCCATTCTGACGCTGGTGGCGCGCCAGCAGGGTGATTTCAGCTAAGTTCCCTGCTCCTCATCCTCTCCACAATGGCTGAGCGCTCTCAAGTAATGTGCAAGCAGAAGCAATAACGCTGCTTTTAGAATGGCTGAGGGCCTTCAGCGATGCCCTGGTCCGGCTGTAAATCGCTGAGGCGTTTGCCTTCCGGCCGGGGCGAGGCGCCGGGATGCGCCGAGAGGGCGGGCTTTACAGGGATGTTACCTCCGCCCGTACCCGATAAGCCGGAAGGAATAAGCCGAAGGTACCGCGCAGCGGCGATTTACCGCCGGGAGCCCGGGTCGCCAGGGTGGTGGCGACTGAGCCACCCTGGCACGTTCACAGGCCATGTCGTTACAGAGTAGCTAGGAACATAAAGTGAACGGAATGACCACCAGTGCCGTATGTTCCCCCTCACCCCAGCCCTCTCCCTCAAGGGAGAGGGGGCCGTCTGTGCTGACATCATTTGTGGGGTTCCCTCAGCCTCAATGGGGAGGGGAAATGGCCCGGCATGTGATTTACCCCCGCTCTTTTTTTAACCTGGCAAGGCTGACAAATAATCTGGCAGATGCAGGCAAACGCTTTTCTCAGGCGCCTGTCAGGATAAGGCTGTCACAACACAATAAACACAACAAGATGAGGTCTACGATGGGAAGCAATTCTTCTTTTTCTGCCCGTAGAACGGCGCTGGCTATGGCCGTTGCGCTGTGTTGCGCCTGGCAATCCCCTGTTTTCGCCCACGGCAGTGAGGCGCATATGGTCCCGATGGACAAAACGCTGCAGGACTTTGGCGCCGACGTTCAGTGGGATGATTACGCACAGATGTTCACCATTGCAAAAGACGGCGCCTTTGTGAAGGTCAAACCGGGCGCTAAAACCGCCATCGTCAACGGTAAAACCCTCAAGCTCGAGGTGCCGGTGGTGATGAAAGGCAAGAAAGCCTTTATTTCCGATACCTTTATCAACGATGTTTTCCAGTCAGGCCTCGATCAGACCTTCCAGGTTGAGAAACGCCCTCACCCGCTAAACGCGCTGACGGCGGACGAAATTAAGCAAGCCGTTGAGATTGTCAAAGCCTCGGCGGATTTTAAACCGAATACCCGCTTTACCCAGATTGCCCTTGCTGAGCCAGAGAAAGCCAAAGTGTGGGACTTTGTGCTTAACGGTACGGCGGTGGATGCCCCGCGTCAGGCGAAGATCGTGATGCTCGACGGAAAGCACGTTATCGAAAGCCTGGTGGATCTGAAGGATAAAAAAATCCTGCGCTGGGAGCCTGTGAAAGACGCGCACGGCATGGTGCTGCTGGATGATTTCACCGCGGTTCAGCAAATCATCAACGACAGCACGGAGTTTGCCGAGGTGCTTAAAAAACACGGCATCACCGACCCGAAAAAAGTGATTACCACGCCGCTGACCGTCGGCTATTTCGACGGTAAAGATGGCCTGAAGCAGGAAGATCGCCTGCTGAAAGTGGTGAGCTATCTGGACGTTGGCGACGGCAACTACTGGGCGCACCCGATTGAAAACCTGGTGGCCGTGGTCGATCTTGAGCAGAAGAAAATCCAGAAGATTGAGGAAGGCGCCGTTGTTCCGGTTCCGATGACGCCGCGCCCCTACGATGGCCGCGACCGTATAGAGATGCCGAAAAAACCGCTCGACATCATTGAGCCGGAAGGCAAGAACTACACCATCACCGGCGATATGGTGCACTGGCAGAACTGGGATTTCCACCTGAGCCTGGACTCCCGCGTCGGCCCGATGATCTCAACCGTCACCTATAACGACAACGGCAAAAAACGCCAGATTATGTATCAGGGGTCGCTCGGCGGCATGATCGTTCCTTACGGCGATCCGGACGTGGGCTGGTACTTTAAAGCCTATCTCGACTCCGGCGACTACGGCATGGGCACCCTGACCTCACCGCTGGTACGCGGTAAAGACGTGCCGTCCAACGCCGTGATGCTCAATGAAACCATCCCGGATTACACCGGCGCGCCGATGGAGATCCCGCGCGCGATCGCCATTTTCGAACGCTACGCGGGCCCGGAATACAAGCACCAGGAGATGGGCCAGCCGAACGTCAGCACCGAGCGCCGCGAACTGGTGGTGCGCTGGGTGAGTACCGTGGGCAATTACGATTACATCTTCGACTGGGTGTTCCATGAAAATGGCACCATCGGCATTGACGCCGGCGCGACGGGTATCGAAGCGGTGAAAGGCGTGCAGGCGAAAACCATGCACGACGCCACCGCCAAAGACGATACAAAATACGGCACGCTGATCGACCATAACATCGTGGGCACCACGCACCAGCACATCTACAACTTCCGTCTCGATATGGACGTGGACGGCATCAACAACAAGCTGGTGGCCATGGATCCGGAAGTGAAGCCGAATACCGCCGGTGGCCCGCGCACCAGCACCATGCAGATCAATCAGTACGATATTGATACCGAGCAGCAGGCGGCGCAGAAGTTCGACCCGGGAACCATTCGACTGCTGAGCAACACCCGTAAAGAGAACCGCATGGGCAACCCGGTTTCGTACCAGATTATCCCTTACGCGGGCGGTACGCACCCGGTGGCGACCGGCGCGAAATTTGCCCCGGACGAGTGGATCTACCATCGCCTGAGCTTTATGGACAAACAGCTGTGGGTGACCCGTTACCACCCGGATGAGCTCTACCCGGAAGGAAAATTCCCGAACCGCTCCGTGCACGACACCGGCCTGGGTCAGTACAGCAAAGATAACGAGTCGCTCAACGATCAGGATGACGTGGTCTGGATGACCACCGGCACCACCCACGTGGCACGCGCGGAGGAGTGGCCGATCATGCCGACGGAATGGGTGCATACCCTCCTTAAACCGTGGAACTTCTTCGACGAGACGCCAACGCTCGGGAAAAAGAAAGACGAACAGAAATAAATAACGCACCGGGCGCAATGCCCGGTTTTTCATCTATTTACTTGCTGAATGCCTCTCCCCGATTATAGTTATTTCTACCTCGTTTATTCCCATTGCATTTCTTGAACCACTTTCAGCCAGGACACGAAGTTTCCACGAACGACGTAATACACCACTGAGAGGTTAGGATGAAATTCAATTTGATCGTCAGGAGTCTTGCTCTGGCTGGACTTGTTATTTCCGTTAGCTCCACCTATGCCGCAGAAGCCCCGAAGGATGCCACGGCCGCAACGCAACAAGCCAATAACGCCCTGTTTAATCAGCTTCCTTTCTCCGATAACACCGATTTTACGGACGCCCATAAAGGCTTTATTGCCCCTATTCCTCAGGAAATTATCAAAGGGGAACAAGGCAATATCATCTGGAACCCGCAGCAGTACTCCTTTATTAAAGAAGGCGATAAAGCACCGGACTCCGTTAATCCAAGCTTATGGCGTCAATCTCAGCTGATTAATATTAGCGGCCTGTTTGAAGTGACCGACGGCGTATATCAGATCCGAAATCTTGACCTGTCAAATATGACCATCATTGAAGGGAAAGACGGTATTACCGTGGTTGACCCGCTGGTGTCGGCAGAAACGGCGAAGGTCGGGATGGATCTCTATTTTAAACATCGCGGCAAGAAACCGGTCGTCGCCATCATTTATACCCACAGCCACGTTGACCACTATGGCGGCGTGCGCGGCGTGGTGGATGAAGCGGACGTGAAGTCCGGTAAAGTGAAGGTCTACGCCCCTGCCGGGTTTATGGAAGCGGCCGTTGCCGAGAATATCATGGCGGGTAATGTGATGAGCCGCCGCGCCAGCTATATGTATGGCAACCTGCTGAAGCCAGATGCCAAAGGTCAGGTGGGTGCCGGTCTTGGGACAACAACCTCCGCCGGGACGGTCACGCTGATTGCCCCGACCAATATTATCGAGAAAGATGGGCAGAAAGAGGTTATCGACGGCCTGACCTACGACTTTATGCTTGCGCCTGGCTCCGAAGCGCCATCGGAAATGCTCTGGTATATCGAAGAGAAAAAAGTTATTGAATCCGCAGAGGACGTGACCCACACCCTGCACAACACCTACTCGCTGCGCGGAGCGAAAATCCGCGAGCCGCTGCCGTGGTCGAAATACATTAACCAGGCGATTGTGCGCTGGGGTGATAAGGCCGAAATCATCATGGCACAACACCACTGGCCGACCTGGGGCAACGAAAACGTGGTCAAACTGCTGAAAAGCCAGCGTGACCTCTATCGTTACATTAACGACCAGACGCTGCGTATGGCGAACGAAGGGTTGACGCGCGACGAAATTGCCGCGAACTTTACGCTCCCGGATTCACTGGCGCATACCTGGGCGAACCGCGGCTACTACGGCTCGGTGAGCCATGACGTCAAAGCCACCTACGTGCTGTATCTGGGCTGGTTTGACGGCAACCCGGCGACGCTGGATGAGCTGCCGCCGGAAGAAGGCGCGAAGAAATTCGTTGAGTATATGGGCGGCGCGGATGCCATCCTGAACAAGGCGAAAACTGACTTCGACCAGGGGAACTATCGCTGGGTGGCGCAGGTGGTGAGTAAAGTGGTCTTTGCCGATCCAAACAATCAGGCGGCACGTGACCTGGAAGCGGATGCGCTGGAACAGCTGGGCTATCAGGCCGAATCCGGCCCGTGGCGTAACTTCTACCTGACCGGTGCGCAGGAGTTGCGTAACGGCGTGGTGAAAGGTCCAACGCCGAATACCGCCAGTCCGGATACGGTACGCGCGATGACGCCAGAGATGTTCTTTGACTACCTGGCAGTCCATATCAATGGCCAGAAAGCCGGTGAGGCTAAATCTGTGTTTAACATTGATTTGGGCAGCGATGGCGGTAAGTACAAACTCGAGCTGGAAAATGGCGTGCTGAACCACACGGCGAACGCAGAAGCAAAAGATGCAGATGCAACGCTGACGCTCAACCGTGACACCCTGAATAAAATCATTCTCAAGGAAGTGACGCTGAAACAGGCTCAGGACAGCGGAAATGTCAAAATAAGTGGCGACAGCGCGAAACTTGATGCCATGCTTAGTTACATGGATAAGTTTGATTTCTGGTTTAACATTGTGACACCGTAACGGTGCATGCAAAAGGGCGGTTCGTCCGCCCTTTCCTGCTTCAGGTGTTCGCCAGACAGGGTAAAAAGCGTCAATGGAAAAAAGAAAAAAACCGACACTTGAACGGGCAACCTGGCCAACGCGCCATGCCATGGTCATGCACGGGCTGGCGATGAACCTGCCGTGGCTGGCCTTCGTCAATATCAGCTTCGCGGTGATGATCCTGCTGCGACACGTTCTGCTTAAGGCCAGCGATCCCCTTTATCCCCACTCGCCGCAGCTGACGAGAATGGTCGATGCCTCCATGCTCGGCATTATTATTCTCTCAGCCGCGCTGATCCTGATGGCCTGGCGGCGAATCGCCGGTATTAGCGTGGTGTTGTTTATCTGTAGCGCCATTTGGTCGGTCTCCTGCTTCTGGTTTATCACCCAGCTGCTGCTGCCTCATGTCTGGCCGCTGTGCGTCATTTTATTACTCGCCGGTTTAACGGCGCTCTATTTTTACCCCGAGGGGCTGCTCGCCTTTGTGCTCCCGCTCTGGATCACCCTGCCGATAGCAAGCTGGATACTGAATGATGGTCTCAACCTTCATTTCGTCGTCATCTGGAGTGTGTTTTCGCTGATCCTGATTTGCGGACGTTTTATCCTGTTGAGCTGGTTTGACGAGGCCTGGCGCCGTAACCAGCAGAATCAGCTGCTGATTTCGCGGCTGGATGCGCTGGCGCATCAGGATCCGTTAACCAAAACCGCCAATCGCAGGAAAATGGAGGTGGTGCTGGAGAACGCGGTTGAGCAGAAGAAAACCTTCTCGGTGATTATGCTGGATATCGACTACTTCAAGCTCTACAACGACACTTACGGGCACCAGGCAGGCGATGACTGTCTGACCCGCGTGGCGCGGGTGCTGAAGCAGTCGGTGCGCACACCTGACGATGTGGTGTCGCGTTACGGCGGCGAGGAGTTCGTGGTCATCCTCTTCAATTGCCCGGAAAACATCGCGGAAAAGGTGGCCTTACGCATTCATGACGGTCTGCGCGCGGAGTCCATACCACACAGCGCGTCAACCGTTAGCGACCATGTCACCGTGAGCATGGGGATTGCGAGCATGGCGGAGGGGTTAGCGGGCACCGAGATCATCGCCCGCGCCGATGCGGCGCTGTATCGGGCGAAGGAGGCCGGGCGGGATCGAGTATGCCGGTGAGAACGGCGGCTATTCCGCATGACGCTCGGCGATCCATTTGCGGTATTGACCGGGCGACATGCCCGTCACCCCCGTAAAAGCGCGCCTGAATGCCGTGTCGTCAGCGTAACCGCAAGCGCTGGCAATCTCCGCTATTGCGTACCCCGGTTGATCCAGGAGACGCATTGCCTTTTCAATGCGCATGCGCGTCAAAAAGTTTTTAGGGCTTTCATTCATCTCCTCAGCCATTTTTCGGTGAAGGGTACGAGTGGTCATATTCAGCGCCCGGGCAAGCTGTTCTACGGTGATCGCCGGATTTTCATACCGGACGATATGTTCCGCTTTCATTATCATCGGATGGACTGAATTTAAAAAACCTGCTGGCGCGTAAACCTGCTGAGATAACGGCTGGCTGTCAGCCACGGCCATATCGGCCGTCAGACGCGCCAGCTTCTGCCCCGCGTGCAGACGGATGATATGCAGCGCCAGGTCAACCCACGAGAGCGGGCCACCGGATGTGATAACCCGTGCATCCTGCACCAGCGCTTTACCCCAGACAGGTTTGCTCAGCGGATAACGCTGGCGGAAAGTATGGTAAAGCCACCAGGTCGTCGTGCATGCCCGGCCATTGAGGATCCCCGCCTCGGCGAGAACCAACCCACCGGCACAGGCTCCCGCAAGCATCGCGCCTTTATCATACTGGCCGCGCAGCCATGCGCCAGCCTCGAGGACGGCCGCTGGCGAGACCGGGCGTTTCTGCTCGTCAAGCTTCATCCCGCAGGCAATCACGAGATCGAAGGTTCCTCCGGTAACAAAGCTCGCTTCGGCATCGATCGGCCGCCCCTGCGCGTCCGGGACCGGCTTCCCTTCCGCCGTGATGATGAACGCCTCAAAAGGCGAAATGCCCTCGCCGTCCGGCTGCTGGGCAATCACCTCATCAGCCAGCCAGAACATATCGCAGAGCCCAGCTACGGCGGATTTCATGCTTCCGGGTAACGCTAAAATGGCAATTCTCATGATTCAGGCCTGAGTAAAATGTCTGATTTCGTATGTTAACAGTCATTTCAGACACTACAAGCCTCTTTGCGTCTCTCGTTACACTGTGATTCAACGTCTCTCAGGAAATTACGTCACGCTTATGAAACCGACACGCTTGCCCGTTCTTCTTTCCTTGCTTTGCATGGTTGCATCGCAGTCTGTGCAGGCGCGGATTAATAACATCATCCTCGTGCATGGTGCCTTTACCGATGGTTCCGTCTGGCAGGAAGTGATAGGCCGTTTGCAGACCCGGGGCTACCACGTCACGGCAGTGCAAAACCCTCTGACTTCGCTTGAAGAGGACGTCGCCGCCACAGAGCGTGTCATCGACCGTCAGCAAGGGGACGTAGTGCTTGTTGGCCACTCCTGGGCCGGCGCGGTCATCGCTCAGGCAGGCAATAACCCGAAGGTGAAAAAACTGGTTTTTCTCTCCGCCCTTGCCCCCGACAGCGGTGAATCGGTTACCTCTCTTCTTACCCGCCTCAACGCCCCGATGGCCGACATGCGCCCGGATAAAAAAGGGTTAATCTGGCTGGACGATCCTGCTGCCTATCAGCGCACGATGGCCAACGATCTGCCCCTCAAACGCGTAAAACTGCTGACGGCAACGCAGCAGCCTATCGCGGCAATCGCCTTCAGCGAGAAGGTAGAACATGCAGCATGGCGTGAAAAACCCTCATGGTATCTGATAACCGAAGAGGATCGCGCCCTCTCTCCCGGTATCCAGCAGCAGCTCGCCGGCACCATGAACGCCACCGTCCTGCGTATTAAGAGCAGCCATATGTCGATGATTTCCCACCCGCACGCCGTGAGTCAATTTATCGAACAAGCAACCCAAACCGACGCAAAGGAAACAGAGAAATGAATATCCTGCATATAGATTCAAGCATTAACGGCGAGTTCTCACTTTCACGTCAGCTGACGGCAGAGGTGGTTCGCCAGATCGCGTCAGAGAAGGTGGTCTATCGCGACGTCGTTAAAACCCCCATCGCCCATCTCACCGGCACCGTTGCCGCTGGGTTCCGGCCGCTGCGGATAGCCACCGATGCGACGGCTGAAGATGTCCGCGAACACGCGCTGTCCGGGGAACTTGTGAACGAATTTCTCAATAGCGACCTCATCGTGATAGGTGCGCCTATGTATAACTTCTCCGTCTCAACTCAGCTTAAAGCCTGGTTAGATCGACTCGCCCAGCCGGGAAAAACCTTTAGCTATACCCCGACGGGCCCGGTGGGGCATGCGACCGGCAAGAGGGTTATTGTCGTTTCAACCCGCGGCGGGATATATCACGGTACGCCAATCGAAGACATGGATTTTCAGGAGAGGTACCTGCAGCGATTCTTTGGTTTTCTGGGTATCGACAGAGTGGAATTTGTCCGTGCTGAAGGGGCGACGCGCAGTGAAGAAGTCAGGACTAAAGGCGTTGCGCAGGCGTTTGACGCTATTCCATCGGTCATTGCCGCAGCATTGAAATAGCCGCCGGGTTAAAGCCTGCCGGGTAACCGCAGCGTTACCCGGCAATGTTTTTAATACCGCACGCACACCGACTTAGTTTCACACCAGCCGTCCAGCCAGTCCGGACCAAAGTCACGCCCGGTACCGGACTGTTTCATGCCGCCGAACGGCAGGTTGGCGTCGATCAGCGTATGGCTGTTCACCCAGACGGTGCCCGCCTGCAGCCGGTCGGTGTACTCCAGCGCCTTGCTGATATTTTGCGTCCAGACGCTGGCCGTCAGGCCATATTCACTGTCGTTTGCCAGCTGAAGCGCCTCTTCCCCGTCCGCGACGCGCACCACGTTGACCACCGGACCAAACACCTCTTCGCGGGTCAGGCGCAGCGAGGCATCCGGGTTCACCACCAGCGTAGGCGCAACGTAATAACCTTTGCCTTCCGGCCCCCGGTTACCGACGATCAGCTCCGCGTTGCGCGACTTCGCCTCATCAAGGAAGGTCTGCACCTTGTCACAGTGGGCGCGCGACACCAGCGGGTTGATAAACGCCTCCGGCGACATGCCCGGCCCGACGCTCAGGGATTTCACAGCCTGCTCAAACCCGCTGACCAGCGTGTCAAACAGCGGCGCTTCAATGTAGATGCGCGAGCTCGCCGCGCACACCTGGCCCTGGTTCAGGAAGCTGCCGGTCATCAGGCCTTCGATCACCCACGCCGGGTCCGCATCCTTGAGTACAATTGCCGGGTTTTTCCCGCCCAGCTCCAGGGTCACGCCGGTTAGCGTGTCCGCCGCCGCACGGGCAATTTGCTTACCCGTCGCCGTTGAGCCGGTGAAGCTCACCTTTGCAATATGCGGATGCGAGGTCAGCGCTGCGCCACACACCGCGCCGCTCCCGGTCACCACGTTGAACACCCCGTCCGGGATGCCCGCTTCGCTGGCCAGTTCCGCTACGCGCAGCATGGTCAGCGGCGTGGTTTCTGACGGCTTGATGACAATAGAGCAGCCCGCGGCCAGCGCAGGCATCACTTTCCACATCCCGATCATCAGCGGGAAGTTCCAGGGCACAATCCCGGCCACCACGCCAACCGGCTCTTTACGCGTCCACGCCTGATAGCGGGCGCCCTGCGGCAGCGGGATGGAAAGGTCGAGGGTCTTACCCGTAATTTTGGTGGTCAGCCCGGCGGTATAGCGCATCCAGTTCAGGGTGCAGCTGACTTCAAACATGCGGGAAATGTTAATAGATTTCCCCTGCTCCAGCGTTTCAAGCTGGGCCAACTCCTCGCTGTGCTGTTCCACCAGTTCGGCGAAATGGAGCAGGATCCGCTCGCGCTCCGCCGGGAGTTTTCCGGCCCAGCTGCGGGCGACAAACGCGCGCCAGCCGGACATGACGGCACGGTCAACGTCGTCGACGCTGGCATCGGCAGTCGAGGCAATGACTTCGCCCGTGGCCGGGTTGTAGACGTTCAGCCGCTTTTCACTGTCCGACGCGGCCTGACGCCCTTCAATCCACAGGCCATGCTGTCGGTCTAAAAATTGTTGTACGGCAGGCTGAATGGCCACCTGTGATTCAGACATAGGATACTCCTTCGTTATTCTTCGCAGGGTGTCCATCCAGTCTAAGTGGGGTTTTGCATTCTCGCTTTTGTCTCTGTGACATTCGCTTTGCCACCTGTGACAGGCTCCGCAAATCGCGATAATTGCCGCTTATATCGCTGTTACCGGTGAGTGTTCTTTCCTATAGTCAGCCTCATAGCTCTGACAAAATGCAACACAAATGCAACAATGCGAAAACGTTGACGGTGCAGTGAGAGAAACGATGGCGTGTGCAAGCGAGCAGGAACAGTATCAGCAGTGGCTGGCGCAAATTAACCAGGTTTGCGGGCGTTTTAACGCGCAGCCCACCGAGGGAAAATTCTACGGCGAGCTGGAGACCAGCTATGCGCGCAGCCTGAAGCTCAGTACCGTTACGGCAGGCGGCGTTAATCTGTTCCGCTCCCGTCAGGAGATCACGCAGAGTAACGATGCCTGGTTCTATACCGTGTTCCAGCTAGAAGGCAGCGCGGAAATTGAACAGGATGACCGTCGCGCGCTACTCAGGACCGGTGATATCACGCTGATTGACGCGTCGCGTCCCTGCTCGATCAACTGGCGGGAAAAGTCCCGCCAGATTTCGCTGCTGGTTCCCCGTCAGATAATTGAGCAGCAGTGTCGTTTCCAGGAGATAAGCTGCGCGACCGCCCTTTCCCGCACCTTGCCCACGGTACAACTGAGCCATCGCCTGCTGATGGAGAGCATGAGCAATGCCGACCTGAGTGACCGTGAAAGTGAAGCGGCGCTCGAGGCGATGATCTGTCTGCTGCGTCCCGCTTTCCAGCAGCGTGAAATCATTCAGCCGCGCAAGGAGCGCCAGTTCCAGCATGTGGTGGCGCTGATTGACGACCATATTCAGTCTGAATCGCTGCGCCCGGAATGGATTGCCGCCGAGAGCGGTATGTCCGTGCGCAGCCTCTACCGCATGTTTGCCGAGAAAGGGCTGGTGGTGGCGCAGTACATCAAAAACCGTCGTCTGGATCTGTGCGCGCAGGTACTGCGCGCTGCCGGTGATGATGAAAAGCTGGCGGGCATTGGCTACAGCTGGGGGTTCACCGACCATAGCCATTTTTCAACGGCGTTTAAGCAGCGTTTTGGCGTCTCGCCGGGTGAATACCGCAGGCGCTACCGCTAGCTACTTTTTGAGCCATTTTCCGTTAATGCCCTTCACGTATTCGCCCGGCTGCGCGCGGGCAACCAGTTTCTGCCCTGCCATTTTGGCCACTTCATCGACCGGCAAATTATTGCTGTCAGCCAGCCTCTGGTAGTTTTCCGTGCGCGCCGCGTTGATGCGATTAACCAGCGCCAGCGTTTCCGCGTCCTGTTGAACCGGGGCAAGATAACCGCTGAGGGTTTCCCCCACGCGCCCCTGGGCCCGGGCATCGTTTAAGGTCAGCGCAGCTGCCTGCACGTTCATCCCCAGCGCCAGCAAAATCAGAGCTACTCGTTTCATGGCGTCCTCAGAACAGATCGCTGCGCGATTTCAGCAGGGTTTCAACGTCTTTATCGACCTTGATGTGGATCTCATGTTCGATTTTGACATTCATATTGATGGTAATCGGCTCCTTTGGCGCAGCGACTTCAATTCGCGGCGTACAGCCGGTCAGTAGCGCGGCAACGGCGACGGTGAGCGCACCAGCCATCTTATTCATTGTTGTTCCTCACTTTCCTTGCCAGTCGAACTGCGGGGAGCAGGTATCGCCGCATGTTGCTCAAACCAGGTTTGCAGGTTGTCCCCAAAACGCAGGCTGCGCCAGAGGGTAAAAACATTCTCGTCGTGGGTATAGTTCAGGTTGACGGAGCTGCTTTTGCCATCGACCCGGCTGGTCCCCTTGATGGTCGCCTGCATGGTTAATTCACCCAGGTTATCTAAATTGATTCTCGTCCACGAACGCGAAATTTCCATATAGCGGAGCCAGTTAATCGCGGCACCCGCAACCATATTATCTTTCACGATGGCGTCGGCCGTATCTTTGTCGATGCGCAGCGTCATGGGCCCCGGGTTGGTCAGCCAGCCATCTTTAATGATCCATTTTTCGTTGTCCAGCCAGAACGGCAGCGCTCCGCTCACCGGCCCTGACATGGCAAACTGCTTCGGATTGACGGCGCTAATCAGCTCGCTCGAAGAGATATTGTCCACCCGCAGCAGGGCCGGATCGTGCTGCGGCATCCGCAGCTGCTGCATGGTGATCTTCCCGCCGAGGGTTTCCACCTTCACGTTGGTGAGCAGCAGCGGACTGTCCTCCGTCCAGGGATAATCGCCCTGTAAATCCGCGGTAATGTTGCGCGCGGTCACCAGGTTTTCCACTTCGCCGATGCGTAGCGTGACCGGACCGCGCGTGCCGAGGGACCAGGTTCCCTCGCTGAAGCGGAACGGCAGCACAAAGTCGACGCCGTTAATCTGGTTATCCGGCATCCAGGCGCTACCGGATTTCAGCACGCCGTGCCCGCCCGCTTCAAAGCCCTGATCGGCCGCCGCCGAGAAGGCGACCTGCGCATAAAGCTCCCCGTCGCGCAGCGTCATTTTCCAGTCCGGCGGGATCAAAGGCTGGAATACGGTGAGGGACTGTTTCGGCCACCAGGCCTGCCCGCGAAGGCGCACGCCATCCCAACGACCGTTCACCTGTACCGGACCGATTTTGTCCGCATGGAGGTCGCCCTTAAACTGAAAAATTGTCGGGTCGGTGCCGTCGACGCTGAAGGTCAGGACCGAGGGCGGCAACACGCTGCCGCCGGAGAAACGGGTTTGTCCTGCATTGAGCGACAGCGCGCCGCTGAAGGCCGGTTTTTCGGCATCGCGCAACCAGCGTACCGGCTGATCCAGCACCAGACGCGGCTTGCTGACCTCCATCGTGCCGTACTGGAGCTTGTCAAAACCGGTGGAGAGCGCCGTCAGCTCAATAAGGTTGTCGCGCCACTCGCCTTTCCCGGCGACATCCCAGCGGGCATGCATCGGCGTAAAACCGCCTTTTCCCCAGTACCGCCACTGCCACAGGCCGTTATCGGGTAAAAAGTCGTTGGCCTGGCCGTCCAGGTGGAGTTCAAAATCACCCATCTCGTTTTCATGGGCGCGCAGAATCGCCTGTAAACGACCGTCCACGCCCTTCTGCGTCAGCTTCACGCCCGCCAGAGGCCAGCGGATTTCATCGATATCGAGCGAATTGATGATGCGCCCGCGCGAGCGGAGCAGCGCGCCCGGCTCAAAGGCCAGCTGCGGTTCATACAGGCTGCCGGTCAGCGTGGCGGGCAATTTGGCGTAAAGAATGAGATCGTTTTGCTTCGCCTCGCCGCTGAGATGCAGGGGCATGTCGCTGTTTTCCATACTGAGCCTGCCGGGCCCAATATTCAGTACCGCGTTGCCTTTCCCCGCATCGCCGTGCGTCAGCACATTCAGTCGTCCGGTCAGGGTGGTTTTCTCCAGCCCCTGCTGCCAGTTGTCTGCACGAAGGGACACCCGCCCGCTCAGCGGCATACCCGAGAGATCCCAGTTCCAGCGCCCGTCGCTGATGTTCAGCTGCTCCGCCGTGATCTGCCACGGCAGGTCGAGCAGCGGATCGGGGTTGTCCCGCGCCATCACCACCAGCTGTCCCTGATTCTCTTCCCAGTCCAGATCGGCGTCGACCAGGGACGTTAACTGTGGCACGTTAAAGGTCGCCACCGCGTGGCCTTTCACCGGCACGCCGTCCGGAACCAGCGGCAAAGTAAACTCGCCCACCAGCTTAATCGGCTGCGGCTGGTCCGGGAGCTGTACATCAAACTGGCTGACCGAGAGCGTTTGGCCGCGAAGCGTGCCTTTAATGCTGACCTGCTCGCCTTTATAGGCGATCTCCTGGCTGGACGGGGTCAGCGACGCATTAAGCTCACCCTGCCACTGCTGCCAGGGCGACAGCGTCAGACGGTGAACCGTAAGCCAGGTATTGGGCAATACCGCCTGCCACTGGGCCAGCGTTTTGGGAGCAACCGTTGACGGCGCGGACTGGGGAATTTTGCTGAGGCAGACGGAGTTTAAATCGAGCGTGCCGATATCCAGCTTCCAGCGGCTGGGATGTGACAGCGTCACGTTATCGATGCGGGCAATTTCGCAGTCTTCAACCAGATAGCGAAGATCGGGGATCACCAGCGCGTGGCGAGTCAGTTTCGGACTCTCTTCGAAAGCGATGCGCGTCCCGACGGGCAGCCAGATCCCGGCGAGCGTCGGTACCCACTGGGCGAGCGTCATCAGCAGCGTCAGCGGCAACAATATGAACAGCAGTAAAAGCGCAAGAGCGGCTTTGTATTTACCCTTCATGGGCAGTTAATATCCTGATTTAGCAAAAGAATTAAGCCGGCAGTGCCGATCATTGTCGCATGTTTAGCTGGTCAGTTGAAGTCAAAGCCAGGTTTAAGAATAGATGCTGTAACGTTAAGTTGCGAAACTAGGGCCTGTTCCGAGGCAACGCCAGAAGGTAAAGCATGGCGAATATCAACGACCCCCAATACACCGAGTTGTACCGCCAGGGATCAAAATCAATAAGTAAAAATGCGCTAACAAACTCATAGCCGTTGGCAAAAACGTTAATTTGAATGGCAGCAATGGCTATCACAAACAGCGTATAAGCAATGAACAGTGGATATTTCCGGAGCCGGTTAACTTTCAATTTCCCGAAGTACAATAAGAAGAAAATCACAATAGAAACAATAAAGTAGCACAAAGCAGGCAGCATCGGCGGAGATAAGGACAACTCCAATTGTTGAGACATGCATCATTCTCCCTCTTTATCAGAAACTCACCCAGTTTCTGGTATCGTCCCATCACATCAGGAAGGATTGCAGTTTTCGCACCCTCTTGCCATTCTTTAACGTAATTCAGACAGGCGTTTCTCGCATCCTCTACCCACTTCATTTTCCGCTACATGTCCCGATCAGATCCGCGCCGAAGATTTCTCGTAGTAAGAATATCATGGAGTTAGGGTGCACATATGCTCTAGAATAATTGATAGAACTTATTGAATTCAATAATATTTTATAAATTGTAAGATAATTTTAATCATGCTAACGTGAATGCAAAATCACTGGAGAAAGTCTTATGAAACTCGCGGTATACAGCACAAAGCAGTACGACAAAAAGTATCTGCAACATGTTAACGAGGCTTACGGGTTTGAGCTTGAATTTTTCGACTTTCTGCTGTCCGAAAAAACCGCCAAAACGGCGCACGGCTGTGAAGGCGTCTGCATTTTCGTAAACGATGACGGCAGTCGTCCGGTGCTGGAAGAGTTGAAAAAACAGGGGGTGAAATACATCGCCCTGCGCTGTGCGGGCTTTAACAACGTGGATCTCGATGCGGCAAAAGAGCTGGGTCTGAAGGTGGTTCGCGTTCCGGCGTACTCCCCGGAAGCGGTCGCGGAACATGCGATTGGCATGATGATGTCCCTCAACCGTCGTATTCACCGCGCTTATCAGCGCACCCGTGACGCCAACTTCTCGCTGGAAGGGCTGACCGGCTTTACCATGTACGGCAAAACCGCTGGCGTGATCGGCACCGGTAAAATTGGCGTGGCTACCCTGCGCATTCTGAAAGGCTTTGGCATGCGTCTGCTGGCATTCGATCCGTACCCAAGCGCTGCAGCGCTGGATCTGGGCGTGGAGTACGTTGACCTGCCGACGCTATTCTCGCAGTCCGACGTGATCTCCCTGCACTGTCCGCTGACGCCGGAAAACTACCACCTGCTCAATCAGGCGGCGTTTGACCAGATGAAAGATGGCGTGATGATCATCAACACCAGCCGCGGCGGACTGGTTGACTCTCAGGCCGCAATCGAAGCGCTGAAAACCCAGAAAATTGGCGCGCTGGGGATGGACGTGTATGAGAACGAACGCGATCTGTTCTTTGAAGATAAGTCTAATGATGTCATCCAGGACGACGTGTTCCGTCGCCTCTCTGCCTGCCATAACGTCCTGTTTACCGGACATCAGGCGTTTCTGACTGCCGAAGCCCTGATCAGCATTTCGGAAACCACGCTGGGCAATCTTCAGCAGTTAGAAAAGGGTGAGCCGTGCCCTAACGAGCTGGCTTAAGTGCTACGCCGGGTGGTGGCTAAGCCTCACCCGGCGCGTTTGTTTCCCAGCTGCGGTGCGCAACGCGCCACCAGATCAGAACGGCGGCCAGCGCAATCGCGCTCAGGACACTGAATGCCGTCGCAAACGAGTAATGACCGGCGATCGTCCCGGTTAACGCCGGGCTCATGGATGCCCCAACCCCCTGCATCAGCATCACCACACTCTGCCCGGCATTGACGTGCCCGCTTCCGCGCAGCAGCACCACAATAAACGATGGTACGACGACACCGAGGATCCCGGCGGCCAGGCCGTCGAGAATTTGTACCGGGATCATCATGAACGGCGCGTCCGTGGATGCCGCCAGCGCCGCGCGTACCGGCATGACCAGCAGCGCCAGCATAATTAAGCGCCAGTAGCCAAAATGTTCGATCCGGCGCGAAGCCCAGATGGCGACGGGGATCATCACGGCCTGCGAGATGATGACGGTACCCGCCGCGTACAAACCGGGGTTGATCGTGGCGGGTGCCGCAGCCACCCTCATGCTCAGCATCGGTAATAGCGCGGCGTTCGCCAGGTGGAACAGCAGCAGCGTCAGCCCGGTCACAAACAGCGCCCGGTTTTTCATCAGCATCGCAAAACCGGGGACCGGCAGGCTCGCTGAAGAGGACAGCCCGCGCGCCGCGTCGTTATCGATATCGCTGTTGCGAATGGCAAGCAGCGCACACAGCGTTAGCAGCGTGGTACAGGTCATCAGCAGGAAAATCCCGCCCACGCCCCAGTACCAGGCAATGCCGCCTGCCATCAGAGCGGTCATGAAATTGCCGCCGTGATTGAACGCCTCGTTTCTGCCCATCTGCGCGCTGAACCCACCCTGTCCGGTCAGCCCCAGCGTAATCCCGGCGATCAACGGCCCGACAAATGCCGCACAGATACCGGTGACGATTTGCGACACGGCGACCACGCCGCTCTGCTGGCTAAACCAGAGCAGAAGCGTGCTTAGCGTGATCAGAATGCACAGCAGCGCGAGCACAGCGCGTTTGTTGCGGGAGGTGTCGGTGATGAATCCCGCCGGCAGCGTGGCCAGTAATCCCGCCAGCCCGCCGGCCGTCATCAGGATGCCGATATCATCAGGGGCCCAGTGGCGTTCGGTCAGAAAAATACCGAGAAAAGGTCCCAGGCCATCGCGAACATCCGCAATGAAAAAACTTGTCAGGCATAACGCCCGCAGCGAACGAAGAGACATACATCCTGCCTTTGTCTGTTATCGCCTGTAGAAAAAAAAATGTAGTATACCGGGTATTTTTGAAAATCAGATGACGTCTTAAAAATATGTCTTCCGAACTTAAACAATTCATAACGGACGTTGTTTTTTCACTTTACTCATTATCGACCCTGACTATACTGGCAATAAATTTTCACAGGAGTCCTTCGTTGGAAAGTTATTTTATCGTCGATACGAAGGTAAGCTGACGCGATTTTCTCGCTGCTTACCTTTACGGTGGGCAGCAATCCTCTTTACGTGATTGCATCCCAATACATTAAGAACGACCAAATTTGTGGGGCATCACGATGTTCATGTTTAACCATTCACTCTTTCCGCCACCCTCCCGCTGACATGCTTTGCGTTTTAACGGCGTCATTCTGTGCTTTGTGAAGCACTGACGCTTATCGTTTAATCATGTTAACAGGCGACAGGCTGATGTTCCCTTATATCTCTCATCTGCTCGCAGCGATGCTGCTGGGCGCAATTATCGGCGCGGAAAGACAATGGCGCCAGCGTATGGCCGGGCTTCGTACCAATGCACTGGTTGCGACGGGCGCTGCCGTGTTTATTTTAAGTTCCATCTCGACGTCACCCGATAGCCCGGGACGCATTGCAGCGCAGATCGTCTCCGGAATAGGTTTCCTTGGCGCTGGCGTCATTATGCGTGAAGGAATGAATATTCGTGGTCTAAATACTGCCGCAACGCTATGGTGTTCGGCCGGAATTGGTGTGCTGTGCGGCTTAGGGCAATTCTGGAATGCCGGTATGGCCAGCGTGATTATCCTTTGTGCCAACATATTGCTTCGCGAAGCTGCGCAACGGATTAATCAACTGCCCGCGCTCCATGAAGGCGAAAAATGCTATGTCCTTAAAATCACCTGTAATGACGAGCATGAAGATGCGGTCCGACAGAGCGTGGTAAACATGGCGAAAGAGTTGACCTTAAGCCTGAAAGCCATTTATTGCGATACGGCGCAAGCAGAAGGTAAAACTGAAATACGGGCCGAAGTGATGACCCGGGAGGAATACCGGAAATTACTCGATCTGATTATGGGTAATATTGGCGGGAATAAAATTATCGCGTCCGTCAGCTGTCACGCAATTTAAGTCTATTACCGGGCATTACGCCCGGTATAACCTTTCCGTTTTACACGGCCTCTGACAATAACGCGGAGAGCTTCATAAGGCAGCACTGATTTTAGCCAGACGTTTCATCATCTCCGTCGTCAGGCTAAGCTGCTCGCTGCCCATTAGTTGGGACAACTCCTGCTTAGCGGATTGCCATACCGGCATGACCTCTTCAAGCAGACGCCAGCCTTCAGCTGTCAGCGTGAGTCGTTTTCCGGCACGTCCACGGCCTCCAGCCGAGTCAATAATGCCCCGGGATTCCAGACTACGGATATTACGACTCAGTGTTGTCGCATCCACCCCTGCTCTGGCGGCGAGTTCCGCAACGGTTTCATTAGGAGAACCCCCGATGCCAACCATCAGACTGAACTGCTCAGCGGTCAGATCAAACGGTCTGAAGCAGGCGTTGTAATAGCGCGTAATAGCCCGAGCGGTAGCGCGCGCCTGAAACGCCGGACAGACCTCCGGAATGCTCTCCAACAGCGCCACATCAATGTTGTTCATCATTTCATCTCGACAAGCAATGCTAAAGTTAATACTGTATATACACTATTTATATTACTTGAGGAACCATTATGCCTGCCTTTGTTCATATCAACTTACGGGTCATTGACCCTGCCAGACAGGCCAGCCTGACCCCTCGCTTCACGTCAGCATTAGAGGAAGCAGGCGGAAAAATTGTCCATTTTGGAGCTGTCGCACAGGTACTGGAAGGAGAAGTAGCGCCGTTACCCTATGCAGGCATTTTTGAATTCCCGACGTTGGATCAGGCCATTGCCTTCTATCATTCGGAAAAATATGCGCCGATTAAGGCTGAACGCCAGCTCGCCCAGGAAGCAAGAATGTTCATTGTCACGACGGAATGACAGGCAGGTTCAACTGTACCTAAATCACAGAACCGAAATTTGTCCCCGTTATGAAAGCCTGCTCTCTGTTTTGCTGGAAATAACGGTTTAACCTGAGCTGTGCAAAAAACACTCAGGAGGAACACATGTACAATTCAATTTTGGTTCCCATTGATATCTCCGAGGATAGCCTGACGCACATGGTTATCCCCTTCGTTCAGGCACATACAGCACTTAACACAGCTAAAGTTCACTTTCTTACTGTTATTCCATCTCTTCCTTATTACTCATCATTAGGTTTGGCCTACTCCGTAGAAATGCCGAAGATGAAAGAGTTCCAGCACGCTGCTTTAGCTAAACTGGATGAAATTGTTAAGCAATTCAAAATCCCTGCAGATAAGATTCAGACTCACGCCGTGACGGGATCCCCTAAGGATCAAATCCTTAAGCTCGCTGACACGATCGGCGCCGACCTGATTATCATCGCCTCCCATAAGCCTGACATATCGACCTATCTGCTGGGTTCAAACGCTGCGGCTGTGGTGCGGCATGCGAAATGCCCTGTGCTGGTTGTAAGATAAAAAAACCGGGCGACATGCCCGGTTTTTTAAGCCAACACCATGAGCCCCTCCTGACAGATAGCTACACAGGAATATGAGCAGGTTCACAATGCCTGATCTGCCTTACCTGTTCACGCAAAGCGCAAACGGCGACTGCAGGTTTCCTATCAGCCAGCCATTACTTGTAGGCTCTATCTTAAGCTGGCGAACGGTACCTTCTGGAACGTAAAAGAAGCTGCTTTTGAAACTTTCATCATCAGCAGTATCGCGTGGATTTTTAACGTAGCGTGTATCGGTCAGTGAAATCTCACCCGGCCTGTTCATCTCATAGCTAAAGAGAATTGTACGTGAGATGACATTAACACCTTTGTCCGACTGGATATTACCCGACAGTACAGCCTGACCATCGTGGTTTTTATCCAAACGGAAAACAAACTCCAGCGTAGCGATGAAATCAGGTTCATGGTGGTTATAACGTACTATTGTTGAACAGTTTACATTTAACGCACTCTGTTTTTGATGCATGTGAACATAGAACCACACCGATAACGCCAGGATGACGATTAAAATTACGGCCAGCATCCCTGTTTTTTTATTAATTGCGTTCATAACCACTCCAGTAGTTATTGAGGCAGGAAATGTATTTATCATTTCTGGCTGTACATCGACTAATAAAAGCTCGACCTTTGTTGCCGTAAAGATATGACTCAGAAACCTGGTACAAGAATGATGTTCCCTCAAGACAGTTAATACCACTCCCCTTCGCCAACTCGATGAACAATTCCTTTTTTTGTTCAGAAAGCGATGCGGAGTTTCTTTGTACAGTGTATACAGGGCACGAGCCATAATTAAATAGAAAATAAGTCTTCAATCCTCTTACCTGAGTCAAATCTTCTGATGGAACCCTAAGCCCTAACATAATCAAGATCGCGCTTATTAAAACGACTGCTAGTGCCAGAGCGATAGGTAATTTTCTGTATTTGACTCGCGCCGGAGAGCGTTCTTTTACTACTTGCGCATCATTTTTTTCATCTTCTAACCGAGACTCATCCTCAATAGTGGGTTGAGTCAAAACTCTTACCTCGACATCACTATTAAACATAAAACCAACGCGAGGCACCGTAGTAATACACTCCTCGACAATCCCAAACTGTACGAACTGCTTTCTCAGTTCGGAGATGTATTTGTTTAGCGTGTGACTAGAAGAACGAAGACCATGAGCATCCCAGACGCTATCCAGAAGTTCATTTCGCGTCAGAACCTGACCATGCTTTTCAAGAAGACATGCAAGAAGTCTATTCATTGTCAGGGTCAGAATGACAGTAGAGCCCTCGTCTCCGGATGGCCATATAGCACCATCTTCCGATCGATAGAAAACCCTATTATCAATCACGAAAACCATCTCTGACTCCTTATCCATGATGGTAATTGAATGGTTTCTCTCGTTTCTCCAACTTACGGAAACCCATCAGCTTCTTTGTTTCATCCTAGCACAGCCAGGCGCGACAGCAGCTCTAGCAGCCACATTGTTTGTAAAAGCGCAGTTTATCAGAATATTGATTTGTAATTTAATAAATTACCGATACATATACCTGCATTGCATTTTTGGTTGATAGGATTATTCGCAGAAGTGAATGAGCAGATTCTTAATCTTCAGGAGCAGTCATCCGCCCTACCGCCATTCACAGCCCCGGGAACGAAGAGACCGCTCTGGTAGCGAATCCAGTAGATAAGGAGCGACATTATGATAAGCACCAAAATGCTCATGAAGGCAGAACGTTTCTTCATCAAAGCTCGTACATTGATTAGAGAAACAATCTTATCAGCGGAACTGACCGGTGCTGAATTTGTTCCCTTCATCCAGCCGGTATGTAAGGGCGATAAGATCGTAGGCGGAGAGGTATTACTCAGAGTTCTCAAAGATGGGATTTACCAATCTCCCGAAAAATACCTTTCTGCAATGGAATCATGCGAGGTGATTAATGATGTTACTTGTAGCCTGATGTCTGATGTTAAAACATTTTTTGAAGGCTATGAAGGAACTCTACCCGATGGCTTTTATCTCTCCTTCAACATCTGTGCAAGACAGTTGAACTCTTCAAGAGTTATTGAAGCAGTGACGGACTTTAAGAAAGTATTCGACGGACGCATTGCTGTCACGCTGGAAATTGTCGAACGCGGAACAATGAACCTGGACGACTTTGCACTCGAGGCTATGCAGCAACTTACTGAGTCAGGTGTGCGATTTGCGATTGATGATTTCGGCAGCGGGAGTTCATGCCTTAAATATATTGAACATGCAGGTTTCTCAACAATCAAGATTGATAAATGCCTCACAATTGCGAGCAATGGATCATTAATCTATTCCGCGGTAATTGATTCCATTGTAACTCTTGCAGAACGATTACAAATTCATGTCATTGCTGAAGGTATAGAAGATAAAGAGCAACTGTCGCTTTTGAAAGATAAAGGAGTGAGTATTTTCCAGGGTTATCTATTTTCTAAACCGGTAAGCATGCGCGAGTTTTGCACGCACATATAACATTTTTCAATTGCATAAACACAGCAATTCGCAACCTGTCATGGAAAGCATTACTTAAATAAATGTAGTGCACTCAACCTATTTGTTACAGATTTAAAATTACCACCAAGGACAAAGTATATATGTCAGCTAACTTCCCAAACCCTCCAGAACTCCCGTCCTGCACAGGACCGGACGGAATTCTTTATGACTTTAACTATGGCGCGCGCGTTTTTCTTCCGGAAGGAAAATGGCACGCCATATTAATGGATGACGACAGTGGCAATATTCTTTTCAGTTGTGATTCAGAAGGCGGCTGGGTCATTAGTAATAAAAAATATTACGTCCGTTTCCGCATTCAGGTATTCCACCAGGGTTCGGCGAGCCCGATCCTGGATGAAACACTGGATATGAAGGACAAGCCCGTTGTTATCTTTTTCCCTACGGGCACGCTGGGCGACATGCTTGGGTGGTTCCATTATGCAGAGCGTTTTCGCCAGCTGCACCGCTGTCAGCTTGAGTGCGTTATGGGGCAGGAAATCATTGAACTACTCAGCGCGCAATATCCCGAAATTACGTTCTCCACAAAGGAGAATCTACAAACGGTAAATCCTTACGCGTCCTGGTATGTAGGCCTCTTCTTTAAGGGTGATACCACACACCAACCGATCGATTTCAGGAAGGTCGGCTTCCACCGCAATGCCGGCTACATCCTGGGGGTTGACCCGCGTGAATGCCCTCCCCGCCTGAAGCTGGATGCGGAGCGAAAAATTGCGGAGCCATACGTCTGCATCGCCGCTCAGTCCACCAACCAGGCGAAGTACTGGAACAACGGCCATGGCTGGGCAGAGGTAGTTGCCCACCTTAAGTCTCTGGGATACCGAGTGCTGTGCATAGACTGCCATGCGCATTACGGCCAGGGCTTCGTCTGGAACCACATTCCCCAGGGCGCCGAAGACTTCACAGGCGATATTCCGCTTCAGGAGCGGGTGGACCTGTTAAGGCATGCGAGCTTCTTTATCGGCCTGGGCAGCGGGCTGTCATGGCTTGCCTGGGCGTCCGGTATCCCGGTGGTGTTAATCAGCGGATTCAGTCTCCCCAACAGCGAATTTTACACCCCCTGGCGTGTATTCAGCAGCCATGGCTGTAACGGCTGCTGGGATGACACGTCCGTTGATTTTGACCACGTGGATTTTTTGTGGTGTCCGCATCACAAGAACACCCCACGTCAGTACGAGTGCACGAGTCTGATAACCGGTAAACAGGTCATCGGCATGGTGGACCGTCTGCATTCAGGATTAGTTGATAAGTAAGGGACGTAAATATGAACAAGATATACACCACAGTCTGGTGCGAGTCGCGCCAGCAGTGGGTGGTCACCTCCGAGCTGGCGACCGGGTCCGGTCGTCCGAAGCTGACGCCGAAGAAAAGCGCACTGGCGTTACTGCTGGGCGCCGTGCTGCTGCCTTCAGGGCCGGTCATGGCTGTGGATTATGTGGGCGAGACGGTAACGGGTATACAGGGTATTCATTCAGGAGACAGGGCCATCTCCACCACCATTAATAGCGGTGGTAGTCAGTTCATCACTAGTGACGGTTATACCTCTGCTACCACCATCAACACGGGTGGCGCTCAGCTCGTTTCCAATGGCGGCTGGGCCTCTTTCACCACTATCAATAGCGGTGGCATTCAGCGTGTCTCCAGTGGCGGTTGGGCCAATGTCACCACCATTTATGGCAATGGCAACCAGCACATCTACGGTGGTGGTTGGGCCAATTCTACTACCATCCTTAGCGGTGGCTTTCAGCATATCTCAAATGGTGGTTCCGCCACTTATAGCACCGTCAGTAATGGCGGTGAACAGCGCATCTCTAGTGGTGGCTTGGCCGCCAATGCTACCCTCGACCGTGGTAATCAACACGTTTACAGAGGCGGCTCAGCCACCTCTACTACCATTAACAGCGGTGGTACTCAGTACATCTCAAGTGGCGGCCGGGCAACCTCTACTGACATTAAATTCGGTGGAAAGCAGCACGTTTTTAATGGCGGTGAAGCGGTTAATACCTCTATCGTTGGAATTGATGGCGAACAACACGTTTACAGTGGCGGCACTGCCATCGACACCACCATCAGTGGTGGTGCTCAGCACGTGTCCAGTGGCGGGTCTGCCACTAGTACCACCATTTATAGTGGTAATCAGCGCGTGTCCAGTGGCGGGTCGGCTACATCGACACGCATAATGAGCGGTGGTTCTCAGCTCATCTATAACGGCGGGGAAGCTACCTCTACCATCCTTGATGGCGGTAACCAGTTCGTCAGCGGAGGAACGGCCACCACCACTACTATAAATAGCGCTGGGGTCCAGCACGTCACTAATAGTGGCTTTACAATTTCTACAACCATAAACAGTGGTACTCAGAGCATCTTCAGTGGTGGCCAGGCCACTTCTACCACTATCAACAGCGGTGGTAGTCAGCACGTATCAATGGGTGGATTGGCCAGTAACACAACCATCAACACCTGGGGTTATCAATATGTCGATAACGGAGGTTCGGCGAATTCTACCACCATCGAAGGTGGTGGACAGTACATCCTCAGTGGCGGCTCAGCCACTACTGCTACCATCAATAGTGGAGGCTATCAGCACGTCGAGAGTGACGGTTCAGCAACCTCTACTACTATAAATGCTGATGGAGTTCAGTTGGTTTCTAGTGGCGGCTCGGCCACCTCTACTACCATTAGTGGCACTCAGTTCGTTTACACTGGTGGCTCGGCTTCCTATACCACCATCGGCGGTTTTGGCTCTCAACAACTATCCGGGGGGGTGGCAACCTCTACTACCATCAACAGCAGTGGTAGGCAGGTGCTCTCCGCCGGCGGCTCGGCTACTGAAACCACCATTAACAGCGGTGGTGAACAGAACATCTTTAATGGTGGCTCTGCCACCTCAACGATCATCAACAGCAGTGGTAAACAGAGTATCTTCAATGGTGGCGTGGCCACATCTACTACCATCGACCGCGGAGGTTATCAGCACGTCGAGGGGGGATCGGCTACTGGTACCAGTATCAGTGGTGGTTCTCAGCTCGTCTATAATGGCGGGAAGGCCAGTTCCACGAATATCGGTGGCGCATCCACCTCCACGACCATCTACACAGGCTATCAGAACGTCTCAAGTGGCGGCTCGGTCATTGATACCACCATCAATGCCTGGGGCAAACAGAACGTCCTTGCTGGCGGAAAGGCAACCTCCACGACTATCAATAGTGGGGGATATCAGTACGTCTCCAGTGGTGGGCTGGTCACCTCTACTGACATTAATAGTGGTGGCCAGCAGTACGTCTCCAGTGGAGGTTCGGCAACGCACACCACCATCGTCCGCGGAGGGTATCAGTACGTCGAGGGCGGCTCTGCTACTGGTACCATTCTCGACGGTGGTTATCAGCACGTTTCCAGTGGCGGTTCAGCCACTGACACCACTATTGATGACTGGGGCTATCAGACCGTCTTCGCTGGCGGTGTAGCTACCTCTACCACTCTCAACAGTGGTGCCCGGCAGTACGTCTACAGTGGTGGTGCTGCCTCAAGTACCACTATCAGCAGTGGCGGTAAACAGCACGTCTTGAGCGGTGGTTCGGCCACCTTAGCTATCATCAGCAGCGGCGGTAATCAACTCATATCCAGTGGCGGTACTGCTAACAGCACTACCATCTATATGTATGGAAGACAAAACGTTGAGAATGGAGGTACGGCAACTAATACCACTCTCAACAACATCGGCTGGCAGTACGTTTCCAGTGGTGGCTCGGCTACCTTTACCACAATCAACAGCGGCGGTGCTCAGTACGTCTCCGCTGGAGGCATCGCCACCTCTACTACAATCAACAGCGATGGGCAACAGAAGGTCTTCGGTACGGCCATCTCGACTACGGTCAGCAGCGGTGGTCAACAGAACATTGAAGGCGGTACTGCCACCCACACCACCATCGAGGGTGGTATTTTGAGGGTATACCAAGGCGGCGCGGCCACATCAACAATCATTAACAGTGGTACTCAGGATATCCACTATACCGGTTCAGCCATTTTTACGACTATCCACAATGGCGGGGAACAGAATGTCTATGGTGGTGGCACGACCACTGATACCACCATCAATGGCGGCCAGTCGTGGTTGCGATCCGGTGCAGTGGCCAACGGCGAAACCAGCGTAAACGCCGGAGGCGAACTGCTGATGGACGCCGGCTCTCTTGCAACGGACGTCAACATCTCCGGGGGTACCCTCTCTGTCAGCGACCTTTCCGATGCCACATCCGGCCAGAATACAGCTCAGGTCGGTAAGCTCACCATGGACAGCGGTAATGTCAACTTCCTGCGCAACAGCGATGGTGAATTTGCGAAGCTGACGATTACGGAGCTGAACGGTACCGGAAACTTCCTCCTGAACACATCTCTCGCCGATCGTAAAGCCAACTTCGTCACTATCGAACAGGGCTCAGGCCAGTTTGGTATTGCCGTTAATGACTCCGGTAAGGAGATATCAGACCACACTGACCTGACGCTGAACCTCATCCATGAAAAAGGCGGTGACATTGATTTTGAAATGGTCACGGCATCCGGGCGAAGCACCCGCTTCGTAGACGGCGGGACTTATATGTACACCCTGTACAGCCAACAGGATAAGGACGGTCTCACCGGCGGTAACGTTTGGTATCTGGGGGCCATGGGGAGTGGCGGTGAGAACCCCGGTGGTGAGAACCCTGGCGGTGAGAACCCGGGCGGTGAGAACCCTGGCGGCGAAAACCCTGGCGGGGAGAACCCTGGAAGTGAGAACCCTGGCGGCGAAAACCCTGGAGGTGAAAACCCTGGCGGGGAGAACCCTGGAGGTGAGAACCCTGGCGGCGAAAACCCTGGCGGGGAGAACCCTGGAGGTGAGAACCCTGGCGGCGAAAACCCTGGCGGGGAGAACCCTGGAGGTGAGAACCCTGGCGGCGAAAACCCTGGCGGTGGTGAGAACCCTGGCGGCGGTGAGAACCCTGGCGGGGAGAACCCTGGCGGTGGTGAGAACCCTGGCGGTGGTGAGAACCCTGGCGGCGGTGAGAACGGCGGCAAGAAGCCGATGACCACTCCTGCAACCGATGCCATTCTGGCCATGTCCAATGCAGGTCTGAACGTCATCCATTCAGAGTTGGATGGTCTGCGCACATATCGCGCGAGTCTGGATAAAACCGGACCAGAAAGTAACGTCTGGGGTCACTACCTCGGAAGCAAAAACAACATTGATACCAGCAATGGCGCAGCTTATCAGCTCAATCAAAACGGTATGGAAATCGGGGCAGATACCCGGACTGATTTTGAGCGTGGCAGTCTCGTCACTGGCGCATTCATGTCCTTTAGCGATAACAAAGTGAAGCATGCCCGCGGCGGCACAAGCAAAATTGACAGCTACGGCCTCGGCCTGTATGCAACGTGGTTTGACGCCAGCGGGTTCTACGCTGACGGTGTTGTGAAAGGTAACCGTCTTAACAACAAACTGAGAGCGGTCATGACCAATGGCGGTAGAACCGGCGGTGACTGGAAGCAGTATGCACTCAGCACAGCCGTTGAAGGTGGTTATCAGTTCGATCTCAAAGATGACGTAAGCATCACGCCTTATGGGCGCCTGGCGTTTGTTCAGATGACCAGTGAGGATGTGAAACTCAGCAACGGCATGAAAGGTAATACGGGCTCACCGCGTTCTGTCACAGGTGAAGCCGGTGCGAAGCTTGCCGGGAAGTTCAATATTGGCTCGACTGAGTTCAAACCTTATCTGTCAGCTGCGGTCCTCCAGGAGTTTGCTAACTCAAACGAAGTCACGATCAATGAGCGCAATCGCTTTGGCAACAACGTCAAAGGCACATCAGGCAAGTACGGTCTGGGCGCTTCAGTCAACGTTGGTAAAGACGTAACCTTGTACGGTGAGGCTAATTATCGTCAGGGTAGCCAAATCGAAACACCGATCCAGGGTGTGGCAGGTGTCCGTATCGGATTCTGATGTTACCACAGGGGCCTTAGGGCCCCTTTTCACATTGTTCTGAGATGTTTTGGTTATGTTTATGCCTCACATAATTTTGACGAAAGATGTTTTCTTGAATAAAGCGCTGTCTGTCATCCTCCAGCAAGCGTCCCCCAGCAGAAAGGTTTGCGTCGTAGATATTGAATCATTCCGAAGCCTGGGTGCCATTTTCAACCTTCTGAAAAGAAAGAAACTCACTGAAAAGCATGAAATGATCTTCATCGGTGGCAAGGATGTCAGTTCAAGAGTTCTCGAACCGCTTGTGACAATCTACAGGAAATCGTGCTTTATGGAGTTTCGAAAGCAGCTTACGGGCGGTCAGACGTATTCATCAGAATATGCGTTGAACCACATCGCGCGCTGCAGAAGTCTGAGCATGCTTTCAGAACAGGAGAAAAAGACACTTTTCGCCCTGCTGGATACTGATGACACGGTTGCTGCTGCAAGGAAAATTTACCTGTCCCCCAAAACTGTCTATACCTACACCAATAATATTGGGCAAAAACTTAACCTGAATTCGATACTTCAGGTCAGGCAATTTATTCATTCTGAATTCGAATAGTCGTTGCGGGAAAAACAATAAAAACCGGGCGCGAAGCCCGGTTCTGTTATTTGCTAACGGCGGTTTTACGCGCTCAGCCCGCGATTCTCCAGCATCGGCTCAATCTTCGGATCGTGCCCGCGCCAGTTGCGATACAGTTCGGCTAAATCCGTGCTGTTACCACGGGACAAAATCGCCTCGCGGAATTTCTGCCCGTTTTCACGGGTCAGGCCGCCCTGTTCGACAAACCACTGGTAGCCATCGTCCGCCAGCATCTGCGTCCACAGGTAGGCGTAATACCCCGCCGCGTAGCCCCCGCCGAAGATATGGGCAAAATAGCTGCTGCGATAGCGCGGCGGTACGGCGGGCAGATCCAGCCCCTCTTTTTTCAACGCAGCCGCTTCAAAATCCTCCACGCTCGAAACGGCCTCACTGATGCCGTGCCAGTTCATGTCCAGCAGTGCGGCAGCCAGCAGTTCGGTCATGTCATAACCCTTGTTGAAATGGGTCGCGTTGAGCATGCTTTCCCGCAGCGCGTCCGGCATCGGCTCACCGGTTTCGTAATGGCGCGCATAATGGGTAAACACCTGTGGATGGCTGGCCCAGTGCTCGTTGATTTGCGACGGGAATTCAACAAAATCACGCGGCGTATTGGTGCCGGAAAGCGTGGCGAACCGCTGGCTGGCAAAGAGACCGTGCAGCGTATGGCCAAACTCGTGGAACAGGGTTATCACGTCATCCCAGGAGAGAAGCGCGACACCGCCATTCGCCGGTTTTTGGTAGTTACAGACGTTGTAGATCACCGGACGGGCAGCAAACTCGAAGGATTGCTCGACGAAATTCCCCATCCATGCCCCGCCCTGCTTGGAATCACGGGCAAAGAAGTCACCGTAAAACAGCGCCATGCCCTCACCGGTGTGGTCGAAAATTTCCCATACGCGGACGTCCGGGTGATACACCGGGATATCGAATCGTTCGACGAAGCGAATGCCAAACAACTGACTGGCTGCCCAGAATACGCCATCCTGCAGCACGGTATTGAGCGCAAAGTAGGGCCTGATCTGCGACTCATCAAGGGCATATTTTGCCTGGCGCACGCGCTCCGCATAAAAGGCCCAGTCCCAGGCCTGCACGGTGAAACCGCCCTGCTCGTCGTCGATGACTTTCTGAATATCGGCCTGCTCGCGTTCCGCACGGGCGCAGGCGGCAGGCACAATGCCGCGCATAAATTCCAGCGCGGCGGCTGGGGTTTTCGCCATCTGATCGGCGATGCTCCAGCTGGCGTAATCCTCAAAGCCCAGCAGACGGGCCTGTCGTGCACGTAGCGCCGTCAGACGCAGGATCAGCGCGCGGGTATCGTTTTCATCCCCTTTCTGGGTACGCGTCCAGCCTGCGTTGAACAGGTTTTCGCGCGTCTGACGATTGCGCAGCGCGGAAAGCGCGGGC
Source organism: Enterobacter sp. PL_is514 (assembly GCF_055816715.1). Classification (NCBI taxonomy): domain Bacteria; kingdom Pseudomonadati; phylum Pseudomonadota; class Gammaproteobacteria; order Enterobacterales; family Enterobacteriaceae; genus Enterobacter; species Enterobacter sp. PL_is514. Next base: position 303,482 of record NZ_JBVPGN010000034.1, on the reverse strand, counting down.
TGCTGGGTGGTGTTCAAAAGCGGGATCAGCCAGCGATCGTTTAGCCCTCGCTCCGCGGCAGCCTGCGCCGCGTCAGCGATCTCACCGGCGCTGAGCCCGTCAAGCTGGTGCGCGTAATCCACCACCAGCCCACCCGTTTTATCGGCAGCCAGCAGACGCTGGTTAAACTGGCTGGTCAGGGAAGCCGCCTCGGTATTCAGCGCCTTCAGCTCGGCTTTTTCTGTCTCATTCAGACGCGCGCCGGCCAGAATAAACCGCTGATACGTCTCCTCGACCAGACGACGGGATTCGGCGTCCAGCGCGGCACGGTCCTGCCAGACGCTCTCCACGCGGGCGAACAGTACGTCATTCAGCCAGATGTCGTTTGCCAGCGCGGCAAGCTCGGTGGAGAACTGTTCCTCCAGCGCCTGTAAATACGGATTGGTGTGCGCGGAAGTCATGGCGAAGAACACGCTGCTGACGCGCGAGAGCAAAGCGCCGCTTTTCTCCAGCGCCAGCACGGTGTTAGTGAAGTCAGGCGCAGCGGCCTGAGAGACAATCGCGTCAATGTCCGCCCGCTTCTGGCGAAGGGCTTCATCGAAGGCCGGACGATAGTGGCTGTCGTTGATCTCATCAAAATGGGGGGCCTGGTAAGGCAGCAGGCTGATGTTAAAAAAGGGATTCGTGGCCGTCATCTTTCGCTCCTGAGTACGGGTATCCTCCCAGAGTAGGCCAGGCCGCCATCCCCTGCAACGCTGTCATACAAATGTTGCCTTAACGCACCCTCTGCGGCCGTGCTATGTTAGTACAACACAAAAAGCGTTGAGGAACAGTGAGATGATTATTTTAGTTACCGGGGCAACGGCAGGTTTTGGTGAAAGCATCACGCGTCGCTTCGTCGCCAACGGGCACAAGGTTATCGCGACCGGCCGCCGTCAGGAGCGTTTACAGGAGCTCAAAGACGAACTAGGCGACAGCATCCTGACCGTGCAGCTGGACGTGCGTAACCGCGCGGCGATCGAAGAGATGATTGCGAATCTGCCAGCAGAATGGCGCGCCATCGACGTGCTGGTCAACAATGCCGGTCTGGCGCTGGGCATGGAGCCTGCCCACAAAGCCAGCGTGGAAGACTGGGAAAACATGATCGACACCAACAACAAAGGGCTGGTCTATATGACCCGCGCGGTGCTGCCGGGCATGGTTGAGCGTAATCGTGGCCACATTATCAATATCGGTTCCACCGCCGGGAGCTGGCCTTACGCGGGCGGCAACGTGTATGGTGCGACGAAAGCGTTTGTGCGCCAGTTCAGCCTTAACCTGCGGACCGATCTGCACGGCACCGCCATTCGCGTCACCGACATCGAGCCGGGCCTGGTGGGTGGCACCGAGTTTTCCAACGTGCGTTTCAAAGGCGATGACGCGAAAGCGGACAAAACCTATGAAAACGCGAACGCCCTGACGCCGGAAGATGTCACCGAAACGGTCTGGTGGGTGGCGACGCTGCCAAAACACGTCAACATCAATACCGTAGAAATGATGCCAGTCAGCCAGAGTTTTGCCGGACTTAGCGTCCATCGTGGCTAAATCGACCCTTCCCGGCCTGCGGGCCGGGTCTGTTTCGGGTTATAAAAGAATGGTAGTATGTTCGGGCTAACTCTCTGAGAAATGACAACTCATGGCCGCTGAATCGCAACTCAATCCCACCCAGCCCGTAAACCAGCAAATCTATCGCATTTTGCGACGTGATATTGTCCATTGTCTGATCCCACCGGGAACGCCGCTTTCAGAAAAAGAGGTCTCCGTGCGGTTTGACGTTTCCCGGCAGCCGGTGCGTGAAGCGTTTATTAAGCTTGCGGAAAACGGTCTGATTCAGATCCGCCCGCAGCGCGGCAGCTACGTGAACAAAATTTCACTCTCTCAGGTGCGCAACGGCTGTTTCGTTCGCCAGGCCATTGAATGCGCGGTGGCGCGGCGTGCCGCAACGCTCATCAACGACAACCAGTGTTACCTGCTGGAGCAGAACCTGCATCAGCAGCGGATTGCGATTGACCGTAAGCAGCTGAATGACTTCTTCCAGCTTGATGATGAATTTCACCAGAAACTGGCGCAGATTGCCGATTGTCAGCTTGCATGGGACACCATCGAGAACATCAAGGCCACCATCGACCGCGTGCGCTACATGAGCCTCGATCACGTCTCCCCGCCGGAAATGTTGCTCCGACAGCATCATGATATTTTCAGCGCGCTGGAAAAACGCGATGCGGACGGCGTGGAAAAAGCGATGACGCTGCATCTGCAGGAAATCAGCGAATCCGTGCAGCTGATTCGTCAGGAAAATAGCGAGTGGTTTAGCGAAGAGTGATATTCGCCGCCCCTTTCGGACGCGGCGATGGGTTTAGCGAACGACTAACACCGGAATTGTGGCGTAGCGCAGGATAGATTCCGCATTTGATCCCAGCAGATGGGTGGTGATGCCCGGATTTTTCGACCCGATGACAATCACGTCATATTCTCCTTCCTTGCTTAGCCTGATAATTTCATCGCGGACGTTGCCAAAGCGAACGAGGGTGTCAATTTTCTCCGGCGAGATATCGAACAGTCTTTTTAACGCGTTCATTTTCTTCCCGGATTCTTCAGTCATATATTCTTCAAACTTTTTAATATCGGCGTTAAATCCGCGCAGCAGGGACCGACTGCTGGCCGGCAGAATATTGACCAGGGTAATCGCGGCGCCCTCTGCCTTCGCAAGGTTTGCCGCGTGGCGAACCGCTTTGTCGCTCAAATCCATTTCAAACACATCAACAGGCATCAAAATCTTCTTATACATAAGCCTGACTCCTTATTCCGATGAAAGGGTTATTTCCTGTACCCAGAATGGCACCGGGAATATAAACCAACCCTCAACGCTTCCCTGTCGAAACTATCAATTAATGAAAATAACGGTCTGCTTTGTAAATTCCTGTCGTGAACCGTCAGTGCCCAACACAATAAAGAAAAAAGTGTGAGTTTGATCAAAAACAATAACATGTGATGCAGACAGGCGTATTTATATGCTCCGTGAACGGCAACCCTGAAATAGCGCCGTAACGAACAGGTTAGAGAGGAGAAAATACCATGATGACATACGACCGTAACCGCAATGCAATCACCACCGGCAGCCGCGTCATGATTAGCGGCACGGGCAAAACTGGCGTGATTAAAGCGATCCACAGCGACGGGCTGGATGCCGCGCAGGTGCGCCGCAGCAAAACGGTTGAAGTGGAAGGATGCGAAGGTAAGTTCGAGCCGATTGAGCTGATTCGCCTGGGGATGCACTAAGCTGTGCGCAGACATGCCGCCGCGAACGGCGGCATGTGCTGAATTACCGTTGAGAGACGTACTGGGCCACGGTCGCTTTCGCGCCCTGTTGCAGCAGCGTCTGGTACGCCTTCATCACCGCATCAACGAAGCCTGCTTCCCGCGGTAACTCTTTGCCGAAGATGGCCTCGATACCGAGCAGCGCCTTGACCCGGCTTTCCCCCTCCGCACTGCCCTTCACCGCCGCCTGAATCACCGCCAGCTGCGGATCGCTCACGTCAATAGCGTTACCCTGCTCGTCCACGCCGCCGACATAGCGCATCCACCCTGCCACGCCCAGCGCCAGAAGTGGGAAAGGTTTCTGATGCACCAGATGCCAGCGCACGGAGTCCAGCATACGCTGCGGGAGCTTCTGGCTGCCGTCCATCGCAATTTGCCATGTCCGATGGCGCAGAGCCGGGTTGCTGTAGCGGGCAATCAGGAGATCGGCATAACGACCTAAATCAACGCCTTTGACCTTCAGCGTAGGCGCCTGCTCGTCAAGCATCAGCGCGTGCGCGGCGAGGCGGTAGTTCTCATCTTCCATACAGTCGTTGATATGCTGGTAACCGGCCAGATAGCCCAGATACGCCAGGAACGAGTGGCTGCCGTTGAGCATGCGTAGCTTCATCTCTTCAAACGGGATCACGTCCGACACCAGCTCGGCGCCAGCTTTTTCCCATTCCGGACGGCCCGCAACAAAGTTATCTTCGATCACCCACTGACGGAACGGTTCACAGGCTACTGCCGCCGGATCGCGAACGCCGGTCAGCCGTTCGATTTTATCCAGCGTGTCAGGGGTGACGGCGGGCACGATGCGATCCACCATGGTTGACGGGAAGGTGACGTTAGCCTCGATCCAGTCCGCCAGCTCACCGTCTACCGCCCGGGCGTACGCGCAGGTGACATTGCTCATCACATGGCCGTTCTCCGGCATGTTGTCACAGGACATCACGCTAAACGCCGGCAGACCCGCCGCTTTGCGACGCGCCAGCGCTTCCACGATTACACCCGGCGCAGATTTCGGCTGGTGTGGGTTTTGCAGGTCGGCGACGATAAACGGATGATCGAGCATCAGTTGCCCGGTCGCCGGTGAGTGGCAGTAGCCTTTCTCGGTGATGGTCAGCGAGACAATCGCCACCTGCGGTTCACACAGCGCTGCCAGCACCGTCTCCAGCCCGTCTACCTGCGCATGGAGGGCCTTTTTGACCACGCCCACCACGCGGGAGGTCCACGCATCGGCAGACATCTCCGCCACGGTATAGAGATTATCCTGCGCGTTCAGATCGGCAATCTGCTGCTCGCCGCCAATCAGGTTAACCTCACAGTAACCCCAGTCGCTGCCGTGCTCAGCGGCGAGGATATCGGCATACACTGCCTGATGCGCCCGGTGAAATGCGCCAAAGCCTAAATGAACGATGCGTGCTTTAAGGCTGTCGCGATCGTACTGAGGCAGCGTCGCGTTGGCCTGTAATAAGGTATTTTCCATGATTAAGACTCGTTAATTAGAAAGCTGTGGTTCGCTGCCGCTCATGTTGAAGCGGCAGCGCCTGCTGACTACACCAACTAGAATGGCAGTTGGGGTAAAAAAATAACTGCCATCAACCATACTGATACTGACGTTTGAGATTTTGATTTATATTAACTTTTGGTCATGTGGTGTGACATAAAAACAAAGTTGTGTGATAAGTCACGCAAGCTATAAACCACTAGCGTCGCGAGGAGACAGCGCCGTAACCGACCGTCTCTTTTGGCGCAGACTCAGCTGCGTCATGCGCCGCGCTCAAATCACGGTCGCGCACTTCAGGCATCAGGATCGCCGAGACCAGTCCAATCACGGAATAGGCCACCAGCATGGCAACAATCGGCCACCAGGAGCCGGTCATATTGCAGAAGATCCCTGCCAGCACCGGACCAAAGCCCACCGCCACCAGACCGCCCGCCTCTTTGGAGATAGCCATACGCGTAAAGCGATTTCGCGAGCCAAACATCTCCGCCATGGTGATATTTTCCAGCGCGAACAGCCCCAGAACGGCGAAGTTATGGATAACGATGATAGAGAGCATGATCGTCCCCGGCGCATAGCTCTTATCGACGATGATCGACAGCATCGGGTAGGCGAGCAGAATGGCGGAGATATTGAGGATAATGTACGGCAGACGGCGCCCCACTTTATCGGAAAGCCAGCCCAGCAGCGGGATAGAGATAAACCCGAGAATGGAGCTGATCATCAGCGCATCGGTAGGGATGGCCTTATCGAACAGCAGCGTCTGGACCAGATAGCCCGCGAGGAACGTCTGGATCAGACCCGAGTTGCCCGCCTGGCCGAAACGCAGGCCGGTCGCCAGCCAGAAGGATTTACTTTTCACCATTGAACCGAGCGATGTGTCCGGCTGCACGGTTTGTGCATCGTTCACTTTCTCAAAGACCGGGCTCTCCTTGAGGTTCATACGCAACCAGATGGCAAAGATCATCACCACGACGCTGGCGAGGAACGGCACGCGCCAGCCCCAGGCGAGCAGCTCTTCACGGTCAAGGGCAAAGAACATGATGGCCCAGATCGCCGTTGCGCTCAGCGTCCCGCAATTAGTGCCCATCGCCACCAGCGAGGAGATGATGCCGCGTTTCCCTTTCGGCGCGTACTCCGCAAGCATAGTCCCGGCCCCGGAGATTTCAGCCCCGGCCCCGAGCCCCTGAATAATGCGCAGCGTCACCAGCAGAACCGGGGCAAAAATCCCGATCTGCGCATAGGTCGGCAGGACGCCAATCAGCGTGGTGCAGATCCCCATCATGGTGATGGTGATGAACAGCACCTTCTTACGGCCAATGCTGTCGCCCATTCTGCCAAAGATAAAGGCGCCGACAATGCGTGCGATATAACCTGCGCCATAGGTCCCCATCGCCAGGATCAGCGCCATCGCGGCAGACTGTTCGGGGAAGAAGATCTCATGGAAGACCAGGGCAGCCCCCAGCGAGTAAAGCTGAAAGTCCATAAACTCCAGAGCGGTGCCGAGCCAGCCGGAAACGGCGGCTTTCACCAGATCGGCAGTGGATCGTTGCGGTTGTGCTTGTGTCATGATGGCTATCTCTGAAAGGTAAGATGCGAACCACATAGAGCCTGTCTGCGCAGGCCCTTAATCGCGTAAATGATTATTGGCCGAACGTGAGCAAGACTTTGCAGCACTGCCGCTGATCTTTCTCAAACAGTTCGATGGCGTCTGTTACGTGGTGATAGTCAAAAGTATGGGTGATCAGTTTTTCCGGGTCGATCAGCCCCCTCTTCAGCCAGTCGATGACGACCGGGAATTTGTTGGCATTGAGGCGCGAGGAGAAGATCGCCAGCTCTTTGCCGGTAATGCCCTGCTGAACAATCTGGCTCGGCTCGCTGGAGAAGCCCATCAGCACGATGCGCGCCGCCGGAGAGGCCAGGGTTATCACTTCCTGCAAAATAGATGGATGGCAGGCGGCATCAATGATTAACGTCGGTTTGATGCCTTTTTCCTCCAGCGCGTCCTGCAGCGACTGCTCGCCATTATTAAAGACCCAATCCGCGCCGCTGCGCCGGGCCATCTCAAGGCGCTCGTCTATGCGGTCAACCACGATAACCTGCTTCACCTTATAGACGCCTTTCAGCGACTGCACGGTGACCAGCCCCATCGGGCCAGCGCCGTAAATCAGCGCGACGTCCTGTTCCGTCGGTTTCGCCTGCCCCGTTACGTTGGCGGCAATGGTAAAGGGCTCAACCATGACGGCGTGTCGGTCGGGAATGTCATCCGGGATAGGCCAGGCATTTTTAGCGGGCACTGCCGCATATTCGCTGAAGCCGCCGTCACGGTGAACCCCCAGCACCACCAGCGAGGTGCAGACGTTCGGTTTTCCGACGGAGCACGGATAGCAATGCCCGCAGCTGATCACCGGGTCAACCGAGACGCGCTGGCCCAAGCGGGCACTGTCTACGCCCTCGCCCACGGCGTCAATCACGCCAAAAAATTCGTGGCCGATGACGCGTGGATACTTCGCAAACGGGTTATGCCCGCGGTAGATGTGGCTGTCCGACCCACAGATACCCGCCAGCGTGATTTTCACACGGACTTCGCCTGCGCCTGGTTCCGGGCGTGGCCGCTCTTCAATCACCAGTTGGTTTGGCTGCTGAATCACTACGCTTTTCATCATTCGCTCCTCGCTTACCAGTTCCACAGCGTGCCGTCTTCAAGGCGGGCCACCGGCAGATAGGCCGGATCGTAGGGGTATTTCGCCGCCAGTTTTTCATCAAACTCAATGCCCAGCCCTGGCTTGTCGCCCGGATGCATATAGCCGTTATCAAAGCGCCAGCTGTGCGGGAAGACCTCCAGCATCTGTTCGGAGTAGCCCATATATTCCTGCACGCCAAAGTTCGGTACCCACAGGTCGAAATGCAGCGCGGCGGCATGGCAAACGGGCGACAGATCCGACGGGCCGTGTGAACCGGTACGCACCTGATAGAGCGAGGCAAAGTCGGCGATGCGACGCATCCCGGTAATCCCGCCCGCGTGGGTAATGGTGGTGCGGATATAGTCGATAAGCTGCTCTTCGATAAGCTGCTTGCAGTCCCAGATGCTGTTAAACACTTCGCCTACCGCAATGGGGGTGACGGTGTGCTGGCGGATCAGGCGGAAGCAGGCCTGGTTTTCCGCAGGCGTTGGATCTTCCATCCAGAACATGCGGAATGCTTCGATGCTCTTGCCGAAGCGCGCCGCTTCAATTGGCGTCAGGCGGTGGTGCATGTCGTGCAGGAGGTGCTCATTGAAGCCGAATTTACTGCGCACCGCGTCGAACAGCTTCGGCGTGAAATCGAGGTATTTTTCGGTAGACCAGAGCTGCTCTTCCGGCCAGTCGCCTTTGGTCGCAGGCTCATAGGCCAGCCCCTTTCCTTTGGCCATGCCGTAGGTGGTTTTCATGCCCGGCACGCCGCACTGTACGCGGATCGCCTTGAAGCCCATCTCTTTATGACGGGCGTAATCTTCCAGCACGTCGTCAATGGTGTGGCCGGTAGTATGGCAGTAGACCATCACCCCTTCCCGGGAGGCGCCGCCCAGCAGCTGGTAGAGCGGCATGTTGGCCGCCTTGGCTTTGATGTCCCACAGCGCCATGTCCACGGCGGAGATGGCCGACATGGTGACCGGTCCGCGACGCCAGTAGGCGCCCTTATAGAAAAACTGCCAGATGTCTTCGATGCGGTGCGCATCGCGGCCAATCAACTGGGGGCAAAGATGATCCTTCAGGTACGAGGCAACGGAGAGCTCGCGCCCGTTCAGCGTAGCGTCACCGAGGCCGACAATCCCCTCATCGGTGGTGATTTTAAGGGTGACAAAGTTCCGCCCCGGGCAGGTAACAAACACGTCAGCCGCGACAATCTTCATAATTCCTTTCCTTACATCGTTCGTTGTGATGCTGGAAATTTACCCATCAACCCTGCTACCATACAAGTATAATGATCATAAAATCAGCTAACGATCACAAAACCCGGGGACTCAGGCGCGCCCCCATCCCGCCACAATAATCAGCATACCGCACAGGGCAATCAGCGCCCCGGCCCAGTCGTATGCGCTGAGCTTGATGCCGTCCACCACGCGTAACCACAGCAGCGCAGTACACACATAAACACCACCGTAAGCCGCGTAAACGCGCCCACTGGCCGCCGGATGCAGCGTTAACAGCCAGACAAACAGGGCCAGCGCGACGCTTGCCGGAATGAGCAACAATACGGTTCCTCCCTTCTTCAGCCAGAGCCAGGGCAGGAAGCAGCCGATGATTTCGCATAGCGCGGTGGCAAAAAAAAGCAGCGTCGTTTTAAGCATATTTCACGTCAGGTGAGGATCTATTTAACCATTATACCTGATGATGCCCTTTACTTTTCCATACTTGCTCCGCGGGTATGCCGTCATTTCGCTTTAGTGTAGAATCTGTACGGGGTAACTTGATTATCTGCACCCATTTAAAAGGAAACGCTATGACCACATTAAGCAAACGCCTTTGTCTGACAGCCCTGCTGGCGCTGTCATCGTTCGCCTTTGCCGCCTCTGCGACAGCGGAAACCAGCAAGCTCATTATTGAGTCTGGTGACAGCGCGCAAAGCCGCCAGAACGCCGCCATGGACAAAGAACAATGGAATGACACCCGTAACCTTCGTCAGAAGGTCAACAAACGTGCTGAAAAAGAGTGGGACAAAGAAGATGTCGCTTTTGACGCGCGCGATAAGTGTCAGCAAAGTGCAAACGTCAATGCCTACTGGGAGCCTAACACCCTGCGCTGCCTGGATCGCCGCACTGGCCGCACGGTAGCCCCGTAATGTCTGGATCCTGCGAAGTTAAACTCCGTCCGCTGGAGCGTGAAGACCTGCGTTTCGTCCACCAGCTCGATAATAATGCCAGCGTGATGCGCTACTGGTTCGAAGAGCCTTACGAGGCGTTTGTCGAGCTATCCGATCTCTACGATAAGCACATTCACGATCAGAGTGAACGTCGGTTTGTGGTGGAGTGTGAAGGCGAAAAAGCCGGTCTTGTTGAGCTGGTTGAAATCAACCACGTTCACCGTCGGGCGGAGTTCCAGATCATCATCTCCCCTGAGCATCAGGGAAAAGGCCTTGCCTCACGGGCAGCGAAGCTGGCAATGGATTACGGATTCAACGTTCTGAATCTCTACAAGCTTTACCTGATTGTGGACAAAGAGAACGAGAAAGCGATCCATATCTACCGCAAGCTGGGCTTTATGGTGGAAGGCGAGCTGATTCACGAGTTCTTTATCAACGGTGAATACCGCAATACCATTCGCATGTGCATCTTCCAGCATCAGCATCTGGCCGGGCACAAACCGTCAGGCGCCAGCCTGCTGAAACCAACCGCGCAGTAACCTGCGCGGTTTTATTCTCAGTAATAATCAATCGTGTTCTTGATGGTGTATTTGCGCTCAACGGCGGGTTTGACGCTGTCGTCGGTGATCGTCAGATCGCAGCTCACCGGGTTATTGTGGCGGTCGTAATCGCAGCTCTGCTTGACGTTACCCAGCGGCTTGTCATTCAACATGCTCACCGCCGAGTAATCCATTCTTTTGCGAACATCTTTAGACGGCGTCGACTGGACGGACAGGTGCTGATCCCCGGAGACGGTGGTTTTGCCCAGCGGGTAACCATCCGCATCGTAGCGATACTTCACTTCCATCTCTTTGCCGTGCGCCGCCACCACAAAACCGTTGTCGTCGGTATCCCACGTCACCCCGGCTGACGGCAGTTCGGCCAGCTGGCATTTCCCCTGCAGCTTCACTTTTCGCTGCTGGGTTTCTGCGTCAAGATAGTAATTGGCATCCAGCACCAGCGCCACGCCGGTGTTGGCCTCCAGGTCGTGCAGCTCCAGCGTATCGAAACACCCTTCCGTCGAGACGGTGCCGGTGACCCGTTTGGACACTTCGCCCTTCTCGTTGAACAGCGTCTGAGTAAAGTCTTTGACCGGGCCGCGCAGCGGATCAAAATCAAATTCGTTCGAAAAACTCGCCATCTCGGGCGTAAACGACAGCGGCGCGGAGCTGTTGTCGCACCCCACCAGTGTTGCTGCCAGTAGCGTTATCGCTGCGTATTTCTTCACATTTATTACCGTAAAGGGAGATTATTCCCAATCATATTAGCAAATACAGTTGTTTACACGAAGCCTGCTAAAATTAATCTCTACACAGAGAAAAGGAGCTACAGATGAAACGGTTACCCTGGATTACCGCCCTGCTGTTAATGAGTGCCTCAACGGCCGCGCTGGCGGCACCGGATTCCTGCGAGCGCGTGAAAAGCGACATTCAGCAGAAGATTATCAACAACGGCGTGCCTGAGTCAGGCTTTACGCTGAGCATTGTGCCTAACGACCAGGCCGATCAGGCGGGCACGCAGGTGGTGGGCCACTGCGCCAACGACACCTTTAAAATTTTATACACCCGCACCGGCAGTGGTGCGGCAGCTGAACCTCAGTAATTGAGCTTCAATCCCCTTTGATTTGATAAGGATTAATATTTAGTCCCCCCAAATCAGTAACACTCACCCCATCATTAGCCCGGATATCATTTCGGGGAAAATAATACGCAATTATAATGATGGGGTGAGCCATGTCCGATATTGAACATCACGGCGGAATTAGCCGTCGAACTCTCGTGAAATCTACGGCGATAGGTTCTCTGGCGCTTGCCGCTGGCGGGATCTCGCTTCCGTTTGGTTTAAAAAGCGCCGCCGCGGCGGTGAAGAACGCCGTCCAGCCGCCTGAGGATACCGTGGTGTGGGGCGCCTGCTCGGTCAACTGCGGCAGCCGCTGTGCGCTGCGTCTGCACGTACGTGACAATGAAGTGTACTGGGTCGAAACGGACAACACCGGCGAGGATATTTACGGTAACCATCAGGTGCGAGCCTGCCTGCGCGGACGTTCAATTCGCCGTCGTATCAATCACCCTGACCGTCTGAACTACCCGATGAAGCGCGTGGGCAAACGCGGTGAAGGCAAGTTCGAGCGCATAACATGGGATGAGGCACTGAACGCCATTACCGCCAGCCTGAAAGACGTGGTGGCCAAATACGGTAACGAAGCGGTGTATATTAACTATTCCTCCGGCATTGTCGGCGGCAATATCACCCGCTCCTCCCCTTACGCTTCGCTGGTGGCGCGCCTGATGAACTGCTACGGCGGTTTTCTGAGCCACTACGGCACCTACAGCACGGCGCAAATCGCCTGCGCGATGCCCTATACCTACGGCAGCAACGACGGTAACAGCACGTCCGACATCGAAAACACCAAACTGCTGGTCATGTTCGGCAATAACCCGGCGGAAACGCGCATGAGCGGCGGCGGGATTACCTATTATCTGGAGCAGGCACGCGAGCGCTCCAACGCCCGCATGATCGTCATCGACCCGCGCTATACCGATACCGCAGCCGGACGCGAAGATGAATGGATCCCGATCCGTCCGGGTACCGATGCCGCGCTGGTGGCGGGCATTGCCTGGGTATTGATCGACGAAAACCTGGTGGACCAGCCGTTCCTGGATAAATACTGCGTCGGCTATGACGAAAAAACGCTGCCGGAAGGCGCGCCCGCTAACGGTCACTACAAGGCCTATATTCTCGGCCAGGGCGATGACCACACGGCGAAAACGCCAGAGTGGGCCTCACGCATCACCGGCATTCCGGCGGATCGCATCGTTAAGCTTGCCCGCGAAATCGGCTCCGCGAAGCCGGCCTACATCTGTCAGGGCTGGGGACCACAGCGCCAGGCAAACGGCGAGCTGACGTCCCGCGCCATCGCCATGCTGCCTATTCTGACTGGGAACGTGGGGATCAACGGCGGTAACAGCGGCGCGCGGGAGTCAACCTACACCATCACCATTGAACGTATGCCGCTGCCGGACAACCCGGTCAAAACGCAAATCTCCTGCTTCAGCTGGACGGACGCCATCGCCCGCGGGCCGGAGATGACCGCCCTGCGCGACGGCGTGCGGGGGAAAGATAAGCTGGACGTGCCGATTAAGTTCATCTGGAACTACGCGGGCAACACCATCATCAACCAGCACTCCGATATCAATAAAACCCACGAAATCCTGCAGGATGAAAGCAAGTGCGAGATGATTGTGGTCATCGATAACTTCATGACATCGTCAGCGAAGTACGCCGATATCGTGCTGCCGGACCTGATGACCGTCGAGCAGGAAGACATCATTCCGAACGATTATGCGGGCAATATGGGCTATCTGATTTTCCTCCAGCCCGTGACCGCGCCGAAGTTTGAACGCAAGCCGATCTACTGGATCATGAGCGAAGTGGCGAAACGCCTCGGACCGGATATTCATCAGAAATTTACCGAAGGACGCACGCAGGAACAGTGGCTGCAGTACCTGTATGCCAAAATGCTCGAAAAAGACCCTCAACTGCCGTCCTATGACGAGCTGAAAAAAATGGGTATTTACAAGCGTAAAGATCCAAACGGCCACTTCGTGGCCTATAAAAAATTCCGCGAGAACCCGGAAGCCAATCCGCTGAAAACACCATCGGGCAAGATTGAAATATACTCCAGTAAGCTGGCGGAGATTGCGGCCACCTGGGAGCTGGAAAAAGATGAAACCATCAGCCCGCTGCCCGTCTACGCATCAACCTTCGACGGCTGGGACGCGCCCGAGCGTGCGCAGTTTCCGCTGCAGCTGTTTGGCTTCCACTTTAAGGCCCGTACCCACTCGAGCTACGGTAACGTCGACGTGCTGAAAGCGGCCTGCCGTCAGGAGGTCTGGCTTAATCCCGTCGATGCCGAAAAGCGCGGCATCAAGAACGGCGATACGGTGCGCGTCTTTAATCGTCGCGGCGAGGTGAGAATTGAAGCAAAAGTGACGCCGCGCATCATGCCCGGCGTGAGCGCCATGGGCCAGGGCGCCTGGCACGACGCCAATATGAGTGGCGATCGTATCGACTACGGCTCATGCATCAACACCCTGACCACGCACCGCCCTTCACCACTGGCGAAAGGCAACCCGCAGCACACCAATCTGGTACAGATCGAGAAGGTGTAGCGGGTGAATGGCTTGACCGTAGTTTATTCTATGATTTGTATGATCGTTTAACACCGTCGCGCGGACACCCTCCGCGCGAACAAGGAAGATGTAATGAAAGACGTCTCACATCGTGAATCGTTCGCGTTCAGCGCCCGGGTGCTGGGTGCGCTGTTTTATTTCGCACCAGACAGCGAGCAGGCCGCGCCGCTGGTGCAGGCCCTCACTGCGGGCGAATGGGTTCAGGACTGGCCTCTGCCGCCGGAAACGCTGCGGCCCGTAGCCGACACCTTTGCCGCGTCTGCCGATGAGCCGCTGGCGGACGCCTGGCAACGGCTGTTTATTGGTCCTTACGCCCTGCCCGCTCCACCGTGGGGCTCCGTCTGGCTGGACCGCGAATCCGTGCTGTTTGGCGACTCGACCCTCGCGCTGCGCCAGTGGATGCGGGAGAATAATATCGCATTTGAAATGCAGCAGAATGAACCGGAAGATCACTTCGGGACATTACTGCTGCTGGCGGCATGGCTGGCCGAGAACGGCCGCGAGGCGGAGTGCGCTCAGCTTCTGGCGTGGCACCTGCTGCCGTGGAGTACCCGCTTCCTGACGGTGTTTGTCGAGAACGCCAACCATCCGTTTTATATCGCGCTGGGTAAGCTTGCGCAGCTGACGCTTGCGGACTGGCGATCCGGGCTGCTTATTCCGGTTGCGGAAAAGACGCTGTATCGCTAAGGGGTGTGGCTTGCTCGCGGTTTGCGGGCAAGCTACGGTCAAAAGAGGAGGCTTAAAAAATTTAACTCGAAACAGGAGGCATATTGAATTTAATAATATAAAATAGCTTTTCCTGGTAAGGTCAACACTTTCGTTTGATACATACAAAACAAAACCATGACTAAAAATTATTCCTTCGAAGATAAACGCAAGAAATTACTTGTTACAGCCGTGATATTCATCGTTTTAGGTGGATGGCTCTGGTATATGTCATGGGCATCTGGCATCTCCCATAATACTATATTAAAAAAATCCGTTCCTGAATGGATGACATATATTTCACTTGGCGTTTTGATTGGAACAATTTTTGTTATGCGCGCTTTTTATCTGCGCACTTTTAACAAAACATTAGAATATATTGCCAATGCTTTTTTTAGCGGCTTTTGCCTTGGTTTTGTATTGAGCTTAAATTGTTATGATATTTATATCTATCTCTTCCCGGACAAAATAATTGGCTATGAATCTGAATATGAGGTTGTCTTTCCGGGGCCTTCGAGAGGTAAGTATGGCCATTGTGAAGCGGGTCTCTGGTTAAAAGATCAGAACACCAACAGATGGATACAGCTTTGTACAAACAAAGAATATCTGCACAGCCATCGTAAGCAGGGAATGACTGGGGTGTGGGTAACGGCTCGTGTGAATAATATTGGAAGTTACATTGTGAATTATGAGTTCATTTATTTGTAGGCACTACCCTATCTATTTTTGTTCCGGCGAAAATGAATGGTACTTAAGGTCCGCTCCTTGCTTATAACCGTCAGCCTGATACTTCGCATCAGAGATTGCGCATTCACAGCGGAGAAACCGGCTATGGGAGGGTCATCTCAAAATCGAATCAGGGTAAACTTCATTTATACCCCCACATTTAGTGGTGGATACGTGACGGCTGTTCATCTATTCTGCTTTTTCAGCGAGCAAGCCGGAGTCATTTTTAGTGGATAATCCCATATTTCAGAAAACCATCATTATCTTTATTCTCATCCTGTGGGTAATAGACGAAGTCAGGAGAAAGAAAAAAAAGCGTTATGACTCCGCTATAGCAGAGGCTAATGCCAGAGAACGCTATGAATGGCGCTATCTCAGATGGGGTTGGCAGGCAATACGAGTGGCGGCGGCAGTGTATATCTTTGTTCAGCTGATTCAGTTTTTACTGAGATAGATGGCAGAAGAAAGTAAGACAGGCAAGGAACATCTCACTGTCCAGGCCAACAGTAGCTGAGCCTCGGTGGTAGAAATTGTGAGGGGTCCCTGCCTGCCAGTAGCATGCGTTACAAGCCTTTAACCAGTATTTGGTTATGTGTCACCGACTGATTCTCCCTCACTCGCACTCTCTTTACTTTGAATGAACCGAAGTGCCAGGTAGAGGTCTGGCGCCAGAATCATGTCATCATCATTCATTGTTGGCCGACTGTCTTTAAACCAGCGTGTTAATTCCGTTTTCCTGCCCGCGAGGATTAATTTAATCTGTCGACCTTTCAGGTCACGCTTTAACTCATTAATGGTTGCCAGGACACTGATGTCTGAATAGGTGAAGCAGGCAACGGCATCAATCACCACCCATTTAGGCTGTAAAGCGGCACCATCAACCAGGTTCAATACCCGGCGTTTAAAATAAGCCACATTAAAATAGGTCAACGGTGAGTTAAATCGATACATCAGTACGCCAGGAACCATTTTAATATCGGTGGTATTCCCTAACGAGTGAATCATTCCATCTTCGTCAGTGCCCAGCAGGTGCTCAGAGGGACGAAACACCGTACGAAGGAACTGTAACAGCCCAAGCAACACCGCAAGGCCGATCCCCTGGATAACGCCGATAATTAACACACAGCCAAAGGTGAAGAAAGCCAGGCGAAATGCCTGTTTATTTCTGCGCCTCAGGTTCCATAGCCCTCGTAAATCAATCAATGACCACGATGCATACATTAGAACAATACCTAACGCAGATACCGGAATGTATTGTAATGGTTGAGTGAAAAATACCACGACGATACCGATGAGTAAGGCTGCGACCACGGAAACCAGCTGACTTTTCCCACCAACCGAATCATTAACCGCGGTCCGGGAATCGGCGCCACTGATAGCAAACCCCTGAGATAACCCAGACATAATGTTCGCAATACCCAGAGCCCGGAACTCAGCATCAGCATTAATTTCATAGCCATTTTTTGCGGCGAAACTGCGGGCGGTCAGCATCAGACTGACAAAACTCACCAGGGCCAGGTTCAGCGCCGGGATCACTAAATCACGCATCGGACCGGGCTGGAACGCCCCCCAGTGAACGACGGGTAAACCAGACTGGAAGCCATCCCCACCGATAGTGGCAATACCATACTGTTGCGCAGATGTCCCCCATACCAGTGCCGTTGTTATCACAATGGCAATTAAAGGTGCTGGCCACTGGCTGCGGTACGTTTTGATAACCATTAAAATAATTAACGTTATAAGCGATATCCCTATCGTTAATAAATGGCTGTCCGAAAGTCGGCCTGGCAAGGCCATTATTTTCTCAATAACCTGCGCTTCATCTAGCTTGATCCCAAAAACCTTGCCTAATTGCCCGACAATAATCGTCACGGCTACGCCATTCAGCAAACCCGTAAGAATGGGATGAGAAAGCAGATCGGCAAGTGCCCCCAGGCGAAATTTACTGGCAAGGAGGCACCACCCGCCCATCATCAATGTCATGATGATCGTCAGTTGCCAGTGCAGTTCGGGGTTACCTGCAGAGAGAGGAAACACGACGGCCGCAATCACCGCGCAGGTCGTGGCATCAGGGCCAACAATAAGCTGACGTGAAGAGCCAAACAGTGCATAAGCTATCATCGGTAAAATGCAGGAATACAGCCCTACTATTGCCCCAACCCCCGCCAGCTCAGCATAAGCAATAGCAACGGGTAGCGCGACAGCCGCAACGGATAACCCGGCTTTAACATCATGTTTTAGCCAGCTTTTATCGTAGGCTAACAAATTTTGTAGCCCTGGCATGTAGTTCAACAATAGCTTTCCGACCACGTTATTCTCCGGACATTAATATTACCCACGAGATGTTGGCACACTTTTATGTGAGGTTCTGGCTTTCAAATGCTCCGGACGGAGGCCCCGCCGCTCAGGTCCTGTAAATGCTTAACCATTTTATTATTCTGACTGGTGTTAAACATAGTTCAAAAACGAACGGTTAGTCGGAGGTGGAACCGGCAGCCAGGTCGCCGACGTTGTAACCCGTTATTGGTAGTTGAAAAGAGGCCAGGAATTACGGAAGAATATTTAAACATTACTGAAGCTTAAATGGATTGCGGGGTAAGAAGTGGGAATGTCTCAAGCAGTAAAGAAAATCGCTATGGTGGCTATACTGGTGAACCTGGCCGCGGGATGCGCGCCGCTACACCCTTCCGGTTGCCATAAGACCACGGCAACGGGTAATTGCGGTTCAGGACGCTGGGACGATCGGGATGAATGGGGCGCGCAGGCGCGGGCAATCAGGGCGGCAATAAACGCCGAAATTGAAGAGCCACAAAACTGGAAAGGGAAAAAATGCAGGTTGCATATGGAATTTGCTCAGGATGGCACACCTTTAAGCATCTCAACCAGTAACGGCAATAGAGCCTATTGCGAAGCGATAAAATCAGCCGCCCATAAAGCCAAATTCCCGGCCTTCAGCAATCCAGAAGTTTATAGAGATTTTCAAAAATCCGGCTTCGACATGCGCGGCTAGCATCATGATTATGTGTTGAATGGCGCGCTTTGCTCAACTCCGCCATGCTGCTTCAGGCCATGTACTCTTTATGTCATGAGCGGATTTTTTGGTAGTTTCAGTAGGACTGTATTTCAGCATAATGCACCTGTCTGTAAGCATATTGGTGAACCTGTCCCCTGGATAGAGTAACTGACAACATTTCCTGGGCTGACATGCGTGCCTCTGACATCAACTATGAGAGCGATTGCATACTTCCGCTCCTCGATCCAAACTGACCTACTATTTCTCCAATGTCAGGTTTGCGCCAGAAGCAGACGTTGATAACGTTGATAACGTTGATATAAGTTAATTTATGGGGAGCAGGTCAACGAACAAAAGGAGAAGAAGATGCAAATCAAGTTTGGGGTGTTGTTACTCGCAGTGCTTGTGCCATTGACATCGACTGCAGCAAAAGGGAGTTTGTTTTTTTCGGTCGGTAATGAGAAGACTTCTTTTTCCCCTGGATGTGTAAAGTCAATTGATTATGTAGAGAAGGATGAGACAGGTGCAGAGAATTTAATCTTTAGTTTTTCCGATGAATGTGGCAAAAGGTTGTCGGAAATGACCCGACAGAATATAGGAAAGCATATGGCCATCGCCTACGATCATAATAAAATTACTTCCGCTATAATTTC
Source organism: Enterobacter sp. PL_is514 (assembly GCF_055816715.1). Lineage (NCBI taxonomy): Bacteria > Pseudomonadati > Pseudomonadota > Gammaproteobacteria > Enterobacterales > Enterobacteriaceae > Enterobacter > Enterobacter sp. PL_is514. The sequence continues at coordinate 284,489 of NZ_JBVPGN010000034.1, read as the reverse complement.
CTCGCGTCTGAGTACCAGTTTCAGAGTATCCACAAAAGACATACCAAGAATACTGTTGATGCAAATACTTAATGATTATGATGGTGTTCGTGATTAACCAGAAAAAAGCGGCAAATAATATTTTACTTGGCAATGAAAAGTCATTCATAAATACAATGTCCGCTTTTCGCTCATAGCGAACCTTCACCTCAGTGACCTAGTCCGCTTCGTGCCAGAAGCGGACATTGCTAAGAGTCCCGAGGGTTAATGAAATTGAATTAGATCAATATGCAAAGCTAAAAATTGAAGTACGAAACCCAAAAGCATTAAACTGAGCGCAACGTAGGCGGAAATTTTATAACGAGTTTTTCGCTTACGGATTTTAACATTCCTCTCCCCGACCGTTGTTCCATCTCCCAAAGGCGTACCGTCCCCCAACCCTAAAGACACACCTTCATCATGTGATGGCTGAGGCAGCCCAAAGAAGAAAATTAGAATTACACCCAAAATATTAGAAGTCAGCCCTATTGTATTTAGTAACTCTGGTGTCATGTTATTTGTCCTTTAATTTTTAGTCTTGGAGGAGAAATTATCTCTATTTTCTGTGCCCATTTTCCCTTTCTCATAACACTATCAGCTCAAATGAAATCGTTATACAACACTCAACGGCCTCTGTCTGCTTTTCGCTCACAACAGACCTTCAGCCTAGCCATCTTGTCCGCTTCGTGCCAGGAGGGGACGTAACGAATAACTGTTTGTGTGGAGCAATGGGGAGCAGGCCAATTCAACTCTTTATTCGGCAACGACACCAGCCATCTCATACAGAAGATTTCCAAACTCAATAGCGGAAGGAGTCTTTCCCCTCCTGCTCCAAATGAGAGTGAAGTAAGCGGTCGGCAATTCTGGTAAACCGTATTGTCTGTCAATAACGGTCATCCCCGGCTCCAGGTCACTATGTGGTATGGCCGTAATAGCAAGTCCAGCCAGAACCGCAGCACGCAATCCCTGCTGGCTTGGTGATGTAAAGGCCATACGCCACTTAACGTCGGCTCCGTCCAGGGCTTTAACTCCAATCTGTCGATGAACACAAGGTTCCGGAGCAAATGCCAGAGGTAGTGGCGTGTCACACTTATATTCAAAAGATCGCGCTGCTGCCCAGACAAACTGTGTTTTTCGTAACACCATGCCATCATCGTGCTTACCTGACAAAGACATCACCACTGCCAGGTCCAGCCCGTTAGCATCGACTTCTGACTGCAAGTTCAAGTAAGTATCCACAGTGACATCAAGTCGAACATCCGGAAAAAGATGGGCGAATCTTGACAACAGAGGCGGAAGCCGATTTCCCATGAAGTTTTCGGGCACACCAAACCGCACCACGCCGGAGACTGAGGAACGCTGGAAACGGCGGACCAAAGCATCCTGAGCACGTAAAACCTGGTCGGCGTAACGAACGAAGTCTTCTCCATCTTCTGTCAGAGTCAGACTACGTGTCGTTCGCATCAGCAAAGGCGTGCCCGCCTGCTCTTCAAGGCGACGGATTTGGTGACTGATGGCGGATTGGGTAAGGTTCAGTCGCTGAGCCGCCCTCGTGAAACTCCCAGTGTCCTTGACTGCGATAAAAGCCCGTAAAAGATTGGTGTCAAAGTCCATATCTACGATTAATGATGAAATTTAATTAATGTAACGAAATTATATCATTTCCGTCATAGCGTCAATGACGCCAAAATAAGAGCTCAAATATTAATTGCACCTCATGATAATAATGTCCGGCTTGTTTAAAGCCGGGAATTAATGTTCAGCTATCTCAAGCTACAGGGAACCACCATGACCATCTCCCCCTCAGCCAAAAATGCATTAACTCTTGCGGCTGTCTGTCTGGCTTCGTTGATGTTCGGTCTGGAAATATCAAGCATTCCAGTGATACTACCTACACTTGAAACAGTATTGCTTAGTGATTTCAAAGAATTGCAGTGGATTATAAATGCCTATACGCTCGCCTGCACCGCTATACTGATGGCTATTGGCACTTTGGCTGACCGTTACGGGCGCAAACGCCTTTTTGTTGTCAGCCTGATGTTATTCAGCGTGACGACGTTAGTTTGCGGACTGGCAACAAATACGTCAGTTCTCATTGCCGGTCGCTTTTTGCAGGGTATGGCGGGAGGAGCCATGTTAATTTGCCAGATCGCAGTGTTGTCCAATCAGTTTACTGAAAGTGGGGCACGTGGAAAGGCTTTTGGCTCATGGGGCATTGTTTTTGGCTTGGGGCTGGGTTTTGGTCCGATTATCGGCGCCGCAATTGTCGCCATTTCAAGTTGGGAATGGGTCTTTCTTGTTCATGTTCCGATAGCTATTATCGCGTTAGCACTTGTATTTATGGGTGTTGAGGAATCTCGTGACCCTCAGGAACGCAGTCTTGATGTCAAAGGTATCATATTCCTGTCACTGTCCGTATTTGGACTTGTCTGGTACATCACTCAGGCACCCACATTAGGCTTCATAAGTCCTGTTGCCATTACTCTCCTCGGTGCAACGCTACTCTGTTTGGTCATCTTTATCATGGCAGAACGTAGTAATAGTGCGCCTATGTTTGACTTCTCGGTGTTTCGTATCCGTCGCTTCTCTGGGGCATTGCTCGGTTCGGTTGGTATGAACTTCAGCTTCTGGCCCTTCATGATATATATCCCACTGTATTTTCAGAATGTTTTAGGTTATAGCAATGTCGCTGCAGGACTCTCACTATTGGCCTATACATTGCCAACATTGGTATTTCCACCAGTGGGCGAAAAGTTGTCCCTACGATACCGTGCAGAGGTTGTCATTCCGGCCGGGCTATTTACTATAGGAGCAGGTTTTCTTCTGATGAAATGGGGCAGTAGCCTGGAGTCTGCAAGTTGGTTAACAATGCTGCCGGGATGTCTGCTGGCGGGTATTGGGCTGGGTATTACCAATACGCCAGTGACGAATACCACAACAGGTTCAGTGGCGAATGAGCGCGCTGGAATGGCTTCTGGCATTGACATCAGCGCACGAATGATCAGCCTTGCCATCAATATTGCACTGATGGGGTTTATTCTTGTCGAAGGGATATCCGACTACCTTCGTTCCACATTATCAGGAGCAACGGATTTCACGCAATTGCGTCAGTTGGCTGAGGGGCTGTCTGCAGGAAATATTACGATGATGGAACAGATCACCCCAGTTATGAACATTTCCAGTACTACTGTCCAGGGAGCGCTATCTCAAGGTTTCGGATGGGTGATGATTTATGGTTCAGTTTCTGTATGGATATTGGCTATATGCAGTTTTCTTATTTTTAAAGAAAATGGCGTTAAGATACATGTAAGTGGTGACTGGAAATGAAAAATGAAATAAAGAAAACAGTAATCGAGATCATTAAAATACTATCCTCAAATGAGGAGGATTCATGGGCAAAAACATTTGAAAAACTGGCGATCGAGCTCGATATTGATTTTGAATCATCCATTTATTCATTGAAAAAACTTTACGGCGGGATGGGATCATTTAACGATATTGTTCTTCATAAAAAAGGGATGCCTCTAATTCGAGAAAATGACGCATTAGATGATTTGAGAGACAAGCTCTACAAGCAACTTGACCATGCAATCGGCTTGTTAAAAGCAGGTGATTGACCATAACGTCGTTACCAGCAACGCCAGTGAGGTACTGGCGACGTTTCCGGTACGGAATACCACGCGGCTCGCCGAAACATGGCCAATCGGCGGACAACACTAAGGTCCGCTTTTCGCTCACTGCGGACCTTAAGCACAGTCAGATCGTCCGCATCGAGCCAGAGGCAGTCTGCGCCAGCCGTGTACTGAATTAAGATTACTCGTTGGGAACGCCCTATTACACGGCTGATTTAGTCACCGCCAAACATCCTAAATTTCATCCGTGGAGTAACTATTGTTCCTTTGAATCCTCATCTGCCTCCGGAGAATAATGCTGACAAACACATGCCAGCTTATTCCCATCAGGATCGCGCAGGTAGGCAACATAAAAATCGGGTCCGTACGCGGTTCGTGTACCCGGCGCGCCTTCATTCTTCCCGCCCGCAAGGAGGCCTGCCGCATGGAACCGTCTGACAAGGTCCGCGTTATCGGCACGGAATGCGAACATTGTCCCGTTTCCCGCCGTTGCGGGATGCCCGTCAAAAGGAGGGCAAATACAGAAGCTGAAACCCTCCTCCGGATTATTCTCATCTCCCCACATTGCCCAACCTTCTGTCCAGGCAGGTACACGTGAATAGCCAAGTACTCTAAAAACAGCGTCATAAAACGCCACGGAGCGCTGAAGGTCATTTGTACCTATGGTGATATATGTCAGCATCTTATCACACCCTCTTTGCCGTTTATCTGAGCGGACATTATACCTGGAGGCTGCTCTGCCGATGAAATAAAACTGTACTCAATAAACTAAAGATTTATGTCTTATTTTGGAATGGATGTGGATATTATCATCCCCTCCGTGTTTGTCATTACAGCACAATGGAGCTTTAGATAAATCCGTCAACCACATGTGCAGTGCTGTAACTATCAGCAAGGATAACCGCCCCGCCATCTCAACCGGAGCGGCTTATCTACATTGTTAGTGCGCGCTCAAAACGTTAAGCCACCACGGCCAACCATCAAAAACTGTACGTCACCTTCAAACTCCCCGTAGGGGACGTTTTACGATGCACAATCGGGCTATCGCCCGCATCCCCCGTCAGCTGCGTAACGCCCGCAGAGGCAAGCACGCTCCAGCGCGAGGTGAGCTTGTGGGTCCAGTCAAGGTTCATCGACCAGGCATAAATCCCGGCCCCGGCGTCATGTCGGGCAAATCCCGATGCGGCCGACTGGGCGGCGTTGACCCCGTAATACGTCTGCATATACTTGTCGGATCCCCAACTGCCGGTCAGCGCCAGCGTCACCGCATTTGTTGGTGAGGTGTAGAACGGGCTGGAAATGCCGAAATGTACCGCTTCACCGTTGTCCCTTTCAGAAACCGGTACCTCAGCCTGCAGCTGCAGATGAAGCCAGTCGGTCACCTTGTACTCCAGCCCAGGCACAACAATAGCCGAGCCTTTTATCTCGCCCATCCCCCGTAGCTCGTCGCTGCCGGAGCTGATCGAATCGCTGCTCACGTCTTTATCTTTACGACCAACTCGATAGCTCAGCGCTGCGCTGTAATCCAGGTTACCAATGTTGTTGCCGTAACCGATCCCCCGCGTGGTACCGATAAAAAAACCGTTGGCCATGGCGTAATCCACCACCTGAGCTGCGCTGACGCGAGTTTTATCTGAACCCGAGTAGCGTGGCGCGACGTCCACGCCGCCCCCCAGGGTTAAGACGTTATCCTGACTCTGTTCTGCCGCCAGCACGGGTGCGGCCAGTAACGCCAGAACGACGCCCGGCGCGATGTTTTTCAGGCTGCGGCCCGAAAGTAAATGGGGGAACGTATGACGCAGTTCGATGTTTCTCATTACAGAAGCCCTTTTGGATTCAAATGATGACGATGCATGCGGTTAACCGCCAGAACGCCCATTTTGAATACTGACCCTAAGGTTCTGATGAGCCGAAAATGAAGAAACACTGAAGCGCGAGCAGATGCTGTAACCCGGACAGATTTCCTGATACCGTTTTTTCTTAAGATGTTCTTCATTCACGGTTGATACAGTTACCAGTGTGAAAATTCTACTAATCGAAGACGACCTCGATCTCGGCAATGGCGTACGTATCGCCCTCTCAGATCAAGGATTTGACGTCATATGGGTACGCCGTAAAGAAGATGCGCTGCATCAGCTGGACGTCTGCGTGCCGGAACTTATTTTGCTCGACCTGGGACTGCCCGACGGCGATGGCATGAGCCTGATGACGCGTTTGCGTCAGCAGCTCAAGGGGATCCCGGTCATCATCCTGACGGCGCGAGGCACGTTGCAGGATCGGCTGAGCGGGCTGGATGCCGGTGCAGACGACTATCTCGTCAAACCTTTTATTCTCGCCGAGCTGCTGGCGCGAGTCAGAGCCCTGGCGCGGCGCAGCTACGGTTTCGAGAATGAGGCGATAGAAATTCGAGGCTTATCTCTTCATGTCCCGACGCGTCGCGTGACGGTAAGTGCGCGTCATATCGATCTGACGGCCAGTGAATACGCGCTACTGGAAACGCTGATGCTGCGCGCTGACCGCGTGATTACGCGACGGTTTCTGGAAGAACGGATATTCGGCAACAAAGAGAACCTCAGTAATGCGCTCGACGTGCATATGGGGAATTTGCGGCGAAAGATCGGCGACGGCTATGTGCGAACGGTGCGGGGCGTCGGGTACGTCATTGATACCGTATCCATTCAGAAGGTGACCGGCTGATGCAAAACGTCTGGTATCACCTGAGACGCCCGACGCTGGTACGTCGAATTATCATCGCCCAGATGCTGCTGCTGACCCTGCTGTGGTGTCTTTTTTTAACCTTCATTCTCTGGGAGGACCTGCGCAGCCCTCCCATCCTCACGGGCAGTAAAACGTACGACACCGTTTTTACCCTGGCCGAGCGTATGGACGGACGCCCGCAGGACCGTACCGCAGTACTGGAAGACTTCAGCCAGGCCCTGCGTGAAGGTTACGGCGGAGGGGAAGATCCCGTGCTGTCGATTAACCTCATCGTTCGCAAAAATAATACCGTTATTTTTGCCTCAGACGGTGCTCCCGCGGGGATAACAAACACCCGGTTCGGCGAACTGGAGCACGTTCAGAGTGGAGATCGTACCTGGACCAGCCGCACCCTCAAATCCCCTCAGTCCGATGTGGAGGTTACCCTTTTCACCCCAGCCAGCGGCTGGAACTTCTTTATCTATCTGAACTCACGTGGCTACTACATCCTGCCGCTGCTGGTTTGCTTCCCTTTTCTGCTGTTTCCCGCATGGCTGTCAATACGCATTGCGATGCGCCCCTGGAGTAAGGTGGTCAATGAAATTACGTTACGCACGCCTGACGATCTCTCCCCCTTAAAAGCCGTTCCCAGGCACAGGGAGCTTCGTCAGATGGTGGACGCGATCAATGACTTCCTTGCAAGAGTCCGTGAAAGTGCGGAAAGGGAACGGGTTTTCATTGCGGATGCCGCGCACGAGCTGCGTACCCCCATCGCGGCGATGCGTATCAACGTGGAAGCGCTGCAGTCCTGGGTCATCAGCGAGAACCAGCAGGAGCTGCTTGCGGGAGTGATTCGCAGCAACAGCCGCGCCGCGCGTCTCGTCAACCAACTGCTGCTGATGATGCACAGTGAAGCGCGTATTGATACGGCTATGGAGCCCGTGCCGCTGACAACGCTTATTCAGGAACGAATGGCCGAGCTGGAGCCGCTAGCGTCGGCGCGCAACATTGAGCTGGAATTCTTCGCCGAGGATGAAATCTGGATCTCAGGCGTCAGGGAACGCCTGGTGTCGCTCATTGATAATCTTATTGAGAACGCCGTGAAGTACAGCCCCGAGGGCGGGCGGATTCAGGTCGATGTCCGTATAGTAGATAGCTTCGCGCGGCTTCGCGTTTCAGATGCAGGACCCGGCATTCCGACCGAGCTGCGGGAGCGCGTGTTCGACCGCTTCTTCCGCGATCCCAATCAGGTGCAAAGCGGCAGCGGGCTAGGGCTTGCCATCGTCAAAGCGGTGGCGCAGCAACACAGCAGCAGCGTAAACCTGAGCACTTCCGCTGAAGGAGGCCTCATGGTGACGGTTGACTTCCCGAACCGCACGTTTAGCTAAAGCAGAACCGGGGGTTTGATCGCAAATGCCGCAGATTGCTTCAAAATAATTACCGTATTTGTTATATTGTTGTTTATTGCTTATTCACCTCTGCGGTGCCAAAAAGAACAAGATTCACCGCAACCCAGGACAGAGAAATGTTAGATTACCGCTTCCCGACAGCTTTGCAGATGGTTCTCAGCGTAGCGATGGCGGAGCAATTGGGTGAACGTTCGACGAGTGCGATTCTGGCCTACGGTCTGGAAGCGAACCCGAGCTTCATCCGCAAATTGATGGTTCCGCTGACGCGTGACGGCATTATCGTCTCAACGCTTGGCCGTAACGGCTCAATTCACCTTGGTCGCCCGCCGGAAGAGATCTCCCTGCGCGACATCTACCTTTCGGTCATCGAAGATAAAAAGCTGTGGGCGTCGCGCCCTGACGTACCGGCCCGCTGCGTGGTCAGCGCGAACGCCTGCTGGTATTTCAAATCGATTTCCGAAGAAGCTGAGCAGGCGTCGTTAGCGGTACTGGCCCGCCATACCGTGGCAAGCGCCCTGGAAGCGGTCAAAAACGCCGACAGCAGCGGATGGGATCCGCTCCCCGACCTCATTGCCCAGTATCAAAAAACGTCGTAACGCGTTATTTGTTGCGAAAAAAAACCGCCTTCACTATGAAGGCGGTTTTTTATTGTCTGCAGTATCCCTAGGCAGGCAGAACTTCCCTTTCCTCTTTACCACGCGTCACTAGCTTACGCAGCGTCACGTAAAACACCGGCGTCAGGAACAGACCAAACAGCGTCACGCCCAGCATCCCGGAGAAGACCGTGATCCCGGTGACGCCGCGCACTTCTGCACCCGCGCCGTGACCAAGGATCAGCGGAATGGTCCCGGCAATAAAGGCGATGGAGGTCATCACAATCGGGCGTAAACGCAGGCGGCACGCCTCCAGCGCGGCCTCCATGATGCCTTTGCCCTGAATTTCCAGCTCGCGGGCAAACTCCACGATAAGAATGGCGTTTTTACAGGCCAGCCCCATCAGCACCACCAGCCCTACCTGCACGAAGACGTTGTTATCGCCCCCGGTCAGCCAGACGCCAAACAGTGCGGACAGCATGGTCATCGGCACGATGAGGATCACCGCCAGCGGCAGCGTCCAGCTTTCATACAGCGCAGCCAGGACCAGGAACGCCAGCAGCACCGCGACCGGGAAGACGATCAGCGCCGTATTCCCCTGGGTGGCCTGCTGGAAGCTCAGGTCCGTCCATTCAATGTTCATCCCGTTCGGCAGGATCTGCTTAGACATCACGTCCAGCTGCGTCATCGCCTGCGCAGATGAAAGCACGCGCGGGTCGGCATCGCCAATCAGGTCCGCCGCCGGGTAACCGTTGTAGCGGATCACCGGATCCGGCCCGTAGGTGGTCGTGATGTTCACCATGCTGCCAATCGGCACCATTTCGCCCTGGCTGTTGCGGGTGCGCAGATTCGCAATATCTTCCACGCTGTCGCGGAACTGCCCGTCGGCCTGCGCCATCACGCGCCAGGTGCGCCCGAACTGGTTGAAGTCATTGACGTACGACGAGCCCAGATAGGTTTGCAGCGTCCCGAAGAGATCGGTCAGCGACACGCCCTGCGCTTTCGCCTTATCGCGGTCAACCTGCACGTCCAGCTGCGGCACGTTAGCCTGGTAGGTTGAGATCGGGAAGTGCATTCCCGGCGTCTGCATAATCGCACCGGACATGGTGTTCACCGCGTTTTGCAGCGCGCCATAGCCCAGACCACCGCGGTCCTGAATGTACAGGGAATAGCCCGACCCCTGACCCAGTCCTAAAATCGGCGGCGGCAGAATGGAGAAGCCAAAGCCCTGCTGGATTTGCGCGATTTTCGCGTTAATCTCCGCGTTAATTTCCGCCGCGGAATGTTTACGCTGATCGAACGGCTTCAGGCCGAAGAACACCGTCCCGGTATTCGGCGTGTTGGTGAACTGCAGCGCGTTCAGCCCCGGGAACGCGACCGCGTAGTCCACGCCTTCGGTATTCATCCCGATTTCGCTCATTTTGCGGATCACCGCATCGGTGCGTGCCAGCGAAGAGCCTTCCGGCATTTTCACGCCGCCAATCAGGTAAAGCTTGTCCTGGGTTGGAATAAACCCGCCGGGCACCGCTTTAAACATGACGCCTGCGGCACAGAGCAGCAGCAGATACACAACAAATACCGCCCCGCGTCGTCCCAGCGTTTTGCCCACCAGCCCCTGATAGCCGTTCGAGCTGCGGAGGAAGAAGCGGTTAAACGGACGGAAAATCCAGCCGAACAGACGATCGATAAGCCGGGTCGGGAAATCTTTCGGCGCGCCGTGCGGCTTTAACAGCAGTGCCGCCAGTGCCGGAGAGAGCGTCAGCGAGTTAATCGCTGAAATCACCGTAGATATCGCGATCGTCACCGCAAACTGCTTGTAGAACTGCCCGGTAACGCCCGAGAGGAACGCCATCGGCACAAACACCGCGCACAGTACCAGCGCAATCGCGATAATCGGCCCGGACACTTCGCGCATCGCCTGATGCGCCGCCGCAAGTGGAGCAAGCCCCTCTTCAATGTTTCGCTCGACGTTTTCCACCACCACGATGGCGTCGTCCACCACGATACCGATGGCCAGCACCAGCCCGAACAGGCTGAGGGTATTCAGCGAGAAGCCCAGCAGGTAGAGAATGCTGAAGGTACCCACCACCGACACCGGCACCGCGATCAGCGGAATGATCGACGCGCGCCAGGTTTGCAGGAACAGAATGACCACCAGCACCACCAGCACCACCGCTTCCAGCAGCGTTTGCACCACCGCACGGATGGAATCGCGCACAAAGACCGTCGGATCGTAAGGTGCCGCCCACTTCATGTCCGCCGGGAAGCGCGTGGACAACTCGTCCATTTTCGCGCGCACCGCGTTAGACAGATCGATGGCGTTCGCCCCCGGCGACTGGAAGATACCAATCCCGACCGCGTCTTTATTGTTCAGTTGGGAACGCAGCGCATAGCTGCCAGAGCCCATTTCGATACGCGCCACGTCGCGCAGGCGGACGACCGTGCCGTCCTGCGTTGTTTTCAGGACAATATTGCCGAACTCTTCTTCGGTATGCAGACGCCCCTGGGCGTTAATGGAGATCAGGAAATCGCTCTCTTTCGGCAGCGGCTCGGCGCCAAGCTGTCCGGCGGAGACCTGCACGTTCTGCTCCTGCATCGCCGTGACCACGTCCGAAGCGGTCAGCCCGCGGGCCGCCACCTTGTTGGGATCCAGCCAGACGCGCATCGCGTATTCACCCGAGCCGAAAATCTGGATCTGGCCGACGCCGGGCAGACGCGCCAGTTCGTCCTTCACCTTCAGCGTGGCGTAGTTACGCATATACAGGGAGTCGTACTTACCGTTAGGCGAAAACAGATGCACCACCAGCGTCAGCGTCGGGGACTGTTTCTGGGTGGTGATGCCCAGACGCCGCACGTCTTCCGGCAGACGCGCTTCGGCCTGCGCGACGCGGTTTTGCACCTGAACCTGCGCCTGATCCGGATCGGTTCCCGGACGGAAGGTGACGGTAGTGACCAGCACGCCATCGGAACCCGCGACGGACTTCATGTACATCATGTTCTCAACGCCGTTGATCGCCTCTTCCAGCGGCGTCGCCACGGTCTCGGCAATCACTTTTGGGTTGGCGCCCGGGTACTCCGCACGCACCTGCACGCTTGGCGGCACGACGTCAGGATATTCGCTCACCGGCAGCAGCGGGATGGCGATTAACCCTGTGATAAAAATCAGAATCGACAGGACCGCGGCAAAAATCGGCCTGTCGATGAAAAAGCGGGAAAAGTCCATGGGTGGATTCTCAGGTCAAGGGATCAGTTGAGGGCGGCGCTGGCGGTCATGGCAACGGTTTTGGCGTTAACCGGCATGCCCGGCATAAACACTTTTTGTAAACCCTCGACGATGACTTTATCGCCAGGGTTCAGCCCCTGCCGCACGATGCGTAAACCGTCTGCCAGACGTCCCGGCGTGATGTCACGACGCTGCGCTTTCCCCTCTTTATCCACGATATAGACGTATTTACGATCCTGATCGGTCAGCACCGCTTTGTCGTCGATCAGCGTAGCTTTGAACTCGGCGCTGCCCGGCAGGCGTACGCGGGCAAACAGTCCCGGCGTGAACTGGCGCTGTGCGTTATCCAGCAGCGCGCGCATGCGGATGGTGCCGGTACCTGGTGACAGCTGATTATCAAGGAAGTCCACTTTGCCCTGATGGGGATAGCCCTCCTCGCCCGTCAGGCCAATCTCAACCGGCAGCGCCGTATGATTGCTGGACGCCCCCTGCCCGCTGCGGGCCAGGTTTTGGTAGTGAAGGTAGGTTGACTCGTCCACGTCAAAGTAGACGTAAACGGTTTTCTGCGAGACCAGCGTGGTGAGGACGCTGGCGGTGTCGCCCGCAGTCACCAGGTTCCCGCTGGTGATCAGCGCCCGGCTGGCGCGACCATCGATAGGCGCGGTGACTTTGGTGAAGTCCAGGTTGAGCTGCGCGGCGTCCACTGCCGCCTGCGCGGCGCGAATATCGGCCTGCGCCTGAGTGGCGGCCGAACGACGCTGCTCCCACTCTTCACGGGAGACAACGTTGGTATTGACCAGCTTATCGGTACGGTTAGCCTCACTTTGCGCCAGGCTGGCCTGCGTTTTGGCTCTCGCCAGGTTCGCCTGCGCCTGTTCCAGCGCGGCGCGATAGGTTCGGTCATCAATCGTGAACAGCACCTCGCCCTTCTTCACTTCCTGGCCGTCGGTGTAATTCACCTTATCAATGTAGCCGGACACGCGCGGACGTAGCTGAACGCTCTCCACCGCTTCAATCCGTCCGTTAAAGCTATCCCACTGGCTAATAGATTTCACCACCACGTCAGCAGCGCTGACGGCGGGCGCAGGCGGCGCGGCATTTTGCGCGACGCTGTTATCGCATCCGACGAGCAGCACGGAGAGCAACATTGCCCCCAGCGCGTTCAGATGAAAGTTACCCCAGGTTTTTTGCAGGCTCATTATTTTTATTCCAGTCATTATCGCCGCCGGGCAAGACGCAGCAGGAGGCACCGCGCCACTTCCTTTGTCCGGTGGCTGTCTCAAGGCCATTTGTGTCGTTCATCGCCACAAAACTGTAACAGTTGCGAGTACACTATCGCGGCGATTGTAGGAAGGCGCTTAACTAAGTGCAAGAATAATTGTTGCACTTTATGTGCTATTTGAGCGGATGTAAAAAGACCCGTTTCGCTCAGGGATTTAAATGCAACAATAAAACTTGCAATTACTACAAAAACGCGCCACCTTTTAATGCAACAGACAAAGATACTTTTAGACAAGCAGCGTGAGGTTAACCAGATGAACACTGGCGCATTTATGCATGATTTACTTGACTGGATCGACAACAACCTGGATAGCCGTCTGGACATTGAGTCCGTCGCCAGGCGTTCCGGCTACTCAAAATGGCACCTCCAGCGCCTGTTCAAAGAGCATACGGGCTATCCCCTCGCCGGGTATATTCGCGCGCAAAAGCTGCAAAAATCGGTTGAGCGCTTAACCCGCAGCGATGAACCCATTCTGAACGTGGCGATAGCACTTGGCTTTGATTCCCAGCAGTCTTTCAACCGCAGCTTTAAGCGTCAGTATGGTCAGGCGCCTGGGGCATGGCGGCGGAGTTTGGGTGGCCCGGAAACGCAGCAGCTTCGCCAGTAATGCATATTTTGCTGCAACGTCGATCTGTTGCTGCTATACTGTATATAAATACAGTATAGCGAGGTGCACGATGGCTGTTGAAACAAAATTTGTTGTCGTAAGAAAAGGTGAAGAGAAAATGACATTTGCCAGTAAGAAAGAGGCTGACGCTCACGACAAGCTGCTCGATATGGCAGACGCGTTCACCGACTGGCTGTTGCAAAGCGGAATGCAGATGGATGAAACGCAGGCTGAAAATCTTGGCCTGTATCTCGCCGAGCAGAAAGAGACCGTGCAGCATATTCTGCGTACCAGCAAGCTTCCCGATCTCAATGCTCCAGCTGTAGCGGATAAAACGGAATCCGATGCGGCTGACACGAAAAAAATCAGGGCTGTGAAAGCGGCCTGATTGTCAGAACAATCATCACTCATTTTGAACTATTCACCAGGCCCGGCAGCCAATTCCGGGCTCCCCCTTTGCCAGAGATTCCCTTCTTAATAATTGCTCTTTCATTCTTCAATGACAGTCATTGCACGTCATGCCTGCGATCGTTTTTAAACTGATGGTTTTATCAGGTATAAATATCACTGATGTCTTATGAAACATTTTAATAATTAAGGAATTAGCTGCAGTCCGTAGTGATCTTCTTCCTGGGATGAGATATAACCTGATGCGGAAATTAACATTCTTGTAACGTTGATAAGGCTAAACAAATGAAGCAGGTTGGTATTGTTGGTTGGCGAGGAATGGTCGGTTCTGTTTTATTACAGAGAATGGTCGAAGAGAACGACTTCGACGATATCTCAGCGCATTTTTACAGTACTTCAAGCCCCGGGGCCGCCGGTCCAGTCATTGGCGGCGTCAGCTACACACTCAAAGATGCTAATTCCATCAGTGACCTGGCCGAAATGGATATCATCATTACCTGTCAGGGCGGTGATTACACAAAAGCAATCTATCCTGCTTTGATTAATCGTGGCTGGCAAGGCTACTGGATTGACGCGGCCTCAGCACTACGGATGGATGAGAAAGCCTGCATTATTCTCGACCCCGTCAATCGCCCCACGATTGATCGTGCCGTTAAAGAGGGAATTAAACTTTTTGTCGGTGGCAACTGTTCCATCACGCTGAGTCTTATGGGGCTGGCTGGGTTGATTAAGGCTGACCTGATCGAATGGATGAGCGTTATGACCTATCAGTCTGCATCAGGTGCGGGGGCGCAATATGTCAGGGAATTAATTGTTCAAAGTGCCTGGATCAGTAAGCATTTGTCCTCTGATGAACTGGCATCATCAGGTTCAGTGCTGCCTTTAGTCAATAAAGTCAGTGCGTTAATTAACAGTGCTGACATGCCGATACAGAATTTCGGCGCACCTTTAATGGGCAGTATTATACCGTGGATTGACAGCGATTTGGGGGATGGTAATAGCCGTGAAGAGTGGAAAGGTGAAGCCGAAACAAACAAAATTCTTGGTTTGTCTCCTGGTGCGATCCCGGTAAATGGATTGTGTATTCGTGTTGGCGTGATACGCTGCCACAGCGCCGCAATCACCCTGAAGCTCAGGCGTGACGTCAGCGAAGAAGAATTCGCAGCGTTAGTGACGCATTCTCATCCCTGGGTTAACTATGTGCCCAATAACAAGGTTGAAAGCGTCAGTAAATTGACCCCGGCTTATATCAGCGGTTCGCTTCAGGTTGGTATTGGCCGTTACAAGAAGATGTCACTTAACAACGATCCAATATATTCGGTTCTGACGGTTGGCGATCAGCTATTGTGGGGCGCGGCGGAGCCCTTGCGCCGCATGTTGAATATTCTGCTGGGCAAAATCTAAGACATATTTTCTGAATAAAAGCATCTACTGAACAGGTGCTTTTATTGTATTGCCTCAGCGGGTTCGTGCCAACGCCGCCAAAATCATTTCACGCGCGTGACGCAATACCGATTTTATTTCGTCTGCCGGGATATCAGCGAGCCCCAGTCCGCGTAGCAGGAATATGCCTTCTACAGCGAGAAACGCGTGCCTGACATCGGCCATCTCCTCTCCAGCCTCGCGTAGTGGTTCGAGGAGTGAGCGATACAGGTTGCGAACGGGTTCCAGCATACCTGGCGCATGCACGAGAGCCGTGATAAGAAACGCCGCCATCTGTGTTACAGCATCCTCCTCCTCCAGCGCTTCCTCGATGTGCGCAAGAATTAATTCCCGTGGCCCTGCGGCGGTATCAATAAGACGCTGGCTGACTGCCTGCTGGAAACGCTTCACTTCTCGCTCAAGCACGGCGTATATCAGGCCATCCTTTGATGAAAAGGTATACACAAGGCCGCCTTTACTGATGCCAGCACGTTCCGCAACGGCATCCAGCGTAAATATCCGCCCTCCAGACTCAAGAATGATGCTTTCGGCAGCATCCAAAACGTGCTCTCTGTCGATCTCTTTTTTACGCGTCACAACTTCCCCTTGTCTTTTTCGACTGATCAGTCGCATAATGTTTTCGACTGGCCAGTCAGATTAGCACTGCGATCCTGGTACGACAAGATCGCTCCTGTAACTTTCCACCACTAAACACATATAAGGCAATGAAATGGAAGAGTGTTTACCATCTGCAGCCATCGCACACTTTGTCATGAAAGTGAAAAATATTGAGTCGAGTTACGATTTTTATCAGGGGTTAGGTCTTCGCGGATTCGACAAATTTCCAGGAATGGCAATCATCGAACTACGCGGCGGCACACATTTATTGTTAGCGGCAAAAGACGATCCAATGACTGATACGCTTCACGACAGCCGTGTCGGCCAGCGCTCTGATTTTATTTCCGAAAAAATTGATCTGATGATCGCGGGTCATTCCAGATCAGATCTTGAGAATTATCGAACCGGATTGATTGAAAAAGGGTATTCCCCTTTGGAAATTGCAGAAGGTTCGCTGTATGGACATTATTACTTCTCAATGCTGGACCCTGATGGCAATGGCGTGAGTTTCTATACCAGCCACTGTGACGATAAGCCTGTCTGACATATCGTCTGGGTTTTATAATAATACTGGCGCACCAGCTTATTGGCGCCGTTGTTCACCGCAGCCTGGTGGAAGTTACAGCAGGCTGCTTTGCGTTATCAACCATCGGAAATGATGTCCGCTGTTCGTTCACAGCAGACCTAACGTTATCTCCCCCCTCAACTTTCCCACAACACCCCGCCATAAAACCTGGTAGCTATACAAACACACCAGACTGTTATGTTAATACGCGTTACCCACTACAACGAGGAAACGCGCATGACCCCACATCCGCTACGCCAGATAATCGAATCCTGTGACCACGCCATCACCACCAAAAACTATGACGCCCTGATGGAGTACTACGCCGACGATGCGGCTCTGGTGGTCAAGCCAGGCATGACGGTTAAAGGCAAAGAGAACATCCGCAGCGCGTTTATTGCCATCTCTGATTATTTCCAGGACCAATTGATCGTCGAACAAGGGGAGATGCAGGTGATCGAAGGTGGCGGTAATGCCCTCGTTATCATGGAAACCGTTCTGCGTTTTCCTGATGGCCAGGGTGGAATAACAGAAATGTCGCGCCGCGCGACCTATGTTTTTCGACAGGAAAGCGACGGTCGCTGGCTTTGTACCATCGACAACTCTTACGGTACGTCGCTTCTGGATACCGGGAACCGATCGCGTTAATCACACTTTCAAAGGGGCGCTGCCGCCCCTCCACGCCTGCGCCCTTAACGTGTAGTGATGCGCGGTTCCTTCACAAACTCAGCCAGCAGCCACACCATATCGTGCAGCAGGCCTGTCAGTTCCTTCGCTACGTGAGCGGGCAGCGTTCCCCCCATCACCGCCTGTGTCAGCGCCAGAACGTAGTCCACCTGAGTCAGGGTGTCCTGCCAGCAGTCCGGCACGCAGGAGTTGATTTTCTCACCCATGATCAACTGTTCAATCAGGTATGGAGGAAGATCGGCATCGCAGAGCTCACGCAGCTTGCGCAGGGTCTGAAGGAGACGCTCGCACAGCGCAGTGTGGCTCGCGACATCATCGATTTCGACCAGCACGCTCACCAGCGCGGCGCAGTTGTCGGCGACGACAAACAGATCGGCATCAGCCGGAAGCGGCCGGGAGATAAGTTGCAGAATGACGTTTTCGTCAGATGGAAGATAAGTCAGGGTTGGGATAGTAGCCATACAAGGCATCCTTCTATATGCAATTCATTTAACCACCCAGTGAGTTCCTACGCTCGGGGGGTAGCGCTGACAGAGGTAGGAATACCGCCCATATAGAAAAACGGCCAGCCTTACGGCTGCTCCGCCAGCGCCACCGTTATTGTAACGAGATCGGCACTGCTGCGACATACGTAATGTCACTATATGGCTGACGGGTTCCTACGCCCGATTGCGGATGTGCCGCAACGCAGGCACTTTACGACCGCGACCCGTTGAGGAAAAGACATAACACTGAATTTCACAAGGTTACTTTGCGGTTTGCGAGGCGCCTTCCAGAAACGTTTACCGGGGCCAGACAGAGCACGCCCCACCAAATTTTGCCCCAACCTTCCCCGAGCAACTGGTGTATTGTTTTTAGACAATTCATTCATCTAAAGGACACCTGCGCAATGATCACCATCCTCGGCAAAACCACCTCCATCAACGTGCGTAAAGTACTCTGGACCTGCGAAGAAGCAGGCCTCGCGTATCAACAGGAAGATTACGGCAGCGGTTTTGCCTCAACGGAAACGGATGCCTTCCGCGCCCTGAACCCCAACGCCATGGTGCCGGTGCTGATCGATGACGATTTCGTGCTGTGGGAGTCCAACGCCATCTGCCGCTATCTGGCGCGCAAGGCCGGACGTCACGACCTGCTGCCCGCAGAACCGCAAGCCTGCGCCAACGTTGAGCGCTGGATGGACTGGCAGGCAACCGAATTCAATAATGCCTGGCGCTATGTCTTCCCGGCGCTTGGGCGTAAAAACCCGGACTTTAACGACCCTGAGCGCATTGCGGCGGGAATAAAAGAGTGGAACCACTGCATCACCATTCTGGAAAACCAGCTGCAGCGCACCGGCGCCTTTGCGGCAGGCGAGACGTTTACCCTCGCGGACGTGGTGCTTGGGCTGTCGGTGAATCGCTGGAAGATGACGCCGTTTGATAAGCCAGACGTGCCCGCCATTGAGGCGTGGTTCGAGCGTCTTAACCAGCGCCCGGCGTTTTTGCGTCACGGCAATAACGGCATGGTGTAAAGTCTTCACGCCCCTGGCTTGAGCAAGGATATTTTATTTAATTACTTAACCCTGAAAGCCGTCAGAGGGAATAATAATTAAGCTATATCCTGGACAGCCCGTTGCACCGCTTTGCTAGCCTGACTATTCAGGCAAAGCTCAACCCGGAGGTATTCTTGCTGATTAGACTCAAGAAAGAACGAACGCATAAGGAGGATCGCCGGCTTGCTCTCTGGCTGGCGACCTCGGCAGGTTTGCTGAATGCCATCGCCCTCGGGGCATTCGGTTTTTTCCCCTCACACATGACCGGCAACACCTCACAGTTATCCAGCGAAGTCTCTTCCACTGACCTGAGCGATATCATTTTCTTCGGCTCGATTATTCTCTCCTTTGTCGCAGGCGCCATTCTTGCCCGCATGATTGTAATATGGGGCATTATCCATAACGTCAGGCTGGTTTTTTGCCAGATCCTGTTCGTCGAGGGGATATTGCTGACCGGCGTTTCCTTCTACGAGATGTATTTTCATGCCCTCACCAGCAACCGCGAGATTATTCTTTTCCTGTGCGGCCTGATGGGCATTCATAATTCCACTTCTACGCAGCTTTCCGGCGGACGGGTGAGATCGACGCACATTACCGGCACGCTGACGGACGCGGGGATATCCCTGGCCTCCGTACTGGTGGCGATGATGCGCAGGGATTACTCCAAAGATACGGCGGCGCAAAAAAGTCAGCTGAAAACCCACTTAACCACCCTGTTTTCGTTTATTACGGGCGGTATCGCGGGGCTGCTGCTTTTCCGATGGATTGGCTTTAACGCCATGCTAGCGCTTGGGCTGATGCTCGCCGTAGTCGCTATCGTTTCAATTATCACCGTCTCGACGCGGGTTAGACGGGTTCGCGCTACCGTCTGAGCGTTGCAGCTGCCCCAGCAGGCGCTGCATGTTGTCGTCGCAGGAGATCCCCTCCGGCCGGTTGGTGATACTCGCGACCAGCGTCAGCAATTCCCTGCGGTTTTCCTCAAGCTGCTTTTGCATCGCTTCTATTTCGGCAATACGCGTCTTCAGGGACTGGATCAGTCCCTCATGATCCCAGCGTTGTTGCGGCTGCGGCAGAAAGCGGCGTATTTGCTCGAGTGAGAACCCGGTACGTTGCGCGCTGTCGATGATGTTCAGCAGCGCTGCCGTCTCTTGAGAATACGACCGGTAGCCGTTCCCCTGCCTGACAGGGCGCGGCAGTAAACCTTCCGCCTCATAAAACCGAATACGCGACGGGGAAATACCCGTCATTTTCGACAGCTCGCCAATTTTCATTTCATCTGCTCTTACGCCTTGACCTTAAAGTTAACTTTAAGCTTAAACTTTTTATACGGTCAACCGGATCGTCATCTCATCAGGGAGCTCATATGCAAACTATTCTGGGTGCCAGCGGGCAAATCGCCCGTGAACTGACCCGCGAATTAAAACGCGCCTATACCGACGATATCAGGCTGGTCAGCCGCCATCCGCAGAAAGTCCACACCAGCGATATCACGGTTGCGGCCAATCTTCTGGATGCGCAGCAGACGCAGGAGGCGGTTAAAGGCAGCGACACAGTCTATTTTACCGCCGGTCTGCCGCCTGATTCCGCGCTGTGGGAGCGTCAGTTCCCAACCATGCTGGACAATGCCCTGGAGGCCACGCGAAAGGCTGGCGCAAGATTCGTCTATTTTGACAATACTTACATGTACCCCCAGAGTGACGTGCCACAAACTGAAGAGACGCGCTTTGCGCCCCGGGGACGGAAAGGCAACGTGCGTGCGCTGATGGCCAACCGGGTGCTTGCCGAAATGCAGCGGGGCGACATTCCCGTCCTCATCGGTCGGGCCCCGGAGTTTTACGGGCCTGAGAGAACGCAGAGCTTCACGAATACGCTCATTATCGACAGGCTGAAGCAGCACAAACGTCCGCGCGTTCCGGTACGTGACGATACGCTTCGCACCCTCATCTGGACGCCGGATGCCAGCCGCGCGCTCGCCCTGCTGGGCAATACGCCTGAGGCCTACGGGCAGACGTGGCATTTGCCCTGCTGCGACGAAAGGCTGACGTATCAACAGTTTGTTACTCACGCCTGCGATATCTTCGGCCAGAAGGCGGACTACGCAGTGCTGGGCGAGCTGGCCTTCGCCGCGACGGCGCTGTTTTCGCAGGGCGCGCGCGAAATGCGGGAGCTGTTGCCCAGATACGACGTTGACAACCTGTTTGATTCGACGAAGTTTAAGCGGCATTTTCCCGACTTCGCCGTCACTTCATACCGGCAGGGTCTTGAAAACATCTGGCAGGAATGGAGATCAAAAGCGCACAAAACAGCGTAAATGCACTGCCGCACCGACACAGGTGCGGCCATTACTCGTGACAATGTCACTTTCACTTCTCGTCTTTAGGACTATTCTGCCTCTTCCTCAATCAGCCCTTACGCCATAAGGCTTAACCCGAGGTTGTCACTGTTTTCATAGGGTTACTGATTTTACCCCTTCGCTGGAACCCTTCCCAAACGCTTGCTATAGGTGAAATACCCCTGCCGAAACATGGCATAACAACAGGCAACCAGTGGTTGCTATAACGCATGCGCACAGGGAGACACACCGCAATGCACCCATTACTCAAACGTTCGCTGCTGTTTGTCGGCGCCATTATTGTGGTCCTCGCCCTCCTCGTCTGGGGTATCGGGATGGAGACGATAAAGGCGCGCCAGGTTGACCTGATCTATCTCGGGCAACAGCATATGATTCTGGTTTTCTCATCCATGTTTTTTGCCCTGCTGGTGGGTATTCCAGCCGGTATTCTGCTGAGCCGTCCGGCCGCGCGGGGTATCGCCGAATATGTGATGCAACTCTTCAACGTCGGCAACACGCTGCCGCCGCTGGCCGTTCTGGCGCTGGCAATGGTGGTGATTGGCATTGGCGATACGCCCGCCATCATCGCCCTGTTCCTCGCCTCGCTGCTGCCGATCGTGCGTAACACCTATGCCGGGCTGTGCTCGGTCCCGCCGTCGTTGCTGGAAGCGGCAAACGGCATCGGGATGACCAAATGGCAGCGTCTGCGTCAGGTTGAGCTGCCTGCCGCCTGGCCGGTCATGCTCTCGGGGATCCGCATCGCCACCGCCATTAACGTCGGTACCGCGCCGCTGGCCTTCCTGATTGGCGCCAGCAGCTACGGCGAGCTGATTTTCCCCGGCATTTATCTGAACGATTTCCCGACCCTGATCCTCGGTGCGGCGGCCACCGCCCTGTTCGCCCTGATCCTCGATACCCTGCTGGCGGCGCTGGGTCGCGTGATGAGTCCCCATCTCGCTCGATAACAATAACAAGGAGCTTTTATGAGACTGTTTTCCGGCCTGACGGCGCTGTGTGCCGCGGCGCTATTCACCAGCCAGGCGATGGCGGCCCCGCTGATTCTGGCGACCAAGAGCTTTACCGAGCAGCATATTCTCTCGGCGATGACCGTGCAGTACCTGCAAAAGAAAGGATTCCAGGTGCAGCCGCAAACCAACATTGCCACGGTGATTTCCCGTAACGCGATGATCAACAAGCAGATTGATATGACCTGGGAGTACACCGGCACGTCGCTGATCATCTTTAACCACATCAACAAGCGCATGTCGCCGCAGGAGTCTTACGAGACGGTAAAACGCCTGGACGCGAAGCACGGTCTGGTCTGGCTCAAACCCGCCGACATGAACAATACCTACGCTTTCGCCATGCAGCGCAAGCGCGCCGAGGCGGAACACATCAACACCATGTCGGAGATGGTGGCGAAGATTGAGCAGATCCGTAAAACCAACCCGGATAAGAACTGGCTGCTGGGCTTAGACCTGGAGTTTGCCGGGCGCAGCGACGGCATGAAGCCACTTCAGGCGGCCTATAAGATGGAGCTGGACCGCCCGCAGATCCGTCAGATGGACCCCGGCCTGGTCTATAACGCCGTGCGCGACGGCTTCGTTGACGCCGGGCTGATTTATACCACCGATGGTCGCGTGAAGGGCTTCGACCTCAAGGTGCTGGAAGACGATAAAGGCTTCTTCCCAAGCTATGCGGTCACCCCGGTGGTGCGTAAGGACACGCTGGAGGCCAACCCCGGCCTGGAAGAGGCGCTCAACACCCTCTCGGCCCAGCTCAACAACGACGTTATCACCGAGCTGAACAAAAAGGTGGATATCGACCATCAGTCACCGCAGCAGGTCGCCCGCGATTTCCTGCGTAGCAAACAGCTGCTGTAGGAGGCGCTATGGAGACGATTCACTACATTCTGGACAACTGGGATTACCTGTTAACCCTGACGCTGCAGCATCTGTGGCTGGTGGCGCTGGCCGTAGGCTTAGCCATCATCATCGGCGTACCGCTGGGCATTCTGATTGTCCGCCACAGGTGGCTGGCAACGCCGGTGCTGGGGATAGCCACCATCGTGCTGACCATTCCGTCTATCGCCCTGTTTGGCCTGATGATCCCGCTGTTTTCGCTGATCGGTCAGGGAATTGGTGCCCTGCCCGCGATCACGGCGGTATTTCTCTACTCGCTGCTGCCGATTGTGCGTAACACCCATACGGCGCTCGACAGCCTGCCGCCCGGCCTGCGTGAAGCCGGACGCGGTATCGGCATGACCTTCTGGCAGCGCCTGCGCTGGGTCGAAATCCCGATGGCGCTGCCGGTGATTTTCGGCGGGATCCGCACCGCCGTGGTGATGAACATCGGCGTGATGGCGATTGCCGCGGTGATCGGCGCGGGCGGTCTGGGCCTGCTGCTGCTCAACGGCATCGGCGGAAGCGATATTCGCATGTTGATTGCGGGCGCGCTGATGATTTGTCTTTTAGCGATTGTGCTCGACTGGCTGCTGCACCGTCTGCAGGTGGTTCTGACTCCAAAGGGGATTCGATAATGATAAAACTGGAAAACCTCACCAAACAATTTTCACAGAAGCACGGCCAGACCTTTAAGGCCGTGGACAACGTCAACCTGAACGTGCCCGAAGGGGAAATGTGCGTCCTGCTCGGCCCGTCCGGCTGCGGGAAGACCACCACCCTGAAGATGATTAACCGCCTCATTACCCCAAGCAGCGGGACGATCCTGATTAACGGCGAAGACACCAGTGGGATGGACACCGTCACCCTGCGCCGCAACATCGGCTACGTGATCCAGCAGATTGGCCTGTTCCCGAACATGACCATCGAAGAGAACATTACCGTCGTGCCGCGCATGCTGGGCTGGGATAAAGCGCGCTGTAAAATCCGCGCCGAAGAGCTGATGGATATGGTGGCGCTGGATCCGCATAAATTCCTCAACCGCTACCCGCGCGAGATGTCCGGCGGCCAGCAGCAGCGTATCGGCGTGATCCGCGCCCTGGCGGCGGATCCTCCGGTACTGCTGATGGATGAACCCTTCGGCGCGGTGGACCCGATCAACCGCGAGGTGATCCAGAACCAGTTCCTGGAGATGCAGCGCAAGCTGAAAAAAACCGTCATGCTGGTGAGCCACGATATCGACGAAGCCCTCAAGCTCGGCGACCGTATCGCGGTATTCCGTCAGGGGAAAATCGTGCAGTGCGCCAGCCCGGATGAACTGCTGGCGAAACCGGCGAACGAGTTTGTCGGCTCGTTTGTCGGTCAGGACCGCACCCTGAAGCGTCTGCTGCTGGTATCGGCGGGCGACGTCACCGACCAGCAGCCGACCATTACGGTGCGGGGTTCTACGCCGCTCCCTGAAGCCTTTGCGACCATGGATGATAATGACATTCGTGCCATTACGGTGGTCGACGAGCACGGCAAACCGCTGGGCTTTGTGAAGCGTCGCGAAGCGCGAAACGCCAGCGGGACCTGCGCCGACATCCTGCATCCGTTCCGCATGACCGGTAAAGCGGAAGACAACCTACGCGTGGTGCTGTCACGCCTGTATGAGAGCAACACCAGCTGGATGCCGATCGTGGATGAGGACGGGCGCTACAACGGCGAGATTTCTCAGGACTATATTGCCGAGTACCTGAGTTCAGGGCGTACGCGCCGGGCGCTGAATATTCATAGCGACAGTTAACCTTTCAGGCCGGGCATTGCCCGGCTTTTCCGCACGCATACCTTTTGCTAACCCCACGATTTGCCGCCACAATATTGTATCTTTCCCGTTGACTCGCGACTCATGCAACGTCTTCATACGTACCCCGACATCCGCGCGATGTTTCGCCGACTGCTGATTGCCACCGTTACCGGCGTGCTGGCCGCGCTGGCCGTTGCGGTATTCCGCCACAGCATGTACCTGCTGGAGTGGCTGCTTCTCAGCAACGACAGCGGCAGCCTGGTGAATGCCGCCGCCTCGCTCTCACCCTGGCGGCGCGCGCTGACGCCAGCGCTGGGTGGTCTGGCGGCCGGGCTGCTGCTGTGGGGATGGCAGCGTCTGACTGCGCAGCGGCCTCATGCCCCCACCGACTACATGGAAGCGCTGGAGACCGGTGACGGCCAGTTTGACTACGGTGCCAGCCTGGTTAAATCCCTCGCCTCGCTGCTGGTCGTTGCCAGCGGAAGCGCCATCGGGCGTGAAGGGGCGATGATCCTGCTTGCCGCCCTCGCCGCCTCCCTTTTCGCCCGGCGCTTTACGCCCAAATCCGAGTGGAAATTATGGATAGCCTGCGGTGCCGCCGCCGGGATGGCCAGCGCCTACCATGCTCCCTTAGCCGGAAGCCTGTTCATCGCTGAGATTCTGTTTGGCACCCTGATGCTGGCCTCGCTCGGGCCCGTGGTTATCGCGGCGGTGGTGGCGCTTCTCACCACGCAGCTTCTGGCGCCGGGTACCGGCACGCTCTACGCGGTCCATCTGAGCGGCATCCTCACCGCGGCCGATTATGCCCTGCTGGTCGCGATGGGGCTGGTGGCGGGTCTCTGCGGGCCGCTGCTGATGTGGCTGATGGCGTTCAGCCACGGTCTTTTCCTGCGCCTCAAGCTTTCGCCGCCGTGGCAATTAGCGCTGGGCGGTGCGATCGTCGGGCTGCTGTCTCTTCTGACGCCGAAGGTGTGGGGGAATGGCTACAGCGTGGTTCAGGCTTTTCTGCTCGCGCCGCCGCTGCTGTCGGTGATTGCCGGGGTGTTTATCTGCAAATTGCTGGCGGTACTGGCGAGCAGCGGATCGGGCGCGCCGGGCGGGGTGTTTACGCCCACGCTGTTTGTCGGTATGGCAACGGGGATGCTGTTCGCGCAGCTGTTCGCGCTGTGGCTGCCGGGTTCTGAAACGGCGATTTTGCTGGGGCTGGCAGGAATGGCAACCCTACTTGCCGCAACCACGCACGCGCCCATTATGTCGGCGCTGATGGTCTGTGAAATGACCGGACAGTATTTTTTACTGCCCGGCCTGCTGGTCGCCTGCGTGCTGGCGTCCGTATTGTCGCGGACGTTACGCCACGACTCTGTCTACGGTCAACACGCCACCGAGGGCAGAGAGATCGATGTACTGCGCTAGCTCGCGCTGCTCGGCGCGTGGCAGATAAGGCAGCTCGCCCACCAGCGGTCCGGGCAGTTTGGTGCTCAGCACGTCGATGATCTCCGCGTAGTGCGCCAGGCCCGGGTTGATGCGGTTTGCTACCCAGCCAACCAGCGGCAGGCCGTCATTGGCAATCGCCTGCGCCGTCAGCAGCGCGTGGTTGATACACCCTTCCTGGATACCCACCACCATCACCACCGGAAGCTGCTCCTGCACAACCCATTCAGACAGCGGGCGCAAATCATTCATCAGGCTGCGCCAGCCGCCCGTCCCTTCAACCACGACGTGATCAACCTTCTCGCTCAGGTTCGCCAGGCCGTCGGACAACAGGGGATAATTAATCAGGCCGCTGTGCGCTACGCTGCTCTCCTCTTCGCTTAACGCAATGGGATTGACCGCGTGATAGGGCAACTCCAGTGACGAGACGCTTTGCAGCACCAGGGCGTCTTTATTGCGCAATCCCTCTGGCGTCTCTTTACTCCCTTTTGCGACCGGTTTGTACCCTGCCACGCGTTTACCGCTTGCTGCCAGCGCCTGCAGCAATGCGCGGGATACGACGGTCTTGCCGACAGAGGTATCTGTACCAGTAACAAAGAAACGCTTAAGCATGACTCACTCCACCTCTTGGGTATGCTTCGAAAATATAAACCAGGTAAATAATTCAGTGGAGGAAGTCTACGGGATGCATGCGCTACCCGGCTTGAGATAGCGCAATTTTTCTTACATCTGCGGAAAAGAGTTAACCCTGTAACAGGCGGATCAACAGCGAGCCGTTATACATGGCATCTTTGACCAGCGCCGCGCCAGCCATCGTACCCTGGTTGGAAAACTGGGTGCTTTCTACCGCAATGTTCCGGCTGTAGGCGGGAAGCGACTGCTGCTGAATACAGGCCGTAATCGCCGGGAAGAGGATCTCCGCCGCCTGGCTGAGCGGTGAGCCAATGAGGATTTTTTGCGGGTTGAAGAGGTTCACCATTATCGCCAGAATGCGGCCAACGTTATTTCCCACCCCGGTAATAATGTCCTTCGCCAGCAGATCCCCCTGGCGCGCGGCGGCGCAGAGAGAATCCACCGTAAGGGGTTGTCCGTGCAGCGAGGAGCTCATGGACTGGCTGAGCCTGACCTGCGCCAGCTCCAGCACGCTTTCCACGCTGGCAATGGTCTCCAGACAGCCGTGGTTCCCGCAGTAGCAGCGCTTACCGTACGGGTCGACCTGGGTGTGGCCAATTTCCACCAGGCTGCTGCTTCCGGCGTGGAGAAGACGTCCGTCGGTAATCACCCCCGCCCCGACGTTATGGTCGATGACCACCTGAATCACATCCCGCGCGCCGCGGGACGCGCCGAACAGCGCCTCCGCCATCGTCCAGGCGCTGATGTCATGCTGAATATAGACCGGTACGCCGGTATGGTTTTTCAGCACTTCGCCCAGCGGCATCTCTTTGACATCGTCGTAAAACGGCATGCGGTGAACAATACCATTTTCGGTATCAATAATGCCCGGCATGGTGATGGCAATCGCCGTTAAGCGTTCAAGCCGCTGCTGATGGCGAATAAAGAAGCGATCGATGTGCGAGACAATCGCGTCGAGGAGCGGTTCCTCCGCGTTGAGCGGCAGTTCAAGGCGGTCCTCTACCACCAGCTTGCTGCTCAAATCGCGCAGCGCAAGGAAGATCTCGCCGCGGCTGATGCGCAGTGACAGGTAGTGCCATGCTTCCGTCTCAACCACCAGCCCGACTGCCGGACGGCCACGGCTGCCCGGCTCCTGAATTTCCGTCTCCTGAACCAGGTGCGCTTCCAGCATCTCGCGGACAATCTTGGTGATACTGGCTGGTGCCAGTTGTGCCAGGCGCGAAAGATCGATACGCGAAACCGGACCAAGCTGATCAATCAGGCGATACACCGCGCCAGCGTTGGTCTGCTTAATCTGATCGATATGCCCTGGCTGACTATCAGCAACCACCTCGTACTCCCTTATTTTCGAGCTTCGAAATAAACTGTTTGCTATGGTGAAGCACTTGCATGGCTGCCGTCAAATATTTACTTAGCCATGTGATTTACCGCACATTTTTGCCCCCTTTTCCCTGAAAATGCCGCCCGGCAGAGGCGCTAATTAACTGCTGTTTGAAGCGCTGTGCGGCGTGGCTCTGCTCGCGGTGTTTTGACCAGACCAGCCACATTTCGGAAACGGCATCCTCTTCGGCAATGGTCACCCAGCGCATTTCGCGCAACTGGACCCGTTTAAAGGAGGCCGGAAGAATAGACACGCCCAGCCCGGCGGCAACCAGACCGATAATGGTCATCGCTTCCCCGACTTCCTGGGTGATGACCGGGGCAAGATCGTAGCGGCGCATCAGCCCCAGGATATCGTCATACAGACCCGTTCCGACCTGCGGGTCAAAAAAGACAAACGGCTCTTTTGCCAGCTCTGCCAGCGAAACCGCCGGACGCAACGCCAGCGGGTGATCGTGTGGGATCATGGCCATCAGCGGCTCGCGCAGGATCACCTCCCACGCGAGCGTATCCGGCAGTTGGGTGTTACGCATCAGTCCCAGATCCAGGGAACCTTCATTCAGCGGCGCAATCTGCTCGCGGGTATTGATCTCGCGCGTCTGAATATGAACATCCGGGAAATGGCGGCGGAATGACGAAAGGGTCTCCGAGACGGCGCTGATAAACGGTGCCGACGAGGTAAACCCGATCCGCAGCTCTCCGGCTTCCCCGAGATAGAGCCGTTCTGCCCGGGAGGCGGCGTCCTCGACCATGCTCAGAATTTGTCGGCTGTCGTTCAGGAACTGCTTGCCCGCCGCCGTCAGGCTCACGCTGCGGTTGGTACGGGCCAGAAGGCGCGCCCCAACCTGCTGCTCCAGGATCTGAATCTGCTGGCTTAACGGGGGCTGAGAGATATTCAGCCGTGCCGCCGCGCGGCCAAAATGCAACTCTTCGGCGACGGCGACAAAGTAGCGGAGGTGACGCAGCTCGATATTCATATTTTTAAAGTATCATTTGAGATTATTAATATATTAGACAGAATATTTACATTTTCCTACCCTGAAGAGGTGGTCATACCCGTCACCAGAAATCACGGGGATGTTTAAGCAAGGAAACTGTGTGAGTCGTACAACTACTATTGATATCGATCCGGCAAGAGATATCAATGATTTACCTGCAGCATCGCAGCCGGTCCAGTTCATTAAACGTGGTACCCCCCAATTTATGCGCGTCACGCTGGCGCTCTTTTCCGCCGGTCTGGCCACCTTCGCCCTGCTCTATTGCGTTCAGCCGATCCTGCCCGTCCTCTCGCATGAATTTGGCGTATCGCCTGCCAGCAGCAGCGTTTCACTCTCTATTTCTACCGGCATGCTGGCGATTGGCCTGCTCTTTACCGGGCCGCTGTCCGACGCCATTGGCCGTAAACAGGTGATGGTGACCGCGCTGATGCTGGCCTCGGTCTGCACGTTACTCTCGACCATGATGACCAGCTGGCACGGTATTCTGGTGATGCGCGCGCTGATTGGGCTGTCGCTCAGCGGCGTGGCGGCGGTCGGGATGACCTATCTCAGCGAGGAGATTCACCCAAGCTTTGTTGCCTTCTCTATGGGGCTTTACATTAGCGGGAACTCGATTGGCGGAATGAGCGGACGCCTGCTGAGCGGGGTCTTTACGGACTTCTTTGACTGGCGTATTGCGCTGGCGGTCATCGGGTGTTTTGCGCTGGCATCAGCCCTGATGTTCTGGAAAATTCTGCCGGAATCGCGCCATTTCCGCCCGACCTCTTTGCGCCCGAAAACGCTGTTTATCAACTTCCGCCTGCACTGGCGTGACAAAGGGCTTCCGCGCCTGTTTCTGGTCGGCTTCCTGCTGATGGGCTCCTTCGTCACGCTGTTCAACTATATTGGCTACCGCCTGATGCTCTCGCCATGGCATCTGAGCCAGGCGATTGTCGGTTTACTCTCGGTTGCTTATTTGACCGGTACGTGGAGTTCACCGAAGGCCGGGGCGATGACCGCACGCTATGGACGCGGCCCGGTCATGCTGTTCTTCACGGCGGTGATGCTGGTCGGCCTGCTGCTGACGCTCTTCTCCTCCCTGTGGCTGATTTTTGCCGGCATGCTGCTCTTCTCCGCGGGGTTCTTCGCCGCCCACTCGGTCGCCAGCAGCTGGATTGGCCCGCGCGCGCGTCGCGCCAAAGGTCAGGCATCGTCTCTTTATCTGTTTAGCTATTACCTGGGGTCCAGCATCGCCGGGACGCTCGGCGGCGTGTTCTGGCATAACTACGGCTGGAACGGCGTGGGCGGGTTTATCGCGCTGATGCTGTGCGCGGCGCTGCTGGTGGGGGGAAGTCTTCATAAACGTCTGAGATAATATGCTTGCGGGCGGATGTCCGTTTCCCGAAAAACGGCACCAGCGTACTGGTGCCTTTTCACGTTCAGGAATCCCAGGCCTGCTCTATTTTACCGGCTTCAAACTGCGGAGGCGGTTTTCGGAAACGGCGCGTTAGCCATGTCAGGTAAAGGATCCCCAGTGCCGCCCAGATGAGGCCAAGCGTCAGGGACGTCGCTTCGAGGTTTATCCACAGCACGCCGACCGTTACGGCACCAATGAGCGGCAGCAGGAGATAGTGGAACCGATCTTTCCACGTTTTGTTCAGCCCCTTACGCCGCCAGAAATGGTTGTACACCGAGAGATTAACAAACGTAAACGCCACCAGCGCGCCGAAGTTGATCAGCGCCGTCGCGGTCACGAGATCAAAGTACAGAGCCGACAGCGCCACTATCCCAACCATAATGACGTTCAGGGCCGGCGTACGCCATTTCGGATGCACGTAGCCAAACACGCGCTCCGGAAAGACGTTGTCACGCCCCATCACATACAGTAAGCGTGAGACGCTGGCGTGCGAGGCCAGGCCTGAAGCGAGCGTATTCACAAACGTGGTACACAGAAACACCGACTGGAAGAGCTTGCCGCCAACGTATAGCGCAATTTCCGGCAGCGCGGCGTCCGGGTTCTTGAAGCGGGCGATCGTCGGGAAAAAGAGTTGCATGAAAAACGAGGCAACAATGAATATCAGCCCGCCATACAAAGCGGTGAGGAAAATGGCTTTGGGGATCACCCGCGCCGCGTTTGGCGTCTCTTCCGACAGCGTGGTGACCGCGTCAAAGCCGAGGAAAGAGAAGCAGACGATAGTCGCGCCGGTAATAATCGGGATCAGGTGCGCGTTCTCGCTGATAAACGGCTGGAGCGACCAGACGGTGCCGACGCCCTCCCCCTTGTGCAGGCCATGCACCACGAGAATGACAAACACCACCATGATGGCGACCTGCACCAGCACAAACAGGGTGTTAAAGTTGGCGACCAGATTCACACTCTTCAGGTTCGCCAGCGTCAGGATCGTCACAAACCCCACCACCCAGACCCACGGCGGGACTTCAGGGAACAACGCGGAAAGGTAGATCTTCGCCAGCAGCACGTTAATCATCGGCAGGAAGAGATAGTCCAGCAGCGATGACCAGCCGACCATAAAGCCTAAGTGGGGGCCGATCGATTTCTGCGTGTAGGTGTACGCAGAGCCCGCTTCCGGGAACTGCCGTACCAGTTTGCCGTAGCTGATGGCGGTAAACATGACGCCAGCCAGCGCCAGGAGATACGAGGCGGGCACGTGGCCGTTGCTGATACCGGACACAATGCCGAAGGTATCAAACACGGTCATGGGGGTGAGATAAGCCAGCCCCATCATGACCACCTGCCAGAGCTTGAGGGAACTGCGCAGCCGGGTTCTTCCGGCCACACGCGGCGAGTCAAGAGAGGTGTTAGTCGCCATAAACCGTCCCCCCCATGCTTACCGTGGTTTGCAATCGCGCTGTCCTTAACGCAAACCTGCTTAGCAAAGGGGGAAGTTGTAAAGAACACACGCGATCGTACCAGCGCACCGTCTCTTTCTCGCACTCACAGCAGGCGCCTGACTGGCCCCCTTCGCCCTGCGGATAGTTGAACATCTGCATCATTTCCTACCTCGTCACACAGTGTCGTTAAGAAAATCCCTGCCGCCTGCGCTCCATAACGCGACTCCCGGGAGATAGCTGGCGTGCCAGCGAACAGTTAGGCCAGGCTCCGCGCAGGCCGTTGGGTGATACGTATGCGATAAAACAAAGCGGCCCCTTACCGGGGCACGTTATCAGGCGTTTTTCAGCATCCACTCAATTTCAGTTTCGGTAATCAGGCGTTCAAACTGCAGCAATTCATCATTTTTGCAGGCGTGATAGACGTGGCAGAAACGCTCGCCCAGCCGCTCGCGAAGATGATCGTTTTGCATAAATTCCCACAGCGCATCGCTCTGACGGATCGGGAACGGCAGTCCGTCCTGCTCCAGACCATTGCCTTCCACTTCTTCCTGCAGGGGTAAATCGTTATCCAGCCCATGTAGAATGCCGGCAAAAATCGCCGCCATCACCAGATATGGATTCGCGTCTGCTCCCGCCACCCGGTACTCGACCCGATGGTTATGGCGATCGCCGCAGGGGATACGCAGGGCAACCGTGCGATTATTGTGTCCCCATGACGCCTGCGTCGGCACGTACATTCCCGGCTGGAAACGGCGGTAGGAGTTGACGTTCGGTGCCAGCAGCGCCATGGACGCCGGCATCAGATCGATCATCCCGGCCAGCGCGCGTTTCAGCAGCGCGGAATCATCGCCGCTGGCGTCAGCGAGCACGTTTTCGCCTCGGTTGTTTTGCATGCTGATGTGGATATGCATCCCGCTGCCCGCATGCTCTTCATACGGCTTTGCCATAAACGTGGCGTGCATCTTATGTTTTTCCGCCATCTGCCTGACGAGACGTTTTAGCGCCAGCGCATCGTCGCAGGCATCGAGCACGTTTTCCGTATGGTGCAGGTTAATCTCAAACTGGCCCGGGGAGGCCTCTGCCACTGCCCCGTCGGCGGGGATCAGCTGCAGCTGCGCCAGCTCGTCAATGTCATTCAGCACGTCAGCAAAGTGGTTCAGGTTATCAACCGAGTAGACCTGACTCTGCGTGTTACGCACGTCGGTGCCCGGCGCGCAGGGTGGCTGCAGATAGCCGTCGGCATCGCGTTTACGGTCAAGTAAATAGAACTCCAGCTCTACCGCTACCACGGGGAACAGACCGCGCTGGCGCAGCTGCTGCCAGAGTCGGTTGAGTACGTTCCGCGGCTCAACGTCAAAGGGAGCGCCATCTTCATCGACCATGGTGAGCTGCACCTGACCAATGTATTCCGGGTCGGCGGCGGACGGTGTCAGGGTGCCCGGTACCGGCACGCAGATACAGTCCGGCTCGCCGAGCTCCTGCCCCAGTCCCGCCTCTTCCACGACGTTACCCAAAATGTCCATGGCGAAAACCGATGCCGGGAAATAGCAGCCTTTTTCAAGTTTGCTCAGTCCGGCAACCGGGATGCGTTTGCCGCGAAAACAGCCGTTCAGGTCAGTCAGGAGGACGTCAATAAACTGGGTGTCAGGATACTTTTCTAAATAGCGCTTCACTTCCTGCGTAAAGGCGCTGCCCCGCCTCTCATCCGTGTGCTGCACAAAGTTCTCAACTTCTACGATATTG
Organism: Enterobacter sp. PL_is514; assembly: GCF_055816715.1. NCBI lineage: Bacteria > Pseudomonadati > Pseudomonadota > Gammaproteobacteria > Enterobacterales > Enterobacteriaceae > Enterobacter > Enterobacter sp. PL_is514. The sequence goes on along the minus strand of NZ_JBVPGN010000034.1, from coordinate 250,758 downwards.
GTTTCCATGATTTACCACCGTTTTTGGGTTTTGCGTTCGCTGCTCAGGACTGTCAAATATAATGTCCACCCTATCGAATCTGTATGCAAACAAATTGTTTGTCAAATGTTAAATTAAGTTTGCAAAAGGCAGATCCCGTTGCTAGATTGAGAAAATATTGAACGAAAAGGCCGTTTCAGAGGTGAGAATGGCCTAAATTTAGTCCACTTTGTGAGGGCGATCATGGAAAATATAATGAACAAGCCAGTTATTGGCGTGGTGATGTGCAGAAACAGGCTTAAGGGTCATGAGACCCAAACCCTGCAAGAAAAGTACCTGAATGCCGTTATTAACGCAGGGGGCTTACCTATTGCCTTACCGCATGCGCTGGCAGAGCCAGAGCTAATGAACGCTCTGCTGCCAACCCTGGACGGGATTTACCTGCCGGGCAGCCCAAGTAACGTGCAGCCGCACCTTTATGGTGAAAACGGCGATGAGCCTAACGCCGATCCCGGGCGAGATCTTCTGAGTATGGCGCTGATTGCCGCCGCGCTCGAAAGGCGCATCCCCATTTTCGCCATCTGCCGGGGGCTGCAGGAACTGGTTGTTGCGACGGGAGGAACGCTGTATCGCCGCCTGTTCGAGCAGAACGACCTGCTCGAGCATCGGGAAGATCCTGAACTGCCGGTTGAGCTACAATACGCCCCTTCTCATGAAGTTCAGGTTCAGGAAGGAGGACTGCTGTCTCAAATAATACCAGGCTGTAACAAATTTTGGGTAAACTCGTTACACGGGCAAGGCGCACGAACGTTAGGACCACGGCTCCGCGTGGAGGCCCGCTCGACGGACGGACTGGTCGAAGCGGTTAGCGTTCATGACCACCCTTTTGCCCTCGGCGTGCAATGGCACCCCGAATGGAACAGCAGCGAGTACGCCCTGTCACGCATGTTGTTTGAAGGTTTTATCACCGCCTGTCAAAGCCACGTTGCCGAGAAGCAACGGCTTTGACCACTATCGTAAAGGAAATGCAACTATGAGCGATGACGGACTGGCGCCAGGGAAACGTCTGTCAGAGATCCGCCAGCAGCTGGGTCTCTCGCAGCGGCGTGCCGCCGAACTGTCTGGGTTAACACACAGTGCCATCAGCACCATTGAGCAGGATAAAGTCAGTCCTGCCATCAGTACGCTGCAAAAGCTACTGAAAGTCTATGGGCTGTCGCTCTCGGAATTCTTTTCGGAACCGGAAAAACCTGATGAACCGCAGGTGGTTATTAATCAGGAAGACCTTATCGAAATAGGCAGTCAGGGGGTTTCGATGAAGCTGGTTCATAACGGAAATCCGAACCGTACGCTGGCGATGATTTTTGAAACTTACCAGCCTGGAACCACGACCGGAGAGAGGATCAAACACCAGGGTGAGGAGATCGGTACGATACTGGAAGGTGAAATAGTGTTGACCATTAATGGCCAGCCTTATCACCTGGTTGCGGGGCAGAGCTATGCCATCAATACCGGCATACCGCACAGCTTCAGCAACACCTCGGCAGGCATCTGCCGCATTATCAGTGCCCACACCCCCACCACGTTCTAATTACCACTCAGTCCCGGCGTAAGCACGCTTACGCCGGGAAATATAAAAACGATCGATGTCGGCATTCAACGGGTTAATTCCCGGGATGCCTCACGGCTTCGTATTGCCTGAAACGGCCATGCCTTTATTTATCTGATTGCGAAAGAAAGGAGTGAATATGCATTTTAAGCACCTGACTTACTGGCAGGATAAAGCAAAAAACAGCGCCATTGAGGCCCGGTTATTTATTAACGGTGCCTATTGTGACGCCGCCGATAATGCCACGTTTGACACCGTCAATCCCGCGACCCAGCAGACGCTGGCGAACGTCGCCCGTGGCAAGCAGGCGGACGTGGACCGCGCGGTTCAGGCCGCGCGTGAGGTATTTGAGCGCGGTGACTGGTCACAGGCGTCTCCGGCGCAGCGCAAGGCCGTACTAAATAAGCTCGCCGATTTGATGGAACGCCATAGCGAAGAGCTGGCGTTACTGGAAACGCTGGACACCGGTAAACCCATCCGCCACAGCCTGCGCGACGATATTCCCGGCGCGGCTCGCGCTATTCGCTGGTACGCCGAAGCGGCGGATAAAGTCTACGGTGAAGTGGCACCTACGGGTCCGGGCGAGCTGGCGATGATCGTGCGCGAGCCCATCGGGGTTGTTGCGGCCATCGTCCCCTGGAACTTCCCGCTGCTGCTGGCCTGCTGGAAGCTGGGCCCGGCGCTGATCGCGGGCAACAGCGTGGTACTGAAACCGTCGGAGAAATCGCCGCTCTCCGCCCTGCGGCTGGCCGGGCTGGCGAAAGAGGCAGGCCTGCCGGACGGCGTGCTGAATGTGATAAGCGGTTACGGCCACGAAGCGGGCCAGGCGCTGGCGCTGCATCCGGAGGTTGAGGTGCTGACGTTTACCGGCTCTACCCGTACCGGCAAGCAGCTGTTGAAGGACGCGGGTGAAAGCAACATGAAGCGCGTCTGGCTGGAGGCAGGCGGCAAGAGCGCCAACATTATCTTTGCCGACTGTCCGGACCTGGACAAGGCCGTGAGCGCGACCGCCGCCGGGATTTTTTATAACCAGGGACAAGTCTGTATCGCCGGTACCCGCCTGCTGCTCGAAGACAGCATCGCCGATGCGTTCCTGGCAGAGCTGAAAGCGCAGGCCCGTCACTGGCAGCCGGGCGATCCGCTCGACCCCGACAGCACGATGGGCATGCTCATCGACGCTGCGCACGCCGATACCGTCCACACGTTTATTCGCGAGGGAACCCGGAAAGGCTCGCTGCTGCTGGACGGGCGGGAACAATCATGGCCTTCCGCAGTCGGTCCAACCATTTTTGTCGACCTCGAGCCCGACTCCCCGCTGTGCCGGGAAGAGATTTTCGGGCCAGTGCTGGTCGTTACCCGATTTAAAACCGAAGAGGAAGCCTTAACGCTGGCCAACGACAGTGAATACGGGCTTGGCGCGGCGGTATGGACCCGCGATCTCTCCCGCGCGCACCGCATGAGCCGCCGCCTGAAAGCAGGCTCGGTCTTCGTCAATAACTATAACGACGGCGATATGACCGTCCCCTTTGGCGGCTATAAGCAGAGCGGCAACGGTCGCGATAAGTCCCTGCACGCGCTGGAAAAATTTACCGAACTGAAAACCATCTGGATTGCCCTGGAGCCTCAATCATGACCGAACATACCACCAGCTACTACGCGGCCAGCGCGAACGCTTACGAACCTTTCCCGACGCTTAACGAGTCGATCAGCTGTGACGTGTGCGTGGTGGGCGGCGGCTATACCGGCCTCTCCTCCGCGCTGCACCTCGCCGAAATGGGCTACGACGTGGTGCTCCTTGAAGGGGCGCGCATCGGCTTCGGCGCCAGCGGACGCAACGGCGGCCAGCTGGTTAACTCCTACAGCCGCGATATCGACGTGATCGAGAAAAACTACGGGCCCGATGCCGCCAGAATGCTCGGGAGCATGATGTTTGAAGGCGGGGAAATCATCCGGGAGCGTATCCAGCGCTATCAGATCCAGTGCGACTATCGTCCCGGCGGGCTGTTTGTGGCGCTAAACCATAAGCAGCTGGAGACGCTGGAGGAGCAAAAAGCCAACTGGGAACGCTACGGCAACACGCAGCTCGAGTTGCTGGACGCCAGCGCCATCCGCCGGGAGGTCGACAGCGAACGCTATACCGGCGCGCTGCTGGACCGCAGCGGGGGGCATATTCATCCGCTGAACCTGGCGATCGGCGAAGCGGACGCCATTCGCCTGAACGGCGGCCGGGTGTATGAGCAGTCCCCGGTGACCGCCATTCAGCACTCCAGCCCGGCCGTGGTGAGCACGCAGCATGGCCAGGTGACGGCCCGCTACGTGATCGTCGCCGGGAATGCCTATCTGGGCAATAAGATCGAACCGGAACTGGCAAAACGCAGCATGCCCTGCGGCACCCAGGTGGTGACCACCGCCCCGCTGCCGGAAGAGGTCGTCCGCACGCTGATCCCCAATAACTACTGCGTGGAAGATTGTAACTACCTGCTGGATTACTACCGTCTCACCGCCGACAACCGCCTGCTGTACGGTGGTGGCGTCGTCTATGGCGCGCGCGATCCGGACGATGTCGAGCGCCTGGTGATGCCAAAGCTGCTCAAGACCTTCCCTCAGCTGGCAGGCGTCAAAATCGACTACCGCTGGACGGGCAACTTCCTACTGACCCTGTCGCGTATGCCGCAGTTTGGTCGTCTGGATAAAAACATCTATTACATGCAGGGCTACAGCGGCCACGGCGTGACCTGCACCCACCTGGCCGGACGGCTGATCTCGGAACTGTTGCGCGGTGACGCTGAGCGCTTTGATGCGTTTGCCAACCTTCCGCACTACCCCTTCCCGGGCGGCCGCAGCCTGCGGATTCCATTCACGGCGATGGGCGCGGCGTATTACAGCCTGCGCGATCGTCTTGGCGTATGATCGTTTCGACAAAAGGGTATCTGACATGAGTAACCAGGAATTTCATCAGCGCAGACTTTCTGCCACCCCGCGCGGCGTAGGCGTAATGTGTGATTTCTTTGCCCGCACGGCGGAGAATGCCACGCTTACCGACGTGGAAGGCAACGACTATATTGATTTCGCCGCCGGGATCGCGGTACTGAATACCGGCCATCGTCATCCTGAACTGGTGGCTGCCGTGGAAAAACAGCTTCACCAGTTCACCCACACGGCCTACCAGATTGTGCCGTATGAAAGCTACGTTTCATTGGCCGAAAAACTTAACGAGCTGGCCCCTGTGCAGAGCCCGGCCAAAACGGCGTTCTTCACAACGGGCGCGGAAGCGGTGGAAAATGCCATTAAAATCGCCCGGGCCCACACCGGCAGACCGGGTGTGATTGCCTTCGGGGGAGGTTTTCACGGCCGAACCTATATGACCATGGCGTTAACCGGCAAGGTCGCACCTTACAAGCTGGGATTTGGCCCCTTCCCGGGGTCGGTTTATCACGTGCCGTATCCCTCCGAGCTGCACGGCATCACGACGAAGGATGCCATCACGGCGATAGAGCGCCTGTTCAAAGCAGATATTGAGGCGAAACAAGTGGCGGCGATTATTTTTGAACCCATTCAGGGTGAAGGCGGATTCAACGTCGCCCCGCCAGAGCTGGTGGCCGCCATCCGCCGCATCTGTGATGAGCACGGGATTGTGATGATTGCCGACGAAGTGCAGAGCGGCTTCGCACGAACGGGTAAGCTGTTTGCGATGGAACACTACGCGGACAAACCCGACCTGATGACGATGGCTAAAAGCCTGGCAGGCGGAATGCCGCTGTCCGGCGTGGTGGGCCGCGCCGAAATCATGGATGCGCCGGCGCCCGGCGGTCTGGGGGGTACCTATGCAGGCAACCCGCTGGCGGTGGCCGCCGCGCACGCGGTGCTGAATATTATCGACAACGAGTCACTGTGCGCCCGCGCCCGTCAGCTGGGCGATCGGCTGAAAGCCACGCTGGAGGAGATTCAGGGCACCTTCCCTGCACTCGTGGCGATAAGGGGAAGAGGCTCGATGATTGCGGCGGAGTTTTTCGATCCCGAGAGCCGAGAGCCTTCGGCCGCCATCGCGCAGGCGATCCAGCAAAAGGCGCTCGCCCAGGGCCTGCTGTTGTTGATCTGCGGCCAGTACGGCAACGTGATCCGCTTCCTTTATCCGCTGACCATTCCGGATGCCCAGTTCACCCAGGCGCTGGCAATCCTGCAACAGGTTATGCGTGATAAGGCCTGAGTGCCCACCGAAAACCGTCTCCCGGAATTCCGGCGACGGTTTCAACGGAGGAAATCGGCACAGATTTCCTCCGGGTGGGAAATGTTGGGGAATTGGGTCCGTTTCATTGTATGCTCCCTGAAACACATCCCTGGCATGAGGAAATAAGAATTGCAAAAAATATCAGCCTATCAGTCACTTGCGAAAACCTTCCAGCGTCTCTCCCGCTTCTCGCACCTCTCCTCCATCGCCAGCTGGGACATGTTCACCATGATGCCGCCAGGCGGCAGCGCCGCGCGCGGCGAGGCGCTGGCGGAGATGAGCGTCCTGCAGCACCAGATCCTGACCGATAAAAAAGTCGGCGACCTGTTAGCCGCGGCGGCAGGGGAAGATCTGAATGACGTCGAACAGGCCAACCTGCGGGAAATGACGCGCCACTATCAGCAGGCCTCGCTGCTGCCGGAAACGCTGGTGGAAGCCAAATCCCTGGCGGGCAGCAGGTGTGAACACGCCTGGCGCACACAACGTCCCGCCAACGACTGGCAGGGCTTTTCCGCCAACCTGAAAGAGGTGGTCAAACTCAGCCGTGAAGAGGCGCGCCTGCGGGCGGAAGCCAAAGGCTGTACGCCGTACGACGCGCTGCTGGATATTTTTGAACCCGACATGACCAGCGCTCGTCTGGACGTTCTGTTCGGCGATATGAAGTCCTGGCTACCGGACCTGCTGGCAAACGTGGTGGAAAAACAGGCTCAGCGCTCGTTCGTTCCCCCTCAGGGCCCCTTCCCGACGGCAACACAGCGTGAGCTGGGCCTGGAAGCCATGAAGATGCTCGGCTTCGATTTTAACGGCGGCCGCCTGGACGTGAGTGCGCACCCGTTCTGCGGCGGCGTCCCGGAAGACGTGCGTATCACCACGCGCTATGACGAAGATGAACTGCTCAGCGCGCTGTTTGGGGTGATCCACGAAACCGGACATGCCCGCTACGAACAAAACCTGCCGCGCGCGTGGGCAGGACAGCCCATTGCTCTGGCGCGTTCAACCGCGATCCATGAATCACAGAGCCTGTTCTTTGAAATGCAGCTGGGGCGCAGTGAGGCCTTCCTCAAACATCTCCTCCCTGCGGTGCATGCCCGCTTTGGCAGCCAGGCGGCGTTCAGCGAAGAGAACTTTATTGCCTGGAACCAGCGCGTGAAGCCTGGTTATATCCGCGTCGATGCGGACGAAGTGAGCTACCCGGCGCACGTGGTGCTGCGCTATGAGATTGAGCGGTCGCTGATCAACGGCGAGATCGAAGTGGACGATATCCCTGCCCTGTGGGACGAGAAAATGCAGGCCTGGCTCGGGTTATCCACCAAAGACAACTACCGCAACGGCTGTATGCAGGATATCCACTGGACCGACGGCGGTTTTGGCTACTTCCCGTCGTATACGCTGGGAGCCATGTATGCCGCGCAGCTGTTCCATGCCGCGAAAACGGCGCTTCCGGGTCTGCAGGCTTCCATCGCTGAAGGCGATTTTTCCGCACTCTTTGAGTGGCTGCGCCAGAACATCTGGCAGCACGGTAGCCGCTTCAGCACGTCGCAATTAATCACCCAGGCGACGGGCGAGGATCTGAATATCCGTTACTTCCGCGAACATCTTACCTCACGTTACTTGTAATCTGTTTGGCAGGGGTGAGGGACCTCCAGTAAATTTTTTAAGCAGAAGCGATAACCTTGTTTCAGAACGACTAAAGGCTTTCAGCGATGCCCTGGTCCGGCTGTAAATCGCTGAGGCGTTTGCCTTCCGGCCGGGGCGAGGCGCATGGATGCGCCGAGAGGGCGGGCTTTACAGGGATGTTACCTCCGCCCGTCCCCGATAAGCCGGAAGGAATACGCCGAGGGCACCGCGAAGCGGCGATTTACCGCCGGGAGCCAGGGTTGCCAGGGTGGTGGCGACTGAGCCACCCTGGCACGTTCACAGGCCATGTCGTTAAAGAGTAGCAAGGAACATAAAGTGAACGGAATGACCACCAGAGCCGTATGTTCCCCCTCACCCCAGCCCTCTCCCTCAAGGGAGAGGGGGTCGTCTGTGCAGGCATTATTTTATAGGGAACACCGGCAATGTACATATGGTTACACGCCGATACCAATCACTCACGGAAACCTCGAATTTACAGGGATATAGTTATTTCAACGGCCCCGCAGTGGGGTTAAATGAAAAACCAAATTCGAGGGTATGAGAATGAATAAAGTATTAGCTCTGGTTGTTGCCGCTGCTATGGGTCTGTCTTCTGCTGCATTTGCTGCTGACACTACCGCAACTGCTGCACCGGCTGCCGCACCTGCTGCAACCACCACCGCTGCCCCAGCAAAAGCGGTTCACCATAAGAAACATCACAAAGCTGCAGCGAAAAAAGAAGCCGCTGCACCTGCAACCGCAGCACCAACCGAGCAGAAAGCTCAGGCTGCCAAAAAGCACCACCACAAAAAAGCCGCTAAACCGGCTGTAGAGCAAAAAGCTCAGGCTGCTAAAAAACACCACCACAAAAAAGCCGCTAAACCGGCTGTAGAGCAGAAAGCTCAGGCTGCTAAAAAGCATCACAAAAAAGCAGTAAAACACGAAGCTGCTAAACCAGCTGCACAGCCAGCTGCGTAAGAGTACAAGCTAAACCGTGCCCTTCGGGGCACGTTGGTAAACCGGCGCCGAACCGGAACAGGTTCCGCGCCGTTTTTTTTTATCCGGAGGGCGTATGCTGCGACGCTATCGGTTTGAGCTGATTCTGATCCTGCTTATTTTATGCGCGCTCATCGCCAGCCATTTTTATCTTTCCTGATTGTAGCACGCTGATTTTACTCCCACTTTAGCGCTGTCCCGTCTATAGTATTTTCATAGGGTTCACTTTTAATAATCATAATTACCCCCACCAGAGTGTGATATGCGTAAATCTGTTGTGTTGTTACTGGGAACGTTTGGTCTTTTTTCTGGATTTTCACATGCGGATGATGGCGGTGATGACACCATTAGCGCGAAAGAGCTAAAGACGCTTTTTTTCGGTCATGACGATCGCACGCGCGTCGCCGATCCCACTCAGGCCCCCTGGGATGCTATAGGTCAACTGGAAACCGCCAGCGGTAACTTATGTACTGCGACGTTGATCACCCCGCAGCTTGCCCTGACGGCAGGCCACTGTCTGTTAACCCCACCAAACGGCAAGCCGGATAAAGCGGTTGCCCTGCGGTTTGTGTCGCAAAAAGGGACCTGGCGCTATGAAATCCACGGCATTGAAGGTCGGGTTGATCCCTCTCTTGGCAAACGCCTGAAACCGGATGGTGACGGCTGGATCGTGCCGCCGGGGGCTGCCTCATGGGACTTTGGCCTGATCGTTTTACGCTATCCGCCTTCAGGCATTACGCCGCTGCCGTTATTTGAGGGCGACAAAGCCGCACTCACCGCCGCGCTGAAAGCCGCCGACCGGAAGGTGACGCAATCGGGCTATCCTGTCGATCATCTGGATACGCTTTATACGCATACCGACTGTATTGTGACGGGCTGGGCGCAAACCAGCGTACTCTCCCATCAGTGCGATACGTTACCGGGCGATAGCGGCTCACCGCTGATGCTGAAAACAGATAACGGCTGGCAGCTGATCGGTGTGCAGAGCTCTGCCCCGGCGGCGAAAGATCGCTGGCGCGCCGATAACAGGGCCTTGTCCGTGACCGGTTTTCGCGACAAGCTGGAAGCGCTGGCGCAGCAGTAAATCAGCAGTGTCTAACCTTACGTAACGCTCTGATCGACTCAATCGGCATCGGCTGGCTGAACCAAAAACCCTGCAGTTGATCGCAGCCAGCCAGCCGCAGCAGTTTCATTTGCTTCTCGGTTTCCACCCCTTCTGCCACCACCGCCATGCCCAGCGCATTGGCGATCCGCACCGTGCCGCTCACCAGCGCGGCCGCCTGTTCATCGTGGTCCACCAGCCCGGCCAGGGATTTATCGATCTTGATGGTGTCGAAGTTAAAACGCCGCAAATAGCCAATGCTGGAATAACCGGTACCAAAATCATCCAGCGCCACCGCAGTGCCCAGCGCTTTAAGATTGGCTATCGCCATGCGGGCACGCTCAGGGTTTTCCAGCACATAGGACTCCGTGACCTCAAGCTGCAGTCGGTGGGCCGGAAAACGGGTGGTCTCCAGCACGCTTGCCACTTTTTCTTCAAAGGCGGGATCGCGAAATTGCGCGGGGGAGATATTTACGGAGAGCTTTAAGTCGCCGTACGGCTGCAGATCCTGGCAGGCCCGCTGCAACACAAACTGGCCCAGCTTGTAAATCAGACCGCTGGTCTCCGCGATGGTGATAAAAATATCCGGCCCAAGCGGCCCGTCCGGACGACGCGGCCAGCGGACCAGCGCCTCGACGCTGCTCATTGTCTGGCTGTGGGCGTCAATAATCGGCTGATACCAGACATCAAACTCATCGCGTTCCAGACCGTCACGAATCTGATTTTCAATCGCCAGCTTGCGTTCCCGGACGCTGTTCAACTCCGCATCATAGTGGGTAATACGCCCTTTCCCGCTCATTTTGGCGTGATACATGGCAATATCGGCGCGGCGAAACAGTTCTGAGCTGTTGCATTCAGTCAGGGTTCCGCTGGCGATACCGATACTGGCCCCGATATGGATGGTGCGTTCCCCCAGTTGAACCGGGGTGGTGAGAAAATCCAGCACCGAAACAGCAAAGGCGGTAGCCTGCGCCTCTGCATCATCACCGCCGATGGTCATGGCAAATTCATCCCCGCCCATCCGCGCCAGCATTCCGCCCGGCGGCACGCGTTCACTCAGCGTTTTCGCAATCGCCACGATGAGATCGTCCCCCACGCTGTGGCCATAGATATCATTCACATCCTTAAAACCATCGAGATCGATAAACACCACGCTTTTGACGTCGGTATCACCGCGTAAACGCACCCGATCCAGCGCCTCGATGAGCGCACGCCGGTTAGGCAAGTGGCTTAGCCAGTCCGTTCTGGCAACCAGACGCGCCTGGCTTTCCCCTCGCGCAAGCTTGTACAGCCCCACGCTGCTCACCAGAATAAAGAGCAGGATCAGGGCCGACGCCAGCACCACAATCTGCCTGATATCAGAAGATGCCGCCCGGGCGGCCTGCGCCCCCGGAAGCCGTGCCTGCCAGTTAAGATAGCCCAGCAGCTCCCCTGCCGAACTGCGCAGCGGCATACTCATTTCGTTAATTTTTTCCGGCGTAAAGTGCAGGTTATCGATCTGAAAGGTCGCCCCCAGGTCGGCTAAGATTCTGGCGTTCAGATGACGGGTGATCACCAGATAGCGGCGCGTTTCGTCGGTCACCTGTAATCTTCCGACCATCGGGCGAATCAGCCCAATGCCCACAAAGGCGACGCCGCTTCGCGTTTTGCTGATCCCGGCATAGATATTTTTATCGCTTGATAAGGCGCGCGCGTGCTGAGCAATCAGGGCTTTCAGCCCCTTACCGAAAAAATCGAGATTCGTCTCCTGAAAAGGCTGACTTTGAAACGATCCCCAGATGACATCGAAATGTTCATCCAGCACGAAGGTCCCGTCATAGAGGTTATTGATTTTAAAGCCAGCACCCCAGGTGTTATACAACCAGTCGGTATCGAGCGTGGGACGGTAGGCCTCCCGCACCGCATCGTCCCAGACGGCGTTATCCAGCACCAGCGAGGAGACGCGATTAACCGAGGTCTGAATAGCCCCCTGCACGGAAAGCGCCGTACGGTGTTCATCAATTTCGTTGGTTTTGGTGCTGATAAGATGCAGGGAAAGGTAGAGCAGTGCGACGATGGAGATGATTAAGCCGATCCCCGCCATGAAGACCATGGCAAACAACGTTCTCGCATTGGGAATATTGCGCCAGCTTAATGTGCGATACATCAGCCATCCTCTTCATGTTTTGCTTTTCTAAGCGTAATACAGGCAGCGAATTTCGCTGCCTGTAAATCATGGTTTGAGGTCTGTCAGGCGAGTTTTATCATGATCATGCCGGCAAGCAGCAAGATGAGCCCCATCCAGCCCTTGTTATTTAAACGCTGGCCGAAGAGCACCCAGCCTGCGGCCAGCGTGGCGGCGATACCAAAACCGCCCCACAGCGCATAGGCCACCGAAAGATCGATCCCTTTTACCGCCTGAGACAGGGCGCTGAACGCCCCCAGAACCGCGGCAATCGACATCAGGCCGTAGAGTTTACGGCGAAAACCATCGGAGAATTTCAGCAGAACGTTCGCCAGGATTTCCAGCACAATGGCGAGCCCCAGCCAGGCCGCATGAACCCATTCAAACTGTTGCATGGTTCTGCTCCTTCTGCTGTTTGCCAGGTTTTCGGGTACCGGATTTAATCAGCACAATACCCGCGACCAGCGTCGTTAACCCGGCGACCTTCATTGGTGTTAATGTTTCGTCAAATATCAGCACGCTGAACAGCGTAATCAACAAAATACCGATCCCTTCCCACAGTGCATACGCGACGCCCAGCGCAATTTTTTTCACCGCAAACGAGAGGAAAATATAAGAAAGCGAAATCATCACCAGCATCAAAATAAAACCGGTGTTGCCATCGCTGATGCTTGCCCACTTCATAGACAGCGTGCCGGTAATTTCAGCGATAATTGCCAGCGCTAATAGGATCCAGTAAAACATGTTTTTCTCCTGCTTGAGAATATAATCCATCGTGGCCCGCTGCGTGCAGCAAACCCAAAAATACGAATTGAAATCAGTCAGCTAAGCGCTTAGCGCCAGCTCAGGCAGAAGAGATGACTATAGTGCGGTGCGCCAGTGTTGCTCACCAGAAAGCAGGCAGAAGGAGGTGGAGTATACAGCGGTATTGTTTGAAGAGTACGTCCTGAACATATTGTCCATAAAATTACAATTATCCGCGTTGTTGCTTCTCGTCTTTGCGGATGAAAATTGTCCTCGGTAGTTAAACACACTAAATTTGTACCATAAGCTAGGGTTTTACTCAAAGTCTTTGCAATTCTTTACCCATCCCGTTTGATTTTGGTTAGTTTATTGCAATGCCTTTCACCTTTATTATAAATAAAAAGATTTTTCCGGAGTCACCATGGCTAAACCCATCATTACCCTGAACGGGTTAAAAATTGTCATCATGCTGGGCATGCTGGTGATCATATTGACAGGCGTTCGTTTTGCCGCCGACATTATTGTGCCTTTTATTCTGTCCCTGTTTGTTGCAGTGATCCTTAATCCACTGGTACAGCGCATGACGCGGCTACGCATTCCGCGCGTGCTGGCCATCACGCTGCTTATCAGCATCATTATTGTGGCGATGGTCTTGCTGGTGGCGTATCTGGGGACCTCGCTAAACGAACTGGCGCGAACGCTGCCAAAATACCGCTCTTCGCTGGCGATACCGCTGCTGCAGCTTGAACCCTGGCTGCAGCGCGCGGGTATCGAAGTCTCGGTTGAGGAACTCCTGAAATATATCGACCCCAATGCGGCCATGACGATCGTCACCAGCCTGCTGGCACAGCTTTCCAATGCCATGACATCCATTTTCCTGCTGTTTTTAACGGTGGTGTTCATGCTGCTGGAGGTACCGCAGCTGCCGGCAAAGCTACAGCAGATGATGGTCCGTCCGGTTGAAGGGATGGGGGCGATTCAACGCGCGCTGGACAGCGTCTCCCGCTATCTGGTGCTGAAAACCGCCATTAGTCTGGTCACGGGCGGTGTCGTCTGGGTGATGCTTCTGGCGCTGGACGTTCGCTTTGCGTTTGTCTGGGGGTTGCTGGCGTTTGCGCTTAACTACATTCCCAACATCGGCTCCGTGCTGGCGGCGATCCCCCCTATCCTTCAGGTGCTGGTTTTCAGCGGGCTTTATGACGCGCTGATCCTTCTGGCCGGATATCTGGTCATCAATCTGGTGTTCGGTAACATTCTTGAGCCACGCATGATGGGGCGAGGGCTGGGACTTTCCACGCTGGTGGTCTTTTTGTCCCTGATTTTTTGGGGCTGGCTGCTCGGCCCCGTTGGGATGCTGCTCTCCGTCCCGCTGACCATCATCGTCAAGATTGGCCTGGAGCAGACGGCGGGAGGGCAAAGTATCGCCGTGCTGCTGAGCGATATGAGCCATCAATAGCGGTCAGTCCGCCATCGACAGAAGGGGCTTGCGGGTCCTTCCACTTTCGCGATACGTACCGATCGCTCTCTGCCATTCCGCCAGTGGATACACCGTGACGTCGCTGTAGCCACTGTTGGGCAAATTAAGCCAGATGCGGTCAAACTCGGCGCGCCACGCCCCAGCGCTGAGCGCATCCAGACCGTTTCGGATATGGAACCACGCCACGCGCGGCACGGGCCGTTGCTGTCTGAAGGTTTGCCCGGAGAGAAGGCCGTAGCAAACAAACATGCCCTGCTCGGGCATCACGCTAAGGATCGCTTCCGCAAGCGGCCCGCCGATGGCATCGTAGACGACGTCGGTACGCGCGGCAACGGAGCCAATCCGCTGCGCGTCATGCTGCGCGACGGGAATGATGCCCATCGCCTCCAGCCGTTCAGCATGCACGGCAGAACGGTGAATGCCATACACCGCTTCCGCCCCCGCCTGACGCGCCCACTGCCCCAGCAGGATGGCGCAATCCGACCCGGCAGCCGTGAGCAGCACCCGCTTTCCACGAGGCGGGTAGCGGGTCAGCATCATCTGCGCCGCCAGCGGGTTGATATAGGCCCGCGCGGCCAGATGTGCGTCGACGGTGTCCGGAACGGGTATCGCATACTCTGCCGGGCAATCCACATAGCGCTGCCAGGTGCCCTGACCGCGCAGCGGCAGGACGCGCTTACCCACCAGATGCTTAAACGAGGCGGGCGCCCCGGTGACAACGCCGACACCTTCATACCCCGCGACCGCCGGTAACGGGGTTCTGTGGCGGTAGGCGCCGGTAATGGGAATGAGATCGGACGCGTTCACCGGAGAATACAGCATTCGCACGCGGAGATGACCCGGCGCAAGCGCCCCCAGCGGCGCGGTTTCAGGTTGCAGAACGGTTTCTGGCTCGCCAAAACGGCGATACCAGAGGGCCAGGTTTTCCATTACGATCTCACGGCTGATAGCGGAACTACTCGCGCCAGCCCATTGCCGGTGCGACATGTTTGAGAATAGACTCAATCACGTGCGCATTATAATCCACACCCAGCTGGTTCGGTACGGTCAGTAAAAGCGTGTCCGCCTCGGCAATCGCCTCGTCCTTTTTCAGCTGTTCAACCAGCTTGTCCGGCTCCGCGGCATAGCTGCGGCCGAAGATGGCGCGCGTTTTCTCATCAAGATACCCCACGCTATCGCTGTCGTTGCGGCTGGCACCGAAATACATCCGGTCGCGGTCGTCCATCAGCGCAAAAATACTGCGGCTGACCGACACCCGCGGCTCGCGCGTGTGCCCTGCCTCTTTCCAGGCCTGACGGTACGCGCGGATCTGTTTTGCCTGCTGAATATGGAACGGCTCACCGGTTTCATCGTCCTTCAGGGTTGAGCTTTGCAGGTTCATTCCCAGCTTTGCGGCCCATACGGCCGTCGCATTTGAACCGGCGCCCCACCAGATACGCTCGCGCAGCCCTTCAGAATACGGTTCCAGGCGCAGCAGCCCCGGCGGATTCGGGAACATTGGCTGCGGGTTCGGTTTGGCAAACCCTTCCCCGCGCAGCACCTCAAGCAGCACCTCGGTATGACGACGCGCCATATCCGACTCGTTTTCCCCTTCCTGCGGGACATAGCCGAAATGACGCCAGCCATCAATGACCTGCTCCGGCGAGCCACGGCTGATGCCAAGCTGCAGGCGACCGCCGGAAATCAGATCCGCCGCGCCCGCATCTTCGGCCATGTACATCGGATTTTCATAGCGCATATCGATCACGCCGGTACCGATTTCGATGGTCTTCGTTTTTGCGCCAATGGCGGCCAGCAGAGGGAACGGCGAGCTAAGCTGTCGGGCAAAGTGGTGCACGCGGAAATACGCGCCGTCTGCACCCAGCTCTTCAGCCGCCACGGCTAAATCGATGGACTGCAGCAGCGTGTCTGCCGCCGAGCGCGTGCCGGACTGCGGTGAAGGCGTCCAGTGACCAAAGGATAAAAACCCGATCTTTTTCATAACCATGTGTCCTGATAATGCGTTGCGTTCTGTCCACTTTACGCATTACCCGGTAAGAATAAATGCCGTTTATTTAACGGAATGATTCAAATAAATTGACAGAATTGAGCGGGGCGTCATTACGCGCCATAATGGGATATAATATCCCCCACTTTTTTCATGGCAGGTAAAACCGGCAATGGCTCTGATCCCTAAAAACTACGCGCGGCTGGAAAGCGGCTATCGCGAAAAAGCATTAAAAATCTATCCATGGGTGTGTGGACGCTGCTCGCGCGAGTTTGTCTATTCCAATCTGCGTGAACTCACGGTTCACCATATCGATCACGACCATACCAATAACCCGGAAGATGGCAGCAACTGGGAGCTGTTGTGCCTGTTTTGCCACGATCACGAGCATTCGAAATACACCGAAGCGGATCAGTACGGCACCACCGTGGTCGCCGGGGAAGACGCGCAAAAAGACGTGGGCGTCGCCACGTTTAACCCGTTTGCCGATTTAAAAGCGATGATGGATAAGAAGAAGTAATCCTCTTCCCCTCGCTCACATCGTGCTCTGCGAATTTAAAATGTCCAGGTGATAGCGGCGGTTGCAGACCCCTCGTTGCGCCGCATCACGATCGGGCTGTTATTCGCACGATCGCTAAGCCAGGTATAGTCCGCGCTCAGGACCGTCCCCCAGTGAGCATCGAACTGATGGCTCCAGGTCAGGCTGGTGTCGACGCCATAAAATCCACCCGGCGCTGAATAGCGGCGATATCCGGTGCGGCGGCTCTGCTGCTCGCTGACCCCATACCACGTATTCAGATAACGGCTGTCGCCAAACAGGGCCGCAGACTGCAAGGCGACCGTGTCCTGGTTATTTTGTAAAGGGATTAGCGTCACGGAGGCCTGATAGCTTACCCCCTGGCTGTCCGTTAACGGCAGCGTCGCTTTGCCTTCCATACTCAGCCATGGCGCGGCCTGCCAGCCTACGGCAAGGCCGGTATTCAGGGTGGCATCAATGTCCCCCATCCCTTTCAGATTGTTTGCCCCCTCACGCCAGCCAGAATTTTTCTCAGCCCTTCCGAAGTCGTAGCCCAGCGTTTGTTCGAAATACCAACCGCTGTCGTTTTGCAGGTCATATCCCACCCCTTTTTGCGCATCAATAAAGAAAGCGCCTTTACGACCCTGCAGTACCGGAACCACCTGCCACACCTGCTTGTCTGAGCCTGAGTAACGCGGGGCATACTGCCCTCCCAGCCCGACGGTTAAGGAATCGGACGCGGTGCCATCATCCGCCTGCACGCCAGACGTCACGACCATCAGAAGCTGGACGGACATATACAGGACTTTTTTTATCGCTATCATACTGCTCTCCATACAGACGCTGGCGTCTCCTGATTCAGGGGCGACCACACAATGTTGGCGCAGTATGATTTGGCTGAATCAATGAATCGTCGGGATAGTGTTAAGAAATGGTCAAGGTGAACGGATGTTGTCCAGAAGAGTGCTGATTATTGAAGATGACGCCGATGCGGCTGGCGTGCTCGAAGCCTATTTACGGCGTGAAAATTACGACGTGACCATTACCGGGGACGGTCTTTCCGGCCTGGATATGGCGCAGCGGTGGAAGCCCGACCTCATTCTGCTGGACGTAATGCTGCCGGGGCTTAACGGCACCGAGGTGCTGGCGGGCCTGCGTCGTAAAAGCGATGTGCCGGTGATTATGGTTACGGCCATGGGGGATACTCCCGATCGCATTGGCGCCCTGCGTTACGGTGCCGATGATTACGTTGTGAAGCCTTATCATCCGGGCGAAGTGGTGGCGCGGGTGCAGGCGGTGCTGCGGCGCAGCAGTAAAAAAGAGACAGACGAAGCGATCCTTCGCTGGCAAACGCTGGAGGTGGATGTCGCCGCCATTGTGGCGAGCGTGGATAACGGCGACGACGCCCCCGTGATGCTCGATCTTACGCCAACGGAATTCTCGCTTCTGGCAACGCTGCTGCGTTCTCCTGCGCACCCGTTCTCCCGCCAGTATTTACTGGAACACTGCTTGCCGGAAAGCGAGGCGCTGGAGCGCGTGGTGGACACCCATATTTATAACCTGCGTAAAAAACTCGAAGCGGCGGGTATTTCCGGCGTGCTGATCAACGTTCGCGGCGTGGGTTACAGGTTCAGACAGCCATGATAAAAAACCGACACGCCTCTCTGTGGCGCTGGATTTGCGCACGCATTTTAGCGCTGGCCATCGGCAGCGTGATCGTCATTGCCACCTGCATGTGGCTGCGCTATGCGGTACAAAACTACTGGATCATGGGCAAGATGCCGCCAGCGGTCCGGCAGGAGTTTCTTACGCTCAGCCAGAACCCGCAGGCCAATCCGGCCCGCTTCCACACGATTGTGGACACATGGTGGGGCCTGAGCTATTCCACGCCGTCTATCGCCTCAGCCGACTGGGTCACGGTAGCCCTGCTGGTGCTGGTAATGATCCCGTTTATTGTGGTAATGGGGCTAAAACACGCCCGCCCGCTGGCGCTACAGTTCAGCCGACTTCGCGATGCGGCAAAGGATGTCGCCGAAGGTCAGTTTGGCCGTCAGGCAGAGCTGATCAAAGATGCACCGGCGGAAATGGTCAGCTTTGCGGCCGACTTTAACTCCATGACGGGACAACTCGCCCGCTATGAAAAAGAGCTCCGCGCCTCGCACGTTGCGATGGCGCACGAGCTGCGATCGCCCCTGACGGCCGCCATCGGACGTCTGCAGGGCATGTTAGACGGCGTGTTTGATGCCAGCCCGGCGCAGCTGGGCATGGTGATGAAACAGCTCCAGCACCTCAACCGCCTCACCGATGAGCTCCACCTTCTCTCTCTGGCAGACGCGGGTAACCTTGTGCTGGAGGACCAGCCGTTCTGTCTGGATGAGCTGATTCAGGAGCGGGCTGCCTGGATCATGCCCCAGGCGGATGCGCATCATTTCAGGATAACGCTGCGTAACCCGCACACCAGCCCCTTCCGGGGCGATGCGTTCCGTATGGGACAGGTCGTTACCATCCTCATGGAAAATGCGCTACGTTACGGACGCGAAGGCGGCCACCTTGAGGTGGCGCTGCACTACGCCAGCGGGCATTACACCCTCGAATTTACCGATGACGGGCCGGGCGTATCGCCCCAGTTTTTACCGGAAATGTTTAAACGCTTTAGCCGCGAGGAGCAGTCCCGCGCGCGGCATTCCGGCGGCAGCGGCCTCGGATTGTCCATCGCCCGGGCTATTTGCCAGGCGCATGGGGGTGAGATTAGCGCGTCATTACCGGAAACCGGCGGCCTCTCGGTGCGCATTTTGTTGCCCTGGCATCCCTCCGATAATGAAAATTTCCACTCTTGATAAAGCCTTGACAGAACATCGAATCTTTCTCGACGTAGCGCGCATTTAATAACGCCATTCCCTTTATGGAGCGGCGTTATGTCAGACGATTTTTTTCTCTCCCTCCGCCACTGCCTGCATCATTTGTACGGCGTGGCGCGCACCCTTTCCTGGCTGCATTTTCTTCCCCTGGCCCTGCTTGCGCTGGCGATTTTTCCGCTGACCGGCTGCGGTGATAAACACGAAAATAAGCCCAACCCTGTGCGAACGGTACGCTACGTCGTCGTTGGCACCGCCCACTCCCTTCCCGCGCTGGAAAGAACCGGTGAGATCCATGCCCACGATGAAACGACCCTGAGCTTTCGTACCGGGGGGCGGATACTGACGCGTAGCGTCGATATTGGTGACAGTGTCACCGCCGGACAGCTGCTGGCCACGCTTGACAATACGACCGGGCAAAACCAGCTCGACGGCGCTGAGGCCGATTATGAAGGCGCCAAAGCCTCAGCGCAGGTCGCCGCGCTTAACGTCAGTCGCATGCAAAAGCTCATGCCAACGGGTGCGATAGCCCGCACGCAGCTCGACAGCGCCCGTGCGGACTGGCTTGTCGCCCGCGCGCGCTTAAAAAGCAGCGAGGCCGCGTGGCGAAATGCCCGCGAAAGCCTCGGCTGGACGCGCCTGAACGCGCCACAAGCGGGCGTCATTACGGCCGTGAACGCCTCTGCGGGACAGGTGGTCAGCGACGGTCAGTCCGTGCTGACGCTGGCAACCGGGGAAGTCCGCGACGTGGTGTTTGATATTGCCGCGCCCGATACGATCCCGCCTCTGGATAAGGCGGTTTTGCAGGTTTCCCTGCTCAGCGCACCGTCGGTACAGGCGTCTGCCCTACTGCGGGATATCACACCGCAGGCCGATCCTCAGACCCGCACCTGGCGCGTCAGGGCCACCCTGCAAAACCCGCCGGCGGCCATGGCGCTGGGTGCCAGCGTTACCGTCACGTTGCCATCGTCAGCCCCGCACGGGTACACCCTTCCCGCGTCCGCGCTGACCCGTGCCGGCGACAAACCGGCGGTTTTTGTGATTACCCCGCAGTCGCGGGCGCAGCTGCGCGTGGTGGTACCCGCGAGCTATACGGCCTCCTCCGTCATGATTGCCTCCGGCCTTGAGCCAGGCGATCGGGTGATTACGGCGGGCGTGAGCACATTGCGGTTCGGCGAGCCGGTGATGCCCGGAGAGGTTCAGCCATGAACACAGGACAGGAAGCCAAATTTAACCTCTCCGCCTGGGCGCTGAAGAACCAGCAGATGGTCAGCTTTTTCATGCTGCTGGTGATTGCGATGGGCGTGTTCTGCTATGAAAAGCTGCCGCGTAACGAAGATCCGGCTTTCACCATTAAAACGGCCGTCGTCTCCGCGCAGTGGCCGGGAGCCTCCGTGACGGATACCACCCGCCTGCTGACCGATACGCTTGAAAAAAAGCTGCAGGAAACGCCCTGGCTGGACTATCTCGAAAGTGAAACCCGGGCCGGACGCACCGTTATCCACGTCAACCTCCGTGACGATACGCCCCCGCAAAGCGTGCCGGACATCTGGTATCAGGTTCGCAAAAAAATGCAGGACATCGCGCCGTCCCTGCCTGAAGGGGTGCAGGGTCCTGACGTAGACGACGAGTTTGACGACACGTTCGGCACAATTTATGCCTTTATTCCCGAAGGTTTCACCCTGCGGGAGGTGCGGGTTCGCGCAGAGACAATACGGCGCGAGCTGATGTCCCTGTCGGATATGGGTAAAACCACCCTGCTGGGCGAACAGCAGGAGCAGTGGGTTCTCGCCTTTTCTCCGGCGCGCCTGGCCGGTATGGGGCTGGATATTCAGACGGTCGCCGACGCCCTCCGGGCGCAAAACGCCGTTGTCCCGGCAGGAACGATGCGTACCGGGCAGGAGAACATGGCGATAAAGGTCAGCGGTGCGCTCACGACCGAAGAGAGTTTACGCGCCGTCACGCTGCACGTTAACAATCGCTATATCCCGCTAACCGACATTGCCACCGTCACCCGGGAAATCGCCGAGCCACCGGCCCCGGCCTACCGGGTGAACGGCAAACCGGCTATCGGGCTGGCGGTCTCGATGGCGCCGACAGGCAACATGCTGCGTTTCGGTGCTGCGCTGAATGCAAAAATGGCGACCCTCAGCGCCGGGCTGCCGCACGGTATCGAGATGGTGAAAGTCGCCGATCAGTCAGCGGTGGTGAGTGATGCGGTAAGCGGGTTTATCCGGGTGCTTATCGAAGCCGTTGTTATCGTGCTGGCGGTCTCATTTGTCTCGCTGGGTTTACGGGCCGGACTGGTGGTGGCGACGGCCATCCCGCTGGTGCTCGCCATGACGTTTGCCGGCATGATGTTCGCAGGCATCGGCCTTCAGCGTATCTCGCTCGGGGCGCTGATCATTGCCCTGGGCCTGCTGGTGGATGACGCCATGATCGCCGTCGAAACGATGGTCTCCCGGCTGGAAGCCGGGGATTCCCGTCGGCATGCGGCCACCCATGCATTCAAAACGACGGCCTTCCCGATGCTCACCGGTACCCTGGTGATGATTGCCGGCTTTATTCCCGTTGGTTTTGCGGCCTCCAGCGCCGGTGAATACTGCTTTTCCCTGTTTGCGGTGGTGCTCATCGCCCTGCTCTGTTCCTGGGCTGTCGCGATCCTGTTTTCGCCGTTGACGGGTACGTGGCTGCTGCCGGAAAAAGTCAGACATCACGCGGCGGGCCCCGGAAAGATCGCGCGCGGGTACGGACGGCTTTTACGCCTGGCACTGCGTCACCGGGTCGCTACCGTGCTGCTCGCCCTTTCCGCGCTGGGGCTGTCCGTGTACGGCACGACGTTTATGCAGGGCGAGTTTTTCCCCGCCTCGGACCGGCCTGAGCTGCTGGTCAGCCTGACGCTTCCGGCCAACGCGTCGCAGGCGGAAACGTTAAGAGAGGTGGAAAAGCTGGAAAAGGCGTTGGTCGGCAACGGCAACATCGATCGCTACTCGACCTACGTCGGGTCGGGCGCCATCCGTTTTTACCTGCCGATGGACGTGCTGCTGGAAAATGAGAATATCGCCCAGATGGTTGTGGTGGCTAAAGACCTTGAGGCGCGGGATCGTCTGCATGCGCAGCTCAACAGGATCCTGGCGACGCAGTTTAGCGACATCATCACGCGGGTGTCGCCCCTTGAGCTGGGGCCGCCCGTCGGCTGGCCAATCAAATACCGGGTGAGCGGGCCCGATTATCTGCAGGTCCGGGCGTTTGCGAACCGTCTCACGGACGCGATTGGGCAGTCCCCGTACTCACGCGACGTTAACCAGACGGCCGGAGAGCCGGAGAGAGTCATCACCCTTGAGGTGAATCAGACGGCGGCCAGGGCGGCGGGAATATCGTCAGAAAATCTCGCCCGCACGCTGAATACCGTCTGGTCCGGCAGCGTTGTCACGTCCATCAGAGATAACGACCGCCTTGTCGACGTGGTGCTCCGGGCCACGGACGATGAACGTCACAGCACCGCCACCCTCTCCTCACTCACGATTCAGGGGAACGACGGTAAAAAAATTCCGCTCAGCGCCGTCGCGACGCCGGTCTGGGGCGTGGACGATCCGGTCATCTGGCGTCGCCAGCGCGTGCCCTTTATCACGGTGCAAACGGATCTTGCCCCGGGGCTGAAGGCTGAAGCGGTATCCGCGGCGCTGCGTCCGGCGGTGGATAAACTGCGCGCGAACCTGCCGGCAGGTTACAGCATTGAAGAAGGCGGCGCGGTTGCCGAATCGGATAAGGGGAACAGCTCCGTCTTTACCGTTCTTCCGGTAACGCTGGTCATCATGCTGTTGCTGCTGATGCTTCAGCTGCGGCAATATTCCCGGATGCTGCTGGCCCTCCTGATGGCCCCGTTTGGTTTACCGGGGATCGTGCTGGCTATGCTGCCCGGCGGAACGCCGATGGGGTTTGTCGCGCTGCTGGGCGTTATCGCCCTGGCGGGGATGATCGTGCGGAACGCGGTGATATTGATTAGCGAGGTTGACAGCAATATTGCTCAGGGGATGACAAACGATGCCGCGATTATGGCGGCTGCGGAACACCGGGCCAGACCCATCTGTCTGACCGCCTGTGCCGCCATTCTGGGCATGATCCCCATTTCTCACCAGGTCTTCTGGGGTCCAATGGCCTATGCCATCATCGGCGGGCTGCTGGTTGCGACGCTGGTGACGCTGACCGTGTTACCCGCGTCGTTTAGCCTGCTGTTACAGTGGGGCGCTCAGCGCAAAGCCACAGAAGATGAACTGCGCTGAGGCTCCACCGTTTCCCGGCTGATTACGCGGCGGTCAGTGCAAAACGGTCTTTCAGGACCTGGTGGATTTCATCCTCCGCCAGCTGCCGCGTTTCAGTGCCGTTCGCGGTGATGGTTTTCAGCATATCGCCCAGTAAAATCTGACGTCCTTCCGGGCTGTGCTGCACCACCACCCGCTTCTGCACAAAGATCGCATCCGGATGCGTGGAGTTAAGGTAGTTGGCCGGGACGAAATCAATCCATTCCTGAGGCGTGAGATCAAAGCCGTATTGCCGGGCCCACTCTCCCTCCACCTTCGCCTCAAGCAGATATTCGCCCTCCGCACTGCGGCTTAGTCGGAACGTGTCGAAATCCTGCGTGATATCCACATCAAGCGTGTCCAGCGCCATCGGCGCACGAATGCCGTAGCTGCCGAACCCGAGGTCGCAAAGCCACTGTCGGCTCTCCACCTCGGCAATCAACGCCATATGGGTTTTCGGCCGCCGCGCGGGGTAGAACATCGGGCGCGCCGCCACGAAACGGTAAGGTATCCCTAACGCCGCCAGCGCCATGGCAAAAAGCCCGTTTACCTCATAGCAGTAGCCGCCGCGCCCCTGCGTTAACACCTTATCGGCAATGTCGTCTGGCGCCAGCGAGACAATTTTACCCGCCTGCACGTCCAGATTTTCAAAGGGAACGGAAAAGAGCTGATGACGCATCAGCGCATGCAGGGTGGCCGTATCGGCAGCCGCTGGTCCGGTGTAGTTTATGCGTTTGAAATAGGTGGAAATGTTGAAATTATCGCTGTGCATAATGCCTCCTTGTCCTGAACATGCCGGACACTATAGATGGCGCGCATCATTGGCTGTATAGTCAGTTTTATCGAAAATTAGCCTGAACAGATACCCATGTCTGCCCCGTCCCAGTCGTCCCCACACTATCGCCGAATTGCCGAGATGCTGCGCCTCACGCTGACGTCTGGCGCGCTGCGCGCCGGTGACAGGATGATCTCCGCGCGTAAACTGGCCGAGCGCGAGCACGTTAGCCTTCCGACGGCGCTGGAGGCCCTTCGCTGCCTCGAGGCTGAAGGGCTGATCGTTGCGCGCCCGCGTTCAGGTTACTACATCCGCCAGACCAACCTGTCACCGCGCGTGGAGCCCGCGCGCTCCTCACCCGGCCCGGTCCCCGTCACCCTATCCGCCGTGGCCCGGTCGCTGTTCAGCAGTGCAGAAGCCCGGCTTATCCCGCTGGGCGCCGCCCTGCCCGATCCCGCGTGGCTGCCAGGAGACGCGCTGCAGCGGGCGTTGCACTCCGCGGGCCGTCGTCTGGAAGCGCATGGACAGAGCTACAGCCTGCCCCCGGGAAGAGCAGACCTACGAA
This sequence comes from Enterobacter sp. PL_is514, assembly GCF_055816715.1. NCBI lineage: Bacteria > Pseudomonadati > Pseudomonadota > Gammaproteobacteria > Enterobacterales > Enterobacteriaceae > Enterobacter > Enterobacter sp. PL_is514. The sequence continues at coordinate 225,842 of NZ_JBVPGN010000034.1, read as the reverse complement.
GTAAGATTGCCGCGCGCTCTGCGCAATGGGGAGCCCGGTTCAGCGCGGACGATCTCATTATCACCTCGGGCGCGACGCAGGCGCTGCGCCTGGCACTTCGGGCCGTGTGTCAGCCAGGTGATGTGGTGGCAATTGAGCAGCCCGCCTACTTTGGCACGCTCCTGCTGCTGGAGGATTTAGGCCTGAAGGCCTTAGAAATCCCCACCGATCCTGCTGAAGGCCTGCTGCTGGAACCGCTGGCTGACGCCATTCGCTGCCATCGCCCCGCTGCCGTCCTGGCCTCACCCACCGTGCAAAACCCGTTGGGTGCCAGCATGCCCGTCGCACGCAAGCAGGAACTGGTTGCCCTGCTTGAAGAGGCAGAAATTCCGTTGATTGAGGACGATGTTTACGGAGATCTGGTCGGTGAGGGGCAACGTCCTCCGGCCTGCAAGGCGTTCGACCAGAGCGGGAATGTGATTTACTGCAGCTCCCTGTCTAAAACGCTTGCGCCGGGGTGGCGAATCGGCTGGATTGCCGCCGGACGCTACCACACGCAGGTCTTGCAGGCCCGCATGGCCGGAGACTGGGCAGGTGCACCGCTGCTGGAAGCCGCGACGAGCGAGATGCTGGCAAGCGGCGACTACGACCGTCACCTGCGGCGGCTAAAGCGGCGTATCGCGGAGGGAATAGCCGCCGTCGTGGCGCGGGTCGAGGCCAGTTTTCCCCCCGGAACCCGCGTTAGTGTACCCGCAGCCGGTTTCCTGCTGTGGGTAGAACTGCCTCAGCAGGTCAACGCCCTGGAGGTGCATCGTCGCGCGCTGGCGCTGGGTATTGGCGTCAGCCCCGGTCCCCTGTTTTCTCCTGGCGCAGAACTCACGCACTTTCTGCGGCTAAACTGCGCAAACGAGCCGACGCCCTGCCTGCTCAATGCCGTAGGGCAGATTGGGGCCCTATGCCATGAACTGGCCACTTTCACACCAGACTCTCCAGCCACTCGGTAAATACCCGCACTTTGCGGGAGAGGTGACGGTGTGGGTAGAGCAGTGACAGCTTGCGGTCCGGCGAGCGATAGGCTGGCAGGACCTCAACCAGCAGGCCGCGGTCAATGTAAGGCTGGAGAAAGAGATTCATCCCCTGCATTACCCCGAGCCCGGCCAGGCCTGCCGCGATGTAGGCCTCGGAGTTATCCACCACCAGCTTACCGGGTAGCGCGATCTCCGCGACGCCCTCTGGCGTGGTAAACGTCCACGGCTGAATGTGCCTGCTGCTGTTGTTAATCCAGTTGATGGCCTGATGCTTGCGTAAATCATCCGGCGTTTCTGGCGTACCGTGTTTTGCCAGCCAGGCCGGGCTGGCGCAGGTCGTGATTTTAATGTTCCCGACTTTACGCGCGATATAATCGCCGTCGTCCAGCTCGCCCACCCGCAGCACGCAGTCCAGGCCATCCCGCAGCATATCCCGACGGCGGTCAGAGCTGCTCAGAATGATGTCGATCTCGGGATGCTGACGATAAAAATCAGGCAGATTGGGTATCACCCGCAGCGTGGCAAAAGAGACCGGCATATCCACACGCAGCTGACCGTGTATTGCCCGGTCCGTACCAAACGACTCCAGCAATTCGTCCGCCTGCGCCAGCAGGGGTTTACTCTGGCGATAGAACGCCTCCCCATCCGGCGTCAGGCTAATTCGACGCGTTGTGCGCTGCAGGAGCCGCGTGCCGCTGTGTTGCTCCAGAAGCTGTAACGCTTTGGTGACTGCAGGGCGATGGACCTGCAGATTCTCCGCCGCCTGGGTAAGACTACCTGACTCGACAATTTCAATAAAAATTCGAATAGATTCAAAGAGATTTATTTGCATAAAGGATTTCAAACCGCGAACGGGATATTGTTATTGATTTTATAACAGTGATGAATCTTTTGGGCTATTTTTCCTAACAATATTGCCCCCTACACTCTCCTCCATCCAAACGTAAGGGAGAGTCTGCTATGAAAAATAACCGTATCTGTCAGATCCTGGGTATCGAAAAGCCTGTTATTCAGGGGCCGTTATCCTGGCTTACCGATGCCCGTTTAGTTGCCGCGGTCAGCAATGCCGGCGGGCTCGGTGTGCTGGGACCCAATGCAGGCTTAACCGCCGACACCGCGGTCTCCACGCCGGAGGAGACCGCCGAAAAAATGCGCGAAGAAATTCGTAAAACCAAACGGCTGACCGAAAAACCGTTTGGCGTGAACCTGATCCCCACCGCCGTTAATGACGTCTGGACTGGACCAATTCTTAAGGTGGTAAAAGAGGAAGGCGTCAGGGCCGTGGTGTATACAGGCTATGGGGAAGGCAGCATTATTCCCTCGCTGTTCAGCGAGTTAAAAGAGGCAGGGATCGCTATTATCTACCGCGACATCAATCCCACGCCGGAAAACACCCGTCTCGCAGAAGATCTGGGGGCAGACATTATCGTCGCCACCGGTTTTGATGAGGGCGGAACGTTACCCGCAACGGCGCTTGGCACCTTTTCCATCGTGCCGCTGATTGCCGATGCCGTGAAGCACATCCCGGTGATGGCCGCGGGCGGTATTACCGATAATCGCACCGCCAGAGCAGCGCATGCGTTAGGTGCGGAAGGCGTGTTTGCCGGATCGGTCTTTATCAGTACCGAAGAAAGCCGCGTGCCGCAGGGGGTCAAAGAGAAAATTGTTGCCGCCAACGGCCTGGACTTGCTGCTTTTTCGCACCGTGCCCCATTACTACCGCGCGCTTCCCGGCAAGCTGGCGGAAAAACTGGCATCGATGGATAAAGCAGGCGCAAGCAACGACGCGCTGGGCAAGGCGATGGGAGGATTACGGGGCCTGCGTCTGGGCATGCTGGAAAATAACACCGATGAAGGCTATATCGCGCTCGGCACGGGGATTGGGAATATCCGCAGCGTGAAAAGCGTGGCCGAGATCGTCAATCTGTTAGCGGTTGAGTAAGCCCTCGGCGTCCTGATGGTTATCAGGACGCCCTGTGTTCTCAGGGAATAATCCGCGCGGCTCTCAGCTGCGCAAACAGGCGGAAAAACATCTCATCGGTCGCCTGCATTTGCGTAAAGCCCGCCCTGCGCAGCTTGCTCCCGTCACCGAACATGTCGTAATCCCAGCTAAAGACAAAATCGGCAAACCGCCCGTCGCTTAGCTGCAAAATATCCGCTTCCACCAGCCGCTCTTCGGCAAGCTCGCGCCATACGCCGCGATAGTCGTTAAACAGCTGATGAAATGACAACCTCACCGGCGGCGCAGAGTCCAGTTCAAACCAGCGTGCGATGCGCGGCCACAGCTCGCTCCAGCGCCAGATATCGCCATTGTTTACGTTGAAGGCCTGATTCTGTGCCGCAGGTGACGTGGCGGCCCACCGCGTTGCCTCGGCCAGCAGCCCGGCGTCGGTATGGTCAACAATGCTGCGCCAGGTCTGTTCTGAACCGGGAAAACGCAGCGGTAAACCCAGCGCCTTACACAGGGAGGCGTACAGAGCGATGCTCAGCGCAAGATTCATGGCATTGCCCGGCACCGCGCTCCCCACCACGCCCGGCCTGATGGCATTCCAGTGCCAGCCTTTCCCCCGCTGAAACTGGCTGAGCCACGTGAGCTGCGCGGCGTTAAATTCGGCACCCGCTACGCCGGGATCGCTTTCCCGCGCCGGGGTTTTAAACGGCCCCAGATGCGCACCGTAGACTTTGTAGCCCTGCATCAGGCTTACCGTCTGCAGCGGTGCCGCTGTTTCGAGGGTGCTGACCAGGTTACGCAGCATGGTGACGTTCGGCTCAACCATGTCTGCCCAGTTCGCCGCGTTCGCCCAGGCGCTGTAAAAGATGTGGGTGACTCCGTCCAGGGCGTGCAGCGCCCGTGCAGTGTCCTGCGCATCCAGTAAATCGACGTTCACCACGGGGATGCCGTCAGGATGAGATGCGGCATGGCGGCTAAGGCCGATCACCTCCCACTGATGGTGCAGGAGCGTGTTGACCAGCTGCCTGCCGACAATGCCGCTGGCGCCCGCGACCAGGGCGACGTTGTGTTGCTGCATCTTATTCATGATGTTTCTCCGGAAAGGGTGACAGACGCAGTGTGATATATTATTTTTTCTGTAGATATCCCATGAAACTGATGGCACTTATAAGCAGAATCATTAAATGAATAACAAGCTCAATGCCATTTCTACCTTTCTGCGCGTCGCTGAAGCGGGCTCGTTTTCAGCGGCCGCCCGTCAGACCGGTATTAAGCAGTCCGCCGTCAGTCAACAGATCGCGGCGCTTGAGGAATCACTGGGTGTGGTACTGCTGCACCGTACGACGCGTAAGATGAAGCTGACCGAACAGGGTGAACGTTACCGGCGTGATATGCAGCTTGTGCTGGACGCCATAGGGGAAGCGGAGAGGCGTTTACATCCTGTCGATCATAGCGTTCAGGGGCGCGTCCATGTTCAGTTACCGAGCGGCCTGGGGCAGATTTTTTTGCCGCATCTGTTGGCGCTACAGCGTCTGCATCCCGAGCTGCAGTTGATGCTTTCCCTGGATGACCGCTTTGCCGATCTGGTGACGGAGGGCGTGGATGTCGCGATACGGCTGAGCAGTGAGCCCCCGCAGGCGCATGCGGCGCGCGTGCTGGGGCGTATTGAAACCAGGCTGTTTGCCGCCCCCGGCTTTCAGGCGGTACGCGCCGTCAGCGAGCTGGCGACGCTGCCACACGTGCGGTTCAGCGGCATTCCGCTGGGTGCCCCCCTGCGCCTGATGTCTGACGAGGAGACGGTCGAGGTCAACGTGAATACTGTTTTCCGTGCCAACACCAGCGACGCGCTGCTGCAGGCGCTTGAGTCCGGCATTGGTATCGGCGGCATGCAGCAGCCGCTCGTGACACGCGCGCTGCAAACCGGCACGCTGGTACCGGTGCTGCCCGACTGGCGGTTACCCGATCGCTTCCTCTATGCCGTCTATCCTGACGCCCGCTTTATTCCGCAGCGCGTCAGAAAGGTCGTCAGCGTGATTGAGCAGTTACTGCCTGAAATAATAAAGAAAAACTGATTGTTTCCGCCGTAAATCACGTGCATTTTTTAATCGCAAAGAATAGAGTGTTTTTACCGTATTCCCTCTTTCTGGAGCACGTATGCCGGATTACCGTTTTTTCCAAAAAGGCCCGAACCTCATTGCGATTGAGAGCGCAAACACCGATGCGGCCGCTCAGCTCATCGCTCAGGGGTTTGAAAAACAGTTTGAGGAGATCGGCGCTGCGGATGAAAAAGAGGCGCTTACCCGCCTTGCGGATATCCGTAAAAATAATGAGATCGATCGCCATAACTTCCTGGCCGGAGCGGGCGAAATGCCGCTGATCGGCGTGCTGGCGGCTGCGGCAACCTGGTTGGTGCAAAAGAAATAACGCAACCATCCTCTACCTCGCCACCGGCAAATCGGCGTACCGCGTCGTATAGGCCGGTGACAACATTTCCCGCTTCATCGCCCAGGATTTCTCAATCCCCTGCCCGGCAAACCATATCTTCCCTTTGCCGGAATGATTTACGCTGTCGATCATCTCCATCAGCGCCGCGCTGTTGGCGCGCAGACGATTATCGTCAAACAAATTAAGCTGGGCGACGCCGCTGCTGAAAAAATCCGCCAGCATGACCCCGGCCTTCATATAGCGATACCCGTCGAGCCATATCCGCCCCAGCGCCTCCGTGGCGGCGCGGATAATATCGCGCGAGTCATTGGTGGGCGTCATCAGGGTGACAGAAGCCTGATTGCCGTAATAAATTTCGTTGTCAGCGTGCGGGCTGGTGCGCACAAACACGCTGATAAAACGACAGTATTGATGCTCGCCGCGCAGTTTCTCTGCAGCGCGCTCCGCGTAGGCGCAAATCGCCTGATGCATCTCTTCATATTGCGTAATGCGGTGTCCAAACGAACGGCTACAGATGATTTGCTGCTTCGTGGGGGTGTACTCTTCCAGGTCAAGGCAGGGCTCGCCGCGAAGCTCGCGCGCCGTGCGTTCCAGTACCACGTTGAAATGTTTGCGAATGACCCACGAGGAGGCCTCCGCCAGCTCCAGCGCCGTGGTAATCCCCATTGCGTTCAGTTTTTTCGTGATGCGCCGCCCTACCCCCCACACCTCCTCTACCGGCACCTTTGCCAGCAGTTTACGCTGCCGCTCCCGGCCTGAGAGATCGACCACGCCGCCGGTGCCCGCCCACCGCTTCGCCGCATAGTTGGCCAGCTTCGCCAGCGTTTTGGTCGGGGCAATACCGACGCCAACGGTTAAGCCCGTATTTTTATAGACCTGCGTGCGCATCTGGTGTCCGAACGCTTCCAGTGCAAGGCAGTTACCGATCCCTGAAACGTTCACGAACGCCTCGTCGATCGAGTAAATTTCTATGGCCGGAGCGAGATCCGTCAGCGTCTGCATCACCCGACTGCTGAGATCGGCATACAGCGCATAGTTCGAACTAAAGACGTAAACCCGCGACGGATAGCCCTTCTCTTTGAATTTAAAATAGGGCTCCCCCATTTTTATGCCGAACTGCTTTGCCTCCGGCGACAGTGAAATAATGCAGCCGTCGTTATTGGACACCACCACGATGGGCTTCCCCTGCAGATCGGGGCGAAATACCTTCTCGCAGGAGGCATAGAAGCTATTCACATCAACCAGCGCGAACATGTTTATGCGTTTTAAGCGTGTGGGTGACGACGCCGAAGATCTGCAGCTCCTCTTCGGACTGAAAGGTAATCGGCTGATAGCGGTCATTATGCGGCAGAAGTCTCAGAACCGGGCGGGTCTGTAGCTCTTTCACCGTAAACTCACCGGCGACCGACGCCACGACGATGTCCCCATGTTCGGCATTTAACGAACGATCGACCACCAGCAGATCGCCGTCGCCGATCCCCGCGCCAATCATGGAGTCTCCACTCACCTTGATAAAATAGGTCGCACTGGGGTGTCTCACTGCCAGCCGGTTAAGATCGAGACGATCTTCCACATAGTCCTGCGCCGGGCTGGGGAAGCCACAGGCTACACGCTCTGCAAACAACGGTAATTCAATAGATTGGTTTGGATGATAAGAAAAGAGAGTGTCCATAATGCCTTTCTCGCCAGGTACTGTATACAAATACAGTATTACGGATTATGGCCAGGGATCAAGGTCATTTCCGGAGGCGAACCCAAACGCGTTGAAGTGTCAGAAGATTTAAAACGCGCAAAGCCCGGAAGCGCCCTTCCGGCTTTGCGCCTGTGACGCTCAGTCCATCAGTGTATTCAATGTTTCCAGTGCGTCAGGCGGTAGCTGCAGTTCCCCCGCCGCGAGGTTTTGCCGCAGATGCGCCACGGAAGAGGTGCCCGGGATCAGCAGGATATTTGGGGAACGCTGCAGCAGCCATGCCAGCGCAACCTGCATTGGCGTTGCGCCCAGCGAGTCCGCCACAGCCTTCAGCCCGGACGATTGCAGCGGCGTAAAGCCGCCCAGCGGGAAGAACGGTACATACGCAATCCCCTGCTGCGCCAGCAGATCCACCAGCGCGTCGTCACCCCGGTTCACAATGTTGTACATGTTCTGCACGCACACCACCGGCACCAGCTTCCGGGCTTCCGCGACCTGGGTGGCCGTGACGTTGCTCAGGCCAATATGACGCACCAGCCCCTGCTGCTGTAATTCGGCCAGGGTGGAAAGCGGTTCAGCAATCGATCCTTCCGCCGGCCCGTGTGCGCTAAACATGATCCGCAGATTCACCACGTCCAGCACGTCCAGCTGCAGATTACGCAGGTTGTCATGCACCGCCTGCGTCAGTTCCTGCGCGGAAAAGGCCGGCAGCCAGGCGCCTTTGTCATCGCGACGGGCGCCGATCTTGGTGACAAGCGTCAGATCGTCCCGGTACGGGTGAAGCGCCTCGCGGATCAGCTGGTTGGTGACATGAGGGCCGTAAAAATCACTGGTATCAATGTGGTTCACCCCCGCCGCCACCGCTTCGCGCAGCACGTCCAGCGCGGCCTGCTTATCCTTCGGCGGCCCAAAGACGCCAGGCCCGGCCAGCTGCATCGCACCGTAGCCCAGCCGTTTCACCGTCCGCGTCCCGAGCGCGTACGTCCCGCTTTTATCAATGCTGCTCATGTTGACCTTCCTCATAAAAATGATCCGGATTTACAACAGGTTCCCTCAGGGAGCCTTTAGTTAAGCGCGAGTTAATTAAAGTTTACATTCTCTACGACGATAGTAATGAAGTAACCCTGCATCTTCTCTAACGGACGACCGCTATGCTGAAAAATCTGCACGTGATTACCGGTATTATCTTTGCCCTCACCATATTCTGTCTGCTGCAAGTTGTCACGGGAGGGTTGTTCTACTCTGCCGTCAGCAACGATCGCCATAACTTCCAGAACTCCGGCGTGCTCAACGCCCAGCAGGAAAGCCTGAGCGACAGCGTGAACACGCTGGTGAAAACGCGCGTCACCGTCACCCGCGTGGCGATCCGCTATCTGAAAAACCAGCGTGACCCGGCTTCCCTGGCGGCGATCAATAAGCTGCTTGGCACCGCAGGCGACTCGCTGGCAAAAGCCGAAGCCTATAACAAAGAGTGGCAGAAACTGCCGCAGGTTAAGGGCCAGGAGGCGGCATTGACCGACGAGATGCAGAAATCCTGGAACCAGATGCACGAAGTGATGCGCTTATCGATTGAGTATCTGCGTGCCGATAACTATCAGGCCTATGGGGATCTGGACGCGCAGCAGGCGCAGGACGACATGGAAGCGGTCTATAACCGCTGGCGCGCCGAAAACAACACCCTGCTGAAGGCCGCAACCGAAGAGAACCAGAGCAGCTTCACGCAGATGCAGTGGACCCTGGCGGCAATTCTGCTGGCCGTTATCGCGGTTCTGGTGGTCATCTGGCAGGGTTTACAGCACCTGCTGTTAAAACCACTCCACTCCATTATGAACCATATTCGCGCCATTGCAGGGGGCGACCTGACGCAGGATATCGCAATATCTGGCCGCAACGAGATGGGTCAGCTGGCCGCTGGCCTGCATGAGATGCAGCAGTCGCTGGTGACCACCGTCAGCGCCGTGCGCGGAAGCACCGATTCCATCTACACCGGCGCAGGCGAAATTGCCGCAGGAAGCAACGATCTGTCCGCCCGCACCGAGCAGCAGGCCGCCTCGCTGGAAGAGACTGCCGCCAGCATGGAAGAGCTGACCGCGACGGTTAAACAGAACTCCGATAACGCCCGTCAGGCCACGCTGCTGGCGAAAAACGCCTCTGAAACGGCCGCGCGCGGCGGTCACGTCGTGGATAACGTGGTTCGCACCATGAACGAAATCGCCGACAGTTCGCAGCAAATTGCGCATATTACCAGCGTGATCGACAGCATCGCGTTCCAGACGAACATTCTGGCGCTTAACGCCGCGGTGGAAGCCGCACGCGCCGGGGAACAGGGGCGTGGCTTTGCGGTTGTCGCGGGCGAGGTCCGTACGCTGGCGAGCCGCAGCGCGCAGGCAGCGAAAGAGATCAAAGGACTTATCGAGAACTCCGTCAGCCGGGTGAATACCGGCTCTGAGCAGGTGAGCGAGGCGGGCACCACCATGAAGGAAATCGTCGCCGCCGTTACCCGCGTGACCGATATCATGGGCGAGATTTCCTCTGCCTCTGACGAGCAGAGCCGCGGCATTGAGCAGGTGAGCCTGGCCGTTTCGCAGATGGACAGCGTGACGCAGCAAAACGCCGCGCTGGTGCAGGAGTCCGCCACGGCGGCTGCGGCACTGGAAGATCAGTCCGAGCAGCTGCGCCAGGCGGTGGCCGCGTTTCGTCTGAACGGCAAAGAAAAAGCGGTCGCTCCACGCCCGGCCAATCTGAAAACGCCACAGCTGCTGCGCCCGGCAACGACAAACGCCTCCACCGACAGCAACTGGGAAACGTTCTGAGTCTCAGGCGGGCGAGAATATCGCCCGCTAGCGGCTGCGCTTGGCGTGCCGCTCCCAGTTCTCCTGTTTTGCTTCATCGGATTTTCGCAGTGAAACGTAACATGCCCCGCTGCCGCCGTGATGCGGCAGCGCCACGCAGAAGGCCTGTACATCCTCGAACTCGGTTAACCAGCGCGCCAGGTAGCTGCGCACCACATTCGGATGCGAGTTCTGCTCCCGCCCTTTCCCGTGAATAATAATCAGGTTACGTAACCCGTCACGTCTGGCCTGGCAGATAAAAGAAAACAGCATCTGACGGCAGCGTTCGGCAGGCTGACGCAGGAGGTTTAAGCTGGCCTGGCGGGCATATTTACCCGAGCGCAGCTTATCGATAACGCCCTGCTGCACCCCTTCGCGCTGGAACGCCAGCGGCTCTTCGAGGGGCAGAACGTCAAGAAAATCCAGCGTCAGGAAGTTATCCAGCTGTTCATTATCCACCTCCTCGCGCGCCCGGGTATTGCGGCTGGGCTGCCAGTGAATATCCGCGCAGCGCTTCAGGGGCTGGACATCTTCCATGGCGTCAAGAAAAAAGGATTTGTCGTCAGGGTTCATGGGCATCCTCCGGCTACAGCTGAGGACGGTACTATACCTGCGCCCGGGACAGGCCTCAATCACCGTTACAGGCCGTCGTGCGCAACAAATATTAACCTGATGAATATATATAGTATTTATAAAATAAACTTAAATATGACTTAACTAAAATTTCAGCAAAGATGAAATAAGTGATTTGTGTTAAATTTTCGTAAAATCAAACACTCAATATCCTTTCATTTTGCGGGAAAGGTGTTATACCTAAATATACCTGCTTCATGGATATAATACTCAGGATTGGCGAAAGGACGCACTGCTGTGTGTACTGGAGGGTCTGTCAGATGTCGGACAGACCCTGTTTTTTATGGTCGGCTTTTCACGCCACAACTATTTTCCTTGCTTCCCTTCTGAATTGCGTAATTAATGATTCGGCAAGGGGCGTCTGACGTGAATCACGGCGCTGAATTAAATAATATGCTGCTTTTGGAAGCGACTCGACAACCGACAGCATGACCAGACGGTGCGCCAGAAGCGGGTCACATCCCAACTCCTGCGGCAATATGCTTAAAAAATCGCTTTGCGCGACCAGGCTAATACAGGAGGAAAAGGTTTCGCAGACCACGCCAATTCGCGGTATTTGCGAGCGATCGCTAAATACCTCTTCTAACTGCTTATAATAACTTCCCCGCGGCGTCGGCATTGTCCAGTTATAATGCAGAAGTTCATTAATCGACGTTGCTCCCGTCGCCGGATGCCCTTCCCGACAAAATACCGCAAACGGTTTTTCGAAGAGCTTTTCAAACGTAAATTCCTGGTCGTAAGGCCCCTGATAATAGGTATTGATGGTGAAGTCCAGTTCGCCCTGGCGTAATTCATTGATCATCGATACCAGCTGCCCTTCCATAATCCGCACCTTGACCTGCGGATGCTGCGCGTGAAAGCGGGTAATGACGGCGGGCATCAGGCTGCGTGAAACGCTGGCCCCCATCCCGATGTTGATCTGCCCGGCCAGCTCCCCCTGCCGCTGACGAATGTCATCCTGCGCCGCGCGCAGCTCTTCCAGAATCAACCTGGCACGCTGGTAAAAACCCTCACCGCATTCCGTCAACGCGACGCCCTTACTCCTGCGCACGAAAAGCTGCGCCGCCATGCCCTCTTCCAGCTCTTTGATGGATTTGGTCAGCGCCGGCTGGGAAAGATTCAGCGTTCTGCTGGCACCGCGAATGCTGCCCTGACGCGCAACCTCAACAAACGCCCGGATTTGATGAAATTTAATCTGAAATGACATAGCCCGACCGATAACCGTTGTTTATCAGAGTAAAGAAACTGTCATCTACTTTAATGGAAAGGGATGTGCGAGGGTAATTCCTGAACGGTTAAAACTGTGAAAAATCGGTTAGTGATAAGTAAAAACTATCACAGCGTGAAGCAGTTCACATATTTTAATGATGACAGGAACAGATATGGACACACTGGCGCAGTACATCCAGACGTTACCCCCGCAGCTGAGCGCATGGCGTCGTGATTTTCACCATTTCGCGGAATCCGGCTGGGTAGAGTTTCGTACCGCCGCGAAAGTCGCGGAAATCCTGGACTCGCTGGGTTACGAACTGGCGATGGGGCGCGACGTGGTCGATGCCGAAAGCCGGATGGGGCTGCCCGATGCCGCTACCCTGGCGCATGAGTTTGCCCGTGCGCGGGCGCAGGGCGCGCCTGAGAAATGGCAGGCGCCGTTTGAAGGCGGCTTTACCGGCATTGTGGCCACCCTGAATACCGGCCGCCCTGGTCCAACCCTGGCGTTTCGCGTGGACATGGACGCCCTTGATTTAAGCGAAGCGCTCGACGACAGCCATCGTCCGTTCCGCGACGGGTTTGCCTCCTGCAACGCGGGAATGATGCACGCCTGCGCGCACGACGGCCACACCACCATTGGTCTGGGGCTGGCGCAGGTGCTTAAGCAGAATGAAGCCCGGCTGAACGGCACCATCAAGCTGATCTTCCAGCCCGCCGAAGAAGGTACGCGCGGCGCGCGCGCCATGGTTGCCGCCGGGGCGCTGGACGACGTGGACTATTTCACGGCTATCCATATTGGTACTGGCGTGCCTGCCGGAACGGTGATCTGCGGCAGCGATAACTTTATGGCCACCACCAAGTTCGACGTGAGCTTCACCGGCGTGGCCGCACACGCGGGCGGTAAGCCGGAGGACGGTCGTAACGCCCTGCTCGCCGCCGCGCAGGCCACCCTCGCTCTGCACAGCATTGCCCCGCACAGCGACGGCGCATCCCGGGTGAACGTCGGGGTGATGCAGGCGGGCAGCGGACGCAACGTGGTGCCCGCCAATGCTCTGATCAAAGTTGAAACCCGCGGCGAAAGCGAAGCGATTAATCAGTACGTCTTTGAACGCGCGCAGGCGGTCATTACCGGCGCGGCGGCGCTCTACGGCGTGAGCGCCGAGGTGCGCCTGATGGGGGCCGCCACCTCCAGCGCACCGACGCCGGCCTGGGTGGATTATCTGCGCGAGCAGGCGAGCCAGGTTTCCGGGGTTGTTCACGCCATCGATAAGGTGAAGGCGCCAGCAGGCTCCGAAGACGCCACGCTGATGATGGCGCGCGTGCAGCAGAACGGCGGTATGGCGTCCTATATGGTGTTTGGCACGGAGTTGAGCGCCGGACATCACAACGAAAAATTCGACTTCGATGAGCAGGTCATGCCTGTCGCCATCGAAACGCTGGCGCGAACTGCGCTTAATTTCCCGTGGACGCGAGGTGTGTAATGCAGGAGAACTACGCTTTTATTGCCGATGCGATCGATACGCGATGTCGGACGTTAACCGATATTGCCGACGCGATCTGGGATCGTCCCGAGACCCGCTTTGAAGAGTTCTGGTCCGCAGAACGACTGGCCAGCGAGCTGGAAGCAGAAGGCTTCACGCTGATCCGCGAGGCAGGCGGCATCCCCAACGCGTTTATCGCCAGCTTCGGCAGCGGGAAACCGGTTATCGCCCTGCTGGGCGAGTACGACGCGCTGGCCGGGTTAAGCCAGCAGGCACACTCCGCGACCGCGCAGACCGCCACACCGGGAGCCAACGGCCATGGCTGCGGGCATAACCTCTTAGGCACCGCGGCGCTGGCGGGCGCGGTGGCGGTGAAAAGCTGGCTGGAGCAGCACGGCGGCAGCGGAACGGTGCGTTTTTACGGCTGTCCCGGTGAAGAAGGCGGCTCCGGGAAAACCTTTATGGTGCGCGAAGGTCTGTTTGATGACGTCGATGCCGCCGTCACCTGGCACCCGGAAGCCTTCGCCGGGATGTTTAACGTCAGCACGCTGGCGAATATTCAGGCCGCCTGGCGTTTTCACGGCGTGGCGGCGCACGCGGCCAACTCCCCTCACCTGGGACGGAGCGCGCTGGACGCCGTGACGCTGATGACCACCGGCACCAACTTCCTTAACGAACACATTATCGAGAAAGCGCGCGTCCATTACGCCATTACCGATACCGGCGGGATTTCGCCCAACGTGGTGCAGGCGCAGGCCGAGGTGCTGTACCTGATCCGCGCCCCGGAGATGGCCGATGCGCAGCAGATCTACGAGCGCATCGAGAAAATCGCCCAGGGCGCGGCGCTGATGACCGAAACTACCGTCGAATGCCGCTTTGATAAAGCCTGCTCCAGCTACCTGCCGAACCGCACGCTCGAGGCGGCGATGTATCGCGCCCTGCAGCACTACGGCACGCCGGAGTGGACCGATGAGGAGCGAGAGTTTGCCCGCCAGATCCGCGCCACCCTGACGCCCAACGATCTGCAAAACAGCCTGAAAAATATTGCCGCCACGGGTGGCGAAGCGGGTAAAGCCTTTGCCCGTCGTCATCAGGCGACGCTGCTGGTGGATGAAGTCGCGCCCTACGCTATTACCGACAACGTGCTGGCGGGCTCAACGGACGTGGGCGACGTCAGCTGGAAAATGCCGGTCGCCCAGTGCTTCAGCCCCTGCTTTACCGTCGGCACGCCGCTGCACACCTGGCAGCTGGTGTCCCAGGGGCGTACCTCCATTGCTCACAAAGGCATGCTGCTGGCCGGAAAAGTGATGGGTGCGACCGCGCTCAATCTGCTGCTGGACGCAGCGCTGCTGAACAAATGCCGTGAAGAGTTCGAACAACAATTACAAGAAAAACCGTACGCGTGTCCGATCCCACAGGGCGTGACACCGTCACCTTTAAAATAAAAAAACACAACAACACAACACTCCCGAGGAACGCCCATGAGTATGTCATCCATACCTTCGCATTCCCCATCCGGTAAGCTCTATGGCTGGGTTGAAAGGATCGGCAATAAAGTGCCGCACCCTTTCCTGCTGTTTATCTATCTGATCGTGATTTTGATGGTCGCCACCGCCGTGCTCTCCGCCTTTGACGTGAGCGTGCGCAGCCCGGCCGATGGCAGTCTGGTGGCAGTGAAAAACCTGCTCAGCGTTGACGGGCTGCACTGGTTTTTACCTAACGTCATCAAAAACTTCAGCGGTTTCGCCCCGCTGGGCGCCATTCTGGCGCTTGTGCTGGGTGCCGGGCTGGCAGAACGCGTTGGCCTGCTGCCCGCATTAATGGTGAAGATGGCTTCCCACGTCAGCGCGCGGTACGCGAGCTACATGGTGCTGTTTATCGCCTTCTTCAGCCATATCTCCTCCGACGCCGCGCTGGTGATCATGCCGCCGATGGGGGCGCTGATTTTCCTCGCCGTCGGTCGTCATCCCGTGGCGGGCCTGCTGTCGGCGATTGCGGGGGTGGGCTGCGGATTCACCGCTAACCTGCTGATCGTCACCACCGACGTGCTGCTCTCGGGCATCAGCACGGAGGCGGCGAAGACCATCGATGCGTCCATGCACGTCAGCGTGATCGACAACTGGTACTTTATGGCCTGCTCGGTCATTGTCCTGACGATTGTCGGCGGGCTGATTACCGATAAGATCGTCGAGCCGCGCCTGGGTAAATGGGAAGGCCGTAGCGATGAAAAGCTGGAGACCCTGAGCAAAGAGCAGCGCTTCGGCCTGCGCGTGGCTGGCGTGGTCTCGCTGGCCTTTATCGCGCTGGTGGCGCTGATGGTGGTCCCGGAAAACGGCATATTGCGCGATCCGGTTAAACATACGGTCCTGCCGTCACCGTTTATTCAGGGCATTGTGCCGCTGATTATCCTCTTCTTCTTTGTCGTTTCGCTGGCCTACGGTATCGCTACCGGCAAAATCCGCCGTCAGGGCGATTTGCCGCAGCTGATGATCGAGCCGATGAAGGAGATGGCGGGCTTTATCGTGATGGTGTTCCCGCTGGCGCAGTTTGTGGCGATGTTTAACTGGAGCAACATGGGCAAGTTTATGGCCGTGGGCCTGACCGACGCGCTGGAGGCTGCCGGATTAAGCGGCGTACCGGCGTTTGTCGGCCTGGCGCTTCTGTCATCCCTGCTGTGCATGTTTATCGCCAGCGGTTCCGCCATCTGGTCGATTCTGGCCCCGATCTTCGTACCGATGTTTATGATGCTGGGGTTCCACCCGGCTTTCGCGCAGATCCTGTTCCGCATCGCGGACTCTTCGGTTATTCCGCTGGCGCCGGTTTCGCCGTTTGTTCCGCTGTTTTTAGGCTTCCTGCAGCGCTATAAACCCGAGGCCAAACTGGGTACCTACTATTCGCTGGTTTTACCCTACCCGCTTATCTTTTTAGGGGTATGGCTGGTGATGCTGGTGGCATGGTATCTTGTCGGCCTGCCGATTGGGCCGGGGATTTACCCGAGGCTGAACTAAAGGAATGAGGATGCTGAGATTACTCGAAGACAAGATTGCGACGCCGCTCGGGCCGCTGTGGGTGATCGCGGACGAGCAGTTCTGCCTGCGCGCCGTCGAATGGGAAGAGCACAGCGACCGCATGGAAGAACTGCTTGCGATTCACTACCGCTCACAGGGATATGAACGTATCCGCGCCACCAATCCGGGCGGGCTGAGCGACAAGCTTGCGGCGTACTTCGAAGGCGATCTCAGCATCATCGATACTCTGCCGACCGCCACGGCAGGCACGCCTTTTCAGCGCGAAGTGTGGCAGGCGCTACGTTCGATTCCGTGCGGGCAGGTCATGCATTACGGCCAGCTTGCGGAGCAGCTAGGCCGCGCAGGAGCAGCACGCGCGGTGGGTGCCGCGAACGGCTCTAACCCGGTGAGCATCGTGGTACCCTGCCATCGCGTCATTGGCCGTAACGGTACCATGACAGGCTATGCCGGTGGCGTGCAGCGAAAAGAGTGGCTGCTGCGTCACGAAGGGTATCTCTTGCTCTAGTTCCCAGGCTTTTTGTGCTTAATTTTCTACCGGTTAGGGTAAAAATCCATAATCAAGCTGTGGAATTTCAAGAAGATGGCGACACGTTGCCGTCTCTTGTCCTTATTGAGGGTTTGTCAGGCTTACGTACTTACCAAAAAGATGTTAAAATTGACCAATATCAATTAAGGCTTGAGCAAACCTATGATCCCGGAAAAGCGAATTATACGACGCATTCAGTCTGGCGGTTGTGCTATCCATTGCCAGGATTGCAGCATCAGCCAGCTCTGTATCCCGTTTACCCTGAATGAGCATGAACTCGATCAGCTTGATAATATCATCGAGCGCAAAAAGCCTATTCAGAAAGGGCAGACGCTGTTTAAAGCGGGAGACGAACTGAAATCGCTCTATGCTATCCGTTCTGGCACCATCAAGAGCTACACCATCACCGAACAGGGTGATGAGCAGATCACCGGCTTCCATCTGGCGGGCGATCTGGTGGGCTTTGATGCTATCGGCACGGGCCATCACCCGAGCTTTGCTCAGGCACTCGAAACCTCAATGGTTTGTGAAATCCCGTTTGAAACCCTGGACGATCTGTCCGGTAAGATGCCTAACCTGCGTCAGCAGATGATGCGTCTGATGAGCGGTGAGATCAAAGGCGATCAGGACATGATCCTGCTGCTTTCCAAAAAGAATGCAGAAGAGCGCCTGGCCGCGTTTATCTACAACCTCTCCCGCCGCTTCGCCGAGCGTGGCTTCTCGCCGCGTGAATTCCGTCTGACGATGACGCGTGGCGATATCGGTAACTACCTGGGTCTCACCGTGGAAACCATCAGCCGTCTGCTGGGTCGTTTCCAGAAAAGCGGGATGCTGGCCGTTAAAGGTAAATACATCACTATCGAAAACGGTGAAGCGCTGGCCGTTCTTGCCGGGCACGCCCGCAACGTGGCATAACTTTCCACCTGTTGATGACCAGACTGATAAATTCTTGTGATTTATTGGTCTGGTATAATCACTTTCGTTTCAAGATATTTTCACCGTAGTAAGTCCCCACACAGCGCCCGAAAGGTTCTCGTTGAGGTTATGAATTGAGAGAAAGTTTGTTTTTCGTTTCAGTCGTGATCGCCTCAGTGACCTTTATCTTCATCTGGATCATGCTTGTCGGCCCGATGAAGGGGGAGGAAAAAACCTACGTTCAGGACTCCACGACCTTTGCGATAGCGGTGATGGTGCTGCTGTTTATTGCGTTTATCGCGGTGACGACCACGGTGCTTTTCCTCTGATAAATTTTCATGAATTATTGATCTGGCAAAACCTCCCCTCTGTTTCATTCAGGATATATAGGTTACTCTTTTAATTACAGACTGTGGTGACAGTAGTAAGGAGACCTGTATGGCCAAGTATCAAAACATGCTGGTAGCTATCGATCCGAATCAGGACGATCAGCCGGCATTACGACGTGCTGTGTATTTACATCAACGGATTGGTGGCAAAATCAAAGCGTTTTTGCCGATCTATGACTTCTCGTATGAGATGACCACCCTTCTGTCGCCTGACGAGCGCACCGCTATGCGTCAGGGCGTCATCAGCCAGCGTACCGCGTGGATCCGTGAACAGGCGAAGTATTACCTGGAAGCGGGTGTGCCCATTGATATTAAAGTGGTCTGGCATAACCGACCTTTCGAAGCCATCATCCAGGAGATTGTCGCCGGTGGGCACGACCTGCTGCTGAAGATGGCGCACCAGCACGACAAGCTGGAATCCGTGATCTTCACCCCGACCGACTGGCACTTGCTGCGTAAATGCCCTTGCCCGGTCTGGATGGTGAAAGACCAGCCGTGGCCTGAAGGCGGGAAAGCCGTTGTGGCGGTAAACCTCGCGAGCGAAGAGGATTACCACAATTCGCTGAACGAGAAGCTGGTGAAGGAGACCCTCCAGCTTGCCGATCAGGTGAATCATACCGAAGTGCATCTGGTGGGCGCCTATCCGGTCACCCCGATTAACATTGCCATTGAGCTGCCTGAATTTGACCCGAGCGTGTACAACGACGCGATCCGCGGTCAGCACCTGCTGGCCATGAAAGCGCTGCGCCAGAAATTCAGCATTGATGAGAAAATGACCCACGTGGAAAAAGGGCTGCCTGAAGAGGTGATCCCGGACCTGGCGGAACACCTGCAGGCGGGGATTGTGGTGCTGGGCACAATTGGCAGAACCGGTATTTCTGCCGCGTTCCTCGGCAATACCGCCGAACAGGTAATCGACCATCTGCGCTGCGACCTGCTGGTCATTAAGCCGGATGAGTACCAGACGCCGGTTGAGCTGGACGATCCGGAAGACGATTAACCAGCAAGATGAAAAAAAACCGTCGGGGAACCGGCGGTTTTTTTTTGCCGGGTGGCGGCTTCGCCTTACCCGGCCTACGGGTTTGGTAGGCCCGGTAAGCTTGCGCCACCGGGCTTTACCCTGTCAGAGTGATTTCAGAATCGCATCCACGCTGGCTTTGGCATCGCCAAACAGCATGTGGGTGTTCTCTTTGAAGAACAGCGGGTTCTGAACCCCGGCATAGCCGGTATTCATGGAGCGTTTAAACACAATCACGTTCTGCGCCTTCCACACTTCCAGAACCGGCATACCGGCGATTGGGCTACCCGGATCGTCCTGTGCAGCAGGGTTAACGGTATCGTTGGCGCCAATAACCAGCACGGTGTCGGTGTCGGCGAAATCATCGTTGATCTCATCCATTTCCAGCACGATGTCGTAAGGCACTTTCGCTTCCGCCAGCAGCACGTTCATATGTCCAGGCAGACGCCCTGCCACCGGGTGAATACCAAAGCGAACCTTAATGCCCCGCGCGCGCAGCTTCTCGGTGATTTCCGCCACCGGATACTGCGCCTGCGCCACCGCCATGCCGTATCCCGGAGTGATGATTACGGAATGCGAGTTTTTCAGCATGTCTGCGGTATCTTCCGCAGAAATTTCACGGTGCTCACCCACTTCTTCATCCGCACTGGAAGAAGAACCATCGGTCCCGAAACCACCGGCGATAACGCTGATGAACGAACGGTTCATCGCCTTACACATGATGTAAGACAGGATCGCACCGGAAGAACCCACCAGCGCACCGGTGACGATCAGCAGGTCGTTGCTCAGCATAAAGCCTGCCGCCGCTGCCGCCCAACCGGAGTAGGAGTTCAGCATCGAGACAACCACCGGCATATCCGCACCGCCGATGGACGCCACCAGGTGCCAGCCGAACGCCAGCGCGATGATGGTCATCACCAGCAACGCCAGCACCTGCAGACCGACGCTTTCGGTACGCACGAAGACCACCAGCAGTACAAACGACACGACCAGCGCCGCCAGGTTCAGCTTATGACGGTTTGGCAGCATCAGCGGTTTAGAGGAGATCTTCCCGCGGAGTTTGCCAAACGCGACAATAGAGCCGGTGAAGGTCACCGCACCGATGAAGATACCGAGGAACACTTCCGTCAGGTGGATGTTCACCAGAATCGGTTCCAGGCCCGGTTCGTGATACAGGTAGCTGTTGAAGCCCACCAGCACCGCCGCCAGACCCACGAAGCTGTGCAGAATAGCGACCAGCTCCGGCATCTCGGTCATTTCAACGCGTTTCGCGAGGCGAATACCAATCGCGCCGCCGATGATCATCGCTACCAGGATCCACGCCACGTTGCCGGTATCCGGCCCGAAGATGGTGGCAATCAGCGCAATCGCCATCCCGGCGATACCAAAGTTATTCCCCTGCTGAGACGTTTCGTGTTTGGAAAGCCCCGCCAGACTGAAAATAAACAGGATTGCAGCAACAATGTATGCGGCTGTCACTAATCCTCCAGACATATGCTACCCCTTAGCCTTTACGAAACATTTTCAGCATGCGCTGAGTCACGGTGAAACCACCGAAAATATTGATACTGGCGATCAGCACCGCGATAAAGCTCAGGAAGCTGATCCAGCCGCCGTGACCAATCTGCAGTAACGCCCCCACTACGATGATCCCGGAGATGGCGTTGGTTACCGACATCAGCGGCGTGTGCAGCGCATGGGAGACGTTCCATACCACGTAGTAGCCTACGACGCAGGAGAGCGCGAAGACGGTAAAGTGGCCGAGGAACTCTTTCGGCGCGACGTCAGCCAGCCAGCCGAACAGAATAATCACCAGCGCCATGATCGCGTATTTGCGCCACGGAGAAGCCGGTTTGGCGGGTTCTTTTGGCGCGGGTGCCGCTTTCGCTGCCGCCTGAGGCTGAGCAGAAACCTGAATAGGCGGCGCAGGCCAGGTAATTTCACCTTCACGGACCACGGTGACGCCGCGCACCACCACATCGTCAAAATCGACGGTGATGTTGCCGTCTTTCTCTTTGCAAAGCAGCTTCAGCAGGTTGACGAGGTTAGTGCCGTAGAGCTGAGAAGACTGCGTTGGCAGACGGCCCGGCAGGTCGGTATAACCGATCACCTTCACGCCGTTCGCGGTCGTGGTCACCTGATTCGGTACGGTATATTCACAGTTACCGCCGTTTTGGGCGGCCAGGTCGACAATCACGCTGCCCGATTTCATGGAGTCAACCATCTCACGGGTAATCAGCTTCGGTGCCGGTTTACCGGGGATAAGCGCGGTGGTGACAATAATGTCGACATCTTTCGCCTGGGCAGCGAAGAGTTCCATTTCGGCTTTGATAAAGGCTTCGGACATCACCTTCGCGTAACCATCACCGCTGCCTGCCTCTTCCTTAAAGTCCAGCTCAAGAAATTCGGCCCCCATACTCTGAACCTGTTCCTTTACTTCAGGACGGGTGTCAAAGGCGCGTACGATAGCGCCCAGGCTGTTTGCCGCACCGATGGCGGCAAGGCCCGCTACGCCCGCACCAATCACCATCACTTTCGCCGGAGGGACTTTACCCGCGGCGGTGATTTGACCGGTAAAGAAACGACCAAATTCGTGGGCCGCTTCAACA
The DNA here is from genome assembly GCF_055816715.1 of Enterobacter sp. PL_is514. Lineage (NCBI taxonomy): Bacteria > Pseudomonadati > Pseudomonadota > Gammaproteobacteria > Enterobacterales > Enterobacteriaceae > Enterobacter > Enterobacter sp. PL_is514. The sequence continues at coordinate 204,107 of NZ_JBVPGN010000034.1, read as the reverse complement.
ATGGCGCGGTAGCCGGCAATGTTTGCCATGGAGCTTAAGGCATCCAGCGACTGCGCGCGCGAAATGCGCGGCACGGAGTCCATCGCCATCACGGTCACGCCACGGGCCGCCAGCTTCTCCATCAGCTCCGGGTTTTGCGCAGGCCAGATGAAGCTCACCAGGGTCGTCCCGGGATTCAGCAGCGCAATTTCACTCTCTTCCGGTGCGTTGACCTTCAGAATCACCGGCGACTGCCAGACGTCAGCACCGTCGACCACTTCTGCGCCAGCCTGGATAAAGGCCTCGTCATCGAAACTCGCCAGTTTGCCTGCGCCGCTTTCGACCGCGACCGTAAAACCCAGTTTAAGCAGTTGCTCCACCGTTTTCGGTGTTGCCGCTACGCGGGTTTCATTGGCTAACCGTTCTTTTGGTACCCCAATACGCATAGTTTTCCCTTCCATCGGTTTTTGATGATGGTTTATCGATAAATGCCCGCGGTTTGTATCAATTTTCGCCATCGCGCGAGCGACGAGATATGATTAACCCCGGAAAATAAAACAGTAACAAACTGTCTATAACCTACTGAAAATAGCGCCCGTGATCTACCGCCAGAAAACACTATTTCTTACTTTATCTGTGAAAAATAAGCGATCGGCGTCACTGACAGTGATATTTACCTTAAATTCATCGCCAGAACCGATAAATCGCGTAAGCGAAGCGGTAAAAACATGATATAGCGCCATAAGAGAACAACTTATTAACATTAAATTAACTTGTAAAAGTCATATGCTTTATCAGTTTTACTTGTCAAACGCGTGTTTTTTCAACATATCACTAAATGTTATCGAATAAGGTGATTCAGTAAGCACGGGCAGTGAAAAATGGCGCAGACAGCGACGGGTTTTAAATGCAATAATCGGGACCGTCTCAAATTAACAACAATACCAGTACATGGTTTGCGCAAGGCGAAGGATCATTTTTATGAAGCTTAAGAACACACTCCTGGCGTCCGCACTTCTTTCCGCGACCGCCCTGTCTGCGAATGCCGCAACAGAGTTAACGCCGGAGCAAGCGGCAGCGTTAAAACCTTTTGACCATACGGTCATTGTGGGTCGTTATAATTCTATTGGCGACGCCGTCGCCGCGGCATCAAAAGCTGCTGATAAAAACGGGGCGGCCTCGTTTTATGTCGTTGACCAGTCCGATTACGGCAACAGCGGTAACCAGCGCGTGACCATTGCGCTGTTCAAAGACAATGCGCCAAAAGCTGACGCACCGAAAAACCGCGTGATCAACGGTGTTGTTGAACTGCCGAAAGATCAGGCGATTGAGCTGGAACCTTACGACACCGTCACCGTTCAGGGCTTCTATCGCAGCCAGCCTGAAGTGAACGATGCCATCACCAAAGCCGCGAAAGAGAAAGGGGCCTACTCTTTCTTCATCGTGCGTCAGGTCGATGCTAACCAGGGTGGCAACCAGCGTATTACCGCGTTCATCTATAAAAAAGATGCGAAAAAACGTGTTCTGCAGAGCCCGGATGCCATCCCGGCGAATTCAGAAGCAGGTCGCGCGGCAATAGCAAAAGGCGGCGAAGAAGCGAAGAAAGTTGAAATTCCAGGCGTAGCAACGACGGCTGCCCCAAGCGCTGAAGTGGGCCGTTTCTTCGAAACGCAGTCCACGAAAGGTGGTCGCTATTCCGTTACGCTGCCGGACGGTACCAAAATTGAAGAGCTGAACAACGCCACTGCAGCGCAGATGGTGCCGTTCGACAGCATCAAGTTTACCGGCAACTACGGCAACATGACGGAAGTTTCTTACCAGGTCGCGAAGCGTGCGGCTAAGAAAGGGGCGAAGTACTACCACATCACCCGCCAGTGGCAGGAACGTGGTAATAACGTGACCATCAGCGCCGATCTGTACAAGTAACAAAATCGTTTAAGAAAGGCGGCGCAATGCCGCCTTTTTTGTTACTTTTTTTGAATTTCTGCCACACGTCATTGCATGCTTTCGTTACACTCCGTAAAATCCCGCGCCTTAGTGTGATCCACCATTTTTATGCGCCTGAGCGAAATAATTATTCTGGATTTTGACCTTTCATAACAGGAAGCCAATGGAAAAGAAACTTGGCCTGAGTGCTCTGACTGCACTCGTTTTAAGCTCAATGCTGGGTGCAGGCGTATTCAGTTTGCCGCAAAATATGGCGGCCGTCGCGAGCCCTTCCGCGCTCATCATTGGCTGGGGCATTACGGGTGTCGGAATACTGCTACTGGCCTTCGCCATGCTGCTCCTCACTCGCATTCGCCCGGACCTGGACGGCGGCATTTTCACCTATGCACGTGAAGGTTTCGGCGAGCTGATTGGCTTCTGTTCCGCATGGGGATACTGGCTGTGTGCCGTTATCGCCAACGTCTCCTATCTGGTGATCGTCTTCTCGGCGCTCAGTTTCTTTACCGATACGCCAGAGCTGCGTCTCTTTGGCGACGGGAATACCTGGCAGTCTATTGTGGGCGCCTCGGTGCTGCTGTGGTTCGTCCACTGGCTGGTATTACGCGGCGTACAAACGGCCGCCAGCATCAATCTGGTGGCGACGCTGGCGAAACTGGTTCCGCTCGGCCTGTTTATTGTTCTGGCCTTTATTGCGTTCCGTATGGACGTATTCAAGCTCGATTTCAGCGGCGTTGCGCTGGGCGTTCCCGTCTGGGAGCAGGTGAAAAACACGATGCTGATTACCCTGTGGGTGTTCATCGGTGTGGAAGGTGCGGTCGTGGTTTCTGCCCGTGCGCGGAATAAACGCGATGTGGGCCGCGCCACGCTGCTGGCCGTACTGGCCGCGCTCGGGGTCTATCTGCTGGTGACGCTGCTGTCGCTGGGCGTGGTGGCGCGTCCTGAGCTGGCGGAAATGCGTAACCCGTCAATGGCAGGCCTGATGGTGAAAATGCTCGGTCCCTGGGGCGATGTGGTGATTGCTGCAGGACTGATCGTCTCCGTCTGCGGCGCTTACCTGAGCTGGACCATCATGGCGGCTGAAGTGCCGTTCCTGGCCGCGACGCACAAGGCGTTTCCACGCCTGTTCGCCCGTCAAAACAAAAACAGCGCGCCATCGGCATCACTCTGGCTGACCAACATCAGCGTTCAGGTCTGCCTGGTGCTGATCTGGCTCACAGGTTCAGACTATAACACGCTGCTGACCATCGCCTCGGAGATGATTCTGGTACCCTATTTCTTAGTGGGTGCGTATCTGTTAAAAATTGCCACACGCCCGGCGCATTATGTCGTGGGTGTCGGAGCCTGTATTTACGGCCTGTGGTTGTTGTATGCTTCCGGGCCTATGCATCTGCTGCTGTCGGTAGTGCTGTACGCACCGGGTCTGCTGGTGTTTATCTACGCCCGCCGCACGCATCAGCTGGAGAATGCGCTGAAACGCCGTGAGATGGCATTAATTGGACTGCTACTGGTTGCTGCCCTGCCGGCAACCTGGATGTTAATGGGATAGCATCGCCTTTCCCATTGTTGAACTGTAAAGGAGAATACGATGGGAAATGCACCGCTTCGCCCAATACTGATTACCGGTGGAGGCCGCCGTATCGGCCTCGCTCTTGCCCATCACTTTCTCAACCTTCGCCATCCTGTCATTGTCAGCTACCGTACGGAATACCCGTCGATTGAAGGGTTACGCAAAGCCGGTGCTGTCTGCATTCAGGCTGATTTTTCAACCGATGAAGGCATTCTGGCTTTCGCGGAAGAGGTGAAGTCCACCACGACGGGGCTGCGCGCCGTGATCCATAACGCCAGCGCATGGCGTGCCGAAAAACCCGGTACGTCACTCAGCGAAACGCTCTCCGCCATGTTGCAGATCCACGTTAATACCCCTTATCTGCTCAACCATGCTCTGCAGGATCTGCTGCGCGGCCATGGGCATGCTGCGGGCGACATCATTCACTTCACTGATTATGTGGTGGAGCGCGGAAGCGACAAGCACATCGCCTACGCGGCCAGCAAAGCCGCGCTGGATAATATGACGCGCTCGTTTGCCCGCAAGCTTGCGCCCGAGGTGAAGGTGAACGCCATCGCCCCGGCGATGATTTTGTTTAACGAAAACGATGATGCGGAGTATCGCCAGCAGGCGCTGAATAAGTCGCTTATGAAAATCGCCCCGGGCGAGAAAGAGGTCATCGACCTCGTGGATTACCTGCTCACCAGCTGCTATGTCACCGGCAGAACCTTTGCCGTGGACGGCGGCCGCCCGCTGCGCTAGTGAAAGCGAATAACAGCCAGAATTACGGAACCGGCGTTAATTTTGAAAGATTAATGGAAGGTTAAGGTTCCGCGGTGTATGTTGGCTTTTTTCACGAAAACAGACGCTGTATGAATAAGATTGTTTATGTTGAAGACGAACCCGAAGTCGGGCAGTTGATCGCCGCCTATTTGGGTAAACATGATATGGACGTCATTGTTGAACCTCGCGGCGATCGTGCCGAAGAGGTGGTCGTCCGTGAAAACCCGGATCTAGTGCTGCTGGATATCATGTTGCCAGGCAAAGACGGCATGACGCTCTGCCGTGACCTGCGCGCCCGGTGGGAGGGCCCTATCGTTCTGCTCACCTCGCTGGACAGCGATATGAACCATATCTTGTCGCTGGAGATGGGTGCCAATGACTACATTCTGAAAACCACACCGCCTGCCGTCCTGCTTGCACGTCTGCGCCTCCATTTGCGCCAGCACGCCAGCATCGAACGCGAAGCGCCCGCGGCGTCTCTGACGCCGCACAAAGCGATGCGCTTCGGTACGCTGTCTATTGACCCCATTAACCGCCAGGTGCTGCTCTCTGGCGAGCTTATCGCCCTCTCCACCGCGGATTTTGACCTGCTGTGGGAGCTGGCAACGCACGCCGGGCAAATCATGGACCGCGACGCGCTGCTGAAAAACCTGCGTGGCGTGAGCTATGACGGAATGGACCGCAGCGTTGACGTGGCGATTTCGCGTCTGCGCAAAAAGCTGCAGGATAACGCTACAGAGCCCTACCGCATTAAAACCGTGCGTAATAAGGGTTACCTGTTTGCCCCCCACGCCTGGGAAACCTGATTCCGTTATCCGGTTAGCATAACATGCGCGAAATGAAGGCATTACACAGTGATGTCCTCTCTTTCGCGCCTTTATTTATCCGTTTGCGCAACAATTAACTTGCTAAGCACGCGAACTATCCCATAATTAAACCTTCTACTGTCCTTTCTTCAACTGGCACTGACCCGGCTACAACGCTTTCTCACCGTGAAGCTCTCACGAAACCTCTCCCATAAAATCTTGATATGAGGATTTAAGCCCATGAAATATGTATAGCTACAGTCAGGTTGAAGCCATCAAAACCAATCTTGAATGGATTGTTAACCAGGCAGCGCTTAGCCATGCCTCTCCCTCACGCGCCGATCGGAAAGCGCTCTTTGATCTACTTGAACTCATCCAGTCTTACGAAATACTTCTGGATTTGATTAACGAATTTGGAACCGATGTGATTGATGTGCACATTGCGGAAGGACTGGCAGTAACGGAAACACTCATCGCCAAGGTAAAAAACAGCGCGAAAGCCATGTAACACGCTTCACAGACATGAAAATATCGGCGGGTTTCATGTATATTCTGCACAAAGCGTTTCTTCGGTGAGATCCAATGAAAAAGCTGTTTGTGCAGTTTTATCTTTTGCTGTTTGTCTGCTTCCTGGTCATGACCATGCTGGTCGGGCTGGTCTATAAATTCACCGCCGAACGTGCAGGCAGGCAGTCGCTGGACGACCTGATGAAAAGCTCGCTCTATCTGATGCGCAGCGAGCTGAGAGAGATCCCGCCGCACGACTGGGCGAAAACCCTGAAAGAGCTGGATCTGAATCTCTCGTTCGATTTACGCATCGAGCCCTTAAAAAATTTTGAGCTGGACCCACCCGCCATGCAGCGTCTGCGCGACGGGGACATCGTCGCGCTGGATGAGAAATACACCTTTATCCAGCGTATCCCCCGCAGCCATTACGTACTGGCCGTCGGCCCGGTTCCCTATCTCTATTATCTGCACCAGATGCGCCTGCTGGACATGGCGCTGATGGCCTTTATCGCCATCTCGCTCGCGTTTCCGGTCTTTATCTGGATGCGCCCGCACTGGCAGGACATGCTGAAGCTGGAATCCGCTGCGCAGCGTTTTGGCGAGGGGCATTTTACCGAGCGCATTCACTTCGACAGCGGTTCCAGCTTTGAACGTCTGGGCGTGGCCTTTAACCAGATGGCCGATAACATCAATGCCCTGATCGCCAGTAAGAAGCAGTTGATCGACGGAATTGCGCACGAGCTGCGCACGCCGCTGGTGCGCCTGCGCTATCGTCTGGAGATGAGCGAAAATCTGACTGAAGCGGAGTCTCAGGCGCTTAACCGCGACATTGGCCAGCTTGAGGCGCTGATTGAGGAGCTGCTGACCTACGCGCGCCTCGATCGCCCGCAAAACGAGCTGAACCTCAGCACGCCAGATCTTCCTGCCTGGCTGCAAACCCACATTGATGACGTTCAGAGCGTGAACCCGCAGCGTACGCTGTTGACGCGCGTGACGCCGGGTGATTACGGCGCACTCGATATGCGCCTGATGGAACGCGTGCTGGACAACCTGATGAACAACGCCATGCGCTACAGCGAAAGTACGCTACAGATTGGGCTGGATTTGCAGGGCAGTCAGGCAAGCCTGACGGTGGAGGATGACGGCCCGGGGATAGCTCCGGAAGCGCGAGAAACCGTGTTTGAACCGTTTGTCCGTCTCGACCCCAGCCGCGATCGCGCTACTGGCGGATGTGGCCTGGGGCTGGCGATTGTCTACTCTATCGCGCAGGCAATGGGCGGCACGGTGCATTGCGAGGAGAGCGAGCTTGGCGGCGCGCGCTTCTGCTTTAGCTGGCCGGTATACCATAACATCGCCCTTCCCGTTCCTGTCTGACCTAAACCGCACGCTGGCCTGACCCGGCGTGCTGTGCTATATGATAAGTATGTTGTAACTAATGAGAGTGTTTATGGCGACTTACGATCTCCTCGAACGGCTGAACAGCACGTTTCGGGAAATAGAACACGAGCTCCTGACCCTGACCGAACGTTTGCAGACCTGCCGTCTGCTGGCCGCGCGCGTCTTTACCCTGCCCGAGGTAGCTAAAGGGGCAGAACACGACCCGCTGGACACCATCGAGGTTGAACAGCACATCGGCAGCGCCGCCCTTGAGCTGGCGCTGAAACACTATCGTCGCCTGTTTATCCAGCAGCAGTCTGAAAACCGCAGCAGTAAGGCGGCCGTGCGTCTGCCCGGCGTGATTTGCCTGCAAACCGATGCGACAACGCGCGAAGCGCTGGAAGCCCGGATTACCCATATCAACACCCTGAAAGCGGCATTTGAAAAGATCGTTACCGAAGAGTCCGGCCTCGCCCCTGCCGCCCGGTTTGAATGGGTGCACCGCCAGCTTCCTGGGTTAATTACCCTGAATGCCTATCGCACGCTGACGGTACTGCGTCACCCCGCCACGCTGCGCTTCGGCTGGGCGAATAAGCACATCATTAAAAACTTCACCCGGGATGAAATTCTGGCGCAGCTGGAAAAAAGCCTGAAGACGCCGCGCACCGTCGCGCCGTGGTCGCGTGAGCAGTGGATTGAGCGCCTGCAGCAGGAGTACCACAGCATCGCCTCGCTACCGGCGGATACGCGCCTCAAAATTAAGCGCCCGGTGAAGGTGCAGCCTATCGCCCGCGTCTGGTATTCCGGTCAGCAAAAACAGGTTCAGTATGCCTGTCCGACGCCGCTGATTGCGCTCTTTGATGCCAATCAGGGGGCCATCGTGCCGGATATTGGTGAGCTTTTGAATTACGATGCGGACAATGTCCAGCACCGTTACAGACCTCAGGCGCAGCCGCTGCAGCTGATTATTCCGCGGCTGCACCTGTATGTGGCGGGTTGATTATTTCAGGCTACCGACCATCGCTTCCGGGCGAACCCAGGCGTCGAACTCCGCCTCCGTCAGATAGCCCAGCGCCAGGGCGGAGGCTTTCAGCGTCAGCCGCTCTTTATGCGCTTTTTTAGCGATCTCGGCGGCCTTGTCGTAGCCGATATGGGTATTCAGCGCCGTCACCAGCATCAGGGATTCATTGAGCAACTGGCTGATACGCTCGCGATTCGGCTCAATCCCTACCGCACAGTGCTCGTTAAAGCTCTCCATCCCGTCCGCCAGCAGCCGAATCGATTGCAGAACGTTGTGGATCACCATCGGGCGATAGACGTTCAGCTCGAAGTTGCCGGACGCGCCGCCCAGGTTGACGGCCACGTCGTTGCCCAGTACCTGACAGCAGAGCATAGTCATGGCTTCACACTGGGTCGGGTTGACTTTACCCGGCATGATGGAGCTGCCCGGCTCATTTTCCGGAATGCTGATTTCACCAATGCCGCAGCGCGGGCCCGAGGCCAGCCAGCGCACGTCGTTGGCGATTTTCATTAATGATGCCGCCAGCCCTTTCAGCGCGCCGTGGGTGTGGACCAGCGCATCGCAGGTCGCCAGCGCTTCGAACTTGTTGGGCGCCGTGACGAACGGCTGCCCGGTGATGTTTGCCAGCTCCTCCGCCACGCGCACCGCGTATTCTGGATGGGTGTTTAACCCGGTCCCGACCGCCGTCCCGCCGAGCGCCAGCTCCGCCAGGTGCGGCAGGCTGTACTCAATATGCTTCAGGTTATGTTCCAGCATCGCCACCCAGCCGGAAATCTCCTGGCCGAGCGTCAGCGGCGTGGCGTCCTGTAGGTGCGTACGGCCAATTTTAACGATGTCGCGGAAGGCCTGCGCTTTCTCATTGAGCGTGGATTTCAGAACGTTGAGCTGCGGAATAAGCTGCTCGCGGATAGCAATCACCGCCGCCACGTGCATCGCCGTCGGGAAGACGTCGTTAGAGCTCTGGCTTTTGTTGACGTCATCGTTCGGATGAACCTTACGCTCCATGCCGCGCACGCCGCCCAGCAGTTCGCTTGCCCGGTTCGCCAGCACTTCGTTCATGTTCATGTTGCTTTGGGTGCCGGAACCGGTCTGCCAGATGGCGAGGGGGAATTCATCGGGATGCTTGCCCGCCAGCACTTCGTCGGCGGCGTTGATGATGGCGGTTGCCTTGTCTGCCGCCAGCAGGCCTAAATCCTGGTTCACTTTCGCAGCTGCACGTTTGGTGAGCGCCAGCGCCTGAATCAGCGAGACGGGCATTTTTTCAGTCGAGATACGGAAATGCTCCAGCGAACGCTGGGTTTGCGCGCCCCATAGCTTGTCGGCCGGGACGTCGATGGCGCCCATCGAATCTTTCTCATGGCGTACCGTGGTCATTACTTTCTCCTTGATAACAAAAGAGGGATTGCTCACATGCTTAAGGGATAAGTATTGATGACTTCTGAGAAACGTTATGGCGCTTTGTGCGCTCTTTTTGGTGTCGGGTGGCGGCTGCGCCTTACCCGACCTACGAGAATGCAGGCCGGGTAAGCGTCAGCGCCACCCGGCAATTTACAGAATTACTTCACACACGCCGAACACTGGGACGACTGGATCTGCTTGAAGAAGTCGTTGCCTTTGTCATCCACGAGGATAAACGCCGGGAAGTCTTCCACTTCAATTTTCCAGATCGCTTCCATACCCAGTTCCGGGTATTCCACGCACTCCAGGCTCTTGATGCTGCCCTGCGCCAGCACCGCTGCCGGGCCGCCGATACTGCCGAGGTAGAAGCCGCCGTGCTTGTGGCAGGCGTCCGTCACCTGCTGGCTGCGGTTACCTTTCGCCAGCATGATCATGCTGCCGCCGTTGGCCTGCAGCTGGTCGACATACGAGTCCATACGCCCTGCCGTGGTTGGGCCTAACGAGCCAGAGGCGTAGCCTTCAGGCGTTTTCGCCGGGCCAGCGTAGTAGATTGGGTGATCTTTAATGTACTGCGGCAGCCCTTCGCCATTGTCCAGACGCTCTTTCAGCTTCGCGTGCGCGATGTCGCGCCCCACGATAATCGTGCCGTTCAGGGAGAGACGGGTCGAGACCGGATACTGCGAAAGCTGCGCCAGAATTTCTTTCATCGGACGGTTCAGGTCAACGCGAACCGCTTCACCCTCACCCGCTTTACGCAGCTCTTCCGGAATGTACTTGCCCGGGTTGTTTTCCAGTTTTTCGATCCACACGCCTTCGCGGTTGATCTTGGCCTTGATGTTGCGATCCGCAGAGCAGGAGACACCCATACCGACCGGACAGGAGGCACCGTGACGCGGCAGACGGATCACGCGCACGTCGTGGGCAAAGTATTTGCCGCCAAACTGCGCGCCGAGACCCAGGTTACGCGCCTCTTCCAGCAGTTCCTGCTCAAGCTGTACGTCGCGGAACGCCTGGCCGTGCTCGTTACCTTCGGTAGGCAGGCCGTCATAGTATTTGGTTGAGGCCAGCTTGACGGTTTTCAGCGTACTTTCAGCCGACGTACCGCCAATCACAAACGCGATATGGTACGGCGGGCACGCCGCGGTGCCGAGGGTGCGCATCTTCTCAACCAGGTAGTTCTTCAGCTTGCCCGGGGTGAGCAGCGCTTTGGTTTCCTGGTAGAGATAGGTTTTGTTGGCTGAACCGCCGCCTTTGGCGATACAGAGGAATTTGTACTCATCACCGTCGACGCTGTAGAGGTCAATCTGTGCAGGCAGGTTGGTGCCGGTGTTGACCTCTTTGTACATGTCCAGCGCGGCGTTTTGCGAATAGCGCAGGTTATCTTCGGTGTAGGTGTTGTAGACGCCGTGCGCCAGCGCCGCTTCGTCACCGCCGCCGGTCCATACGCGCTGGCCTTTTTTACCGACGATGATCGCCGTGCCGGTATCCTGACAGGTTGGCAGAATGCCTTTCGCCGCGATATCGGAGTTACGCAGGAACTGCAGGGCAACGTATTTATCGTTTTCGCTGGCCTGCGGGTCGCTCAGGATATCGGCCACCTGCTGCTGGTGCGCAGGGCGGAGCATAAACGAGGCGTCGTGGAAAGCGTGCTGCGCCAGCAGCGTCAGCGCCTGCGGATCGACTTTGAGGATCTCTTGTCCTTCAAACTCAGAAACGGAGACGTGATCGCGGGTTAACAGGTAATACTCGGTCTGATCCTTACTGAGGGGGAAAGGATCCTGATAATGGAAGGGTTTATTCGACATTGGTCTCTCACTTACTGCTTCGGTCTGTTTATTCAGGGCAGATGTTCCGCTGCCCGGCTTAAAAGCGAGTCAGCTTATCCTACACAATTTTTTAACAAAAACTGAGACTAGTACGACTTTTTACATCCACAGGTTACTTCCATGAGGTTTATTGCTTTAATACCCGGAGTTAATTCCACAATTGAATCAGGGCTTGATAATGCAAAAACTCATTAACTCAGTGCAAAACTACGCCTGGGGAAGTAAAACTGCGTTAACGGATCTCTACGGTATCGCGAACCCGAACAACCTGCCGATGGCAGAACTGTGGATGGGCGCGCACCCGAAGAGCAGCTCAAAAATTGAAGACGCCAGCGGCCAGGTACGCAGCCTGCGTGACGTAATCGAGGCCGATAAAGTCGCGCTGCTGGGTGACAAGGTCGCTCGCCGCTTCGGCGAACTGCCGTTCCTGTTTAAGGTGCTGTGCGCCGACCAGCCGCTCTCCATCCAGGTTCACCCAAACAAGCAAGCGTCTGAAATCGGCTTTGCGAAAGAGAACGCGGCGGGTATCCCGTTAGACGCCGCCGAGCGTAACTACAAAGATCCTAACCACAAGCCGGAGCTGGTCTTTGCGCTGACCCCTTTCCTGGCGATGAACGCGTTCCGCGAGTTTTCAGAGATCATTTCTCTGCTGCAACCGGTCGCGGGTGCCAACAAGGCTATCGCCCACTTCCTCGAAAACCCGAACGCCGACGCGCTGAGCCAGCTGTTTGCCAGCCTGCTGAATATGCAGGGTGAAGAGAAATCCCACGCACTGGCGGTACTGAAAGCCGCCCTGGACAGCCAGCAAGGTGAACCGTGGGAGACTATCCGTCTGATTTCCGAATTCTACCCGGACGACAGCGGCCTGTTCTCCCCTCTGCTGCTGAACGTGGTGAAGCTGAACCCGGGCGAGGCAATGTTCCTGTTCGCGGAAACCCCGCACGCCTATCTTCAGGGCGTAGCGCTGGAGGTGATGGCCAACTCCGATAACGTGCTGCGCGCGGGCCTGACGCCGAAATACATCGACATTCCTGAGCTGGTTGCCAACGTGAAGTTTGTGGCGAAACCTGCCGCGGAGCTGCTGACGCAGCCGGTGAAAAACGGCGCAGAGCTGGACTTCCCGATCCCGGTTGAGGATTTTGCCTTCTCCCTGCACGACCTGAGCAGCGCCGAAACGTCGGTAGCTCAGGAGAGTGCGGCGATTCTGTTCTGCGTTGAAGGCGAAGCGACGCTGCGCAAAGGCGAACAGCATCTGGTGCTTAAGCCCGGAGAGTCAGCATTCGTTGCAGCCAATGAGTCCCCGGTCAGCGTGAGCGGCACCGGTCGCCTCGCGCGCGTTTTCAATAAGCTATACCCTAAATAATTCGAGTTGCATGAAGGCGGCGACGCAGCGAATCCCCAGGAGCGTACATAAGTACGTGACTGGGGTGAGCGAGGAAAGCCAACGCACAGGCAACTTGAAGTATGACGGGTATTAGGGACTTACTGATTTTTTTAACAACTCTTGCTAAGCTAGTTGCAGGCTTAATATCTCCAGGCGGTTTTTACCGCCTGGTTTCATTTTAGGGATAGTCGCAATGAAAAAATCGGTCGTAGCGGTTGGAGTGATTGTAGCGTTAGGCGTGGTCTGGACGGGTGCCTCCTGGTTTACCGGGAAACAGCTGGAAGGCCGTCTGGCTGAGATGGTGGCGCAGGCTAACGGAGAGATTAAGCGCAGCGCGCCGGAAGCAGGTCTGGAACTGAGCTACCAGAACTATCACCGCGGTGTGTTTACCAGCCGTATGCAGCTGGTGGTGAAGCCGGTTGCCGGAGCTGAAAACGGCTGGCTGAAACCGGGCCAGAGCGTGGTGCTGGACGAGGTGGTGAGCCACGGTCCGCTGCCGCTGGCGCAGCTGAAGTCCTTTAACCTGATCCCGTCGATGGCGTCCGTTCATACCGTGCTGGTGAATAACGACGTCACCAAACCGCTGTTTGACCTGGCGAAGAATGAATCGCCTTTCGACATTAATACCCGAATTAGCTATGCCGGTGACACCAGTTCCGATATTGCGCTGAAAGCGCTGAACTACGAGAAAGAGAATGAAAAAGTCGCCTTCAGCGGCGGCCACTTCAAACTCGATGCTGACCGCGACGGAAACGTGTTCTCCCTGACGGGTGAAGCGGAGAGCGGCCTGGTCAATGCCATGAACGAATATAACCAAAAAGTTCAGCTCACCTTCAGCAACCTGAAAGCCGACGGCAACAGCCGAATGACCGATTTCCAGGAGCGTATCGGCGATCAAAAACTCTCTCTCGATAAAGTCGCCATTGCGGTTGAAGGGAAAGAGATGGCCGTGCTGGAAGGCATGGACGTCAACGGCAAATCCGACGTTTCCAAAGACGGGAAGAGCATCAATACCCAGCTGGATTACACGCTGAAGAGCCTGAAAGTACAGAATCAGGATCTGGGCACCGGCAAACTGTCGCTGAAGATCGGCAATATCGACGGCCAGGCGTGGCACGAGTTTAGCCAGAAATACAGCAAAGAGAGCCAGGCGCTGCTGACCGATACCGCGCTGCAGCAGAACCCGGAAGTGTACCAGCAGCAGGCGATGGCGGTGCTGTTCAACAGCCTGCCAATCCTGCTGAAAGGCGAGCCGGTAATAACCGTTGCGCCGCTGAGCTGGAAAAACAGCAAAGGCGAAACCAGCTTCAACCTGTCTCTGTTCCTGAAAGATCCGGCCACCGCAACGGGTGAACCGCAGACGCTGGCTCAGGAAGTGGATCGCAGCGTGAAGTCGCTCGACAGCAAGCTGACCATCCCGATGGATATGGCGACCGAGTTTATGACCCAGATTGCGAAGCTGGAAGGCTACGGCGATGAAGATGCCGGCAAGCTGGCGAACCAGCAGGTGAAAGGTCTGGCGGCCATGGGCCAGATGTTCCGCATCACCAAAGTGGAAAACAACACGATTTCCACCAGCCTGCAGTACGCCAACGGACAGGTCACGCTCAACGGCGACAAAATGCCGCTGGAAGACTTCGTCGGCATGTTCGGTATGCCTGCTCTGGGGATGCCGGAACCGGCTGAACCGGCAGCGCCAGCCGAACCGGCGGCACCGCAGCAGTAAACGTCAAAACCCCTCGCATGAGGGGTTTTTTATTGCCCCCTAACTTTTCCATCCAGCCAGGAAATCCAGCAGAAGCGCATTCACTTTCTCTGGCTGCTCCTCCTGCGGCAGATGGCCGCACTCATCAATACCATACGCCCGCAGGTTTTCCGCCATTTCGGCCCAGACGCTTTTCATATCGAAAAGCTTGCCGACCGCATGAAAATCATTACCCCACAGCGACATTACCGGGCAGGTGATTTTCACCTCAGCGTCTGCCATATCCTGCGCCACATCCTCTGCGTTGGCGCGATAGTCAGCCATCGCGCCGCGCACGGCACCCGGCGCCTGATACGCCCGAACATAGGTGTCAAACGCCTCGCCGCTAATGGTAGACGGATCGTAGGTCCAGTCCGAGAAAAAGTGGTGCAGCCATACGTTTTCTCGACCTGCAATCAGGGCTTCCGGCAGGTCTGGTACAAGATGGAACAGGAAGAACCAGTATGCACGCGCAATCGACGCATTCAGATCGCGCGCCACAATACGGGTTGGTACGTTATCCATCACCACCAGACGATCGATTAACTCGGGATAATCTTTAGCAAAGCGGGTAGCAACCCGAGCTCCACGATCGTGCCCCACCAGCGCCACTTTCTCCAGACCCAGCACTCGCATTAGTTCCCGAACGTCCCGCGCCATGTTTCGTTTATCATAACCGGAGGCCGGTTTATCCGTTTCCCCATACCCGCGTAAATCTGGTGCAATCACACGATAGTGTCGGGACAAAACGGGTATCTGGTAGCGCCAGGCATAGTTTGTTTCTGGAAAACCATGCAGAAGAATAACCGGTGCGCCTTCACCCTCTTCTACGACGAACTGTCGGATACCGTTCGCCGTTACGGTGTAACTTCTCATGTTCGTAACCGCACTTTATTTCAGCAGAGGCACGTTGGCCGCACGTTGATAAGGACCGTAATTTACAGGATTCCAGCTATAGCCCTGCTGCCAGGAGGTGATATGCCCAATACCAGGGAAAGGCAGATGCGCTGCGGCCATCCACTCTCCGTCTTTCGCCAGCGCGTTAAACTCCTGCGCCCGGGATGAGATGGCTTTTTTCGGATCGACATCAAAGCGAATAGACACTTCAGGGTGCGGGAACTGGACGGCAGGAGCATGGATAAGATCCCCAATGAAGTTAATAGCCGTACCCTGAGACGCGAAGCGATAAACGGTACTGCCAGGCGTATGGCCAATGGCATATGTCGTCTGGACCTCCGGGATGGGTGAAGTTGGCGGGACGAAGGTTTTTAGGTGCCCGGTGGCTTTATACGCGGACAGCGCATTCCTGGCGATAGCGAAATACGCCTTCGCATTAGCCGGCGCGCTCGCTTCTTTTGCGGGGTCAAGCCAGTAGTCGGCCTCCCCCTGCGGTACGTAGACGGTAGCATTCGGGAACAGCGCCTTACCGTCTGCATCGCTCAGGCCACACACATGATCAAGATGCAGGTGGGTCAGGAAAACCGTATCGACCTGCTCAGGGCGATACCCTGATGCTTTCATATTGCCGATTAGCTGACCGGCCGTTTCTGACATGCAGTGGCCACCCCCGCTGTCAATCATGACCAGATGTTTACCGGTATTAACCAGAAACGCGTTGAAAGACGTCGGCATGCGTTCGGCATCGATTTTGTGTTGCGCCAACAGGTTGCGAACCTTGTCGGGTGAAAGCCCTTGCAATAGCGTTGGCGAAAGATCGTTATAGCCGTCGAACAGCGCCGTCACCTCGTATTCCCCTACCGCCAGACGATAATAGCCCGGGACCTGCTGTTTCACCTGCGCGGGAGCATCTGCCCACGATGTGCCAGCAAAGAGCAGGCCGCTGAACGCAAGAATCGTTTTCAACTTTTTCATCTTCACTCCAAATTCATGTTTATCAGGATGTGAAGAGACTATGGCAGCGTAACGACAAATAATGTAGATATGTAATTTGATAAGGCAGCATAACGAAAAACGATATAATGAGACTCGAAGATATTGAAGTGTTTGTCGAAGCCGTCAAAGCGGGTAGCCTCGCCGGTGCCGCGCGTCGGCTCTCAATGAGCGCAATGACAGCATCGCGCGCGCTAACTCATCTCGAAGCGGAACTGGGGGTTCGGCTGGTACACCGCACCACGCGTTCTCTCTCTCCCACCAGCGATGGGGACGTTTTTTTGCCGCATGCACAGGCATTGCTGGAAGATAAAAACAATGCGCTTGCCGATCTGTTTCCCGAGGGGACGCATCTTACCGGACGCCTGCGCATTACCGCCTCAGCGGGGTTTGGACGAAAGATCGTTGCTCCCATGCTGACCCGGTTCATGCAGCAACATCCTTCCCTGCAGGTCGATTTACTCGCCACCGACGAACAGGTTGATATTGTCGGAAAAGGCATAGACGTAGCGCTACGCATTGCGCCTCTGCGCGATAACAGGCTGGTTGCTCATCGCCTGTGTCACAACCCTCGCGATCTTTGCGCCAGCGCGACGTATCTTGCCGCAAAAGGCTATCCAAAATCGTTTAACGATCTGGCGGCACATAGCTGTCTGACCACGTCAGATACCGTCCACTGGTCATTCGAACAGGGCGAACAGCGCTACAAGCAAAAGGTGTCTGGCCGATTCTCCGCGAACTCTATTGAGGCAATTTACGAAGCCTGCCTGGGAGGGATGGGCATCGCCAATTTATCTCGCTGGTACGTAGAACCGGCGTTCAGAGAGGGTAAACTCGTGCGGGTCGTCCTGGAGGATGCCCAGCCGGAATCGCTGGCAGTATGGGCAGTTTACCCGACCTCCCGCCTGATCCCGGCAAAAGTACGAAAATTTGTGGAAGCACTTGAGGCCGAACTGTTGCTCAACCCGCTTACGCAGTACACCTGATATTACTTCACCGTCACCAGCCGCGCCGCCACAATCTGGTGCCCGGCCTGCACATCCGCATTGTCGATGCGCTGCATGATCCTGTCCGCCAGGGTGTAACCCATCTCCCGCGCTGGGGTGGTTGCCCAGACGATCGGCAGGTCGTCGAGGGCGTTTTCCCCGACGTCGGCGAACGCCCCCAGCGCCACCTGGTGGCCGAAGAAGGTTTCCACCCCGCCCTCGCCGCTCTGACGCCCGGCGCGGATCAGGCCAAACCAGGCGCCCATGGCGATCACATCGTTATAGCAAATCACGGCGCTGATCGTCGGGCTGCTTCGCAGCAGCGCGCCTATCGCTTCCGCCGCCATCTTCTGGCTGGATTCACACTCCACGACCCACTCGCTGTGGAACGGCAGGCCGAATTTAATCAGCGTCGCGCAGTAGCCGCCTACCCGCTCGGCGCGGGTCAGGGACGAGCTTTTACCGCCCAGCCAGGCAATGCGCTGATGCCCGCGACGAATAAGATGCTCGGTCAGCATTTGCGCGGCCTGCATGTTATCCGGGCGTAGCGTATCGGCTTCGTCGAGGTAGCTGGCGCGCGATGCAAACACCAGCGGCACGCCTTTTTCGGCGGCGCGCTCGCACAGTTCGCTGCCCACTCCCGATGCCCCGGCGACGATCACCCCGTCCACACCCTGATTCAGCAGCATATCGAGCCGGGAAAGCAGCTGATCGGCCTCGCGACCGCCGTGAAGCAGAAAGACCATCCGCCCCTGCGCTTCAAGCGCTTCGGTTAATCCAGCCGTCAGCTCCGCATAGAAAGGCGACGTCAGGTCACGGACAATCAGGCCAATCACCCCGCTTTGCCCGCCGCGCAACGCCGACGCCTGGCGGTTACGCACAAAGCCCAGCTGTTCAACCGCCTCGTTCACCCGCTGACCGGTGGCAGGAGAGATGCGCCCCTTCCCACTTAGCACCAGAGAAACGGTGCTGACGGAAACACCCGCCGCAAGCGCGACATCGTTGATGGTGATTTTTTTCGCTACAGCCATGTGTCGGCGTGACTCCCTGAAATGAGATCGGTAAAACGTTTTATCAATACGTTATCTTTATACTACCAGTCAAAGCCTGAGAATGTGATTTAGCGCGCACTAAACTTTGATAAAACGTTTTATCTTCTCGCAGCATTGAAGCAGACAAACTGATTTTAACAATAAAGGAGTCGTTTTATGACGGCGAAAGCAGCACAAAAAATATCGCTGTGGGAATTTTTCCAGCAACTGGGTAAAACCTTTATGCTGCCCGTGGCACTCCTCTCGTTCTGCGGGATCATGCTCGGGATCGGCAGCTCGCTAAGCAGTAAAGACGTCATCACGCTGATCCCGTTCCTCGGTACCCCCGTGCTGCAGGCGATCTTTATCTGGATGAGTAAAGTCGGCTCCTTTGCGTTTAGCTTCCTGCCCGTCATGTTCTGTATCGCTATCCCGCTGGGCCTGGCGCGCGAAAATAAAGGCGTCGCGGCGTTTGCCGGTTTTGTGGGTTACGCGGTGATGAACCTCGCGGTTAACTTCTGGCTGACCGCGAAAGGCATTCTGCCGACCACCGACGCTGCCGTGCTGAAAGCTAACAACATTCAGAGCGTGATTGGTATCCAGTCTATTGATACCGGGATCCTCGGGGCGGTGATCGCCGGGGTGATTATCTGGATGCTGCACGAGCGCTTCCACAATATCCGCCTGCCGGATGCCCTGGCCTTCTTCGGCGGCACCCGCTTCGTGCCGATTATCACCCTGGTGGTGATGGGCCTGTTTGGTCTGATCATTCCGCTGATCTGGCCGGTCTTCGCGATGGGCATCAACGGCATTGGCCGCATCATCAACGGCGCGGGAGATTTCGGTCCGATGATCTTCGGCACCGGCGAGCGTCTGCTCCTGCCGTTTGGCCTGCAGCACATCCTGGTGGCCCTGATTCGCTTCACCGAAGCGGGCGGGACGATGGAGGTGTGCGGTCACGACGTGAGCGGTGCGTTGACCATCTTCCAGGCGCAGCTGAGCTGCCCGACCACCCACGGCTTCTCCGAAAGCGCCACCCGCTTCCTGTCTCAGGGTAAAATGCCTGCCTTCCTCGGCGGCCTGCCGGGTGCCGCGCTGGCGATGTACCACTGCGCACGCCCGGAAAACCGTCATAAAATTAAAGGGCTGCTGATTTCCGGCGTGATCGCCTGCGTCGTAGGCGGTACCACCGAGCCAATCGAGTTCCTGTTCCTGTTCGTTGCGCCGGTGCTGTATCTGATTCACGCTGTGCTGACCGGTCTGGGCTTTACCGTGATGGCGGTGCTGGGCGTCACTATCGGTAACACCGACGGCAACGTCATCGACTTCGTGGTGTTCGGCATCCTGCATGGCCTCTCCACCAAGTGGTATCTGGTCCCGGTTGTGGCGGCAATCTGGTTCGTGGTGTACTACGGGATCTTCCGCTTCGCCATCACCCGCTTTAACCTGAAAACGCCAGGCCGCGATACCGATACGGCCACCAGCGTGGAACAGGCGGTTGCCGGTACCGTGGGCAAATCCGGCTACAACACCCCTGCCATTCTGGCGGCGCTGGGCGGTGCGGATAACATTACCTCGCTGGATAACTGCATTACCCGCCTGCGTTTGTCGGTGGCGGATATGTCAAAAGTGGATACCAACGCCCTGAAAGCCAACCGGGCTATCGGCGTGGTACAGTTAAATCAGCACAATTTGCAGGTGGTTATCGGCCCGCAGGTACAGTCGGTGAAGGATGAGCTGGCTACCCTGATGCGAACAGTAGAAGCCTGATGCCTCAGCCCCCTCTCATGAGGGGGTTTTACTTTAAGGATTAACGTCATGTTTGATTTCTCTACCGTCGTGGATCGACACGGCACCTGGTGTACGCAGTGGGACTACGTCGCCGACCGCTTTGGCGCAGCCGACCTGCTGCCCTTCACCATCTCGGATATGGATTTCGCCACCGCGCCCTGCATTACCGACGCGCTGCATCAGCGTATTAATCACGGCGTGTTGGGCTACAGCCGCTGGAAGAACGATGAGTTTCTCGCCGCCGTCGCGCACTGGTTCCAGCAGCGCTTTAACAGCCGGATTGAGACCGAATCGATCGTTTACGGTCCTTCCGTCATTTATATGGTCTCTGAATTGATTCGCCTCTGGTCAAACCCCGGCGACGGCGTGGTGGTTCACACCCCGGCATACGATGCGTTTTATAAAGCCATAGAGGGTAACGCGCGTCGTGTTGTTGCGGTTGAGATGGAAAAGCAGGCTGCAGGCTGGCAGGGCAATATGGTGGCCCTCGAAGCAGCGCTGGCGAAACCAGAAAACAAAATTTTGCTGCTGTGCAGCCCGCAAAACCCGACCGGTAAGGTCTGGACGCGGGATGAACTGACGCAGATGGCGGAACTGTGCGCACGCTATGACGTGGCGGTTATCAGCGATGAAATCCATATGGACATGGTGTGGGGAGAGCATCGTCACACGCCGTGGAACGCGGTGGCGCGCGGCAAATGGGCGCTTCTCACCTCCGGCTCGAAAAGCTTTAATATTCCGGCGCTGACGGGCGCTTACGGCCTGATTGGCGATGAAGAGAGCCGTAACGGTTACCTCAGCGCGCTAAAAGGCCGGGACGGACTCTCTTCCCCTTCCGTGCTGGCGCTGACGGCGCATATCGCCGCCTATCAGCAGGGGGAGCCGTGGCTGGATGCCCTGCGGGGTTATCTCGAAGATAATTTGTTGTATATCGCGCAGGAAGTAAACCGCGCTTTTCCGAAACTGAACTGGCAGCCGCCCGAAGCGACCTATCTGGCCTGGATTGACCTGCGTCCGCTGAATATTGACGATCGAGCATTGCAAAAAGTGCTGATCGAGCAGCAAAAAGTCGCCATCATGCCGGGATATACCTACGGCGAAGAGGGTAATGGCTTTGTTCGCCTGAATGCGGGCTGCCCGCGCAGCAAGCTGGAACAAGGCGTGCAACGCCTCATTGCCGGGATTAACACGCTCCTGTAATCAATTTGCGCAACGGAATATCCCCTTGCGCAAATAGCTTTTTACCCCGTTTTGTTTTTATAATATGGCGCACTTTAACCAGAAAAGAGTGCGACCATGATTGATACACGCCTGCCTTTAACTGATATTCATCGTCACCTTGACGGTAACATTCGAGCCCAAACCATCCTCGATCTTGGCCGCCAGTTCAATTTAACGCTTCCTGCTCAGACCCTTGAGTCCTTGATCCCTCACGTACAGGTGACCTCTAATGAACCGGACCTGGTCAGCTTCCTGAGCAAACTCGACTGGGGCGTGAAGATGCTGGCGTCGCTGGATGCCTGCCGCCGCGTGGCGTTTGAGAACATCGAAGATGCCGCCCGCAACGGCCTGCACTACGTCGAGCTGCGCTTCTCGCCGGGCTATATGGCGATGACCCACAACCTGCCCGTTGCAGGCGTGGTGGAAGCCGTCATTGAAGGTGTGCGTGAAGGGTGTAAAACCTTCGACGTTCAGGCTCGGCTGATCGGCATTATGAGCCGTACGTTCGGTGAAGCCGCCTGCCTGCAGGAGCTGGAAGCGCTGCTGGCCCATCGCGATGCCATCACCGCCGTCGACCTCGCCGGTGACGAGCTGGGCTTCCCGGGCAGCCTGTTCCTCTCCCACTTCAACCGCGCGCGCGATGCCGGCTGGCACATTACCGTCCATGCGGGTGAAGCTGCTGGCCCGGAAAGCATCTGGCAGGCCATCCGCGAGCTGGGCGCCGAGCGTATCGGTCACGGCGTGAAGGCGGTCGAAGATCGCGCCCTGATGGATTTCCTGGCGGAGCAGCGTATCGGGATTGAGTCGTGCCTGACGTCTAACATTCAGACCAGCACCGTGGCGACGCTGGCGCATCATCCGCTAAAAACGTTCCTCGAGCACGGCGTGCTGGCCTCGCTGAACACTGATGACCCGGCTGTTCAGGGCGTGGATATTATCCACGAGTACAACATAGCCGCACCGCAGGCGGGTCTGAACCGCGAGCAGATCCGTCAGGCACAGATTAACGGGCTGGAAATTGCCTTCCTGACGCCTGCTGAGAAACAGGCGCTGCGGGATAAGGTGGCAACCGCGTAAACCCTTTTGCCGGGTGGCGGCTACGCCTTACCCGGCCTACAACTACAAAATATTAAAAAATTATGCCAGACAGAGCGTCGCGCGATGTTTGGCAGATTCGATGCCCAACTCAATCAGCTCCATAATCTGAATCGCCTGGCTGGCCGGAACCGGATTTTCTCCCGTGCCGTTCAGCGCATCGCGGATAGCGGCATAATACGCCGGATAATTCCCCGGTATCGTCAGCAAGGTCTCCTCGACCAGCTCCTCGCCTTCGACCCGCGTTACCACGCCGTCGCGCATATCATAGCCCCAGTCTTCCTGCGGCAGACGTTCACCGTTTTTAAGCCTGTCTTCCTGCGGATCGAGACCAAACTTCACGTAGCTCCCGCGCGTACCGTGAATGATATAGCGGGCCGATTCTGCGGCCGCGACCATCGTGCCGTGCAGCACAATCCGCCGCTGCGGGTAACTGAGCACCGCGTGGAAGTAATCGGTTGTCTGCGCGCCGGGCCTGAGCTGGGCGAGATCGACCGTCATGCTCACCGGCAGACCAAAAAGATTGACGGCCTGATCCAGCAGATGCGGGGCTAAATCGTACCAGATGCCGCTGCCCGGACCGGCCTGTTCGCGCCAGCGGTTTCTCACCTGCGGACGAAAGCGGTCAAAGTGCGATTCAAAAAAGAGGATCTCCCCTAGCGTGCCTTCACTGAGAAGCCTTTTTACCGTCAGAAAGTCGCTGTCCCAGCGGCGGTTATGGAACACCGACAGCAGCCTGCCCAGACTCTTTGCCAGCGCATCCAGCTCGCGTGCCTGTGACAGCGTCACGGTGAAGGGCTTATCGACCACTACGTGCTTACCGGCTTCCAGCGCGGCCTTTGCCAGCGGAAAGTGGGTGTCGTTCGGTGTGGGGATGACGATTAAATCAATATTCGGATCGTTGAAAAGGTGTTTAGGTTCAGAGACAACCGGCACGGAAGGCCAGTCGGCATGGACTTTAGCGGCATCGCTGCTGGATACCGCCGCCAGCGCCATCCCCGGCGTCCCGGCTATCAGAGGCGCATGAAACGTTTTGCTCGCGTACCCGTAGCCGATAAGCCCGACGCGGATATTATCACTCATAGTGCCATCCTCTTTTATGACATTCTTATTTCACACTGGCTAACCTGGCATGAGCACAGATTAATAATGTGCCCTATGACTTAAAATAGCAGGTTGTACGGGTTGTTTTTGTTACATAGTATTAACCTACTGATTTTGCTTAAGGGAACCGTTCCCAAAGCGCTTGCCGTCAGGGAGACGTCACTGTAACATTTGCGCCCTGTCTTTATGGATAAAGTACAATTACGCATTATGACGTCAATTATTAATCGAATCATTGAATTAGCGGGATGGATTGTCCTTGGAGTTTCGGTCATTTTGCTGGGCGTCGCCAGCCATATCGATAACTACCAGCCGCCGGAGCCTGTCACCATCGCTCAACCTAAGTAACCGGTTACTGCAATAAAGAGTGACATAATATGTCAGTTTCGTATTGCCAGCCCTGGTGAACACGGTTAACCTTCTCTTCCAGGCATCGTCTGATGCCTGAATTTCAGCAAAGAAAACTCCTAATTTCGTCGCGTTACCTGAGTGGGCTGTTTACGTCTTTATTAATCCGTTTATTATTCGACCGAATTACCTTAACTGGTATTACTCACTTTTATATGGAAACTTATTAATATGACAGTTCAGGACTATTTATTAAAATTTCGCAAGATCAATTCGCTTGAGAGCCTGGAAAAACTGTTTGACCATCTGAACTACACCCTGTCGGATAATCAGGACATCATTAATATGTATCGCGCCGCAGACCATCGCCGCGCGGAGCTGGTTTCCGGTGGTCGTTTGTTCAACGTCGGTGAAGTGCCTAAGTCTGTATGGCGTTACGTTTTATAAGAAAGTAGCCATCCGCGCGAAATGTTATATACTCTCCGCCCTGCAAACTGGCTGTACAACATTTCGCGCAGATTATGGGAGAGTTCATGACCGCAACGCCTGGAGAACGCATTGGAGGCTGGTTAATCGCCCCACTGGCATGGCTGCTGGTTGCCTTATTAAGCGCATCGCTTGCGCTGCTGCTGTATACCACCGCACTGATTACCCCCCACGCCATCCAGACCCTGATGTCGCAAAGCGTGCTGAATATTGCTTTGTGGTTTGTGTCGTTCGTTTTCGCGATTGGAATGTGGTACTACACGCTGTGGCTGACCATCGCCTTCTTTAAGCGCCGCAAGAGTGTGCCTAAGCACTACATTATCTGGCTGCTGATTTCGGTCCTGCTGGCAGTGAAAGCGTTTGCCTTTTCGCCCGTATCAGACGCGCTGGCCATTCGTCAGCTGCTATTCCCGTTGCTGGCTGCGGCGCTGCTGGTGCCCTATTTCAAACGTTCGACGCGGGTGAAAAACACCTTCGTGAACCCGTAATAACCCTACAGATAACCTGTTGTCGCCTGCGTCGGTTTGTCCGATAATAGGCGGCTTTTTTATTTCAGGCTAAATAATGACCGATTACTTACTGCTCTTTGTCGGCACCGTGCTGGTTAACAACTTCGTTCTGGTGAAGTTCCTTGGCCTGTGTCCGTTTATGGGCGTTTCCAAAAAGCTGGAAACAGCAATGGGTATGGGGCTGGCGACGACCTTCGTGATGACGCTGGCGTCCATCTGCGCGTGGTGGATCGATACCTGGATCCTCATCCCGCTGGGATTAACCTATCTTCGTACGCTGGCCTTTATTCTGGTTATCGCGGTGGTGGTGCAATTTACCGAAATGGTGGTGCGTAAAACCAGCCCGGCGCTTTATCGCCTGCTGGGTATCTTCCTGCCGCTGATCACCACCAACTGTGCGGTTCTCGGCGTAGCGCTGCTGAACATCAACCTTGGCCATAACTTTATGCAGTCGGCGCTGTATGGTTTCTCTGCGGCAGTCGGTTTCTCTCTGGTGATGGTGCTGTTCGCCTCCATTCGCGAGCGCCTGGCAGCAGCGGATATCCCTGCGCCCTTCCGCGGTAACGCGATTGCGCTGGTGACCGCAGGTTTAATGTCTCTGGCCTTTATGGGCTTTAGTGGTCTGGTGAAGTTGTAATGAATGCTATCTGGATTGCCATCGCCTCTATCAGCGTTCTGGGGTTGGTGTTTGGCCTTATCCTGGGCTACGCCTCCCGCCGTTTCGCGGTAGAGGACGATCCCGTTGTAGAAAAAATTGATGAGCTTCTGCCACAAAGCCAGTGCGGGCAGTGCGGCTACCCCGGCTGCCGCCCTTATGCCGAAGCGGTAGGGGTTCAGGGTGAAAAAATTAACCGCTGTGCGCCCGGTGGCGAAGCGGTGATGTTGAAAATTGCGGCCCTGCTTAACGTTGACCCGCAGCCTGTTGACGGCGATGCGGACGTACAGGAGCCGGTCCGCGCGCTGGCCGTGATCGACGAAGCCAACTGTATCGGCTGCACCAAATGTATTCAGGCCTGCCCGGTTGACGCCATTGTGGGCGCAACCCGCGCCATGCACACCGTCGTGGCGGACCTCTGCACCGGCTGTAACCTCTGCGTGGCACCCTGCCCGACGCAATGTATCGAGCTGCGCCCGGTTGAAACGACTACCGAAAGCTGGAAGTGGGATCTTCAAGCCATTCCGGTTCGCAATATTCCTGTGGAACAACATGCTTAAGTTATTTTCTGCTTTCAGAAAAGAGAAGATTTGGGACTTTGACGGCGGTATTCATCCACCGGAAATGAAAACCCAGTCTAACGGCACGCCGCTGCGTCAAATTCCGCTGGCGACCCGTTTCGTTATGCCGCTCAAGCAGCACATCGGCGCGGAGGGTGAGCTGTGCGTGAAAGAAGGTGATACCGTCCTTCGCGGTCAGCCGCTGACCTTTGGTCGCGGACGTATGCTGCCGGTGCACGCCCCCACCTCCGGTAAGGTGGTCGCTATCGCCCCTCATACGGTGGCTCATCCGTCCGCGCTCTCAGAGCTGAGCGTGATGATTGAAGCCGATGGCGAAGACCGCTGGATTGACCGTGACGGCTGGAGCGATTACCGCGCCCACAGCCGCGAAGCGCTTATCGAGCGCATTCATCAGTTCGGCGTTGCTGGTCTGGGTGGCGCGGGCTTCCCGACCGGCGTCAAGCTGCGCGGCGGTGGTGATAACATTCAGACGTTGATTATTAACGCCGCCGAGTGCGAGCCGTATATCACCGCCGACGATCGTCTGATGCAGGACTGCGCCGCCCAGGTGGTGGAAGGTATCCGCATCCTCGCGCACATTCTGCAGCCGCGGGAAGTGCTGATCGGTATCGAAGACAATAAACCGCAGGCTATTTCAATGCTGCGCGCCGTGCTGGCGGGCAGTCATGATATTAGCCTGCGCGTTATCCCGACCAAGTACCCTTCCGGCGGCGCAAAACAGCTGACGCAAATTCTCACCGGCAAGCAGGTCCCGCATGGCGGACGCTCTTCGGATATCGGCGTGCTGATGCAAAACGTCGGCACCGCGTATGCCGTGAAGCGCGCGGTGATTGACGGCGAACCGTTAACCGAGCGCGTGGTGACGCTGACCGGGGAATCAATTTCTCGTCCGGGCAACGTCTGGGCGCGTCTGGGTACGCCGGTGCGTCATCTGCTGGAACAGGCTGAGTTTTGCCCGGGCAGCGACCAGATGGTGATCATGGGCGGCCCGCTGATGGGCTTTACCCTGCCGTGGCTGGACGTTCCGGTAGTGAAAATCACCAACTGTCTGCTCGCACCTTCTCCGACCGAGATGGGCGAGGAGCAGGAAGAGAAAGGCTGCATCCGCTGCAGCGCCTGTGCCGACGCCTGCCCGGCGGATCTGCTGCCGCAGCAGCTCTACTGGTACAGCAAAGGCCAGCTGCACGACAAGGCGAAAGCCCATAACCTGGCCGACTGCATTGAATGCGGTGCCTGCGCCTGGGTATGCCCTAGCAATATTCCTCTGGTGCAGTATTTCCGCCAGGAGAAGGCTGAAATTTATGCCATCTCCATGGAAGAAAAACGCGCGGCAGAAGCCAAAGCGCGCTTCGAAGCGCGCCAGGCGCGCCTGGAACGCGAAAAAATCGCCCGTCAGGAGCGCCATAAGCAGGCCGCCGTTCAGCCTGCCGAGAAAGATCAGGATGCGATTAACGCCGCACTGGCGCGCGTTCGCGAGAAAAAAGCCACTGCAGCGCAGCCTGTGGTGATCCCGGCCGGCGAGAAGCCGGACAACAGCGAAGCGATTGCCGCGCGTGAAGCACGTAAGGCCGCAGCGCGCGCCCGTCAGGCTGAAAAAGCGCAAACGGTCCAGGCAGAGGCGGAGATCGACCCGCGTAAAGCCGCCGTTGAAGCGGCAATAGCCCGCGCTAAAGCCCGCAAAGCCGGTGAGCAGAATGTGGTGGTCGAGCAGGAAGCCGTCGACCCTCGCAAAGCGGCCGTCGAAGCGGCGATTGCCCGTGCTAAAGCGCGCAAAGCAGCGCAGCAGACACAAACCGCAGAACCCGAAGCGCCGGTCGACCCGCGTAAAGCCGCCGTCGAAGCGGCGATTGCCCGCGCTAAAGCCCGTAAGGCGGCGCAGCAGGATGAGCAACCGCAGGCC
Organism: Enterobacter sp. PL_is514; assembly: GCF_055816715.1. Classification (NCBI taxonomy): domain Bacteria; kingdom Pseudomonadati; phylum Pseudomonadota; class Gammaproteobacteria; order Enterobacterales; family Enterobacteriaceae; genus Enterobacter; species Enterobacter sp. PL_is514. The sequence continues at coordinate 176,192 of NZ_JBVPGN010000034.1, read as the reverse complement.
GCCAACGATGACCCGCGTAAGGCCGCCGTCGCCGCCGCCATTGCGCGCGTTCAGGCGAAGAAAGCCGCACAGCAAGCAGTTAACGAGGATTAAATGGTTTTCAGAATCGCAAGCTCCCCTTACACCCACAATCAGCGCCAGACATCGCGCATCATGATGCTGGTCTGCCTGGCGGCGCTGCCGGGCATTGCCGTTCAGTGCTGGTTTTTCGGCTGGGGAACCCTGTTCCAGATAATCCTGGGCTGTGCCAGCGCCTTAGCGGCGGAAGCGCTTGTGCTTAAGCTGCGCAAGGCGGCTGTCTCCCGCATTCTTGCCGATAACTCCGCACTGTTGACCGGCCTGCTGCTGGCCATCAGTATCCCACCGTTCGCCCCATGGTGGATGGTGGTCCTGGGTACCGTGTTTGCGGTGATCATTGCCAAACAGCTGTACGGCGGGCTCGGCCATAACCCGTTCAACCCGGCGATGATTGGCTACGTGGTGCTGCTGATCTCCTTCCCGGTACAGATGACCAGCTGGCTGCCTCCGCATGAGATTGCGGCCACCGTTCCGGGCTTTATGGATGCTCTGCACGTGATCTTTACCGGTCATACGGTGCTCGGTGCGGATATGAACGCGCTGCGCATGGGCGTGGACGGTATCAGCCAGGCGACGCCGCTCGATACCTTTAAAACATCCCTGCATGCCGGGCACAGCGTTGAGCAGATCATGAAATCCGCGATCTACAGCGGCATGCTGGCGGGTGCAGGCTGGCAGTGGGTCAACCTGGCGTATCTGCTGGGCGGCCTGTTCCTGCTGCAGCAGAAAGCCATTCGCTGGCATATTCCGGTCAGCTTCCTCGTGACGCTGGCGGTTTGCGCCACGCTGGGCTGGGTCTTCTCCCCTGAATCACTGGCCAGCCCGCAGATGCATTTGCTCTCCGGTGCGACCATGCTGGGTGCCTTCTTTATCCTGACGGATCCGGTGACGGCGTCCACGACTAACCGTGGACGTCTGATCTTCGGCGCGCTGGCGGGCCTTCTGGTATGGCTCATCCGCAGCTTTGGCGGCTACCCGGACGGCGTGGCCTTTGCCGTCCTGCTTGCCAACATAACCGTTCCGCTCATCGACTATTACACGCGTCCACGCGTGTACGGTCATCGCTAAGGGTTTCGCCATGTTAAAAACGATGCAAAAACACGGCGTCACGCTGGCTGTCTTCGCCGCGGTCCTGACGGGGCTGACGGCACTGGTTAATGCGCTGACCAAAACGACAATCGAAGAACAGGCCTCGAAGCAGCAAAAGGCGCTGTTCGATCAGGTGATCCCGTCCGATTTCTACGATAATGACCTGCAAAAAAGCTGCTTTGTGGTAGACGCGCCGCAGCTTGGGAAAGGCCCACACCGCCTCTTTATCGCCCGCAAAGGGGATAAACCGGTCGGCGCAGTGATGGAAGCGACGGCGCCTGACGGCTATTCCGGCGCCATTCAGCTGCTTGTGGGCAGCGATTTCTCCGGCACCATACTGGGCACCCGCGTGACGGAACACCATGAAACGCCGGGTCTTGGCGATAAAATTGAAACCCGCCTGAGCGACTGGATTTTGCACTTTGCCGGTAAAGTGATCCATGGCGAAGGTGACACCGCGTTTGCAGTGAAGAAAGATGGCGGCGAATTCGACCAGTTCACCGGGGCGACCATCACCCCACGTGCGGTGGTGAATGCCGTAAAACGAGCCGGGCTGTATGCTGAAACGCTGCCCGCGCAAATCAACAATCTTCCGGCCTGTGAGGAGTAATCATGAGCCAGGTTAAAGAGGTTATTGTCCAGGGGTTGTGGAAGAACAACTCCGCGCTGGTACAGCTTCTGGGCATGTGCCCACTGCTGGCGGTAACGTCCACCGCCACCAACGCGCTCGGTCTGGGTCTGGCAACCACGCTGGTATTGACCCTGACCAACCTCTCCATCTCTGCCCTGCGCCGCTGGACGCCGTCGGAAATTCGTATTCCGATTTACGTCATGATCATTGCGTCGGTGGTCAGTATCGTTCAGATGCTGATTAACGCCTACGCGTTTGGCCTGTACCAGTCGCTCGGGATCTTTATTCCCCTTATCGTCACCAACTGTATCGTTGTCGGGCGCGCGGAAGCCTTCGCGGTGAAAAACAGCCCCGCCATGTCGGCGCTGGATGGGTTTTCCATTGGCATGGGTGCCACATGCGCCATGTTCGTGCTGGGCTCGCTGCGCGAGATCCTCGGTAACGGTACGCTGTTTGACGGCGCAGATGCGCTGCTCGGCGGCTGGGCCAAAGCGCTGCGTGTTGAAGTGTTCCACACCGATACGCCATTCCTGCTGGCGATGCTGCCGCCTGGCGCATTTATTGGCCTTGGCATGATGCTGGCGATAAAATACCTGATTGATGAAAAACGTAAGCGCCGCGCGGCTGAGCGTAGCGTTCTGGAAGGGACACCCGAGAAGGCTTCATGAATAAAGAAAAGCGCATTGCGATCCTGACCCGTCTGCGGGACGAGAACCCGCACCCGACGACGGAGCTGAATTTTACCTCCCCGTTTGAGCTGCTGATCGCGGTGTTGCTTTCTGCACAGGCGACCGACGTGAGCGTCAATAAAGCCACTGCCCTGCTCTATCCGGTCGCCAATACGCCGAAGGCCATGCTGGAGCTGGGCGTGGAAGGCGTGAAGTCGTATATCAAAACCATCGGCCTGTTTAACAGCAAAGCCGAGAACGTCATCAAGACCTGCCGGATCCTGCTGGAACAGCACGGAGGCGAAGTGCCGGAGGACCGCGCTGCGCTGGAAGCCTTACCGGGCGTGGGGCGTAAGACCGCAAACGTGGTGCTTAACACTGCGTTTGGCTGGCCCACTATCGCCGTGGATACGCATATATTTCGCGTGTCTAACCGGACCAACTTCGCGCCCGGGAAAAACGTCGAGCAGGTCGAAGAGAAGCTGCTGAAAGTGGTTCCGGCAGAATTTAAGGTGGATTGCCATCACTGGCTGATTCTGCACGGCCGTTATACCTGTATTGCCCGCAAGCCTCGCTGCGGCTCATGCATTATTGAAGATCTCTGCGAATACAAAGAAAAAGTGTATCCCTGATCGCCCCAATCCCATATTACAAGAAGGGCTATCGAATGCTCTTCTTTTGGCCGTTACTTGTCCGTCTTTCGCTTACTCTGACCTGTCACTTGTTCGGTTGTTTAACGCTCAAACAGGTTAATACTTTTTTCATGGCCAAAAATTTCTATACATCTGTGATCGCGATCACCCTGATAACTTCATGTTGAATTTTTGTTGTCAAAATCGGCCTAAACCCTTTGTCTGACAAGATACTCACCTCCCATCACCGAAGATAAGACCAGCTATTTTTCAGAATATGGGCTATATCACTGCGTAAAGCGACAAATAGCAGAACATATCGCCAAAAGCCGATCCGGACGGGTCATTACCAGTCGAAAAAACTACCTTTACTCATCGTATGAAATTTAACGCTGAATAACATTTGCATGAACCGACGATTATACCACTCCAGATATATGTAACAGATTATTACAAACGTATTGCCAGACGGGGCAGGATAGTGAACATTACCCGCCGTTTCTCCTCCCAATATAACTATAAGGCGTATGGACTACGGCCATCACGCTATGAACACCCCCATTAATATGGGATGTAAAAAAAGAGGTATATGTGTCTACTGCAAACAATAAACCAACAGATGAAAGCGTGAGTCTTAACGCTTTTAAACAACCTAAAGCGTTCTATCTCATCTTCTCTATCGAGTTATGGGAGCGTTTTGGTTATTACGGCCTGCAAGGGATCATGGCGGTTTACCTGGTAAAACAGCTGGGTATGTCCGAAGCCGATTCCATCACGCTGTTCTCTTCCTTCAGTGCTCTGGTGTACGGTCTGGTCGCGATTGGCGGCTGGCTGGGCGATAAAGTCCTCGGGACTAAACGCGTCATCATGCTGGGCGCCATTGTCCTGGCGATTGGCTATGGTCTGGTGGCATGGTCAGGGCATGATGCCGCTGTCGTGTATATGGGTATGGCGACGATTGCCGTTGGTAATGGTCTGTTCAAAGCGAACCCGTCCTCTCTGCTTTCGACCTGCTACAACAAAGACGATCCGCGCCTGGACGGTGCATTTACCATGTACTACATGTCCATCAACATCGGTTCGTTCTTCTCTATGCTGGCAACCCCATGGCTCGCGGCGAAATTCGGCTGGAGCGTGGCATTTGCACTGAGCTTCGTGGGTATGTTGATCACCGTGGTGAACTTCCTGTTCTGCCGCAGCTGGGTTAAAGATTACGGTTCAAAACCTGACTTCGAGCCTGTGCATATGGGCAAACTGCTGGCCACCATCGTGGGCGTTGTTGTCCTCGCGGCCATCGCCACCTGGCTGCTGCACAACCAGGGTATCGCACGTGCCGTTCTGGGCGTGGTTGCGCTGGGTATCGTGGTCATCTTTGCAAAAGAAGCATTCGCCATGCAGGGTGCGGCCCGTCGCAAGATGATTGTGGCGTTCATTCTGATGCTGGAAGCGATTATCTTCTTCGTGCTGTACAGCCAGATGCCAACTTCACTGAACTTCTTCGCCATCCGTAACGTAGAGCACTCCATTCTGGGTATCGCGTTTGAACCTGAGCAGTTCCAGGCACTGAACCCGTTCTGGATCATGATTGGTTCCCCAATTCTGGCCGCTATCTATAACAAGATGGGTGACCGTCTGCCGATGCCGCACAAGTTTGCGCTGGGTATGGTGCTGTGTTCTGGTGCCTTCCTGGTACTGCCACTGGGTACCAAATTTGCGTCCGACGCAGGTATCGTTTCCGTTAACTGGCTGATCCTGAGCTACGCGCTGCAGTCTATCGGCGAGCTGATGATCTCCGGCCTGGGACTGGCCATGGTTGCGCAGCTGGTTCCTCAGCGTCTGATGGGCTTCATCATGGGTAGCTGGTTCCTGACCACTGCCGGTGCGGCAATCATCGCGGGTAAGATTGCTAACCTGATGGCTGTTCCGGAAAATGTAACCGATCCACTGCTTTCCCTGAACGTCTACGGTACCGTGTTCATGCAGATTGGTATCGCGACTGCGGTAATTGCCGCTCTGATGCTGCTGACCGCGCCGAAACTGAACCGTATGACTCAGGACGACGACAAGACCGCTAAAGCGACAAACACCGCTACCGCGTGATTTCCGTGAGAAACGACTGACCAGAAGCCGCTAATGCATTAGCGGCTTTTTTTTTATCCGTTTGCGCACTAACATAGCTGAAACCTCAGCAAAAAGGAGTTACCGATGAAACTGTTCTACAAACCGGGTGCGTGCTCTCTTGCTTCCCATATCACCCTGCGCGAGAGCGGCAAAGATTTCACGCTGGATGGCGTTGACCTGATGAAAAAACGTCTGGAAAACGGCGATGATTTTCTTGCCATCAACCCGAAAGGACAAGTTCCGGCGCTCTTGCTGGACGACGGTACTCTGCTGACTGAAGGCGTGGCGATTATGCAGTTCCTGGCCGATAGCGTACCCGATCGCCATCTGCTGGCGCCGGTCAGTACCATTTCGCGTTATAAGACGCTGGAATGGCTGAACTACATTGCCACCGAGCTGCACAAAGGCTTTACCCCTCTGTTCCGCCCGGATACGCCAGAGGAGTTCAAACCGACCCTGCGCGCCCTTCTTGAGAAAAAGCTGCAGTACGTTAACGCATCGCTGAAAGACGATCAGTGGATTGCGGGTCCGCGCTTCACGATTGCCGACGCATACCTGTTCACCGTGCTGCGCTGGGCGCGCGCGGTTAAGCTTAACCTGGAAGGGTTAGACCATATTGCAGCGTATATGAAACGCGTGGCAGAGCGTCCTGCGGTGGCTGCGGCGCTGAAAGCGGAAGGGTTGAATTAACCGAGCAGACTGTGTTGCCGGGTGGCGCTGACGCTTACCCGGCCTACGAATTCCGTAGGCCCGTGCAAGCGCAGCGCCGCCGGGCGGTGTTTAAAGCTGGGTAGCGCTGAAATAGTGCTCCGGCTTCGCGATACGATCCTGTGCCGCGACCACCTGCAGTTCATATTCCTGCATCTCTTTCGTCGCAATCATGATTTCGTACACCGCCGCAGTAACATGCTCGAGCGCGTCGCGCATTGTCGCCCCTTGCAGTAATTTCACCAGCAGCAGACCGCTGGTGACATCTCCGACCCCAACCGGCTGGCGCTGGCCAAAATCCACCAGCGGACGGCTGATATGCCAGGCGTCATCTTTCGTTACCAGCAGCATCTCAAAACGGTCCTGGCTCAGCCCTGCGCGCGCAAGGTGTTTTACCAGCACAACGTCAGGCCCCAGCGCGATAAGCTCGCGGGACGCGCTTACGGCCTCTTCTACGCTGTTAACCGGACGCTCGCAGAGAATTTCGAGTTCGACCAGGTTTGGCGCAATGATATCGCTGGCGGGCAGCGCGTGGCGGACGTGAAACTCTGCAACGCCTGGCGCCACGATGCAGCCTTTCTCCGGATGTCCCATGACGGGGTCGCAGAAGTATTTTGCCGACGGGTTTGCGGCTTTCACCTGACGCACGATGCCGAGGATATGCTCCCCCTGCTCCGCTGAGCCGAGGTAACCGCTCAGCACGGCGTCACAGCGTTTGAGCTGGTCGATATCGGCAATACCCTGCACTACCTCAGTGAGATGCGAAGGGGGCATCACGCAGCCGGTCCATTTGCCGTATTGCGTGTGGTTAGAGAACTGCACGGTATTAAGGGGCCAGACGTTGACGCCGAGGCGACGCATCGGGAATTCCGCGGCGCTATTGCCCGCTTGTCCAAAAACAACGTGGGACTGAATGGCGAGGATGTTCTTCATTTTTTTCTTACCAAACCCTGAAAAAACAAAAGGGGCGTGGTTTCCCACGCCCCTGAAGACTGTTAATTACTTCCAGCAGACAAGGCAGTAATTTTTCTTGCCGCGACGCAGCAGCGTGTAGCGACCATACAGACGATCGCCGTCAACGAAGGTGTATTCCGGGTCAGCCTGCTTCTCACCGTTGATGGTGATAGCGTTAGACGCGATGGTTTTACGCGCCTGACCGCGGGAAGGCTGGAGCTCAGAGTCCACCAGCGCCTGCATCAGGTCAGCCCCTTTTTCCATCTCAACCATCGGCACACCGTCCTGCGCCAGCTGTTCGAAGTCCGCTTCGCTCAGATCGCTCAGGGTACCGTTGAACAGGCTTGCGGTAATGCGTTTTGCCGCGGCCAGACCTTCTTCACCGTGAACCAGTTTGGTCACTTCGTCCGCCAGCACGTACTGAGCGCGCGGTGCTTTACCGCTGTTCTTGTCTTCTTCTTCCAGCGCGTTGATCTCTTCAATGTCCATAAAGGTGAAGAACTTCAGGAAGCGGTAAACATCGGCATCCGCCGTGTTGATCCAGAACTGGTAGAACTTGTACGGGCTGGTTTTCTTCGGATCGAGCCACACCGCGCCGCCTTCGGTTTTACCGAATTTGGTGCCATCTGCTTTGGTGATCAGCGGAACGGTCAGACCAAAGACCTGATTCTGGTGCAGGCGACGGGTCAGGTCGATACCGGAGGTGATGTTACCCCACTGATCGGAACCGCCAATCTGCAGGGAAACGCCGTGCAGTTTGTTCAGGCAGGCAAAGTCATACCCCTGCAGCAGGTTGTAGGAGAACTCGGTAAAGGAGATACCCTGGTCGTCGCGGTTCAGACGCTGCTTCACGGCCTCTTTGTTAATCATCTGGTTAACAGAGAAGTGCTTGCCGATATCACGCAGGAAGGTCAACACGTTCATGCTGCCAAACCAGTCGTAGTTGTTCGCGGCAATGGCGGCATTATCACCACAGTTGAAGTCGAGGAACGGTGCAACCTGTTTGCGGATCTTATCTACCCACTCCTGCACGGTATCTTCGGTATTCAGTTTACGCTCAGCGGCTTTAAAGCTTGGGTCACCAATCAGACCGGTCGCGCCGCCCACCAGGGCAACAGGCTTATGGCCCGCCATCTGGAAGCGTTTCAGGCATAACAATGGAACAAGATGCCCCAAATGCAAGCTGTCAGCGGTGGGATCGAAGCCGCAATAGAGCGCGATCGGGCCTTGCGCCAGTCGCTCTGCTAACGCTTCCTCATCCGTCACCTGGGCCACGAGACCCCGCTCTTGCAATTGTTTAATCAAGTTACTGCTTGCCATCAAATTCTCCATGTATAAACGACTGCACCTTTGCCGGTACACGACTTTTCGCCTGATGCGAAAGGACCATAGAATAAAGCGCAAGCGCGGTGTGCGCTAGCGCTTAAATCAACAAATTTCGGGGATTACGGTGCCAGTCTGTCGATTTTCCAGCCGCCATTCTCGCGCTGGTATAAAAAGCGGTCGTGCAGGCGGTGTTCGCCCCCCTGCCAGAACTCCATCTGCTCAATCGGGATACGGAAACCGCCCCAGAAACTTGGCAGGGGAATTTCACCCTGCTGGAACTTCTGTTTCAGCTCCAGGAATTTACTTTCCAGCACGCCACGGGCGGAAATTCGGCTGGACTGTTTTGATACCCAGGCGCCAATCTGGCTGTCACGCGGGCGGCTGTGGAAATACTTCACCACTTCCAGCGTCGAGAGACGTTCCGCTTTGCCGGTGACCATCACCTGACGCTCCAGCATATGCCACGGGAACAGCAGGCTGATGCGCGGATTATTTTCTAAATGGTGCGCTTTGCGACTGCCAAGGTTGGTATAGAACACCAGTCCTTTCTCGTCATAATGCTTGAGCAATACGATGCGCTGATACGGTTGACCGTTTTCATCTACCGTCGCGACAACCATGGCCGTTGGATCGGCGAGTTTCGCTTCGCAGGCCTGTTGCAGCCAGCGTTCAAAAAGCACGAGGGGTTCAGCGGGCAGATCCTGGCGACGCAGGCCGCCTTTGGTGTATTCACGGCGCAGATGCGCAATTTGCTGCAGTTCATCGTTATCTGACATGGCGTTAGCTGACATTGAGAGTGGGTGGCGCTATTGTGCGCCGCCCCTGTAAAAATCTCAACGCTTCGGGTTTTCGAGCTGGCAATTGTTCAGCACAATGCGGTCGCGCTTGTAGACCGTGGCGCTGTCGCCTTTCGACCAGAAGACGTAGATACCGTCGGAGTAACGTGCGCCGGAGGCCGACATACCCTGCTTCAGCGTCAGCAATTTATTGTCGTAAACAAAGCTGGCTTCCTGACGTGGATTATTCAGCTTCACGGTCAACGGTTTTTCGTCGCAGCGATACTCCAGCGTATCGGTCTGCATGCGCTCAAGGAACTGGTTATAGACGCTGCATCCTGACAGCAACAAAGGGGCGGCAATAAGAAGAAGTTTTTTCATGGGCGTATTCCGAAGACTTTCCTGGTCCTGGAGGGCATGGCTGCCCCCCTGTTTCGTTCCATTCTAACGACGACGCGCCGCGCTGAATTTCAGTTAACTCTGATTATGACGAGGATTGGCCGGGAAAATCGCCCCAAGGACGCTCGCCTCGCGCGCACCGGTTACCGACGGCAAGTTGCCCGGCAGTCCGGCAATGGTGCGCCAGGCGAGCCATGCGAAGGCCAGCGCCTCCATATCATCACCGCTGATGCCGGCCTCATCGGTCGTGGTCACTTCGGTACCCGGCAGCAGCCCGGCAAGACGCGCCATCACCAGCGGGTTACGGCTTCCTCCGCCGCACACCAGCAGGCGCTCACACCCACCGCTGAGCAGAACCTGTTCGGAGATCGACACGGCCGTCAGCTCAGCAAGCGTCGCCTGGACATCCTGCGGCGCGAGCGCCGGGAATGGCGCCAGCTGACGCTCAAGCCAGCCCAGGTTGAAGTATTCACGCCCCGTGCTCTTAGGGGCCGGAAGGGCAAAATAAGGATCGCTTAGCATCGACTGCAGCAGCGGAAGAATCACTTTCCCCCCGCTCGCCCACTCCGCGTTTTTATCATACGCTTGGCCGCACTGACGCCAGATCCAGGCATCCATTAGCATATTGCCCGGGCCGGTATCGTAGCCGCGGACCGGCTGTCCCGGAATAAGCATCGACAGATTGGCGATCCCACCAATGTTAAGCACCATGCGCCGTTCTGAAGGGTGCGCCAGTAACGCCTGATGGAACGCGGGCACCAGCGGCGCGCCTTGTCCGCCAAGGGCGATGTCACGACGACGGAAATCGCCTACTACCGTCACGCCCGTCTTCGCCACAATCTGGTTGTTATCGCCGATTTGCAGAGTATGCGGGGCCTCTCCGATGGGCTCATGCCAGACCGTTTGTCCGTGACACCCGATGGCCACCACATCCTGCGGGCGAAGATGTTCTTTTTGCATCAAAGCCTGCACCGCATCCGCAAACAGCGCTCCCAGGCGGACATCCAGCTGTCCAAGCTGGGAGAGGGTCAGCTTCTGCCCCTGACAGATACTCAGAATATCCTCTTTCAGTGAAATGGGGATTGGCCAGGTCAGGCTCGCCTGCTGTGCCACCATGTTTTCATCAATGGCGGCCAGAACGACATCTACCCCATCCAGACTGGTGCCTGACATCACACCAATGTAGCGACCCGATTTCATGCGCTTTCCTTACGTTGCGTGGGCTAAGGATATCCACTCAACCATAAACGGCGCCGCTTTGCCATCCGGCAATAATATTTTTTAACAATGTCAGACGGGTAACACAGGCGGACCTGTTTATGTCTCGTTAAGTCAAATTCAAGTACAATTTTCCTATTGTTAATGCAAAGATATGAACTATGGCTCCTTATGCCATATAATTTAGCCATAACGGATGCCCTCAATCGGGCGTTTTTGGTGAACAGGAGATTCAAATGATTTTACGTGTACTGGGCGTTTCGCTGATTGGTTTAACTCTGGCTGGCTGTGTGAATGACAGTTCACTTTCTGGCGACGTTTACAGCGCTTCTGAAGCGAAACAGGTTCAGAACGTGACTTACGGTACCGTTGTTAATGCACGCCCTGTACAGATTCAGGGTGGCGATGAAAACAACGTGATGGGCGCAATTGGCGGTGCCGTCCTGGGTGGTTTCCTGGGTAATACCGTCGGCGGCGGCACGGGTCGCTCTCTGGCAACAGCCGCAGGTGCCGTTGCGGGTGGCGTAGCCGGCCAGGGCGTTCAGGGTGCGATGAACAAAACTCAGGGCGTAGAGCTGGAAATCCGTAAAGACGACGGCAGCACTATCATGGTTGTTCAGAAACAGGGCAGCACCCGCTTCTCTGCAGGCCAGCGCGTTGTGCTGGCGAGCAACGGAAGCCAGGTGACCGTTTCCCCACGTTAATTAAAAGTGGATGTGGTCCTCGGGCCACATCCATTTACAATATATATCACTCTCACAAATATAATTACAAAATACATTCACCTCATCCATTATTAATCACGCCTTATATTGTTTCTGCGCAAAGTATTTATTGCACTAATTGATTAGACTCTTCGCAACCACCTTCTCTTTATTCATTATAATTTGTAAAAATTCTATGCTTGCGAATCGTCGCGCTCTAACGAGCCGTTATATTACGTTCTGTCTCGGTTGCCTTGTTGTTATCGGGATATTACACGCGCTGTTTTTAAAACTCGTTGAATGGGTTCCGTCCTTTTCACCGCTTTTATTCCCTACGCTCACCATTTTTCTTCTGGTGTTTCACCTGTTTATTGCCTGTTTTATGGCGATGAAATACTGGTGTGACAAAAGACGATTGTATCTGGTCGCAATCGCCTTTGCCTTTGCCGGGTCCGCACTGCTGATGGTCGGAACGCTGACCAGCTTCCCCGCCTGGCTGGATCTCTATCAGTTCAACGTCGTGAACTACAACGATGCGATGATCTACTATATGTTCCGCCACTTTTTAATGGCGGTGCTGTTTATCGTGGCAGCAATACTCTATCCCATGCGCGATTACCCTCTTTCACGGCTGGCGCATATCTCAATTGTGAGCGGGGCGTCTCTTTTTACCGCCTGTGCAGTGGGACTGGCCTGGATATATTCCAGCCACTCACCCTTGTTATCCATTGACCTGGTTGATAATGAAACCCGGCAGTTTATGGTCCTCTGGAGCCATTGCATTAATATATCTTTAATTGTTTTCTGGGTGATAACATTAGTAGCGCTGATGTTTGTCACGCGCGTGCGCAATTTATTCTGGGTAGGCGGAAATTTTCTGTGCGTTTGCTATATCGTCACGCTTTCAATGCTGTTAGCGGGTGGACATGCCGAAGATATCTCCTGGTACCGCGCCCGGTTATTTGAAACTGTCGCCACGCTGCTGATTATTTTTGTTCTGCTTTACGATGTCTTCAGACTGTATCGCGACTCGCACGTAAAATATCAGCAGTCCTATCAGAACTCAATCCGCGATCCGCTCACGCGCCTTTATAACCGCAGCTATTTTTATGAATCGTTAAACCAGGCGCTGGATATCGCCAGACCCAATCGCCCCGTTTCCGTCATCGTCAGCGATCTCGATCGCTTCAAGCGTATTAACGACACCTACGGACATCTCCAGGGCGATAAAGTCCTGCAGTTTGTCGCCAACCTGCTAATGGATTCCGTGCGCCCGCAGGACATCGCGGCCCGTATCGGCGGTGAGGAGTTTGTGCTGATGCTGGCCAACACGTCGTCAGACTCCGCGTACCAGGTGGCTGAGCGCATACGCCTGAAGCTAAGCAGCTTTGATAAAACCAGCAGCGGCGGTCAGTTGCCGGAGCCCATCACCATCAGTATGGGGGTGTTTACGGCAACGTCATCAACGATAACCGCAGAAACGTGCGTGGAAAGTGCCGACAAGGCGATGTATGAAGCGAAGGAGACGGGTCGTAACCGTGTGGTCGTCTTTAAGTAAAAAAAAGGCCTTGCTGCTGCAAGGCCTTATTTTTTGTCAGTCTCGCGACTGCAGTTCATGGATGTTTTGCTCAAGGCGCCCAATGAGGCTGATGAGCATTTCCAGCTCCGCCGGTGAAACGCCTGACAGGATTTCACCGCGCGTCCTGGTAATCACGGCTTCCATTTCCGTGATGATAGGCGCCGCTTTTTCGGTGAGTTTAATCCGTTTCGCACGACGATCGCTCGCGCAGGTTTGCCGCGAGATCAACCCCTTCTCTTCCAGCTGGTCAAGCGTGCGCACCAGCGACGGTTGCTCAATGCCTATCGCTTTTGCCAGTTGAATTTGCGACTGATCGGGCGGCAGCTGATGAATGTTGTGCAGCGTGACCCAATGCGTCTGTGTGAGTTCCAGAGGTTTCAGGCGATGGTCAATCAGAGCACGCCAGACGCGTACCAACCTTGCCAGATCAGAACCTAATGGCGATTCCAATTTCATCTCCTTATAATTAGCTTGCTAAGTTATTATACTGATTTTAGAATAGTGTGCAGCATTTGTATTGCCAAAACAAATGCAATACTGCATTCATCGAACTTAAAAGTATGACTTACACTGAATTGTGATGCTTCATCATACTATGACAAGCCAACGCGGCATTCTGTTCACTGCAAAGGATTTCTGCCCGTGACGTTTTTTCATCGCTCAGAGGGGTTACCCCTTCAGGACCTGATCTTCGGTGCGTCAGTCTACTTTCCTCCCCTGTTTAAGGCCGTGCTGGTGGGCTTTATTCTCTGGCTCATCGCGCATCGTCTGCTTCGCGACTGGATGTACTCCGGCGAAATCTGGCATCCCATGCTGATGGATCTTTCCCTGTTTGCCCTCTCCGTATGTCTGGGCCTTGCTGTCTTGATGGTGTGGTGACTATGCCTCTGAAAACGCTGAAGTACTTTTCCACCCTGTTTGTCCTTGCCCTCGCGCTGGTTGCAGGCTGGTGGATGTGGAATTTTTATATGCAGTCGCCCTGGACGCGTGACGGCAAAGTTCGCGCTGAACAGGTCAGCATCACCCCTCAGGTGTCGGGAAGTATCACGACGCTACTGGTTAAGGATAACCAGTTCGTCAAAAAGGGAGATGTTTTATTCCGAATTGACGACACCCCGTACCACATTGCGATTCTGAACGCCGAGGCGCAGCTGGCGAAAGCCCAGTCTGACCTGGCAAAGGCCAACAACGAGGCCAACCGCCGCCGTCACCTGTCGCAAAACTACATCTCAGCGGAAGATTTAGACACCGCAAATATCAACGTTAAGGCCATGCAGGCGAGCGTCAACGTGGCGGAGGCGACGCTGAAGCAGGCGCAGTGGCAACTGACCCAAACCGTGATTACGGCACCGGTCGATGGATGGGTGACCAACCTCTCCGCCCGCGTGGGTAACTACGCCACTACAGGCCAGCCGGTTTTTGCCCTCGTCGACAGCCACTCCTTCTACGTCGTGGGCTATTTTGAAGAGACCAAGCTTCGCCATATTCGCGAGGGATCCCCCGCCGCGATTACGCTTTACAGCGGCTCGAAAAAGTTACAGGGTCACGTATCCAGCATTGGCCGCGCCATTTACGATCAAAGCGTTGAAACGGATTCCGGCCTGGTGCCGGACATTAAGCCGAACGTACCCTGGGTGCGCCTGGCCCAGCGCGTTCCGGTTCGCGTAGAATTTGACCGTTTACCGGAGGACATTACCCTGGTCTCCGGCACCACCTGCACTGTATCCATCGGAAACCGGTGATGAAGCTGCCGGCACTCTCCTGGCACAACACCCCGTGGATGAAAGCGACGCGTCCCCAGTGGCGCTACGCGCTGCGTAACGGCATTGCCATGTGCCTGGCGCTGACCGTCGCCTACTACCTGAACCTGGATGAACCCTACTGGGCGATGACGTCTGCCGCAGTGGTGAGTTTTCCCACGGTCGGCGGGGTAATCAGTAAAAGCCTTGGCCGTATCGCAGGCAGCCTGCTCGGCGCCACCGCGGCGTTAATTATCGCCGGCCATACGCTGAACGATCCGTGGATGTTCCTGCTGAGCATGGCGGCGTGGCTGGGGTGCTGTACCTGGGCCTGCGCCCATTTTACCAATAACGTCGCCTACGCTTTCCAGCTGGCGGGCTATACCGCCGCCATTATCGCCTTCCCGGTCGTTAACGTACTAGACACCACCGAGCTGTGGGATATCGCGCAGGCGCGCGTCTGCGAAGTCATTGTCGGGATCCTCAGCGGCGGCTTCATGATGATGATCCTCCCCAGCACCTCCGACGGCACCGCGCTTATCACCGCCCTCAAGACTATGCACACACGGCTGCTTGAGCACGCGAGCCTGCTGTGGCAACCGGATACCAGCGATGAGATCCGCCTCGCGCATGAAAAGGTGATCGGACAGATCCTGACGATGAATCTGTTGCGAATTCAGGCGTTCTGGAGCCACTACCGCTTTCGTCGTCAGAACACCCTGCTAAATTATTTACTGCACCAGCAGCTGCGTATGACCAGCGCCATTTCCAGCCTGCGCCGGATGCTGCTCAACTGGCCGACGCCGCCGGAAAACACCCGTGCCGTCATCGAAACGCTGCTCGCGGCCCTTGCGCGCCCGGATGCGGACATCTACACCGTTGCAAAGATCATCGCCCCGCTCGCCCCGGTTGATGAGTACGACTATCGTCATCGCGCCTTCTGGCAGCGTCTGAATTACTTTTGCCGACTGTACCTGCGCAGCAGCCGCTGGATTAACGCGGTTGAGAATGCCACGCCGGTCACGGAGTTCAACGTTCCCGGGAGCCCGGCTCTCGCCCGCCATACCGACTACCTTGAGGCGCTGTGGAGCGGTTTTCGCACCTTCTGCGCGCTGATGCTGGTGGGGTCGTGGAGCATCACCACGCAGTGGGAGTCCGGTACGGCGGCCCTGACGCTTGCCGCCATCAGCTGCGTGCTTTACTCCGTCGCGGCCTCGCCGTTCAACTCGCTGACGCTGCTGCTGCGCACCCTGGTGCTGCTGTCATTGTTCAGTTTTGTGGTGAAGTTTGGCCTGATGGTGCAGATAAGCGATCTGTGGCAGTTCCTGCTGTTTTTGTTTCCCCTGTTAACCACCATGCAGCTTCTTAAGCTGCAAATGCCAAAACAGGCGGGCCTCTGGGGACAGCTGATTGTCTTTATGGGCTCGTTTATCTCCGTGACCAATCCGCCGGTGTACGATTACGCCGATTTTCTCAATGACAACCTGGCTAAAATCCTTGGCGTGGGGCTGGCGTGGCTGGCTTTCGCGGTGTTGCGTCCCGGCTCCGATGCCCGCAAGAGCCGCAGGCATATCCGGGAGTTACGCCGGGGGTTTGTCGACCAGCTCAGCCGTAAACCGCATCTGGGTGAAAACGAGTATGAATCGCTGGTGTATCACCACGTCAGCCAGCTCAATAACAGCCAGGACGCGCTGTCACGACGCTGGCTGCTGCGCTGGGGCGTGGTGCTATTGAACTGCTCGCACGTGGTCTGGCAGCTTCGCGCGTGGGAAACGCGTTCCGATCCGCTGTCGCAGGTTCGTGATGTGTGTATTTCCCTGCTGCGCGATGTAATGAGCGAGCGCGGTGTCCAGCAGCGGCCGCTGGCAGCCACGCTGAATGAACTGCAGCGGATCTGCGATACGCTTGCACGACATCATCTGCCCGCCGCCCGTGATTTGGCCTCGATAATCTGGCGGCTGCACTGCTCGCTGTCGCAGCTGGAGCAGGCCCCACCGCCGGGTACGATTGGGGATCAGATCACGCCGCAGGCATAGCGCGCCCCGCCGCCGCCCAGCGGTTTAGGCTGATCGGACATATTGTCGCCGCCGACATGGATCATCAGCGCTTTGCCTTTGACTTCATCCAGCTTTTTCAGACGCGGCGCGACAACGGGATCGGTGGCTTTACCGTCGTTATTAACCACCAGCACGGGCAGATCGCCTAAATGCCCCATTCCATCCGGGCCTTCATGCTTGCCGGTATGCTGCGGATCGAGGTGACCCCCTGCCGCTTCTGCTGCCGACGCTTTGCCCTCTTTTAATGCGGGCTGACAGCTGCCTTTGGCGTGAACATGGAAACCATGCTCACCGGGAGGGAGTGCTTTGAGGTTGGGAGCGAACACCAGCCCTTTGTCGGTTTCCGTGATTTTCACCGTACCGATGGACTGACCCACACCCTGAGAGGTGACGAGATTCATTTCCACTTCGTCGCTGGCTGCCTGCGCCCCTGCGCAAACAACCAGCGCGACCATTGCCAGAGCAAAACGCTTCATATGACCTCCGCGGGTTATTTTTTGCCCCTTAAGTGTATACCAGGGGCAAAGATTTCACCGGAAAGTCACCTTCTGGCGGTTTATGGCACGTCGTAGCCCAGCGCGGCTTTGCGGATGCGGAACCACTGCTGGCGGGTCATCTGCAGCTCTTCAGCGGCCAGTGCAGAACGCACGCGTTCTATTTTGCCGGAACCAATAATGGGCAGCGGTTTTGACGGCAGACGCAGGATCCAGGCATAAACCACCTGTTCGATGCTCTCCGCGTTCAGCTCGCGGGCGATAGTGTCCAGTTCGTTGCGCAGCGGCTGGAATTCATCATCATTAAACAGGCGTCCGCCTCCCAGGCACGACCAGGCCATCGGGCGAATACGCAGTTGTTGCAGCTGGTCGAGGGTACCGTCCAGCAGCAGCGGCTGGTGTACCGGGGAGATCTCAACCTGGTTAGTGGCCAGGGTAAACGGCAGACGAGACTGAAGCAGCGCAAACTGTGCCGGGGTAAAGTTAGAAACGCCGAAGTGACGCACTTTCCCACTCTGGTGCAGGTTCAGGAAGGCTTCCGCCACCTCATCGGCATCCATCAGCGGGTCCGGACGGTGGATTAACAGCAGATCGATACGATCGGTCGCCAGATTGACCAGCGACTGCTCGGCGCTCTTGATGATATGCGCGCTGTCAGTGATGTAATGACCGAGGGCGTGTTCTGGTTTTGCCGTGGTGGCAATTCCACACTTCGTGACGATCTCCATGCGATCGCGCAGTGCCGGGACCAGCTTGAGCGCCTCGCCGAACGCGGCCTCGCACTGGTAACCGCCGTAAATATCCGCATGGTCGACCGTGGTGACGCCCAGATCGATATGCTCTTCAATAAAGCTCGCCAGCTGGAGGGGGGACATATTCCAGTCCATCAGGCGCCAGTAGCCCATCACAAAACGGGAGAATTCTGGCCCCTGGGGGGCAAGGGTAATTCGCTGAACCATAACATTTTCCTCAAGGACGTGATGTCATGAGTATACGCAATTACCGTGTTAAAAAAGTGAAGGTTGCTGGGGTTCTTCGGTCTCACCGGCTTTGTTTGCGCGTATTTTGCGCAGAAGACGCTGACGGCAGAGGCGTAATACCTCCTGCTTCTGCGTGTCGCTAAAGTTATGCCAGTTAAAACGCTCATCGCGGGTACGCATGCACCCGCGGCAATATCCGCGTTCATCCACCTGACAAATCCCCCGGCACGGGCTCTGGATGGGGAAAAACTCCAGCTGCTCTGCCACACTCACCTCCGGATAACCACTCTCACCTACAGTGAAGACGCTAAACGCACCACGTGCAAGGCCTGTACCACAGATTTGTGGCATTAAGGTTTCACTAATCTTCCCTCTTTATACTCGGCCCATCATGATAATGACAGGTTCATCGATCGATGTGGTTAATCAAAAAGTTACAATGTAACGACATTAAATTTACTCTGGGCTGTGCACTCTTCTTTACGCTAATCAACGGACTGTTTATCCAGCGCAGCTGGGCCATTATTGCCCCTGCGCACCTGCACGACATCCTCTTTGCCGCGTCCGTACCGCTGGTGCTGTTTTGCGGCTGGGTGATTGTATTTAGCCTGCTTAATATCCCCTATATCCGTAAGCCGCTGCTGATCGTCTTAACGATCGGTTGCGCCGCGGCAACCTACTTTATGTACACCTACGGCGCGGTGATCGATCAGAACATGATTGTGAACGTGTTCGAAACCAACTCTCAGGAAGCGACGGCCCTGGTGACCCCGCAGATGATTCTGTGGATTGTCATCGCTGGCCTCGTGCCTTCCGTGGTGCTGGCGTTGACCCGTATTCGTACCGGAAAATGGTGGTACGCGCTGCTGACGCGTGTGGCCGCGATGCTCGGCGCTCTGCTGGTGATTATCCTGATTGCCGCGCTGTTTTATAAAGACTACGCGTCGCTGTTCCGCAATAACAAAAGCATCGTCAAAATGGTCACCCCGGCGAACTATGTCAGCGCCGTGGTGAAGTACAGCAAAATGCGCTGGTTTGCTGGCGATCAAACTCTGGTGCGTATTGGTGAAGATGCCCACAAAGGGCCACTGATTACCGGTCAACAAAAGAAAACCGTTCTGGTACTGGTCGTTGGGGAAGCCTCTCGCGCTGCGAACTACTCCCTTAATGGTTATGATCGTGAAACGAACCCGGAGCTGAAAAAGCAGGATGTGATTAACTTCCCGCAGGCTTCCTCATGCGGCACCGAAACCGCGGTTTCCGTGCCGTGCATGTTCTCCGGCATGACGCGCAGCAAATACGATGCCGACCTGGCTCACCATCGCGAGGGGCTGCTCGACGTGCTCAAGCATGCGGGTGTCAACCTGCTGTGGCGCGACAACGACGGCGGCTGTAAAGGCGCCTGCGATCGCGTGCCCCATACCGACATGACACAGTGGAATCTGGATCAGTTCTGCAAAGACAAATCCTGTATTGATGATGTGAATTTCTACCGTCTGGACAACGTGCTGGATGGTCTGAAGCAGGACACGGTACTGGTTATCCACCTGATGGGAAGCCATGGTCCGGCGTACTATCGCCGTTACCCGGACAACTTCCGTAAATTCACCCCAACCTGCGACACCAATGAGATTCAGGATTGCGATCATCAGGCGCTGATGAATACCTATGACAACACTATCCTCTACACCGACAGCATGGTCAGCAAAACCATTGATGCGCTGAAAGCCCGTCAGGCGAGCATGAACACCGCGCTGATTTATCTCTCCGATCACGGTGAATCACTGGGTGAAAGCGGTATTTATCTGCACGGTACACCGTACATGCTGGCGCCGGAGCAGCAAACGCATATTCCATTTATGTTCTGGCTGTCACCGGATTACGCGAAAAACTTTGGCATCAACGAACAGTGTTTGCGTGACCATGCAGCAAAAAATGCGGTTTCTCAGGACAATTTGTTCTCGACCGTGCTGGGTATGATGGACGTGAAATCAACGGTTTATCAACAGCAGCTGGATATACTGAGCGCATGTCGTCAGTAAACTCGCTTGCATTAGACCGAACGGTCTATTAGAGTGCGGCCATGAGCAGAAATACTGAACACGATACCCGCGAACATCTACTGGCGACCGGCGAGCAACTTTGCATGCATCGCGGGTTTACCGGTATGGGGTTGAGCGAGTTATTAAAAACCGCTGAGGTACCGAAAGGGTCGTTTTATCACTACTTTCGGTCCAAAGAGGCCTTCGGCGTAGCGATGCTGGAGCGTCATTATGCTGGCTACCACCAGCGTCTGGCGACCCACTTTGCATCGGGTGAAGGTAACTACCGGGATCGTGTTCTGAACTACTATCAGGAAACGTTGAACCAGTTCTGTCAGCAGGGCATTATCAGCGGTTGCCTGACCGTTAAACTGTCTGCAGAAGTGTGCGATCTTTCTGAAGATATGCGCACAGCGATGGATAAAGGTGCCCGCGGCGTGATCGCCCTGCTGGCCCAGGCGCTGGAAAAAGGCCGCGACGAAAAAACGCTGGCCTTTTCCGGCAACCCCTTGATGCAGTCTCAGGTGCTCTATTCCCTCTGGTTAGGGGCCAACCTGCAGGCAAAAATTTCGCGCAGTGCCGTGCCGCTGGAAAGCGCGCTGGCACATGTGAAAAACAGTATTACTGCGCCTGGCGTATAACGGGCGCTTTTTATTTACCTTATTACTAGTCGACTGGTCTACTCAGGAGTCCTTATGTCAGCTGAAAAACTGTTTACCCCATTGAAAGTGGGTGCCGTCACGGCGCCAAACCGCGTGTTCATGGCTCCGCTGACCCGTCTGCGCAGCATTGAGCCGGGTGACATCCCAACCCCACTGATGGGTGAATACTATCGTCAGCGCGCAAGCTCTGGCCTGATCATCACCGAAGCCACGCAGATTTCTGCTCAGGCTAAGGGTTATGCGGGTGCGCCGGGTCTTCACAGCCCGGAACAGATCGCCGCATGGCAGAAAATCACCGCGGGCGTCCACGCTGAAGAGGGTCGCATTGCGGTCCAGCTGTGGCATACCGGTCGTATCTCTCACAGCAGCATTCAGCCTGGCGGCCAGGCACCGGTCTCCGCTTCGGCCCTTAGCGCCAATACCCGTACGTCCCTGCGCGATGAAAACGGCAATGCGATCCGCGTGGATACCTCTATGCCGCGTGCGCTGGAGCTGGACGAAATCCCGGGGATTGTTAACGACTTCCGCCAGGCCGTGGCCAACGCCCGTGAAGCCGGGTTTGACCTGATTGAGCTGCACTCCGCGCATGGCTATCTGCTGCACCAGTTCCTGTCGCCGTCGTCTAACCATCGCACCGACCAGTACGGCGGCAGCGTCGAAAACCGCGCCCGTCTGGTGCTGGAAGTGGTGGATGCGGTATGCAAGGAGTGGAGCCCGGACCGTATCGGGATCCGCGTTTCCCCAATCGGGTCTTTCCAGAACGTCGACAACGGCCCGAACGAGGAAGCGGATGCTCTGTACCTGATCGAAGAACTGGCTAAACGTGGCATCGCTTATCTGCACATGTCCGAACCTGACTGGGCCGGCGGTAAACCTTACACGGATGCTTTCCGTCAGAAAGTGCGCGAGCGCTTCCACGGCGTGATCATCGGTGCAGGCGCCTATACCCCGGAGAAAGCCGAAGACCTGATCGGCAAAGGGCTGATTGATGCTGTCGCGTTTGGCCGCGACTACATCGCCAACCCGGACCTGGTTGCTCGTCTGCAGAAAAAAGCAGCGCTCAACCCGCAGCGTCCGGAAAGCTTCTACGGCGGCGGCGCGGAAGGCTACACCGACTACCCTTCTTTGTAATCTCGCTATTGTTCATTGATAGCGGCGATGCTTCGCCGCTATACTAAAACATCGTTTCTGTTCAAAAAGACAGTCTATTTCATTGGTTAATGAGGAAATTATGCGCCTACTTCACACCATGCTGCGCGTTGGCGACCTGCAACGTTCTATCGATTTCTACACTAACGTCCTGGGCATGAAGCTGCTGCGCACCAGCGAAAACCCTGAATACAAATACTCGCTGGCGTTCGTGGGTTACGGCCCGGAAACGGATGAAGCGGTGATCGAGCTGACCTACAACTGGGGCGTTGACAGCTATGAGCTGGGCACGGCCTACGGCCACATCGCGCTGGAAGTGGACAACGCGGCCGAAGCGTGCGAGCGCATCCGCAGCAACGGCGGTAACGTCACGCGCGAAGCGGGTCCGGTAAAAGGTGGCACCACCGTGATTGCGTTTGTCGAAGATCCGGACGGTTACAAAATCGAGCTGATTGAAGCCAAAGACGCCGGTCGCGGTCTGGGCAACTGATCCCTCAGGGCGCAACGTGCGCCCGTAGTTTTACTGCATCCCCCCGCAAAATTTGCCATAATGCGCTCTGCTTTTTCCCCATGTAAGAGACCCTGATGTCCGATAACGCTCAATTTAGCGGTCTGTGCGACCGTTTTCGTGGTTTTTATCCCGTTGTCATTGATGTAGAAACAGCCGGATTTAACGCTAAAACCGATGCGCTGCTCGAAATTGCCGCCATCACGCTGAAGATGGATGAACAGGGCTGGCTTACACCGGACACCACGCTGCATTTCCACGTTGAACCTTTCGAAGGGGCAAACTTACAGCCGGAAGCGCTGGCGTTTAATGGTATCGATCCGCATAACCCGCTGCGTGGTGCAGTAAGTGAATATGACGCGCTGCACGCCATTTTTAAAATGGTGCGTAAAGGCATGAAAGAGAGTAACTGCAGCCGCGCCATTATGGTGGCCCATAACGCCACCTTCGATCACAGCTTTACCATGGCCGCCGCCGAGCGCGCGTCGCTTAAACGCAACCCCTTCCATCCTTTTGTCACCTTCGACACCGCCGCGCTGAGCGGCCTGGCGCTGGGACAAACGGTGCTATCAAAGGCCTGTATTACGGCGGGCATTCCGTTCGACGGCACGCAGGCGCACTCCGCGCTGTATGACACGGAGCGTACCGCAGAGCTGTTCTGTGAGATCGTCAACCGCTGGAAGCGTATGGGCGGCTGGCCGCTGCCGAAGGGTGATGAGGACGAGCACCAATCGTAGGTCGGGTAAGCGCAGCGCCACCCGACAAAAAAAAAGCGACCATATAGCGGGTCGCTTTTTTTATTTGCGCAGAGAAAATTACTCTGCGTCCGGCTCTTCCGTTTTGTACTTCGCTGCCGTCTCTTTGATCAGCTGCTGCAGTTCGCCGCGCTGATACATTTCAATCAGGATATCGCAGCCGCCAACCAGTTCACCGTCTACCCACAGCTGTGGGAACGTCGGCCAGTTCGCGTACTTCGGCAGTTCAGCGCGGATGTCAGGGTTCTGCAGGATATCAACGTAAGCAAAACGCTCACCACAGGCAGACAGCGCCTGAACCGCTTGCGCGGAGAAGCCGCAGCTTGGCAGCTTTGGAGAACCTTTCATATACAGCAGAATCGGGTTTTCAGCGATCTGGCGCTGGATTTTTTCAATAGTGGTGCTCATGTCTTGCTTCCTTTAACTTCTGTTACGGCATTCGTCTGACATTGTAGCGGTTCAGACTGGCATCGGAAAATAACATTTTTGTCACGTTTATACATTCTACTCCGAGTCAGGAAAAGTTGCATTGCAAATGGTGTTTACCCCTGCGGCGGTCAGGGTTTTGCTTAGGGAATGGGCAAATGAGCGACAGAACGATGAATTTTTTTGCACTTGCTTACGAAACACGATTGTAGATTGAAAAATGCTATTAACTTTCTGGCTTTTTATAGATTAGAATCGACGGGCTTTGTAAATCACACGCGGGTATTATTGATGACCTGCATTTATCAGGGGACTGCCCAGTGGCGCGGATAAATAAATTCTCGATCACGCTCTGTGCTTTACTGTTTACTTCACTCACTTTCACGCCAGTGGCAAACGCCTCTCAGCAGGCGCGGCATTCTGCTGTACAAAAAAACCATCTGGTGAAAGCCACAGAACGTAAGAAAAAAACCACCGCTAAGAACGACAAGAAAAAAACACCGGCTCAGACGAAACAGACCGCTTCCAGCAAGACGAAAACCAAACCTTCCCGTACTGCCCACTCCGCCAAAAGTAAAGCTTCGCAAACCGCCGCTAACCTTGTTACTGAAAAATGCATCACGCGTAAAGGCCACAAGGCGAAATGCACGAAGGTCACGAAAATAGCGGAAGTGCATAAGGTGCGCGTACAGAAAGCGCAAAAAACCGCGATGAACAAACTGATGGGGCAGATTGGCAAACCCTATCACTGGGGTGGCAGCTCGCCGCGTACCGGCTTTGACTGCAGCGGCCTCGTCTATTACGCCTATAAAGATCTGGTCAAGTTCCGCATTCCTCGTACCGCTAATGAGATGTACCACCTGCGCGATGCCTCACCGGTTGACCGCGGTGAGCTGGAAAACGGCGATCTGGTGTTCTTCCGCACTCAGGGTCGCGGCACGGCTGACCACGTCGGCGTCTATGTCGGTAACGGAAAATTCATCCAGTCACCGCGTAGCGGCCAGGATATTCAGATCACCTCTCTCAGTGAAGACTACTGGGTACGCCATTACGTCGGCGCACGTCGCGTGATGACGCCGAAAACCATTCGCTAACCCCTGCCCTGCCACACCCGTGGCAGGGTAAGTTCCTCTTTTGCATACCCTTTCAATTTGCTATCCTGTCCTTGTTGTCTGTGTGGTTATTGGCAACGCAAAATACAATAAGGAGAGAAGCAATGTCGTTCGAATTACCTGCACTACCGTATGCAAAAGACGCCCTGGCACCGCACATTTCTGCGGAAACCCTGGAATATCATTACGGCAAGCATCACCAGACGTACGTCACTAACCTGAACAATCTGATCAAGGGCACCGATTTTGAAGGCAAAACGCTGGAAGAGATCGTCCGCAGCTCAGAGGGTGGCGTATTCAACAACGCGGCTCAGGTGTGGAACCACACCTTCTACTGGCACTGCCTGGCGCCAAACGCCGGTGGCGAACCTGCCGGTGAACTGGCTACCGCTATCAACGCCGCCTTTGGCAGCTTCGCGGATTTCAAAGCGAAATTTACCGATGCAGCCATCAAGAACTTCGGTTCGGGCTGGACGTGGCTGGTTAAAGAGGCGGATGGCAAACTGGCTATCGTGTCCACCTCTAACGCAGGCACCCCGCTGACCACCAGCGCTAAGCCGCTGATGACCGTGGACGTATGGGAACACGCTTACTACATTGATTACCGCAACGCGCGCCCGAACTACCTGGAGCACTTCTGGGCACTGGTTAACTGGGACTTTGTCGCGAAGAACTTCGCCGCGTAAGAGACACGCAGAAGGGTTCGCCCTTCTGCGTTTTTGGTTTATTCCGCAGCGCAGGCTGCTTCAGGCTGTTTACGACCCGACATCATCACCAGCAGCAGGCCGAGCGCGGCAATAATCGCCCCCATCACCGGCACAAAGCTGTACCCCAGTCCCCCTGAAATCACGGCCCCACCGGCCGCCGCACCGAGCGCGTTGCCCAGGTTGAAGGCGCCGATGTTGACCGACGATGAGAGGCCCGGCGCTTCATGCGCGACGCGCATCACGCGCATCTGCAGCGGCGGCACCACGGCAAAGGTGGCGGCTCCCCAGACGACCATTGCGATCGCGGCCCCAAACTCATTACGCGCCAGCCACGGAATGGCAATCATGATGGCAATCAGCAGGGTTAAGAAGCCCTTCAGCGTGCCGCTCACGGAACGGTCGGCAAATTTCCCGCCGAGATAGTTGCCGATCGAGAAGCCCACGCCTATCAGTACCAGCATCGCGGTCACAAAGAGAGGCGTTGCGTGGGTGATGTCATGCAATACCGGTGAAATATAGGTGTAGAGGGTAAACATCGCCCCTGCCCCCAGCACGGTGGTGAGCAGCGCGGAGAGGACCTGCGGGCGCACCAGCACCGACAGCTCTCTGCGCACGTCAGGACGTTCACCCGCGCTGCCTTTCGGCAGGGAGAAGAACAGCGCCACCATCGCGACCACGCCCAGCCCGGCCGTTGCCAGGAAGGACATCCGCCAGCCGATCGCTTCCCCCAGCCAGGTTGCCGCAGGCACCCCGCCGATGTTGGCAATCGTTAGCCCCATAAACATGGTTGCTACGGCGCTGGCCTGCTTATGTTTTGGCACCACGCTGGCAGCCACGACCGATCCCAGCCCGAAGAACGCGCCGTGGTTAAGGCTGGTCAGAATACGAGACAGCATCAGCGTGGTGTAGTCCGGCGAAATGGCCGAAAGCACGTTACCCAGGGTGAAAATCGCCATCAGGAAAATCAGCGCATTGCGGCGCGCGCGGTGCGAAAGGAGAAGCGTCATCAGCGGCGCCCCCACCATCACGCCGATAGCATAGGCGCTGATTAACATCCCTGCCGCAGGGATCGAGACGTCCACGCCGCGGGCGATGACGGGCAGTAACCCCATCGGGGAGAATTCAGTGGTGCCAATCCCAAAAGCGCCAATCGCCAGGGCCAGCAGGGGAAAATTGATTTTCATGCGTCAACTCCGGATGCCGTGTCATGTGGTGACACAGAACAAAGAAGCGGAAAGCATGACATCAATCACAAAAAATGAGAAGTTAACAAAATGGCAAAAGATTTTTGCCAGAGAAGTAACAATCGGGTCGATCGGGAGGGAGAAGGCTCTCCCTCCGCGTAAATCAGTGCAGCGCAGCCGTCAGACCGGCCGCGACAATCAGAGCCAGCACAATAACGGTGGTGAACAGCGAAAACTTCAGATCGGAACTCATCAATTTTTCTCCTTTTAATCCCCCCACGAAAAGTGAGCCTGCTCATTTTTGCATAATTTACGTCAAAAATCTTCCTGGATTTAGGCTGATAAACACTTTACCTCTTCCCCTTTTCATCAAGATAGGACAAAATTCCACGCTAAATTTATTAGCGTACCGGCCATTGACCCCCTCCTGACGTCCCGTGTCGTTTTCCCGGCGTGCCGCAATTCAAGATTGCGTGATAAGGGTGAGAGAAGGCAAACGTTTACCTTCAAGTTTTTCAGGAGTTTAGGATATGGTCTGGAGTGACATTTAATGGCAACAATTAAAGACGTAGCAAAACGCGCAAACGTTTCCACTACAACCGTATCACATGTAATTAACAAAACCCGCTTCGTGGCGGAAGAGACGCGCAACGCCGTCTGGGCAGCGATCAAAGAGCTGCACTATTCGCCAAGTGCGGTTGCGCGCAGCCTCAAGGTTAATCACACCAAATCCATTGGATTGCTGGCCACCAGCAGTGAAGCGGCCTATTTTGCCGAGATCATTGAAGCGGTAGAGAAGAACTGCTTCCAGAAAGGCTATACCCTGATTCTGGGCAACGCATGGAACAGCATAGAAAAACAGCGTGCCTACCTGTCGATGATGGCGCAAAAGCGCGTTGATGGCCTGCTGGTAATGTGTTCCGAGTACCCGGAATCCGTACTGTCGATGCTCGAAGAGTATCGCCATATTCCCATGGTGGTCATGGACTGGGGCGAAGCGCGCGCGGATTTCACTGATTCCGTTATCGATAATGCCTTTGAAGGCGGCTATATGGCCGGTCGTTATCTGATCGAACGCGGTCACCGCGAGATTGGCGTGATCCCCGGTCCGCTGGAGCGCAACACCGGCGCGGGCCGTCTGGCCGGTTTTATGAAAGCGATGGAAGAAGCGCTGATCAACGTGCCGGAAAACTGGATTGTGCAGGGCGACTTTGAGCCGGAGTCGGGCTACCGCGCAATGCAGCAGATCGTCTCCCAGCCACACCGTCCGACCGCCGTTTTCTGCGGGGGTGACATCATGGCTATGGGCGCGCTCTGCGCTGCCGACGAGCTGGGTCTGCGCGTACCGCAGGATATTTCCGTGATCGGGTATGACAACGTGCGTAACGCGCGTTTCTTCACGCCAGCGTTGACCACCATTCACCAGCCGAAAGATTCGCTGGGCGAAACGGCCTTCAATATGCTGATGGACAGGATCGTCAACAAACGTGAAGAGTCGCAGTCCATTGAAGTTCACCCGCGTCTTATCGAACGCCGTTCCGTTGCGGACGGTCCGTTCCGCGACTACCGTCGTTAATCGCTTTACGGGGCCAGCTATGCTGGCTCCCGTAACCATTCCCGGTTTAGCGTTTCGCTGTCTCCCAGATAATCCAGCAGCCAGGCCATCGCAGGCGAGACATCACTTTGCTGCCAGGTCAGGCAGCAGGCCGCATCCGGGAACGGATTCTCCAGCGTCAGCTCAACCCACTCTCCGGTATCGATGCGCGGACGCGCGAAATGAACGGGCACCATCGCGACGCACAGTCCGGCGCTGAGGCACGTCGCCGACGATTCCCAGTCAGGGGCCACCACCCGCCGCTGGTTGTCCAGAAGCCAGGTGATACGCTTCGGCAATGAACGGGAGGTATCCTCCAGCACCAGCGACGGCCAGTTGCGCAGCGTATCATCGCTGAGCGGCCCCTCCATCACCGCCAGCGGATGATCGCTTGCCACCACGCACTTCCAGCTCAGCATGCCCATATCGCGAAAGGCGTAACGTCCCCCGACCGGGATCGCCTGCGTGGCCCCGATTGCCATCTCTGCCCTGCCGTCCGCCAGCGCATCCCAGACGCCGTTGAACACCTCCTGCGAGACCCGCAGCTCGACATCTGAAAAATGACGATAGAAATCGACGATCATCTGCCGGGTACGTTCCGGCTTAACGATGTTATCCACCGCGATGGAAAGATGCCCCCGCCAGCCGTTAGCGATCTGCTGACACTGTTCGCGGGTGATCTGCATTTTTTTGATAACAGAACGCCCTTCCTTCAAAAACCACGCCCCTGCGGGCGTTAATTCCACATCACGATGGCGCCGCTCAAACAGCGGAACCGCCAGCCACTCCTCCAGCTGACGCACCGTGTAGCTGATGGCCGAAGGGACGCGGTGCAGCTCCTGCGCTGCACCGCTAAAGCTGCCGTTACGTGCAACAGCATCGACCACTTCAAGAGAATAATCTGACCACATTTTCTGCCTGCAAAAAATTTGAATGCACCCGCCAAATATTAGCGTTTCACAAGCCGCTTTGCACTCCCTACACTCTCCGCCAACGTACACCTGCCTCCTCAGGAGAATAAGAGAATGCAACCCAGGAAAGGATTTTTAGTCTGGCTCGGCGGCTTAAGCGTGCTGGGCTTTTTGGCCACCGACATGTACCTGCCCGCGTTTGCCGCGATGCAGGAAGACCTGCAAACCCCTGCGGCGGCCATCAGCGCCAGCCTGAGCCTGTTCCTTGCCGGTTTCGCTTTCGCGCAGCTGCTGTGGGGACCGCTCTCGGATCGCTTTGGTCGTAAACCGGTACTGCTGCTGGGTCTGGCCATTTTTGCCGTGGGCTGCCTGGGGATGCTGTGGGTGCGCGATGCCACCTGGCTGCTGGTGCTGCGCTTTATTCAGGCCGTGGGCGTCTGTGCTGCGGCGGTGACCTGGCAGGCGCTGGTGACCGACTACTATCCGGCTAACCGCACAAACCGTATTTTCGCCACCATTATGCCGCTGGTGGGTCTTTCCCCTGCCCTGGCTCCGCTGCTGGGCAGCTGGATCCTCGCGCACTTTGACTGGCAGGCCATTTTTGCCACGCTGTTTGCCATCACGCTGGTACTGATGCTGCCGGCGTTTGCCCTTAAGCCCGCGCATAAAAAAGAGGCGCATGCGGATGCGAAGCCGATTACCTTCACCTCCCTGCTGAGCGCCAAAGCGTATCGCGGCAATGTCCTGATTTACGCCGCCTGTTCGGCCAGCTTCTTCGCGTGGCTTACCGGCTCGCCGTTCATTCTGCACGATATGGGCTACAGCCCGGCGGCCATCGGTTTGAGCTATGTTCCGCAGACTATCGCCTTCCTGGTGGGCGGGTACGGCTGTCGCGCGGCGCTGCAAAAATGGGAAGGTCAGCAAATGCTGCCATGGCTGCTGGTGCTGTATGCGCTGAGCGTCATCGGCACCTGGGCCGTCGGGTTTATTCCGGGCGCGGGCCTGGCTGAAATTTTGATCCCCTTCTGCGTGATGGCCGTGGCGAACGGGGCGATTTACCCGATTGTTGTAGCCCAAGCGTTGCGTCCGTTCCCGCAGGCGACAGGCCGCGCCGCCGCGCTGCAAAATACCCTGCAGCTGGGTCTGTGCTTCCTGGCAAGTCTGGTGGTCTCGGCGCTGATTGCGACGCCACTGTTAACCACCACCAGCGTGATGCTGGTCACCGTTGCGCTGGCGGTGACGGGCTATCGCATGCAGGCCTCCGCGCAGCGTGAGCAGGATAGCGGCGCTCAGGTGGAAACCTCGCATGCCTGATTGCGCCAGAAATCATGTTACATTTCAGTGATTAGGTTGCTAACAATTTTCTATTGAATCACCAAATTTTGAGGCCTATACTAAATTTGGTTCGATTAAATACGATAAATATTAAGTGTTAACGGGAGCCGGAGCGCTCCCGTTTTACCATGGAAGGCATTTCGGCAAGGGTTATCTCCCTTCCTCTGTTCTACGTCGGATATTAGCCTCGCGGTATTTACCGTGAGATTTCTCACAAACCAAAAAAAGCGTCTACGCTGTTTGAAGGTTCTGATCACATCAGGGTGATGGAGAAGCTATGAGTTCATCGTGTATAGAAGAAGTCAGCGTTCCGGACGATAACTGGTCCCGGATCGTCAGTGAACTGTTAGGTCGAGCAGGCATCACTATCAATGGATCATCGCCATCCGATCCTCAGGTTAAACATCCCGACTTTTTTAAACGCGTATTGCGGGAGGGATCGTTAGGCCTGGGAGAAAGCTATATGGACGGCTGGTGGGAGTGCGAACGTCTGGATACCTTTTTTGCCAGCGTGCTGCGTGCCGGTCTGGAAAACCAACTCCCGCGCAATCTGAAAGACACCCTGCGCGTCGCCTCTGCCCGACTGTTCAATCTGCAAAGTAAAAAACGCGCGTGGATCGTCGGCAAAGAGCATTACGATCTCGGCAATGACCTGTTCAGCCGCATGCTGGACCCGTTCATGCAGTACTCCTGCGCCTACTGGAAAGACGCGTCGACGCTTGAGGAAGCGCAGCAGGCAAAGCTGCGTCTGATTAGCGAGAAGCTGCAGCTACAGCCCGGCATGCGCGTGCTGGATATCGGCTGCGGCTGGGGTGGGCTGGCGTATTTTATGGCGAAGCACTATGGCGTCAGCGTAGTGGGCGTCACGATTTCAGCGGAACAGCAAAAAATGGCGCGAGAGCGCTGTCAGGGTCTTGATGTGGATATCCGGCTGCAGGACTACCGTGACCTGAACGAGCAGTTCGACCGGATCGTTTCCGTCGGCATGTTCGAGCACGTGGGGCCAAAAAACTACGATACCTACTTTGAGGTGGTGGATCGTAATCTGAAACCGGACGGGCTCTTCCTGCTGCACACCATCGGCTCTAAGCGGACCGACAATAACGTTGACCCGTGGATCAATAAATACATCTTTCCGAATGGCTGTTTACCGTCCGTTCGCCAGATCGCCAACGCCAGTGAATCCCATTTCGTGATGGAAGACTGGCATAACTTTGGCGCGGACTACGACACCACCTTAATGGCGTGGCATGAACGTTTCCAGAAAGCCTGGCCCGAGATTGCGGACAACTATTCAGAACGATTCAAACGGATGTTTAGCTATTATCTGAATGCCTGCGCGGGGGCGTTTCGCGCACGGGATATTCAGCTCTGGCAGGTGGTATTCAGCCGGGGGATTGAACACGGACTGCGTGTCGCACGCTAAAAAATAACCCCGGATATCCGGGGTTATTTTTTATTCTTCTTCAGTGGTCTTTATTATTGCGGCTTCTTTTGCTGCCAGCACGCGCTCAACAGTATCCACCACCGCCTGGGTTTGCGGATCGATTTCGATATTCACGCGATGCCCCAGTTTTTTGGCACCCAGCGTGGTGCGCTGCAGCGTTTCAGGAATTAAATGCACGCAAAAACGCGTTGGCGTCACTTCCCCCACCGTCAGGCTAATCCCGTCAATGCCAATAAATCCTTTATAGAGGATGTATTTCATTAATGACGGATCCTGCATTTTAAACCAGATTTGACGGTTATTTTCCGAGGTCACGATTTTTACCACTTCAGCGGTGGTCATGATGTGGCCGGACATCAGGTGGCCGCCAATCTCATCGCTGAACTTCGCCGCGCGTTCAACGTTGACGGTATCGCCCACCGCCAGCTCGCCCAGGTTGGTGATGCGCAGCGTCTCTTTCATTAAATCAAAGCTAATCTGGTTGCCGTTAATTTCGGTCACGGTCAGACAGCAGCCGTTATGCGCAATCGACGCACCGGTTTCAATGCCCTCAAGCATATATTCCGGCAGCTCAACAACATGAGTACGGAAATTAGGTTTTTCATCAATGGACACCACTTTGGCGGTGCCCTGCACAATACCAGTAAACATGCTTACAACTCCTGTTTTTTCCGGACGGTGGTGACACCGTTTAATCCCACCACAATAACAGTTGGAAAAACAGGTTGCCAGCGGAGCGCATTTTCTGGCGATTTTTTCACTAGATAAATAGCTAAAGCCCGCTACAATAGCTGGCACCCCCCTGCATTTTCTTCTCGCTGCCCGTTTCGGCGGCTTTTTTAGTCTCTCAAATAACAACAAAATAAAGGTGTTCACGTGCAGAAGTACATGAATGAAGCGCGCCAGTTATTGGCACTGGCTATACCAGTGATCATCGCGCAAGTGGCCCAGACCGCAATGGGATTTGTGGATACGGTAATGGCAGGTGGCTACAGCGCCACCGATATGGCGGCCGTGGCTATCGGTACGTCAATCTGGCTTCCGGCCATCCTGTTCGGCCACGGTCTGCTGCTCGCGCTCACGCCTGTTATCGCTCAGCTCAATGGCTCGGGTCGTCGCGAGCGCATTGCCCATCAGGTCCGTCAGGGGTTCTGGCTGGCAGGGTTTGTCTCCGTGCTGATCATGGTCGTGCTCTGGAACGCGGGCCATATCATCCGCGCTATGCATAACATTGACCCGGCCCTGGCGGATAAAGCCGTGGGCTATCTGCGTGCCCTGCTTTGGGGTGCGCCCGGCTACCTCTTTTTCCAGGTAGCGCGTAACCAGTGTGAAGGCCTGGCGAAAACCAAGCCCGGGATGGTGATGGGTTTTATCGGGCTGCTGGTCAACATCCCGGTTAACTATATCTTTATCTACGGTCATTTCGGGATGCCGGAACTGGGCGGCGTCGGCTGCGGCGTGGCGACAGCAGCCGTTTACTGGGTGATGTTCTTCTCGATGCTTACCTTCGTGAAGCACGCCCGCTCCATGCGCGACATTCGCAACGAGAACAGATTCAGCACGCCGGACTGGAGCATCATGACGCGTCTGGTGCAGTTAGGGTTACCGATTGCCCTTGCGCTGTTCTTTGAGGTGACCCTGTTTGCCGTGGTTGCCCTGCTGGTCTCCCCGCTGGGCATTGTGAACGTGGCCGGGCACCAGATTGCGCTGAACTTCAGCTCCCTGATGTTCGTCCTGCCAATGTCGCTGGCCGCGGCAGTGACGATTCGCGTGGGCTTCCGCCTGGGACAAGGTTCGACGCTCGATGCGCAAACCGCCGCGCGGACCGGACTGGGCGTCGGCGTCTGCATGGCCATTTGCACAGCGCTTTTCACCGTGGCGCTTCGCGAGCAGATTGCCCTGCTATATAACGACAATCCGGAAGTCGTTACGCTGGCATCGCACCTGATGCTGCTGGCTGCGATTTACCAGATTTCGGACTCCATCCAGGTGATTGGCAGCGGCGTGCTGCGCGGTTATAAAGACACGCGCTCCATTTTCTTTATCACTTTCATCGCCTACTGGGTGCTGGGTCTGCCGTGTGGTTATATTCTGGCCCTGACCGACCTTGTGGTTGACCGCATGGGACCGGCGGGGTTCTGGATGGGCTTTATCATCGGCCTGACGTCGGCGGCGATTATGATGATGATGCGCATGCGCTTCCTGCAGCGCCAGCCATCAACGATCATTTTGCAACGCGCTGCCCGTTAAATACGCAGTAGCCGCCACCCGGCGGCTACTTTCTCTTCACTTTGCGCGGTAATACAGCAATCGCGTGAAATCAGAGAGAAAATTGCATTTTCCCTCTTGCCACCTCGGTGCTGTGCCGCTAATATTCGTCCCCGTTGTCACCGACAACACGTTGCGTTCATAGCTCAGTTGGTTAGAGCACCACCTTGACATGGTGGGGGTCGTTGGTTCGAGTCCAATTGAACGCACCATTCTGCGTCCGTAGCTCAGTTGGTTAGAGCACCACCTTGACATGGTGGGGGTCGGTGGTTCGAGTCCACTCGGACGCACCATTTCAGTCCTGAAATGGTGCAAGTTCTCCTCTGATAGCCTGAATTTTCCTAATCCTTCATTTTCATTACTGTTCTCCTGCTACGCTTTTCTCATGGAAAAAAGAGAGGACAACCGTCGATGAAGAAAATCGCCATTATCGGTTCCGGCCCAACAGGGATTTATACCTTTTACGCCCTTCTTAAAAACCCGCAGCCGCTTTCGGTCTCCGTCTTTGAACAAAGTGATGAAGCGGGCGTGGGTATGCCCTATAACGACGACGATAACTCTCGTCTGATGCTGGCAAATATCGCAAGTATTGAAATCCCGCCCATTTTTATGACCTACCTCGACTGGCTCAAGGGCCAGAGCGAAGCCCATCTGGCACACTTTAAGATTGATAAAGCCCGCCTGCATGACCGACAGTTCCTGCCCCGGCTCCTGCTGGGTGAGTATTTCCGCGACAGCTTTCGGTCCATCGTAAAAGAGGCGGAAAAACGGGGATTTCAGGTTGATGTCCATGAATCCGCCCAGGTCACTGATATCGTGTCCTCGAAAGAAGGCGTTACGCTTTCCGTCAACGGCAGCGCCTTTCCTGAACGCTTCGACCTTGCGGTTATCGCCACCGGCCACGTCTGGCCAGAGGAGGATGAAGCCACGCGCACGTTCTTCCCCAGCCCGTGGTCCGGTCTGATGGACGCCAGTATTCCGCCCTGTCGCGTCGGTATTATGGGGACATCGTTAAGCGGTCTCGACGCGGCCATGGCGGTCGTAATGCAGCACGGTGCGTTTCGCGATGATAAATTTGTGCTAAATAAAGGCAGCGAGGCGCTGAAGATTGTCCTGATGTCCCGGACGGGCATTCTGCCGGAAGCCGATTTTTACTGCCCTATTCCTTACGAGCCGCTGTCGGTATTGACCGAACGCGTGGTGGAAAGCGAGGTTGCCAAAGGACCGGATGGCCTGCTCGATCGTATCTTTGTCCTGATGGTCAAAGAGCTTCAGCTTGCCGATCCGGCGTGGTGCGAAAAAATGTCTCTGCATACGCTGAATGCGGACACCCTTCGTGAGGCCTGGTTTGAGGATCGTAAACGGCACGGACCCTTTACCTGGGCGGAAGATAACCTGAAAGAAGTTGAGAAAAATAAACGCGAACGCCGTACCGTGGCCTGGCGCTATACCGTGCTTCGGCTGCATGAAGTGGTTCAGGAGATCGTTCCCCATCTCAGCGATCGAGACGTTGAACGCTTCAAACAGGGGCTGGCTCGGGTATTTATCGACAACTATGCCGCCATCCCTCCGCAGTCTATCCGCAGGCTGCTCGCACTTCGCGAAGCCGGCATCATCAGCGTGGCCGCGCTCGGTGACGACTACACGCTCGACGTTGGCAGCGATCGAACGGTGATAACCACACAAGAGACCGTTTACCGCTTCGACGTTTTTATTGATGCGCGCGGGCAAAAGCCGCTCAAAACGAAAGATCTGCCCTTCCCGACGCTGCGAAAACAGCTGGAAGCGACCGGCGATGAGATACCCGATATCGGCGAGGATTACACCTTAAAAGCGCCTGACACCGTTCGCGGGCGCATCACCTTCGGTGCGATACCGTGGCTGATGCACGATCGTCCCTTCGTTCAGGGGCTGGCGGAGTGTGCAGAGATTGCAGAGGCGATGGCGAAAGCGGCGGAAAAACCCGCGTCGGGGGTGCGGCGGAGATTACCCTATTTTGAAAACTGACAGGGCATCCGTGCCCTGCTGTCGCGGATTACTCGAAGAAGACTTCCGGGTTTTCCGACAGCGAAACGAAGGTTTTCGTCTCTTTATTCAGGGCGAGTATTTCGCCGCTTTCAATGTCGTACACCCAGCCGTGCAGTCGGATGGAGTTATTACGCAGGCCCACCGCGACGGAAGGATGGGTCTTAATGTTGCTCAGCTGCGCAAACACGTTCTCCTGCACCATCGCATTGACCTTATCGATCGGCTTATCCCAGGTTTTTTTCTCCACCACGGCTTTCGCCGCGTCGGAATAGCGCAGCCAGTGTGACACGGCAGGCATCGGCTCCAGGTTCGCGTTATCGGCAATCGCCTTCATCGCGCCACAGTTGGAGTGACCACAAATCACGATATCCGTGACGCCCAGCGCCACAACGGCGTATTCGATGGTAGCGGACACACCGCCAGGCTCCGGTCCGAACGGCGGCACGATGTTGCCAGCATTACGAATGACAAAGAGTTGTCCTGGCTCTTGCTGGGTGACAAGTTCCGGGACCAGACGGCTGTCGGAGCATGAGATGAACAGCGCTTTGGGATTCTGGCTGGACGCTAAACTGCGGAAGAGTTCTTTACGTTGCGGGAAAATCTCTTTTTGAAAGCTGAGAAAACCTTCAATGATATGTTGCATAGCAATGTCTCTTTTATCTGTTTTAGTTTAGGTATGATCGAGATCACACTCGTAAAGTTTACCCATCGGGGTTTACTTCAGACAAGCAATATATTTCTGGCCCGAGCGCTGCACAATTTCGTCCGCGTTAGCGAGGATGTTCTGCCCTTCGAACGCGCCGTACAGACGTTCAAACGTTCTGCCTTCCAGATGATTCACGACCGACGCCACGGTGCGGGCCGGCAGCGGAAGATAGTTCGGGTAGCTCCACATAAACGAGACGGCGTCTTTACCCGGCGTGACCTGCAGAATATCGCCCGCCAGCAGCACCCCGTCCCCCTCCTGCCAGTGCAGCACCGTTCCCCCGGCAAAATGCCCCCCCAGACGCAGCATGGTGACTGACGGGAAAATCTCCAGCGCATCCCCCTCCCAGAAATGAATGGCCGGGCTCTCGCGCATTACCCACTCGCTGTCGCTGGCGTGCAGGTACACCGGCGCAGCAAACGCCGCAGCCCACTCCTGCATCGTGGTGTAATAGTGCGGATGTGAAATCGCAATCGCGCTGATGCCGCCGAGGGCGGTAATGAGCGTTTTGGTTGCGGGGTCGAGGTTGGCGATACAGTCCCAGAGAATATTGCCGTGGGGCGTTTGCAGCAGCAGCGCCCGCTGGTTGATCGCAAACGCCGGGACCGTTTTGATCCCAAACAATCGCGGCTCCAGCTGCTGCCATTTGTTGCTGTGCGTGGCGTTGACGGTATCGAGATCGGTCCACGCCTGCCCCGTGCTGGGGACATACTGGCGTTCATCCTCGCAGATCGGGCATTTCTCAGGCTGTGTATCGTAAGCCGTTCCGCAGGTTTTACAGAGTGTAATCATGTGCTCTCCTCAGCGATAAAGCACTGAGTATGGCAGGGATTATCCTTATGTGCTGCGAGGTACATTGCTGGCTTTTTTTACCCTATACTGTGCCAGTATCGAAAACTGAACAGAGCAGGTGCAACATGGAAATTGATCTCGATAATTTAGTCTTTAACGGTCTGGATGAAGCAGAAGAGCGTAATGCGGAACGTCTGGACGACGCGGATAAAAAAGCGCAGGCGATTGTCGCCGACGACGACTGCGGCGACGCCTGCAAGATCTAATAAAAAAGCACCGGGAAACCGGTGCTTTTTTATTTCACTCGTTAAACGTCACGCACACCTCGTTCCAGTACGTTTCGCGCGTGCGGCGCAGTTCAGCGTGACGTTTTATCATGGAACCACTCCGGGTCAATGTTGGCAACGTCCACGCCATACAGGCTGGCGACAGGCAGTATTGACTCAAGAACACGTTGCGCGCTGTTCTCCGCATTCACTGGTCGGGTCGCAAAAAACCGCCGTAACGTGCTGATCCACTTTTTCATCGTCTTACCCTCTCTCGCCGTGTCTGACCTCAGTTAAGCACTCAAATGCCGCGCGGGTGAAATACCAAAATCCACTGTCCATGTGCAGGATTTGCAAATAGCCTCCCGTTCTTTTCACGCTTCATTAACACCTTGTTCACTAATGCTTTTTTGCTCAAAGCAAAGAACGATTTCTTATTTGGCGATAGCTTTCGCTTATGGGAGCGTAGCGGGGTAAAACAAAAACAACGGGATGGCGTATGACTATGGCAGCAAATATGAAAGGGTTTACCAAACGGACACTGGTTCTGGGATTACTGGCGGCGGGGAGCCTGCTTTCAGCGCAGGCACAGGCCGATCAGCTGGCGGATATTAAGGCCGCAGGGGTGGTGAAAGTGGCCACGTTTGACGCCAACCCGCCGTTTGGCTCGATTGATGCCAAAACGCACGAGATCGTGGGTTACGACGTGGACTTCGCCAAAGCGCTGGCAAAATCGCTCGGCGTGAAGCTTGAACTGGTTGCCACCAATCCGGCCAACCGTATTCCGCTGCTGCAGTCCGGGAAAGCAGACCTGATCGTGGCAGATATCACCATCACCCCGGAACGCGCGCAGGTGATTGATTTCTCGACGCCTTACTTCGTCACCGGCCAGCAGTTCCTCGTTCCGGTGAAATCACCGGACAAGCTCGATGACTATAGCCGGGCGCGCATTGGCGCGGTCAAAGGCACGACGGGCGAGCAGGCGCTGCACCAGCGTTTCCCGCAGTCCCGCGTCCTCTCTTATGACGACATTCCCCTGGCGTTGACCGCACTGCGCAATGGTAACGTCCAGGCCATTACCCAGGACAGCACCATTCTGGCCGGTCTGCTGGCGCAGGCGCCGGATAAAGCGAACTTCAAAATCCTGCCCGATCTGCTCAGTAAAGAAGAGATTGGCGTGGGGGTGAAGAAAGGTGAAACGGCGCTGCTGAAGGCCGTTAACGACGAGCTGGTTAATCTCGAGAAGAACGGTCAGGCAGCAAAAATCTACGATGTCTGGTTTGGCCCAAACACGCCTGCCCCGCAGCCTCGCGCCTTTAAAATAGAAGCCAGATAATTATGCTCTCAGGTTTATTTTCACACTCCGCGGCCGGTGCCGCGGATTTTTCACATCTGGAACAGGCCAGCGTCGAGTTTCGTCATGTGGACAAACGCTACGGTGACCATCAGGTTTTAAACGACATTAATCTCACCATCACCCCCGGTGAAGTGGTCGCCATCCTCGGCCCGTCGGGTTCCGGTAAATCCACCCTGATTCGTCTCATCAACCAGCTTGAAACCCTTAGCGGCGGGGAGATTCTGGTCGATAACAAGCCTACCGGAAAGCTCTCCGGTACCGGGCTGCGTCAGCTGCGCAGCCGCGTGGGGTTTGTGTTCCAGCAGTTCAATCTTTACGCCCATCTCACCGCCAGCCAGAACATCACCCTGGCACTGGAGCACGTTCACGGCTGGAAGCCGCAGCCTGCCCAGGCGCGCGCGCTGGCCCTGTTGGAGAAGGTCGGAATGCTGGAAAAAGCCCACCATTTCCCGGCAGAGCTTTCCGGCGGGCAGCAGCAGCGCGTCGCGATTGCCCGTGCCCTGGCCTCTTCACCCCAAATCATCCTGTTCGATGAACCCACCTCGGCGCTGGATCCGGAGATGATTGGTGAAGTGCTGTTTGTGATGAAGGCCCTCGCCCACAGCGGGATCACGATGATTGTCGTAACCCATGAGATGCAGTTTGCCCGGGAGATAGCCGACAGAGTCGTCTTTATCGACGGGGGGCAAATTCTGGAAATTGCGCCGCCGGCGCAATTTTTCAGTCGGCCCTCGCATCCGCGCGCGCAGCGGTTCCTGCAAAAGGTGCTCAACCCGCTGCATCAGGAGCATCTGTAATGCCCGTGCTCGACTGGCAGGGGGTACTGGCCGGACAGCCTCTGCAGTGGATACTCTCCGGATTCCTCACCACCCTGTGGGTAACGCTTGCCGGGATGATGCTGGCCAGCCTGCTCGCATTACTCTTTATGCTTCTGCGCCTTTCCGGCGGACGCCTCGGGAACGCGGTCGTCAGCAGCTGGGTGTCGCTGTTTCGCAATACGCCGCTGCTGGTGCAGCTGCTGTTCTGGTATTTTGCCGCCTGGAACGGTCTACCGCAGGCGTTTCGCGACGCGGTGAACGCGGATCACAGCTGGTCAATTCTGCCTGGCGACGTCTGGTGGTTTACGCCCGAATTTTTATGTTCTGCCTGGGGGTTGGGTGTCTTTACCTCGGCGTTTTTAATTGAAGAGGTGGAGTCGGGCTTACGTTCCGTGCCTGCCGGACAGCGGGAGGCGGCGCTCGCTCAGGGATTCTCCGCGTGGCGCCTGTTTCGCTACATCCTGCTGCCGCAGGGGCTGGCCAACGCCTGGCAGCCGGTCGTTGGCCAGTACCTTAATCTGATGAAGCTCTCCTCGCTCGCCAGCGGGATTGGCTTCGCCGAGCTGACCTATCAGGTCAGGCAGATTGAGAGCTATAACGCGCACGCGCTGGAAGCATTTACCTTTGGAACCGCACTCTATCTGCTGACCGGCCTGGTCATGGGGATGGTGCTGGTTCGCATTGGACCTGAAGCGAAACGTAAACGCCCAAACGTCGCCACCTCAGGGAGTGAAAAACATGATTGCCGGACTTAATGTCATCACCGATAACCTCGATTATCTGCTGTGGGGACGCGCGGCAACGGGTGAACCGGGGGGCGTATTGCTCTCGTTGATGATGGCGATTGGGGCCGCCGTCATTGCTCTGCCCGGTGGGATAGTGCTCGCGTGTCTGGCCTGGCGCTTTACCGGGCTCGTGCGCAAGACCCTCTTTTTGTGGGCAGAGCTGATTCGCGGTATCCCGCTCATCTTCGTAATTTTCTGGATGTGGTATCTCCTGCCGCTCATTACCGGGGGCGATCTGCCGGGGGCGCTGACCGTCACGCTGGCGCTGGCCTGGTTTACGGCGGCTACCGTAATGCACTCGGTACTGGCCGGACTTAATGCGCTACCGTCCGGGCAGTACGAAGCCGCACTGTCACAGGGATTCAGCACGCAGCAAACCCTGTGGCGCGTGCTGCTGCCGCAGGCGCTGAGGAACATTCTGCCGTCGCTGGTGGGGATTTTTATCAGCCTGCTGAAGGATACGTCGTTGGCGTTTATCGTGAACGTCCCGGAACTGACCACGGTGGCGGGACAGGTCAACAACCGGGTGCAAATCTACCCGGCGGCCATTTTTATCTTTACGGGCGTGGTCTACTACCTGCTCTGCTGCTCGCTCGAGCAGCTTGCGAAGCGCTGGCGCTTTACCCGGCCAGCGCTTTAACCACCGTTTCCATCGCTTCGGTTGTCAATTCACTGCGTTTCACGCGCTGGTTCGCCAGCGCGGTACGCAGGACTCCGGCAATGACAATATGCTTTGGCTCCTGCCCTAAATCACGCATCTCAAGCACCACCTTCCCGACCACCCGGCACATCTCCTGGTACAGCGCTTCATCTTTGGTCACGTTACCCATCGTCATCACTCCATTGCCTGTTAAACGTTGAGCTTAAATGATTCTCCAGCCGGATACAAAAAAGAAGCCCGGCGAGAAACTCGCCGGGCTTCATCTGTAAAATCAGTAAATTAGTTATTTACTGGAATGACCGCGCCTTTGTACTTGGTGCGGATCCAGTCCTGAATCTCTTTTGAGTGCAGCACGTTCACCAGCGCGACGATGTCTTTCTTCTTCTCGTCACCGCGATGCACGGTGATGATGTTGGCATACGGGTTGTTTTCACCGCTCTCAACCGCAATCGGGTCGTGAACCGGATCCAGACCTGCATCAATCGCATAGTTGGCGTTAATCACCACCGCGTCGCCTTCGTTGTTGTTGTACATCTGCGGCAGCAGAGACGCTTCAACGTTAGGCGTGAACTTCAGCTTTTTCGGGTTCTCGACGATATCGCTGATGCGCGCGGTCACTTTATCGATGCCCGGCTTCAGCTTGATCACGCCCTCTTTTTCGAAGATAGAGAGAATACGCCCCTCTTCAGAAACCGCGTCACGCATGATGATTTTGCCGCCTTCCGGCAGGTCTTTCAGCGACTTGTATTTTTTGGAGTAGATGCCGATTGGCTCAATGTGGATCGCGCCCGCACTGACAAAATCGTAGTCTTTATCGCCCGCATGGTCTTTCAGCACGCTGTTCAGGTAAGGAATGTGCTGGAAATAGTTCGCGTCGATGTCATGACCCGCCAGCGCGGTGTTCGGCAGAATGTAGTCCTGGAACGGTTTAATCTCCAGGTCGATCCCCTGCTTCGCCAGAATCGGCTTTGCCTGCTCCAGAATTTCGGCGTGCGGCGTGTTGGATGCGCCCACGGTCAGGGTGTCAGCCCAGGAAGCGAAGCTCAGGGCGCTCAGGGTTGCGGCAGCGATCAGTGTCAGTGTCTTTTTCATGATGTGGTTCCTGTGTGTATTTATTAGCGTTTATCTAACAGTGAAGTAATGACATCGCCGCAGAACTGGATAATGAAAACGATGATTAAAATGGTCACCGTTGCCACCAGCGTGACGTCACCATGGTTGCGCTGGAATCCTTCCAGATAAGCCAGATTTCCCAAACCACCGGCGCCAATCACCCCCGCCATTGCGCTGTAGCTCACCAGCGCAATGAGCGTCACCGTAATACCTGATACCAGTGCAGGTGATGATTCCGGCAGTAAAACCCGAAACACTAACGTGCTCAGTCGTGCGCCCATCGAGCGCGTTGCTTCTATGACGCCTTTATCCACTTCACGCAGGGCGATCTCCACCAGGCGTGCGT
Source organism: Enterobacter sp. PL_is514 (assembly GCF_055816715.1). Taxonomy (NCBI): domain Bacteria; kingdom Pseudomonadati; phylum Pseudomonadota; class Gammaproteobacteria; order Enterobacterales; family Enterobacteriaceae; genus Enterobacter; species Enterobacter sp. PL_is514. Next base: position 133,067 of record NZ_JBVPGN010000034.1, on the reverse strand, counting down.
AGAACGGTGCGGCACCCACAATCAGCGCCGGCAGCGCCGCGTTGGCGCCAAGGATGGTGCCGACGACGGTCTTGGTGAACGGGATCAGCAGGACAATCAGAATGATGAACGGAATCGAGCGGAACACGTTCACCACAATCGAAATGACGCTGTAGACCGTCCGGTTGTGGAACAGCCCGCCGCGTGCGGTTAAAAACAGCGCCAGACCCAGCACGATACCCAGTACAAAAGTCGCCACGCCGGACAGCGCGGTCATGTACAGCGTCTCCAGCGTCGCCGCCCAGAGCTGATCCCACTTGAGATGCGGAAAGAGATTCTCAGCCATGTTTAATCACCTCGCCTTCAATATCGCTGTGCTGCAGGTCGGCGAGGATATTGTTCAGCTGTTCATCGGATGCCACGACATGTACCCAGAGCTGGCCAAACACGCCGTGGGCGGTTTGCGTCATTTTCCCGTGCAGGATGTTAAACGGCAGGCCATAGCGCAGGGTCAGTTCACCCACGATCGGCTTATGCGTGCTGTGCCCGGTAAAGGTCAGTCTGATGACCGTACCTTCCAGATCGTTTGCCAGTTCAGTATTGAACGTTTCTTCTTCAGCGTACTGGCTCACCTGACGGACAAACTGCTGCGTAATCGGCTGCTGCGGATGGGTAAAGACGCTCAGCACGTCGCCCTCTTCCACGACTTTACCGTTCTCCATCACCGCCACGCGGTCGCAGATTTTGCGCACCACATGCATCTCGTGCGTGATCAGCACGATGGTCAATTTGAACCGGCGGTTAATATCCAGCAGCAGATCGAGGATCTGATCGGTGGTCTGCGGGTCAAGCGCGGACGTGGCTTCATCGCAGAGCAGCACGTCAGGGTTGTTAGCCAGCGCACGGGCGATGCCGACGCGCTGTTTCTGGCCGCCACTGAGCTGAGACGGGTAGGCATGCTCGCGACCTTTCAGGCCGACCAGCTCCACCAGCTCGGCGACGCGGGCGGTGATTTTTGCTTTTGGCACGCCGGCAATCTGCATCGAGAAAGCAATGTTTTCATTTACCGTGCGCGACCACAGCAGGTTGAAGTGCTGAAACACCATGCTGATTTTCAGGCGCGCCTGACGCAGCGCTTCACCTTTTGCCGCCGAAATGTCCTGTCCATTAATGGTGACGCTACCGGCGCTGGGTTTTTCCAGGCCGTTGAGCAGACGAATCAGCGTGCTTTTACCTGCCCCGCTGTAACCGATAATCCCGTATATCTGTCCCTGTGCTATCGTCAAATTGACGTTATCAACGGCTGTGAGTGCCACCTTTCCGTTGTCAAAAACCTTCGAAATATTGCTCAGTACAATCATTCTTATTCGTTATCCGTGCCGCCCATGGCGGTTTAGCAGTATGGATGTCCAAACGATAGTAAACAGGCGTTATCAGCTTTTAAATGAACAAAAAAGAATTTGTTATAACTTTCGGAAATAAACAGCGGATTTACCGGGTGGGATGCATTTAGACCAATTTCAGCAATGATTATCTGCCGGATGCATATCTTCTGGCGGATGCCCGCGAAAAACGGTCATTTTTTCAGCATTTCATGCCGATATAGCCATCCTCACATCCAGACAACTTTACGTCTTGCTGTCCTGACTTCCAAAAACGGCATTTATATTCCTTTCTGATCTAAAGAGCAGTGAATGGTTCTTTATTGAGAAAATTTCACCGCCCTATCATCCCGTCATGACATCCAGAAAGGAAAACATCATGACGATTTATCACTCCGTCACCGAACTGATTGGTCGTACCCCGCTGATCCAGCTGCATAAGCTTGATACCGGTCCCTGCTCGCTGTACCTGAAGCTGGAGAACCAGAATCCGGGCGGTTCGATTAAGGATCGCGTTGCGCTGTCGATGATTAACGAAGCGGAACGCACCGGGCAGCTGCAGCCGGGCGGCACGATTATTGAGGCCACGGCGGGCAATACCGGCCTCGGTCTGGCCCTGATCGCCGCCCAGAAAGGCTACTCGCTGATCCTGGTGGTGCCGGACAAAATGAGCCGCGAGAAGATTTTCCACCTGCGCGCGCTGGGTGCCCAGGTGGTGCTGACCCGCTCCGACGTCAACAAGGGCCATCCTGCCTATTACCAGGATTACGCCCAGCGTCTGGCGAACGAACTGCCCGGCGCGTTTTACATCGACCAGTTCAATAACGAAGCCAACCCGCTGGCGCACCGTACCACCACGGCGCCGGAACTGTATGAGCAGCTTGACGGCAAAATCGATGCCATCGTGGTGGGCGTCGGCTCAGGCGGCACGCTGGGCGGCCTGCAGGCATGGTTCGCCGAGCACTCTCCGCACACGGAGTTTGTCCTGGCTGATCCGGCCGGTTCCGTTCTGGCCGACCAGGTGGAGACCGGACGCTACCACGATGCGGGCTCCTGGCTGGTTGAGGGTATTGGCGAAGACTTTATTCCGCCGCTGGCCCACATTGAAGGGGTGAATCGCGCCTGGCGTATCACCGACCGGGAAGCGTTTATCACCGCGCGCGAGCTGCTGAAAACGGAAGGCATTCTGGCGGGCTCCTCCAGCGGCACGCTGCTGGCGGCCGCGCTGAAATATTGCCAGGCGCAGACCGCGCCGAAGCGCGTGGTGACCTTCGCCTGCGACAGCGGCAATAAATATCTCTCGAAAATGTTCAACGATGACTGGATGCGACAGCAGGGACTCATCACGCGCCCCCAGGCCGGCGATCTCTCTGACTACATTGCCCTGCGCCACGATGAAGGCGCCACCGTCACCGCCGCCCCGGACGACACGCTTTCCACCGTCCTGGCACGGATGCGTCTGTATGACATCTCCCAGCTGCCGGTGCTGGAGAACGGCAAGGTGGTGGGCATTATCGACGAGTGGGATCTCCTGCGGCACATTGGCGGCGACGGCGATCGCTTCGCGCTGCCGGTGACGGCAGCCATGACGCGTCAGGTGGAGTTCCTGGATAAACACGCGCCGGAAAGCGCCCTGAACGCCATCTTCGACCGCGGTCTGGTGGCCGTGATTAATGACAACGACCGTTTTCTCGGTCTGATTACGCGCAGCGACGTTCTGACCGCCTGGCGCAACCGTCTACAGCAATAAAGGAATCAATGATGAAAAATCTGGCCACCCTCAGCGTACACAGCGGCGAATTCAACGACCAGCACGGCGCCGTCATGCCGCCGATTTACGCCACCTCGACGTTTGCGCAACCCGCGCCCGGGGAGCATACCGGATATGAGTACTCCCGCAGCGGCAACCCTACCCGCCATGCGCTGGAAACGGCGATTGCCGAACTGGAAGGCGGCACGCGCGGCTACGCCTTTGCCTCCGGTCTGGCGGCCATCTCCACGGTGCTCGAACTGCTGGATAAAGACAGCCACATCGTCGCTATTGATGATGTATACGGCGGCACATACCGTCTGATCGAGAACGTGCGCAAGCGCAGCACCGGCCTGCAGGTCAGCTGGGTTAAACCGGACGACTTAGCCGGGCTTGAGGCCGCCATTCGCCCGGACACCCGCATGGTGTGGGTCGAGACGCCAACCAACCCGCTGCTGAAGCTGGCGGATCTGGCGGCCATCGCGGCAATCGCCCGTCGTCATAACGTCATCAGCGTGGCGGATAACACCTTCGCGTCGCCGGTGATCCATCGTCCGCTGGAGTCGGGTTTCGACATTGTGGTGCACTCCGCCACCAAATACCTGAACGGCCATTCTGACGTGGTGGCCGGGCTGGCGATTGTCGGGGACAACAAGGAACTGGCGGATAAGCTGGGCTATCTGCAAAACGCGGTGGGCGGCGTACTGGATCCGTTCAGCAGCTTCCTGACGCTGCGCGGTATCCGCACGCTTGCGTTGAGGGTCGAAAAGCACAGCACCAACGCGCTGGCGATTGCGCAATGGCTCGATCAGCATCCTCTGGTCGAAAAGGTGTTCTATCCCGGCCTGGAATCACATCCGCAATATCAGCTTGCCCGTACGCAGATGGCCCTGCCCGGCGGGATGATTTCTGTCGTGGTCAAAGGCGATGCGCAACGCGCCACCGAGGTGATTCGCAACCTGAAGCTGTTTACCCTCGCGGAGAGCCTGGGCGGCGTGGAAAGTCTGGTGAGCCAACCTTACAGCATGACGCACGCCTCGATTCCGCTGGAGCAACGTCTGGCAAACGGCATTGTGCCGCAGCTGATCCGTCTGTCAGTCGGGATTGAAGATCCCAAAGACCTGATTGCCGACCTCAGCCAGGCGCTGCAGAAATAAGCAAATGGCGGCAGGTCCATCACCTGCCGCCACAAGTTGTCATCATGGCTTAACGCCTTGATAACAATATTATGAGAAACAGCACAGATTATTTCTGAAACACCGTTTCCATTTTCCTTTTATCTTAAAATCAGCGTATAATGCGCGCCAAATCCCTGGTGAATGGTTTCAGCGCTTGGAATACAAAAAACAACGTACAACTTCTCCACTCCTTCGTTGGGCTGTCACTCAGGCACACTTTCTTCTGCACGCTCATTTGATGTCTCCTATCCTTAGTGCGTGTCATATACTCTTTTGCAACACAGGTTTGACTCCGCGGCAGTGCGCCCCCGGAGCGAGATTTCCATATCCTTCCCAACTTAAAGACTAAGACTGTCATGAAAAAGACGAAAATTGTTTGTACTATCGGCCCGAAAACCGAATCTGAAGAGATGCTGACCAAAATGCTGGACGCCGGCATGAACGTGATGCGTCTGAACTTCTCCCACGGCGATTACGCAGAACACGGTCAACGTATCCAGAACTTGCGCAACGTAATGAGCAAGACCGGTAAAAAAGCCGCGATCCTGCTGGATACCAAAGGTCCAGAAATCCGTACCATCAAACTGGAAGGCGGTAACGACGTCTCTCTGAAAGCGGGCCAGACTTTCACCTTCACCACCGACAAATCCGTTGTCGGCAACAGCGAAATCGTTGCAGTGACCTACGAAGGCTTCACCAGCGATCTGTCCGTCGGTAACACCGTGCTGGTAGACGATGGTCTGATCGGTATGGAAGTCACCGCGATCGAAGGTAACAAGGTCATCTGTAAAGTGCTGAACAACGGCGACCTGGGCGAAAACAAAGGCGTTAACCTGCCGGGCGTTTCCATCGCACTGCCAGCCCTGGCTGAAAAAGACAAACAGGACCTGATCTTCGGTTGCGAGCAAGGCGTTGACTTCGTTGCTGCCTCCTTCATCCGTAAGCGCTCCGACGTGGTTGAAATTCGTGAGCACCTGAAAGCCCACGGCGGCGAGAAGATCCAGATCATCTCCAAAATTGAAAACCAGGAAGGCCTGAACAACTTCGACGAAATCCTCGAAGCGTCTGACGGCATCATGGTTGCACGTGGCGACCTGGGCGTAGAAATCCCGGTCGAAGAAGTGATCTTCGCGCAGAAGATGATGATCGAGAAATGCGTGCGCGCGCGTAAAGTGGTTATCACCGCAACGCAGATGCTGGACTCCATGATCAAAAACCCACGCCCAACCCGCGCTGAAGCAGGCGACGTGGCAAACGCCATCCTCGACGGTACTGATGCCGTTATGCTGTCCGGCGAATCCGCGAAAGGTAAATATCCGCTGGAAGCGGTGTCCATCATGGCCACCATCTGCGAACGTACCGACCGCGTTATGAAAAGCCGTCTGGACTACAACAACGACAGCCGCAAGCTGCGCATCACCGAAGCAGTATGCCGCGGTGCTGTAGAGACGGCTGAGAAACTGGAAGCACCACTGATCGTGGTTGCCACCCAGGGCGGTAAATCTGCTCGCGCGGTGCGTAAATACTTCCCGGATGCGACTATCCTGGCGCTGACCACTAACGAAACCACTGCCCGTCAGCTGGTGCTGAGCAAAGGCGTGATCCCTCACCTGGTGAAAGAGATCGCGTCTACGGATGATTTCTACCGTCTGGGTAAAGAAGTGGCGCTGGAGCTGGTGGATCGTGGTCTGGCACAGAAAGGTGACGTTGTGGTCATGGTTTCTGGTGCGCTGGTACCAAGCGGAACCACCAATACTGCATCTGTTCACGTGCTGTAATAATTCCCGAACGAATTAATTTTGATAAAAAGCGCCCGCCGGGCGCTTTTTTTATTCCTCGCATTAGCCAAAGTCATTCAAATTGCAAATCGGGTTTTTCTATTTAATTGCGAATTATCTAAGATGAATCCGATGATAAATGCCTTTTTTTACTTAGATTTTTGCCTGAAAAGGGCTGATTCGATGCTTCTTTGAGCGAACGATCAAAAATAGGTGTATTCCCATCAAAAAAATATTCTCAACCCAAAAAACTTTGTGTAATACTTGTAACGCTACATGGAGATTAACTCAATCTAGAGGGTATTAATAATGAATCGTACTAAACTGGTACTGGGCGCGGTAATCCTGGGTTCTACTCTGCTGGCTGGTTGCTCCAGCAACGCTAAAATCGATCAGCTGTCTTCTGACGTTCAGACTCTGAACGCTAAAGTTGACCAGCTGAGCAACGACGTGAACGCAATGCGTTCCGACGTTCAGGCTGCTAAAGACGACGCAGCTCGCGCTAACCAGCGTCTGGACAACCAGGCTACTAAATACCGTAAGTAATAGTACCTGTTAATAAAATGGCGCACATTGTGCGCCATTTTTTTTGCCTGCGTCAAACCACTACTGCGTCACCTTCTCCCCTTCATCTTCCGCTACCGCTGCGGACATCCGACTGTTCTGCACCGACAACACGCTATTGCTGGCTGACGGGCCGCTGCCTGACGACACGATAACCGGGATCCCGGCGCGACGTGACAGGGCTTTATCAATCAGCGCCTTATCGCTTCCCGCCTGAGAAACAAAGGTCGCAAAGTCTGCGGAATGGGTAATGGGCGAGACCTGCGGGTTTTCTCCCTCAGCCTGCGCCAGTGGGCGGTGGACTTCAATATAGCGTTTACCATCCGGCTCCACAGAGAACTTAACAGGTTCATTGATGATCTGTACCCGCGTGCCCACCCGCACCTGTTCGAACAGGGCTTTGATGTCCGGGGCATTCATCCGCATACAGCCGGAGCTGACCCGCAGGCCGACGCTGTCCGGTGCGCTGGTGCCGTGGATGAGATATTCCCCATTGCCCACGCCTAAACGCAGTGCGAAGCGTCCCAGGGGGTTATTGGGCCCGGCAGGTACCACCGGAGGTAATTTAATTCCCTGCTCCAGAGAGCGTGCTCTGATGCCCGGCGTAGGTGTCCAAGTGGGATTCGGGATTTTCTGGCTCACGCGCGTGGTCGTGACCGGCGTTTCCAGCCCCAGCTGTCCGATGCCGAGCGGGAAGACCTGAACGATGTTTTCTCCCGGCGGGAAGTAGTAGAGCCGAAGCTCAGCGAGGTTGACCACAATGCCCTCGCGCGGCGTGTCCGGCAGCAGCATCTGCGAAGGGATGGTAATCACGGTTCCCGGCGCAGGGTTAACCGGCGCAATGGTATTGTTCGTTTCCAGGATCACCTGTGCCGCCGTATTAAACCGACGAGCGATGGTCTGCAGCTTATTATCCCCTTCCTGTATCGTGTAGGTTTGATTTTGCCCAATCAGACGACTGCCTGCGGGCGGCAACGGATAGTCCATCGCGCGGGCCGAATTAAGGGCGCCGAGCGAACTGAGGAGTAATAGAGTTATTAGAGACGCGCGCTTCATGCTGAGATTCCTTATTCACTGACAGAACGCCAGAAAGCTGAAAAACCAGCGAGGCGGGAACCACCTCGCGAAACAGAATGAATGCTGTTCTGTAAGTCTAGCTAAGGATTGCAGCTTTGGCGCGGATGGCGCGAATCATCGCTTCCAGTCCCTGGGAACGAGACGGGGTGAGGTGTTGGGTCAGAGCCATTTTTTCAAACCACGGGCGGACATCAAACGCGACAATATCCTGCGCCGACATCCGGTGATAAAGAATAAAGACGACCGCAATAAGCCCTTTTACAATGGCCGCATCGCTGTCGCCGTGCAGTTCGACAGTGCCGTCATCCGACTGCGCCATCACAATCCACACCTGGCTCTGACAGCCCTGAATAGTGTTCTCCGGGGTATGCGCCTCTTCGCTGAGCGGCGGCAAGCGCTGTCCCAGCTCAATGATATAGAGATACTTCTCTTCCCAGTTTGCGCAACGCGAGAAGTTACGCAGCAGTTTATCTTTGTCCGGCAGTTCTGCCATCTTTCGCCTCTCCGTTAGCCCAGCAACTGATGAATGCGCTTAAGCCCCGCCACCAGCCTGTCGACCTCTTCCGTTGTGTTGTACATCACCAGCGACGCGCGGCACATTGCCGGTACCTGGTAAAACGCCATTAGCGGCATGGCGCAGTGGTGCCCGGTACGGACCGCCACGCCGTAGTTATCGAGGAAACTGCCCACGTCATAGGCGTGATGTTTCCCGAGATTGAACGCGATCACCCCTTGCCGGTCGGCAGGCCCGTAGAGGGTCAGATCCGGCACGCTGGCAAGCTCCGCAAGCGCATAGTGCATCAGCAGCTGTTCGTACTCCTGAATGCTATCAAGGCCGATTGAGGAGACATAAGAAATCGCCGCTCCTAAACCGATAATCCCACCGGTATTGGGCGTGCCCGCCTCAAAACGCCACGGCGCGCGCGCATAGGTGGTGCCTTCCGTCAGGCTGACGGTGGCGATCATCGACCCGCCCCCTTCCCACGGCGGCATCGCCTGCAGGATATCTTCTTTCACATACAGCACGCCAATCCCGGTCGGCCCGTAGAGCTTGTGGCCTGAAAAGACGTAGAAATCGCAGTCCAGCGCCTGGACGTCAACCGCGTGATGCATCACCGCCTGGGCACCGTCAATCAGCACCTTCGCGCCCGCATGGTGGGCCTTTTCGACGATCTCCGCCACCGGGTTTTCCGTCCCCAGCACGTTGGAGACCTGGGTGACCGCCACCAGCCGCGTTTTATCGTCAAGCAATGCGTCTAGCTGCTCGAGCTGCAGCGTCCCGTCGGCATTCAACGGGATTACCCGCAGCTGCGCACCCACGCGCTCGCAGAGCATCTGCCACGGCACGATATTGGCGTGGTGCTCCATCTGGGTGATGATGATGTTATCCCCCGCGTGAACCTGAGCGTTGCCCCAGCTGTTAGCGACAAGGTTAATCCCTTCGGTGGTTCCGCGCACGAAGACCAGTTCTTCCGGCGAGCGGGCGTTAAGGAAGGCGGCCAGCTGCGTACGCACGTTTTCCATCCGCTGGGTCGCCTCGGCGCTCAGGGTATGAATACCGCGATGCACGGCGGCATAGCCGTGGCGATAAAACTCGGCTTCCGCATCCACCACCTGATTCGGCTTCTGCGCGCTGGCCGCGCTGTCCAGATAGGCCAGCGGCAGACCGTTTACTTCACGGGTCAAAACCGGGAAATCTGCCCGTACTTTCTCGACGGGAAAACTCATGCTTCGCCTCCAGGCAGGCGCTGACCGATCCGATCCAGCACCTGCAGTTTTAACTGACCATCGTGCAGCGCTTCCGTCAGTTCGGCGGCAAACGCGTAGATAATCATTTTCTGCGCCGCCTGCTGGTCGATGCCGCGCGAGCGCAGGTAGAACATCTGCTCGTCGTCGATTCGCCCGACCGTCGCACCGTGGCTGCATTTCACGTCATCGGCGTAGATCTCCAGCTGTGGTTTAGTGTCCACTTCCGCCAGGCGGCCTAACAGCAGATTATTGTTGGTCATCTGCCCGTCGGTTTTAATGGCGTGCTGCGCCACGTTAATCAGTCCGTTAAACACCGCGCGGCCTTTATCACTGACGATGGTTTTGTGCAGCTGGCGGCTGTTGCAGTAGCCTTTGTTGTGCTCCAGCCAGGTGCGCGTGTCGCACACTTCCGATTTAACCGGCATCGCCAGGCTGTTGATGCGCAGCGTGGTGTTTTCACCGTTAAGCTGCGTGCTGGTATTGTGGCGCAGCACCGCCCCGCCGAGCAGGAAGCTGTGGCTGTACGCCGCGGCATCCTGACCCAGGACAATGTCGTTATGGGCAAAGTGGTGGCTCTGCGCATTCTCAAACGCCAGCTTGACATGATGAAGCTGCGCATTCGCGGCAACATTCATCGTCAGACGCGATCCGGTAAAGTGACGCGTCTCATTGAGGCTGACGTAATGTTCGATGACCGTGGCCTCCGCCCCCTCCGCCAGCTCCAGATGGTGGCGATAGTGCGCGGTATTGATTTCATCGCCGTTCAGCCCCTGAGTGATGTGCATCAGCAGCAGCGGTTTTGCTGGACGCTGGTTACGCTTCACGCGGATGTGCGTCACGCTGCGGGCCAGACTCTCGGTCAGGTGCAGGAAGACCTCAGGCTGAACCGGGGCGCTCAGGCGCTGGCGATCGTCGTTTATCTCAATCTCAAAGCCGCTCTCCTGAACCGTGTCGCTCAGTTCCGGACGGAACTGACCGTCGACGAACACCAGGCGCAGGGCATCGACACGCAAGGCCAGCGCGTCGCGCTGTGCCGGGGTGAGATCCGCCTGGCGGGTCACAAACTCGGCGTTCAGCAGGCCATCAAGCGGGGTGTATTTCCAGTTCTCATGCTTACGCGTCGGCAACCCGAGACGCAGCATTTGCTGAAGATGCTGCTGCGCCTGCTCGGAGCGCGTGCCCCCCTGGACCTCAAACAGCCGGTGCCACTGCTGGAGCGCATTACTGCTGTTCGGTAAGCCAGCCATAACCCTGCTCCTCCAGTTGTTTAACCAGCGTGAAATCACCGGATTTCACAATACGCCCCTGGTAAAGCACGTGGACGTAATCCGGCTTGATGTAGTCCAGAATGCGCTGGTAGTGGGTGACAATAATGAACGAACGCTTGCCGTCGCGCAGGGAGTTCACCCCGTCAGCGACAATCTTCAGGGCGTCGATGTCCAGACCGGAGTCGGTCTCATCCAGAATGCACAGCTCGGGTTCCAGAACCGCCATCTGCAGAATATCGTTACGCTTTTTCTCACCGCCGGAAAAACCAACGTTCACCGAGCGGGTCAGCAGATCTTCCGGCATTTTCAGCAGCTTAATCTTCTCTTCCATCAGATCCTGGAAGTCGAAGCGGTCCAGCGCCTCCAGCCCGCGATACTTACGCACCGCATTCAGCGCCGTCTGCAGGAAGAACTGGTTGCTGACGCCCGGAATTTCGACCGGGTACTGGAAGGCCATAAAGATGCCCTCTCCCGCACGATCTTCCGGCGACATCTCCAGCAGATCTTTGCCGTTAAACTCGACCGAGCCGTGGGTCACCTCATAATCTTCGCGCCCCGCCAGCGTTGCAGAAAGCGTACTTTTCCCGGAACCGTTCGGCCCCATGATGGCGTGGACCTCCCCCGGCTTGACGTCAAAATTGAGGCCACGCAGGATGGCTTTGTCTTCTACGCTGACCTGTAAATCTTTAATGCTTAACATGTGCTTTCCTTAACCGACGCTGTGTTCAAGACTAATGGCGAGGAGTTTCTGGGCTTCAACGGCAAATTCCAGCGGCAGTTCAGAGAACACATCCTTACAGAAGCCGTTAACGATCATCGAGATGGCGTCTTCTTCGCTGATCCCGCGCTGCAGGCAGTAGAAGAGCTGATCTTCCCCTATCCGCGACGTGGTCGCCTCGTGTTCAAGCTGGGCCGTGTTATTACGGCATTCGACGTACGGGAAGGTATGCGCCCCGCAATCTGCGCCAATCAGCATCGAGTCACACTGGGTGAAGTTTCGCGCATTGGTGGCCGTCGGCATGATTTTCACCAGCCCGCGATAGCTGTTCTGGCTGTGACCGGCGGAGATGCCTTTCGAGATAATGGTCGATTTGGTGTTTTTACCAATGTGGATCATCTTGGTGCCGGTATCCGCCTGCTGATGGCCGCTGGTGAGCGCCACCGAGTAAAACTCGCCGATGGAGTTATCCCCGCGCAGAATGCAGCTCGGGTATTTCCAGGTGATGGCCGAGCCGGTTTCGGACTGGGTCCACGACATCTTGCTGTTTTCGCCTTCACAGAGCGCGCGCTTGGTGACGAAGTTCAGAATACCGCCGGTATTGCCGTCGCCCGGGAACCAGTTTTGCACCGTGGAGTATTTCACCTCGGCATCTTTGTGGATGATGACCTCCACCACCGCCGCGTGCAGCTGATAGCTGTCGCGGACCGGGGCGGAGCACCCTTCTATATAGCTGACGTAGCTGCCTTCATCTGCAACCAGAATCGTGCGTTCGAACTGGCCGGTTTTTTCGGCATTGATGCGGAAATAGGTGGAAAGCTCCATCGGACAGCGCACACCTTTCGGCACGTAGATAAAGGTGCCGTCCGAGGCCACCGCCGCGTTAAGCGCTGCAAAGAAGTTATCGTTTGAAGGCACTACGGTCCCGATGTACTTTTTCACCAGCTCCGGATGATCGTGAATCGCTTCGCCGAAGGAGCAGAAAATGATCCCCTGCTCTGCCAGCTTCTCGCGGTAGGTGGTTGCCACCGAGACGGAGTCGAAAATGGCGTCCACCGCCACCTCTTTCCCTTCGCGCACAGGCACGCCCAGCTGATTAAAGGCTTCTTCCACCTCTTTGCTGAGGAAGCTGTTCTCCGCGCCGGTTTGCTGCACCGCGCCGGGCTGCGAGGCGCAGGTGTCGTCACAGCTGCCGCAGGAGGGCGCAGAGTAGTAGCTGTAATCCTGATAGTTCAGCTTGTCATAATGTGCTTTCAGCCAGTGCGGCTCTTCCATCTCCAGCCAGGCACGGAAGGCGCTCAGGCGAAACTCCAGCATCCACTCCGGCTCATTACGTTTCGCCGAGATCGCACGCACGACATCTTCATTGATGCCTTTTGCCAGCTCATCGGTCTGCAGCTGGGTGAAGAACCCCTCTTTATAGTTGAGGTGCCCACCGCTCCAGGTATTTACTTCACTCGTTGCTTCAGTATTACGAGACATAGTTCCGCCTATACCCCAAAGCTTTCGCCGCAGCCGCATTCGTTCTGGGCTTTCGGGTTATGAAATTTGAATAACTGGTTTAAGCCTTCGCGGACGTAGTCCACTTCGGTGCCGTCGATAAACGGCATGGCCTGCAGCGCGACGTACAGTTTCGCGCCGTCGGTCTCGAATACCAGGTCATCTTTCTCGGGTTCGGTGACGGTATCGAGCACGTAGCCAAAACCCGCGCAGCCGGTCTGTTTGACACCCAAACGCACGCCGAGGATCTCGGGCTTTTTCGCCACCAGCTCGTGAATATGTGCCGCCGCCGCTGGCGTGAGCGTTAACCCGCGCCAGGCAAAATCGGCTGGATTAAAGGTTTCTGAATGCAGTTCCATAGGTCCACCTCATCTGATAAGCCATCAGGGCATAACACCATGTTAGTGATAACGATTATCACTTCAACCCTCTGTCAGCAGGGGCATTCGGTTAAACCGCCCTTTTTGCCTACTTTTATTAAGCATAGACCCTGTGGCAGGATGCAGGCAGGATGGATTTAATTGTTCAATGCATTGATTAATAATGCATTTCGTTGTGGCATTTTTGACGGAGAGGAGAAAAGTAAAATATGCATCGGAAATGCCTATTTTTGAGATAGCCTCTTTGATTGTCGTGAACTCAGTCTAACAGATGCGATTTGGCGCACTAAAAGAAGGCCAGGGCTTCAGGTGCCCGGCCAGCAAGCGCTCCTCAGCAGTAGACAACCTGTTGATGCGAGTCTTTTTCTGAAAATCATACGCACACTCTGGAACACATTATTAATCACTGTAGCATTAACCACACTCTTGCAAAGGAAGTAAGGTGGCATATGGCGTTACAGGGGATGATGATTCATAACGCGCTAATGAGTACATCGCTTATTCAGGTTCCATGCATGCAGTCACTCATGGCGCGAGGATGGGTGGAGGTAGTAGCGGGTGGCTACATTAAAAAACCTTGCTCGTAGGGCAAGTAAAATTATTTACTTTCTCATTTTATTACTCGCTCTTGGTCATATGCTACCAGGCCCGGAGTTATATATTAACTATGATGTAGCCAGAACAACAGCAATCATTATCGCCGGAAATGAAAATGCAGAATCAATGTATGATGCCTATTCACTTATTGACTGGCTTACAATGCTAATTATCGCTACCCCTCTCTATATTTTAACAATGAAGTTAATCAAAAATTAAGGAGACAATAAAATGCCTATACCTCCCTATATGTGGCTTAAAGACGATGGCGGTGCAGATATCAAAGGATCTGTTGATGTACAAGATCGTGAAGGTAGTATTGAAATTATCGGTCTGAGCCACGGTATAAATTTACCCGTTGACAGCGCAAACGGCAAAATCACCGGCACCCGCCAGCACACATCCATGATGATCGAGAAAGAAGTTGATAGCTCTACGCCATATCTTTACAAGGCTGCAGCAACTGGGCAGACGCTGAAAAGCGCAGAAATAAGGTTTTATCACATCAATGATGCAGGTCAGGAGGTTTGCTACTACACCGTTCTTATGCAGAATGTGAAATTAACTGGAGTCCACTGTAGCGTCCCGAATATTAAGCTGGCGGGGAACGATAAAATGAATCACATAGAAAGTGTCAGCATTCAATATGAAAAAATCACCTGGAGAATTCTTGACGGTAATATTCAATTTTCAGATGCATGGAATGAGCGCCATACTCGCTGAGTATTAATAAGGGGGCACCGTCCCCTGTTGAACAAGTTGCCGACAGCAAAGCCCCCAGAAAAAAGCAGATGCCGTTTAAAATTAACCGGGTAAATCTCATCCGCAGGAATAATGCCTATTCTTAAGATAGCTTTTTGCAAGGAAAGTGACAAAGACAAAAAAGGCCCTTAAGGCCTCTTACACTCAGTGATGAAATGAGACAGCAAACCCCTGCTCACGCCAGTGGTCAAGCTGTTCCTGCTGGCGAGGCGTTGGGGATTTCCCCGTCCAGACAAAGATTTTTTGCCCCGGGAAGAGTTCAGGACGCGGCGAGTCAATGGGCTCTGCCAGCACGTCAATGTGCCAGCCCTTTTGCGACAGGCGCGCGGCTTCCAGCCACAGGTGGGTGCGGTCATCACATTCCCAGCCAATCAGGAGCGCGTCTTTGCCGGCTTTTTTGCGGGACTCCGCCAGGCTTGCAATCGCAAACTCGATCAGTACGCCGTCAAACAGGCTCGCCATATGACGCACGGTATTTTGATCCTGGTTCATACGCTGACGGACCGGAGAGATAATATTGTCAATCAGCGCATCCATCGCGTGATCGCGGCGGAATTCACCTATTTTGGCCCGCAGCTTTGCAGGACTGGCGTAGCGCAGAACGGTCATCATCTCTTCCTGGAATGAGGCCCAGTTGCCCTGCGTCGGCACTTCCTTGTTTTCCAGCAAGGCTTTAACTTTTCCGACCGAAACGCCGCTTTTCATCAGGCGTTTGATCTCTTCAATGCGCAGGATATCTTCATCGTCAAACTGACGATGACCCCCTTCGCTGCGCTGCGGCTTCAATAATCCATAGCGGCGCTGCCAGGCACGCAGCGTAACGGGGTTGATACCGCATCGTTCGGCCACTTCGCCGATACTGTAATAGGCCATTAACTCCCTCACGCTCAGAACTTCCATACCTAACTGCACCAACCTTATCAGATTGTACACATCATTTGTATAACTAAGACCGCATTTTGAACGGGTGAACGGGCTTCTTTTCCATCCACCTGTTAATACATTGTTGTATAAAATTTGCCGTTCGTACAGTTAAGTCTGCCGGATTGTGTACAGCTTTATCCGAAGTCGAACTTTTTCTCCGGCCACGCAATCGCGGGAATACCCCCGTGTCTTGGGCTGGCAAAAAGATGTCCCTGGAACTGGGAAATCCCCGCGGACTCCAGCCACATCCACTCTTCCGCCCTCTCTACCCCCACCGCGCAGAACTGGATCTCAAGCGAGGAACAGCATTTGATAATCGCCTGAATAATGGCCTGACGAGGGCCACTTTTATGCACGTTCGCGACCAGATCGCGATTAATCTTAATTCTGTCCGGCTGGAACTGGGCCAGCAGCTGCAGCCCGGCAAAACCGGCACCAAAGTGATCAATCGTCACGCTGATACCCGCGCTTTTTAGCTGCCTGACCGAATCCGTGAATTCATCGAAACGAGATATAGCTTCGCTCTCGGTAAACTCCACCACGATTTGTTCGGGTACAAACCCATTTGCCTCAATCGCGGTGAGCAGGAAATCCACGGCGTTGGGAATGTTGACCAGCGTCATGGGCAGCAGGTTCAGGGATAACGTCTGGTCCTGTAGCCCCAGCGCGCTGGCCATAGAAAGTGCCACCTGCTTGCTTTGCAAATCTGACGTGTACACTTCGTCATGCGGGCGGCTGGCGAAATATGCCCCCGGCGAGTCACCGTCAGGAGTGCGCAGAAGCGCCTCCCAGGAGACGACCTGCTGCATAAACGGGTCGACTATCGGCTGGAACGCAAAGCTGCAATCCGCCCCTTTCGCGACCACCTCAGGCTGCGCGGACAGGCGCGTTTCTTCGCGAACGAATTCCCAGGAATCCGCAGGCGGCAGTTCAAAATAGTTCGCTTTTTCCGTGGCCTCAACAAAGGTGCGGAAAAACTGCAGCGGGCGGTCGTTATAGGTCAACTGGTAGCGTGTCGTCCCCTTATTGAGCACCTGTTGCAGCACCTCGTCCCTGTCGAAGTGGCGTAAGTCAAAAAGCTCCATGCCCACGTTGCCAAAACGCCGGACAGGGCCGTGATCGCGCATTAACTCGACCACGTTATGGTGGCGCGGGTCGTTGCAGATCTGCTCATAGATAGCAGAAACCTGCTCCACCGGCCCTTCAAGCAATTGAAAAAAGTGTGTGCCGTTAAACAGCAAGATCCCCGTGACATTGGATTGCCGATTTTTACGATTTGCAGCAGCGACCATTGATTCCAGCGCTTTCACCGGAACGTCCTCGCAGATATGACTGCGGTAAATGATGGTTGTGAGCATGCTTTTCCTGGGGTTAGGGTTTTGGCCACAGTAGACGTGGGTAATTTTTACTTATAGCACATTAATTGCCTGACAAATAATTTACATCTCAATCATTTACGGCAGTTGATGGGACCGTTCTTCTCGATTGTATAACTTACCAGCGCCCGACCTTTTTGTACAATATATCCTGTCACATTACCGATTCATGACAAGCCAGTAACACAATGAAAATAAAGTAATTTATAAAATATATCATAAAAACATTAAAAATCTGTACATTTTATATGTACAGATTTAGGAATTGTGTATACCTTAATTGTAACGTTAGTGATTACAAAATTTTACAGGAGCGAAACATGCAGCAGAAAGGTTACGCCACAGATTCCGCAGCAGCAATCGCACAGTACTTCGAAAAAGCCGCGCTCCCTACCCAGCAGGAGACGCTGGGCCAGGTGGTTGTAGAAATTCTCAGCGACGGGCGAAACCTAAATCGCAAATCGCTCTGTACCAAACTGCTCAGCCGCCTCGAAAAGGCCGATGGCCCGGAAGAGGAAGAGCATTACCACATGCTGCTTGGTCTGCTCTTCGAACGGTAACGTGATGAATAGCAGTGACGCAGACCGACTGATCGACACGCTTATCGGTGAAGCCGTTCTTTCTCTTCTGAAAGAGCGGGGGCCAGTGACAACCGAAGGATTGCTGCAGCGTCTGCGGGTAATGAAAGAGCATGAAAAGGATCCCCAGCGGCGGGAGACACTTGCGGTGGTGATTGCCGAGATCGGCTCAAACAGCATCGCCTTTACACGTCGCAGAACCGCGCAAGGACGAACGAACAGAGAGGGACCTCTCAACGATAACCGAGACAATGTAGTGCCGTTATTTGGAAGTGGAAAACCGTCCGACCCCAAAAAAATACATTGACTGCAATTTAACAGCTACGGTGAGAACAAATGAGACAAAATATTCAGCTTCAACCCGAATACCATTCTGCTTTTTTAGACAGTGCGCTGTCGGAATATTTCCGTCACGCAGGCGATCGTTTTGCTGAAGAGTCCGCTGTTTTTTCTACTGCAGTACGCTGTGTTCTGGCCTCCGAAGGTCATCTGTCCAATAAAGCGATCATCCTCTGGCTCATTCAGACGCTGGAAGCCACTAACGACGTGGTTCAGGCGGATGTGATTCGTAAGACGCTGGAAATCGTGGTGGGTTACACGATGGACGATCTCTAAGCTCCTGCTCGCTACGCCCCTAACGTGTCATCGTCAAAACTGACGATCGGCCTGACGATGACACGCGTCTTTCCCGCTTAACACCCTGTAAAACCAGCAAAGCCAACCTGGCACGGTTCCTGCTTAACACCGTTTACGGGACTGGGTTTTCCAGTCAACTTTGCTTCATTTCTTAACAGGTCTGTTATTGATGAAAAAGATCGCCAGCGTCTGCCCCTACTGCGGTGCAGGCTGTAAATTAAACCTTGTCGTTGAAAATAACCGTATCATCCGTGCCGAAGCGGCAGAGGGCGTCACAAACCAGGGCACCCTATGTCTGAAAGGCTTTTACGGCTGGGACTTCCTTAACGATACCCGTCTGCTCACCCCGCGCCTCACTCAGCCGATGATCCGCTACCACAAAGGCGAGGCTTTCACCCCCGTTACCTGGGAAGAGGCAATCCGCTACACCGCCCACAGGCTCAGCAGCATTAAAGCGCAGCACGGGCCGCGGTCGATCATGACCACCGGCTCCTCCCGCGGAACCGGCAATGAAACAAACTATGTGATGCAAAAATTTGCCCGCGCGGTGCTGAACACCAACAACGTGGACTGCTGCGCGCGCGTCTGTCATGGTCCTTCCGTGGCCGGTTTACAGGAAACGCTCGGCAACGGCGCCATGAGCAACTCCATCAACGATATTGAAAACTCAAAATGTCTGCTGGTGTTTGGCTATAACTGCGCGGACTCCCACCCTATCGTCGCCCGGCGCGTGCTGAAAGCGCGTGAAAACGGCGCGAAAATTATCGTCTGCGATCCGCGGCGCATCGAAACGGCGCGCATCGCCGACCAGCATCTGCAGGTGAAAAACGGCAGCAACATGGCGCTGGTGAACGCCTTCGGCTACGTGCTGCTGGAAGAGGAGTTGTACGACAAAAGCTACGTGGCGCGCTTTACGGAGGGGCTTGAGGCCTACCGCCAGACGGTGAAAGACTATGCGCCGGAGAAGGTTGAGCATCTTACCGGCATTCCTGCCCGCGACGTTCGCCAGGCGATGCGCACCTTCGCGGCGGCCCCTTCCGCCACCGTGATGTGGGGTATGGGCGTGACCCAGTTTGGTCAGGCTGTGGATGTGGTCAGAGGGCTTTCCAGCCTGGCGCTGCTGACCGGGAACCTTGGCCGACCCGCCGTCGGCGTCGGGCCGGTACGCGGTCAAAATAACGTCCAGGGTGCCTGCGACATGGGCGTACTGCCGAATATGTTCCCCGGCTATCAGGATGTGACCGATCCGGCGGTCAGGCAGAAGTTCGCCGACGCCTGGGGGATTGACGTCAATAAAATGGACGATCGCGTCGGGACGCGCATTACCGAGGTGCCTCATCTGGCGCTGGAAGGCAAGGTCAAGGCCTACTACATCATGGGGGAAGATCCGCTTCAGACCGAGGCCGATCTCGGTCTCGTTCGCAGCGGTTTTGAGGCGCTCGACTTTGTTGTGGTTCAGGACATCTTTATGACCAAAACGGCAGAAGTGGCGGACGTTCTGCTCCCTGCCACTTCCTGGGGTGAACACGGCGGCGTCTTTACCTGTGCCGATCGCGGGTTCCAGCGTTTCGGCAAAGCCATTGAGGCCAGCGGCAACGTGAAGCGCGACTGGGAGATCATCAGCCTGCTCGCCACCGAGATGGGCTACCCGATGCATTATGACTCCGACCAGCAGATCTGGGATGAGATGCGCGAGCTGTGCCCGCTCTTCTTCGGCGTGACGTATGAAAAAATGGGCGAGATGGGCCACGTGCAGTGGCCGTGCCCGACGCTGGATCATCCGGGCACGCCTTACCTGTACAAAGACAATCAGTTCGATACCCCAACCGGTAAAGGACAGCTCTTTGCCGCACCGTGGCGCGCGCCGGCGGAAACCCCGGATGAAGATTTCCCGCTGGTGCTGTGTACGGTACGCGAGGTGGGACACTACTCCTGCCGCTCGATGACCGGGAACTGCGCTGCGCTGCAGAGCCTGGCCGACGAGCCGGGCCGGGTGCAAATGCACCCTGCCGATGCGGAAAAACTGGGCATCAAGGAGGGTCAACTGGTCTGGGTACGTTCACGTCGCGGCAAAGTGATTACCCGCGCCAGCATCAGCGAGCGTATCAACAAGGGCGCGGTTTATATGACCTATCAGTGGTGGATTGGCGCCTGCAACGAGCTGACCCAGGATAATCTCGATCCCATCTCCAAAACGCCGGAAACGAAGTACTGCGCGGTACAGCTGGAGGCGATTGAGGACCAGCGCTGGGCGGAGGATTTTGCAGCGTCGGCGTATCAGTCCATGAAGTCGCGGCTGATTAGTGCGGTGAATGTCTGAAGAAATGTCGGGTGGCGTCACTGCCACCCGGCAACTAAACGACTACAGTCCCACCGTCTCTTCCGCTCATCCGTCGAAACCGATCAGATGGTCACGCAATTTGTTCGGGTAGGCATTTTTTTCGACCATCCTGTGAATGAGCGCCATAAGCTCATAATCACTGCGCAGATCGAATTTTTGCATCAGCAAATACTTATGCGTAAATATCGTTTTATCACTCGTCCTGAGTACATCAGCAATCTGCCCTACCGAGAATCCTCTGTAAAAATTCACCGTGACGCGGATCTGCTGCGGCGAAAGTATTTTATGCTGGCACTCGAAACAGCCGTTATGCTGCCAGCGATATCCCGGCAGTTGCGTCCGGTACCATGCAATAAAAAGCATCTCGCTAACCTGACCAAGCGGGGCGCGGCGGGAGATAAAAATGATATCCTGAAAACAGGATGTAAAAGCGGAAAAACGCCGCTCATCGTCCACCAGCCCAATCACAATCCCTTTTTTTCGCGCTTTCAATTCAGGAACACTGGTCAGCGTTTCCCCGGGGCATAGAGCGAGAATAATAATATCCGCGGCACTGACGCTGTCATAAGTAAGCTCAGTGTCAAAATGAATGTGATGCCTGAAATTATGCAGGAAAAAATCCACAAGAAAATATTGCAGGCCATTTTTAAAAAAAGAATCCGGTTCTTTAATCAGGATATTCAACATATCAATTACCAACATCTGCATATCAATAAGGACAACCAACGCGCGTGCCGATCAGTTGTATTGCATCGTCATGACCACGACGGCACTGATGCTCCCCGGCGTCGCACCGCCGGTGACAGATTTGACTGATGCCTGCATGACCATCGTCGCGGTTCTGTCTGACGCAATAGTCTGCGTAATGCTTGTCCCTGTGCCCTTTAACGCACCGGTTGCGCCCTCGCTCATCGCAATCGCGACGTTCGTGGCCGAACCGCTGTTCATGTAGTAACTCGCCCCCGAGACGGGATCGGGGTTGCCGGTAAAGGAGACCGTAACGCTGCGCGTGCCTGCCGGACACTGGGTAAACGGCAGGCTAAAAAACACAGGATCGGATGTCGCCCCCGGCGTGGCCATATTGGATGCCTGAATATTGCCGAGGTTAATATCCAGACTGGTATTGCCCCCATTGAATACGCAGGGAGAGGCGATAATATTGCCGGCGACGCTGACGTTAACGCTATCCGCTGCAATAACATTGCCGCTTATTACTGCCGCGATGAACGCTGCCGTGCGCATTATATGCATCGTCATCCCCTTTACTGGTAGGTCAAATTTAAGGTTGCTGACGCATTTGCGGTACCGGGTTCTACCGTTGTTTGCGTCTGGTAATAACGCGCCGTTAATGGGAACGCTTCCTGCCCCCCTGCCGCAAGCTTCAGCGGCAAACGCGCATTGAGGGTGAGCGGTGTACCGTTATAGAGCAACTGAACGCCAACCCCTTTCGCCGTACCGGTATTACCCTGCCCCGTAAGCGCGAGCACGCTGGGTGTTGCAACGTCAGGATTCTGAATGCCGCTGAGTGATACGTTGACGTTAGCCCCCGCATCGCAGTTAAGCCCGAGATTTTGCGTATTTTGAGCGCCAGCCGGTGTGGTGCCTATCGTTGAGCCAAAAAGCGCGGCAGAAATATCGCCTATCGGAAATGTCAGTTGCGGTGTTGTAATATTGCAGGCCAGTACATTAATGGTTCCGCCCAGCAGGGTGGTCGTCAGGCCATCACGGTAAACGCCGTCACTGCCCTGCAGCATCACTACCCCCAGCACGCCCGGCGTCAGCGACCCCGACGAGACCGGTCCGGTAACGATAAGTTCTATTTTACCGCCCCACCATTCGACATAACTTGCCTGAGCATTATAGGAAAAGGTATTGGCCGGGTTTTCAAAATAATTACCCGACGAAAAACGCACGCCTATACCGTTTACATTCGTGTCATAAACATGATTACCGTAAGCACTCGGTGTCGCATTCAAATACCGCATGCTAAAACCCAGCATTAATGGATTGGCACACCCCGTTAAATAGGAACCGGTTATTGTCGCGTTTCGCGAAAATAATACGGTTCCAACTGCCACGTCACGTTGAACCGTAATTGTGCCGATGGACAAAGTTGATTCCTGCGGCGTAATCGTCGTGCAGGTTCCTGCATGAGCACTGTTCCAGCCTGCTGCGATACACAGCAGGAATATGATGTTAATTAAGCGCATGTTAAAAAACCCTAAAGACAATTGACGTTAATTTCGGTAATTCCCCCCGCCGACGGCTGCGGGGAAAGCACGTAAAGTGCGCGGCATTGCCGTTCGCTTTCCGCTCCCCACGTGACGAAGACGGTTCCCTGAGTATCCAGGCCGGTGAGATAAGCCTGGCCTTTATCGCCAACAATAACGCTGCTGCCGTCGGCGCCCTTCAGGCTTGCCATCGCGCCAAAGGGAACAAACTGGCCGTTATGCAGTAAATTAAATAACACCCGCCGCCCCACCTTCGCCTTATAGTCGGCCAAAACGATCGCGCCACGCGTCGGCGTCACCGTCCGGGTATTAATATCCAGCTCAACATCATCCGGCAGACTTTCCGGGGCAAGGGTGATGTCATTTTTACGGTATACGGAGAGATTGCTGACCACCGTATATCCGCGGTAATCCGTTTTAACGCCCGCCTGATTGCGGATATCGACACCGTGTGCGCCCGGCGCGCTAATCAAAACATTGGTCTCGCCCAGGGGTTGCGAAAGCGTGATCCCCTCTCTGTGAGCAAGAATGCCCCCTTGCAGGCCGTAGTTAAGGCGCTCGCTGTTTTTATCGTAGCTGTAGCCCGCCGTCGCTTCGCCGTAGGTTCCCTTATAATCACCGTTCAGATTGCCCGTGTAGCCGACGCCGTCCGACCCAAAGCCTTGCTGCACGTTCCAGTTCAGGGCGTGGTTTTCCAGCGCTACGCCGTTCAGGCCGATGTTGTGGGTGGTGCCGTTATTCTTGCTGGCGCTCACGCCATAGTTAGCCCAGGTCTGCGGTAAAAACTTCTCCAGCGGGATACTGACGTTAAAGGCCAGCAGCTGATCTTTGTCATACCGTTTATTGTTATCATATGAACCCGCACTGCCATTTTTACTGTAGGTCCAGGTGAGTCCGTAACTGATGTTGTGCCAGTAGTTGTTGTAGCCCAGGCTGTATGACGCCATCGTTTTACCCGAATT
The DNA here is from genome assembly GCF_055816715.1 of Enterobacter sp. PL_is514. Classification (NCBI taxonomy): domain Bacteria; kingdom Pseudomonadati; phylum Pseudomonadota; class Gammaproteobacteria; order Enterobacterales; family Enterobacteriaceae; genus Enterobacter; species Enterobacter sp. PL_is514. The sequence continues at coordinate 109,337 of NZ_JBVPGN010000034.1, read as the reverse complement.
CCAGTAGTCTTCACGGGCCGCGCTCAGCGTCAGCGAGCCAAGATTACCGCCCAGCGTCTGGCTCATCGTGAGTTCGGCCCGGTTGCGGCGTCGGTCCTGAAGCGCGGAGCTGTCACCGTACGAATCAAGGATCTCCTGCATGCCGTAGTAACCGCTGGTCGAGTAGCGGTAACCCGCAATCGAGAAATGGGTTCCGGTCCCCACAATGTTTTTGCTGTATCGCGCACGCCAGGACTGGCCGTTGGATTTCTCACCGCCCTGCGGGGTGGACCAGGCCTGGGTTATGTCCGCAGAAATGGCGCCGAAATCACCCATGTTTTTTCCAAGCCCGGTGGCGATCGACTGATATTTACTCGACTCCTGCAGCCCGCCATACAGCGTTAGCCCATACGGCAGACCATAGATCCCGGTGATTTGCCCGAAAGGTGTCTTATCGACGCTGCCGTTATAAGAACGGTATTGCCCTCCGGTCACTGCATACTTGAGCCGTCCTTCGCGCTGTAAAACCGGTAATGACGCGTACGGGAGGGTGAAATGTTGCTCACTGCCATCAGCCTCTTTAACGGTGACGTCCAGATCCCCGGCGCCGCCCGTGGGGTACATATCGGTAATCTCAAAAGCGCCTGGCGCCACGTAGGTCTGATAAATCTGATAGCCGTTCTGCCGCACCACCACCTGGGCATTGGTGCGCGCGATCCCCCGCACCACGGGTGCATAGCCTTTCAGCGAATCCGGGAGCATGTCATCATCCGAAGCCAGCTGTCCGCCGCGAAACGGCATACTGTCGAACACGTCGGCTGGCGCGGAGCTATCCCCCAGGGTGAGCTGCGCTTTGAGCGGAATAATGGCCCGCTGCGCATAGGTGTAGACGGTATCCCATTTGTCCTGACCGGTTTCATCCCGCGACCAGGTGGTATAATTTCGCAGTCGCCACGGTCCAACGTTGAGACCCGGGCGCAGGTTGGCATATTGACTGTTGCTGTTTTTACTGCCGTTTTGTTTTGCCCGGCTGTTTGCGCCACTCAGGCTGTAATTCAACATGGCGGCGGCGATCCCTTCATCCCATAGCGCTGGCGAGACATACCCGCGTGCCGGCATATCAATGGCGGCCTGAGGAATGCTGACGATCAGTCGCTGCGCGGCAAACTGAAAATCCGTGCTGGCGTGAGGAATAGCCTGAAGGTTGACACAGGACGCGTCCTTACTGGCTAAGTCGGGAAAAAGCGCGGTTTTGACGCCCCATCTGTTGAGCTGTTCAATACTCAGACAAGGCTTAAGGCTATCGCCCTCTTCCCCACTTTTTACTGCGGTAAAATCAATATCGCTGGTCTCGATGAGTTGGTCGTCAAGGATGATGTCAACGTGGTATTTCCCTGGTGCCTGCGAACCTGATTCAAAAGCAGATAAATCAGCTTTACCCGTGCCCGGGTTGTCCAGTTCAACCAGTTCGGCGTTGAACGAATCACGGGCATAAACAGTCTGCATTGCATTTACCAGCGCAAAGGCGATACAGATCGCCAGACGCGCAGGCTGCATTTTTTTAGTTTTCGTTGCCATCATCATTAACCTGACCTGATATGAGGATCGCCGCTTTTGATGAATTAAAAGCTGGCCTGATACATTCTTCCGGGGCTGCCGTAATCATTAATGACTTTGAATGTAATGTGGTTACCATTGGCACCTGCGGGTAAGCTAAATACCGCCGTTGCACCAGGTGCCACCCAGGAGACCTCATCCAGTTTTTTATCACCGACGCTTATTTCATTAAAGTTGATGACATATTGCGTTGGATTGGTGACCATGAGCTTATTCCCGCTACGCGACCAGGTTAATTTATTCGCTTGTTCTTCCGGCGTTGATCCCTTCAGACCTGACGGGCGATAAATAAGCTTGATGCGCGTTTTGACAGCAATTTGCAGTGAGTTTTCCTGTTTTGAGGCAGACGGTATGGCTTTAATATTCAGCCAGAAAAGACTTTCTTTATCCTGGGGTAGTGAACCAGAGAGTAAAATACGTTCAATGTTTTGCTGCCCGCCATCCAGTCGATATAAAGGCGGTGTTACAATAAAAGGTGCTTTATTAGCATTACCCTCTGGCATGTCAACCCAGGACTGGATTAAATAAGGCACGCTATCAGCATTATTGATACTGATTGATGCCTCTTTTTTCCCACCATCAAAAATAACGCGGGTACCGCCAATAATGACCCCGGCATAAGCGTTCGAAAACGATGCTGTCAGGGCGGCCGATATGAGCAGGGCCTTGCTAATAAAATGCATGTTACACCTCTTGAAACACGGGGGCAGAGACTGCCCCCACGCAGAACGTCATGGAACCGACTCGTGTTCTGCTTAATGACTAGTTATAAACAACGGAGAAATTTGCCACGGAGTTTGCAGGACCGGCCGTCACCGATGCAGCCGTTGAAATATACTGCGCGTAGAAATTCAGCGTATTATCGGCGGTGCTGCTTAACACATAGCTATAGCTGTTACTGCCGTGCAACGGCAGATCCGCTTTATCAGCGGTCATCAAATTAATAGCAACACCCGTTGCCGCACCGGCGACGGAGGTATCAATAGCAAGCAGATCGGCGTTAGTCAGATCGGGCGTACCGTCAAAACGGACTTTGGCACTGTTGACCGTAACCGGGCAGTTCTTCAGGACGATGTCGAATTTCGTTGCCGCAGTACGGGAGCCTGTTGCCGGAAATTCTGTTTTATTGTAATCGCCTAATACCACCACCTGATTTTGAGAAGCAACCGCGACATCGCAGGCAGAATCCAGGATGTTACCGTTAAAATTAACGGTTCCTGCAGCAGCGAGTGCATTGCTCATCATTAAGGCAGAACCTGTCGCAACCATCGCTAAAATAATGTTCTTTTTCATAAGCTTCATTTTCCTGTTTACGGGATAACTTTATTTATTATTAAAACGTACGCAGCAGAAAGTTGATAAATAAATCTCAGTGGATTCATCTTCTTTTTAATTAACGCTATAAGGTCTTTCTGACTGGCTGATTAAAATTTATATAATCATTTTGGTGAATACAACTTTTTGATGGTCTAGCTGTAGACTCTGATTTAACGTAATTTCAACATTTCTTTCAGGATACGCTTACGTCTTATTTCCTGGTCTATTAGTAGACTTGATCGTCTTTATGTTTTCATTCAAGGGGTTAGATATCAGATGCTCAACGGTCTACTTTTGGACCTTGCCGAAATATTCCCTGACTCCTTCATTTTTAAGATAATTCTCCAGGCAGATCAAAAAACGATCAGACCCGTAGTCGCTGTGAGGTATCTTATGAATACGCGTTTAACCACGCCATTGAATAACCACGAATCAACCGTTCTGGGTTTAAAACCGTTTATCCATATAGATACCCTGATTAAATCAGTGCTACCTGCTGCGGACAGAATGGTCATCTGTCGGGGAGAAACCGTACATTATTATAAAGATGATGTGCGCCAGTGTTTTTTACTTCTCCAGGGAAGCGTGGCGCTTCATCGTCGCGGCGACGGCATTGTTTTAAACTCTGAATCAGCGCCTTTTATTCTTGGCGTCAGCAGTCAATTTTCTTCGGAGCATCTCTATGTCAGGGCCCTGGAGACGGCAGAAATCGCCCGCGTGTCGCTGGAGACGTTTAATCAGATTGTTGCGCAGCAGGATTTATGGGAGCACTTTTCAAAGCTGCTGATTTATACGGCCTCACGGGTGTATGAGCACTGCGCGCAAATATCGCAAATGTCTGCCTACGACATCATTCGCTTCCAGCTTGTTGAACTCATGCAGGAGCCCGATGCCATACGGAAAAATACGACGGCCGCCGCGTACATCAAAAGCAGGACCTATCTTTCACGTAGCGGAATTATGCGTATTCTGGCAGAACTGCGGACCGGGAAGTACATCACCATGGAACGTGGGGTGCTGCTTGACATTCATCATCTGCCGCGAAAATATTGATAGCCAGCGTGCCTGTACCCGGGAGAAGCGCTATAATTAGCCAGGTTATTTTTAAGGTTGTCGGCTGCCATGTCCCTTCCAGAAAAGTCTCAACGGGGTTCTCCCTACGCGCAAGAGCTTATTTCACACCTGTTGCCTGATTGCACAACGCGACATACCGCCCGCGGCGTACGACTGGACCTGCAAATTAACGGTCAGGGCATGTGCTATTTAATTCTCGAAGGAACCATCGCCATCTACAGAAGAAGCGATGACATGATGCTGTCTACGGCTCGCAGTCCGGCCGTGTTCGGCCTCGCCAACCTGACCGACATCTATTTCAATGATTATATTAAGACCGTCAGCCCTTGTCTGATAGGGACGCTCACCACCGAGCGGGTGAATGAAATTATCAAAGAGAAGGCGCTATGGGGACTGCTTTCTAAACAGCTCATCTTTGTGTATAGCCGTCTTTATAACAACGTGATGCCGCAGGGCGCGCCGACGGCGTATGAGATGATTCGCCAGCAGCTGGTCAAGCTGATGGAGGAAGATGAGAGTTATCGGCTCAGCGTGACGGCGGAAAGGTATATCAGAGAGAAAACTCAGCTCTCCCGCAGCGGCGTGATGCGCATTCTGGCGGATTTAAAAACCGGCGGATTCATCGAAATGGAAGAAGGCAGGCTCATCAAAATCAATAAACTCCCCGCCCGATACTGAACGTCAGACACAAAAAAGGCCGCATTCGCGGCCCTTTTATTCTCATGTACTCAATGGACGTGAACGCCCAACCGCCAGGCAAAGTAGATCTCTTCTTTCAGCTCATTTGAAGAGAGCGCCAGCAAATCTGTAAATTCCAGCTCAAGCTGTTTCAGCTTTTTCAGGTACTGCGCCGGAGACAGGTTGCTCTTATCGCGACGTAAATATTCAATTGCCAGCTGTGTTGGGGTTATTTCAGTATCCATGATGTCCTCGCTTATGTACAAAACCTGACCAGTATACCACAACGCGCTGGCTAGTTTTTGACCAAAGGCAAGACATCTGAAAACTTTACACAACCGCCGTGGTCAGCCGCGACGAGCAGCACAGGCGATCCTGCTCATCGAGAATATCTATTTGCCACACCTGATGGCGGCTTCCGGCGTGCAGCGCGCGGCAAACACCGCGCACGCGTCCGCTGCGCACCGAGCGAATATGGTTAGCATTCACCTCAAGTCCGACAACCTTCTGCTCCCCTTCGGTGCAGAGATACCCCGCCACCGAGCCCAGCGTTTCGGCCAGCACGACGGACGCTCCGCCGTGCAATAAACCAAACGGCTGGTGGGTGCGGCTATCGACGGGCATGGTGGCCTCAATCTCATCGTCGCCAATGCGGATAAACTGGATATCCAGCAGTCCCACCATATTCCCCTCGCCCATGGCGTTCAGCGCCTGCAGCGTCACGGCACGTTTCCAGATCATCCAATTATCTCCAGTAAAGCCTGCAATGGGTGACGTACACCGTTGCCTTCTACCCGTTTTACCTGGCTGCGGCAGGAGTAACCCGTCGCCAGACAGCGGTTTCGCGGCAAGCGCTGCATCGCCTGATGCCAGGACAGCTCATAGATGCCGAGCGAGTTGGCGTGGTTTTTCACTTCGTGTCCGTAGGTGCCGGCCATCCCGCAGCAGCCTACGTTGACGCTCTCCAGCTTCGCACCGAAGCGGGCAAAAACAGACGCCCACTGCGCGGGGGCACCCGGCAGCGCGGTCACTTCCGTACAGTGACCGAACAGATACCACGGTTCACCGCTGACATCCTGAACAGCCTTATCTTCCAGCGCCATCGGCAGCCACTCGTGCACCAGCATCACGTTGAAGTCGCCGCGCTTATCGCCCAGGGTCTGCTTGTATTCATCGCGATAGCACAGCACCAGCGCCGGATCGACGCCGACCATCGGTATCCCGAGTTGCGCCACGCGATTCAGGAAGTCAGACGTTTTCTGCGCGGTCTTCGCAAAGCGGTTCAGGAAACCTTTAATATGCTGCGCCTTGCCATTCGGGGAGAACGGCAGCACAACCGGCTGGTAACCCACTTTCTCCGCCAGACGGACGAAATCGGCCACAACCTGCGCATCGTAGTAGCTGGTAAACGGATCCTGCACCACCAGCACCACCTTCGCTTTTTGCTCAGGCGTGAGTGCCTCCAGCTGCTCCAGGGTCATGTTCGCCGAGCGATGCCCGACGAGCTGGCGCTGCAGAGACGGCACCGACAGCAGCGGCAGATCGACCATGCCGATATGTTTTTCGGAGAGCTTGCGCACCAGCGGCTGGTTGATAAAGAAGTTGAACGTCTTCGGCGCGCGCGCCATCAGCGGCGCGTAGCTTTCCACCGTCGCCACCAGATGGTCGCGCACCGGGCGGAGGTAGCGGGTGTGATACAGCTGCAGGAAGCGCGAGCGGAATTCCGGCACGTCGATTTTAATCGGGCACTGGGTGGAGCAGGCTTTACAGGCCAGACAGCCGGACATCGCCTCTTTCACCTCATGGGAGAAATCATACTCGCCCTTGTTGGCATGCCAGCTGTTGCGGGTGCGCTCAATCAGCGAGCGCAGGCTGGCCCGTTTTTCCGGCAGCTCCTGCTCCAGCCTGAGCGGATCCACCCCGCGGTCGGCCAGCAGCCGCAGCCACTCGCGCACCAGCGTCGCCCGCCCTTTTGGCGAGTGGATACGGTTGCTGGTGATTTTCATCGACGGGCACATCGGGCTTTTCACATCAAAGTTAAAGCACAGGCCGTTGCCGTTGCACTCCATCGCGCCGCGCCAGGAGGAGCGCACCGCAATCGGGATCTGTCTGTCGTAGGTGCCGCGCTTGACGGCATCCACCTGCAGCATTGGCGCGTCCACGCCTTCAGGCGGGCAGATTTTACCCGGGTTGAGGCGGTTATGCGGGTCGAAAGCCGCTTTCACCTTGCGCAGCTCCGCGTAGAGCTGTTCGCCGAAGAATGCCGGGCTGTATTCCGCGCGGAACCCTTTCCCGTGCTCTCCCCAGAGCAGACCGCCGTATTTGGCGGTTAAGGCCACCACGTCGTCGGAGATCTGCTTCATCAGGATCTCCTGCTGCGGGTCGCACATATCCAGCGCAGGACGCACGTGCAGTACCCCGGCATCGACATGGCCGAACATGCCATAGCTCAGGCCGTGGCTGTCCAGCAGGGCGCGAAACTCGACGATATAATCCGCCAGATGTTCAGGCGGCACGCAGGTATCTTCGGCAAAGGGAATGGGCTTCGCCGCCCCTTTTGCATTGCCGAGCAGGCCCACGGCTTTTTTACGCATCGCATAGATACGCTCAATCCCGGCCAGATCGTTACAGAGCTGCCAGCCGATCACGCCGCCCAGGCCCTGCGCAATCAGCTCATCCAGACGCTGGCAGAGCGTGGTGACCTGGCGCTCAATCAGCTCCGCATCATCGCCGGCAAACTCCACGATATTGAGACCGAGCATCTCTTTATCCGGCACGTCGGTAATCAGCTCGCTGACGGAGTGCCAGACAATGTCTTCCCTGGCCAGATTAAGCACTTTGGAGTCGACCGTTTCCACCGACAGCGCTTTCGCTTCCACCATAAACGGTGCATTGCGCAGCGCGGAGTCGAAGGAGTCATATTTCACGTTCACCAGACGACGCACTTTCGGCAAGCGGGTGATATCCAGCCGCGCCTCGGTGATAAACGCCAGCGTCCCTTCGGAACCGGTCAGCACGCGGGTTAAATCAAACTGAGTCAGGTCGTCGTTAAAGACGTGACGCAGGTCGTACCCGGTCAGGAAGCGGTTTAGTTTGGGGAACTTATCGAGAATAAGCTGGCGGTTGTCGCGGCAGCGCTCCAGTACGGTACGATAAATGCGTCCGCTGGCGGTGTTATCTTTACCCAGCGTTTCCGCCAGTTCGACCGGCATCGGCTGGGTATCGAGGATATCACCGCCCAGCAGAACGGCGCGCACGCCCAGCACGTGATCGGAGGTTTTACCATAGACCAGCGAGCCCTGACCGGAGGCATCCGTGTTGATCATCCCGCCAAGGGTCGCACGGTTACTGGTGGAAAGCTCCGGGGCAAAAAAGTAGCCGTAAGGCTTGAGATACTGATTAAGCTGATCTTTGATAACGCCCGCTTCGACCCGCACCCACCCCTCTTCCGGGTTGATCTCAATGATGCGGTTCATATAGCGCGACATATCAACAATGATGCCCTGGTTCAGCGCCTGACCATTGGTCCCGGTGCCGCCGCCGCGCGGCGTAAAGACCAGTGAAGCAAAGCGCTCCTGCGTCGCCAGCCGGGCGATAAGCGCCACGTCGGCCGTTGAACGAGGGAAAACCACGGCATCGGGAAGAAGCTGGTAAATACTGTTATCGGTCGCCATCGTCAGCCTGTCGGCATAGTTCGTGGCGGTATCACCTGTAAAACCCTGTTGCTCCAGTGCTTGCAAAAAATTAAGCACCAGCTGAACGACGCCAGGTGCCTGAGAAATCTGTGGGATCATGACTGTCGACCCTAATTAGAGTTGTATGAAATCGTTTGCGTGTATCTTAAAAGTTTTATCACATTTTTTTCTTATAATCTCTGCTGAATTACAGGCAAAATCCGCCTGTCAAAAACCGCCGAGATCATCAATGATTAGAGAGACGCGGTTTTCCGTTCCCGCCAGTCGTACTGGCGTTCTTTTAAGGAAAGTTTCATTTATGGTCAATCTTCGCCAGCCCAGGGATGTTGCGCAAATTTTACTGTCGGTGCTGTTTCTGGCCCTCATGATTATTGCGTGTCTGTGGATTGTTCAACCCTTTATTCTCGGCTTCGCCTGGGCCGCGACCGTGGTCGTGGCCACGTGGCCTCTGCTGCTGCGCTTGCAGAAGCTGCTGTTCGGCCGTCGCGGGTTAGCCGTGCTGGTCATGACGCTCCTGCTGTTCCTGCTGTTTATTATTCCGATTGCCCTGCTGGTGAATAGCCTGGTGGATTCCAGTGGCCCGGTTATTCGTGCCATTAGCAGCGGTGACCTGACGCTGCCGGATCTGGCCTGGCTGAACAGCATTCCGGTGGTGGGCGCCAAGCTCTACAGCGGCTGGCATAGCCTGCTGGAGATGGGCGGCAGCGCGCTGATGGCAAAAGTCCGCCCGTACATTGGCACCACAACCACCTGGTTTGTCGGTCAGGCGGCACATATCGGCCGGTTTATGATGCACTGTACCCTGATGCTGCTCTTCAGCGCCCTGCTCTACTGGCGCGGCGAGCAGGTCGCTTTAGGCGTTCGTCACTTTGCCACCCGCCTGGCGGGCAAGCGCGGTGATGCTGCGGTACTGCTGGCTGCGCAGGCCGTGCGCGCGGTTGCGCTGGGCGTGGTGGTCACCGCGCTGGTGCAGGCGGTGCTGGGCGGTATCGGTCTGGCGATTTCCGGCGTACCGTACGCCACCGTATTTACCGTTGTCATGCTGATGACCTGTCTTGCGCAACTGGGGCCGCTGCTGGTGCTGGTTCCCTGCATTATCTGGCTGTACTGGACGGGTGACACCACGTGGGGAACGGTGCTGCTGGTCTGGAGCTGCGTAGTCGGCACCATGGATAACGTCATTCGTCCGATCCTCATCCGTATGGGTGCTGACCTGCCGCTGATCCTGATCCTCTCCGGCGTCATTGGCGGTCTGATTGCCTTTGGCATGATTGGCCTGTTTATTGGCCCGGTGCTGCTCGCCGTTACCTGGCGCCTGTTCTCCGCCTGGGTGCATGAAATTCCACCTCCGGGAACAGACCCGGACGTGATTCTGAGCGAACTGGAAGAGCTGGAAGAGAAGAACACGCATTAAGTTTTTTGCCGGGTGGCGCTAACGCTTACCCGGCCTACATTCCCCCTCACAATACTTTAATGCTGCTAAAGTATTTATTCGTTGCACACTGGTCAGACCCGCCGTTTCTGCATTAAACCCGCGATTAACCTCAAGAAATCTTTACGCCTCTTTAACTATTGAGACGAATCTGATCGACGCTAAAGATCACAATGCCTACTATTAGCTCACGGTTATAAATCAACACCTTGATTTATAAGCATGGAAATCCCCTGAGTGAAACAACGAATTGCTGTGTGTAGTCTTTGCCCATCTCCCACGATGGGCTTTTTTTTATCCTGACTACGCGCGTGTCACCTTACAGGTACTGAGCATCCGCCACTCGGCGGGCAGCACGCGGGTTTCCCCGGTCACCCTGACCGTCACCCTCTCGCGGATATCCGCCGACGATGCGCCAACCTGCAGTTCAAACTCGCCCGGCTCAACGATGCGTTTCCCGTCCCGGCGGGTAAAGTTGAACATCTCAACCGGTAGCGTAAAGCTGAGCGCGGCGGTTTCGCCCGGCGAGAGCGTGACGCGCTGGAAGGCCTTCAGCTCCTGGAGCGGCCGAACCTGGGTGGCGACCTTATCCCTGACGTAAACCTGCACCACCTCGCTGCCGCTGCGCTCTCCGGTATTGGTGATATCCACGCTCAGCGTCACCTCGCCTTCAACCGGCACGCTGGTTTCAGCTACGCGGACAGCCCCCCAGCTAAACGTCGTCCAGCCGAGGCCGAAGCCAAACGGGTAACGCGAACCAAAGTGGAACGCAAACGGCGTGCCGCCGCTTTTGAGCTTGTGATTGTAGTAATACGGCATTGCCCCGGCGCTTTTCGGCACGCTCACCACCAGACGCCCCTGCGGCTCCGCACGCCCGGTTAACACATCCGCAATCGCCCAGCCCCCTTCCTGCCCCGGCGCCCACGCCATTATTAGCGCCGCGACCTTACCTTCCAGCCCCTGAAGGTTGTACGGACGGCCGCCGGTCATCACGACAATCACCGGTTTGCCCGTCGCTACAAGCGCCTCCAGCAGCTGTTGCTGCACGCCCGGCAGATTCAGGGAGTCGGTGTCGGAACCTTCCCCCACGGTACCGCTCTGGAACAGCCCGGCGAGATCGCCCACGCAGGCGACCACCACGTCACTCTCCTGCGCCGCGTTCACGGCCTCGGGGATCAATGCGGTGCTTTGCGAGACCGGCGACTGCTGCATCGGTTTGCTGCCGCTGTCGCCAGGGAAGACCGGCGCGCCCGCCATCCGTTTTTCGATGATGTGACACCCTTTGGCATAGCGGACGTTCGATGCCCCGAGATACTGCTCCAGCGCCGCGCGCGGGGTCGTGACCTGCGAGGTCTCTTCCACCATATCGCTGATGATCAGATGCACCGGGAAGCTGTAGCCGCTGAGTAACGCCAGCGGATCGTCTGCCGTCGGCCCCACTACCGCCACGCGGGGTTTGCCGCCGAGCGGTAAAATGCCGTTGTTTTCCAGCAGCGTGACCGATTTTGTCGCCACTTCCCGCGCGGCCTGGCGGGTCAAATCATTTTGCAGATCGATACCGTTTTCATCCGCGTACGGCTTTTCAAACAGCCCCAGGCGGAATTTTTCCGTCAGCACGCGCGCCACGATCTCATCGACTTTCGCCATAGAGATCAGCCCGCGCTCTACCGCTTCCGCCAGATGGCGCGCGCAGTCGTCTTTCGGCAGCTCAACGTCTAGCCCGGCGTTGAACGCCAGCGCGGCGGATTCGGCCGCATCGTGAGACACACCGTGATGCTGGTGCAGCAGGCTGACGCCGCCGTAGTCCGCCACAATAATCCCGTCGAATCCCCACTGTTCGCGCAGGACGGTAGTCAGCAGGAAGCTGTCGCTGTGCCCCGGCTGATTGTCGATATCGTGATAGGCCGGCATGACCGACCCGGCGTTTGCCAGCTTGACCGCCATTTCAAACGGCAGCAGGAAGGTATCGTTCAGCTCGCTGAACCCAAGGTGCACCGGTGCGTGGTTGCGCGCCCCTTCGCTAAACGAGTGGCCAACGTAATGCTTCAGGGTCGCCAGCAGGTCGCGTTTATCGCCCTGTAAGCCCTTCACGTAGGCGGTCGCCATCACGCCCACCAGCCACGGATCCTCGCCGAAAGTCTCTTCGGTCCGCCCCCAGCGCACGTCGCGGGACACGTCCAGCACCGGGGCCAGCCCCTGCTGGCAGCCGACGGACCGTGCCTCTTTACCGATCTGCTCTGCCGCGCGCTGCACCAGTTCCGGATCCCAGGTAGAGCCGTAGTTCAGCGATGACGGGAACAGGGTGGCGTCTTTACACAGCAGCCCCACCAGACACTCCTCATGGAACAGCGCCGGGATGCCGAGGCGCGTCTCTTCCATCATCATGCGCTGCAGGCGGTTCGCGGCACGCACGCCGGTTTTCGCATCAACGATGTGGGTGCCCAGCGGACGGGTGATCTGCCCGACGCCCAGCTTCAGCCGTTCGCTCAGCGCGGCCTGCTCGCTCACGCCGGCGAATTCATCGCTGAGGTCGCTGCGCTCGCGGTGGTTGCCGTTTTCATCGAGGATCAGCCAGTACGCATGCATCTGGGCGAACTTCTCTTCCGGGGTCATACGCGCCAGTAAATCGGCGACGCGCTCGTGCACGGGACGTCCCGCGTCCTTATAGATAGCAGTCATATTTTACTCCTGTAGTGCGGAAGGGGTTGCCGGGCTGAGCTGCCCCGCGTCGGGTCTCACCTCACGCTTGCTGGCCAGCTCCCGGGCGATGGAATCCACCAGCCGGCTGTTGAGCTTGTAGATGGCAAGCAGCGCGACCATGCAGAGGAACAGCGCGCACGGGATAAGGGTGAACAGCGCGTTAATCGTTGAGAGTACGTGGGGTGCCTGAGTTGCCTGTCCCGGGGCGTAATCCACCATGCCAAGCACCCAGCCGACCACTGCCCCACCCAGCGCCAGGCCGAATTTGATGGCAAACAGCGCGGTGGAGAAGACCAGCCCGTCCAGACGGCGGCCACTGCGGTGCTCTTCGTAGTCGACCACATCGGAGAACATGGTCCACTGCAGCGGCGTGGTCAGGTTTTGCACAAAGCTAAAGACGATGTTGAGGCCAAAAATCAGCCACACCTGTGAAGGCGGCAGGAAGAAAATCAGCGCGCCGAAAATGACGAAGGAAATAATGGTCCACTGATAGGCGCGTACGCGATCAAATTTCCCCAGCAGCCGTTCAGATAATAAAGCGCCGCTTAAGGAGGCGACCATTCCGGAAACAATAAAGGCAAAAACCAGATCCGGACGCAACAGCACATAGTTCACGTAATACATCGTGGCGGAACCGCGCGTTACCACCGCCGTTAACAGCAAAATATTAAACAGGAAAACAATGCGCCACTGGCTGTTACCGGCCAGCAGTTTTAAATCGGTCAGCATGGAGCCGGAGGTATCATTGCGCGGCGAATAGCGCTCTCGGGTCATCAGGAAACAGCAGAAAAAGAGCACAATGCCCAGCAGCCCCATCAGGCTCATGGCATAGAAATAGCCTTTCTGCACGTTGCCCTGGCCTAACAATGAAACCAGCGGCAGGGCGATGACCGTCACAATCAACCCGCCGATAAACGACAGGCCAAAGCGCCACGACTGCAGGGAGTGACGCTCGCGCGGGTCTAATGTCAACGCGCCGGGCATAGCGCAGTAAGGCACGTTAATGGCGGAGTAAATCAGGCTTAAGATCGCGTAGGTCAGGCAGGCATAAACGATTTTCGCCGTCGGTCCCACGTCCGGTACATAGAATGTGATAAGGCAGCTTACGCCAAACGGAATGGCGAACCACAGCAGCCAGGGACGGAAACGACCGTGACGCGTCTGGGTGCGATCCACCAGTGCGCCAATGCACGGGTCGACAAACGCATCAACCACGCGCACCACTAAAAACATGGTGCCCATAATCGCGGCGGGCAGCCCAAAAACGTCCGTATAGAAATAGGCGAGAAATAACGTTGCCGTTTGCCAGACCAGCGCGCTGGCCATATCACCTAAGCCATAACCTATTTTATCTTTGGTACGCAATACAGAGGAGAGTGTCATTGTTATTTGCCTTTTTATCAGGTTAAAACGTATTTCAACCAGTTGCGCATCATCTGAAGGGAAATGCGCATGTAAGGCTCAAGTATTAGCAACGGTTTGCGCGCTAACAATTGTCTAAATTGACAGGCAAATTATGATATTTGGTTTTTTACTTTATTTGTGATGGGGAGCAAATAAGAGGGGGAAATAAAAAAGGCGAGGAATAATATCCTCGCCTTTTCGGGTCAGCGCGGCGTTACTTGTTCAGTTCCGCCAGGCTCAGCCAGGTTTGCACCACGGTGTCCGGGTTCAGGGACAGGCTATCAATCCCCTCTTCCATCAGCCATGCGGCAAAGTCATCATGGTCGGATGGACCCTGACCACAAATCCCAACGTATTTACCCTGCTTCTTCGCCGCGCGGATGGACATGGAGAGCAGCGCTTTCACCGCCTCGTTACGCTCGTCGAACAGCTCGGAGACCACGCCGGAATCGCGGTCCAGACCCAGCGTCAGCTGCGTCATGTCGTTCGAACCGATAGAGAAGCCGTCGAAGTGCTCCAGGAACTGCTCGGCCAGCAGGGCGTTGGACGGAATTTCACACATCATGATGATCTTCAGCCCGTTCTCGCCGCGCTTCAGCCCCTGACGCGCCAGCTCGTCCACAACCGCTTTCGCCTGATCTACGGTACGTACGAACGGGATCATGATCTCCACGTTGGTCAGCCCCATGTCGTTGCGCACGCGCTTCACTGCCTCACACTCCAGCGCGAAGCAGTCGCGGAAGCTGTCGGACACGTAGCGTCCGGCCCCGCGGAAGCCCAGCATCGGGTTCTCTTCTTCCGGCTCGTAGCGCTCGCCGCCGACCAGGTTGGCGTATTCGTTAGACTTAAAGTCAGACAGACGCACGATCACGCGTTTCGGATAGAAGGCGGCGCCCAGCGTCGCGATCCCTTCGGTCAGACGGCCGACGTAGAACTCTTTCGGCGAGTCGTAGCCTTTCATCATCTCGCGGATTTCGTTCTGCAGCTTCGGATCCTGATCGTCAAACTCCAGCAGCGCACGCGGGTGAACGCCGATCATACGGTTGATGATAAATTCCAGACGCGCCAGACCAACGCCTTCGTTCGGCAGGCAGGCGAAGTCAAACGCGCGGTCCGGGTTACCGACGTTCATCATGATCTTCAGCGGCAGGTCCGGCATGGTATCCACGCTTGAGCTCTTCACGCTGAAGTCGAGGATATCGGCGTACACGTAGCCGGTATCGCCCTCGGCACAGGAGACGGTCACGTTCTGTCCGTCCTTCATGCGCTCGGTGGCGTCACCGCAGCCGACAACCGCAGGGATACCCAGCTCGCGGGCAATGATCGCCGCGTGACAGGTACGACCGCCGCGGTTGGTGACGATAGCCGCCGCTTTCTTCATGATCGGTTCCCAGTCCGGGTCGGTCATGTCGGTCACCAGCACGTCGCCTGGCTCAATACGGTTCATCTCACTGATGTCGTGGATCACTTTGACCGGACCGGCACCGATGCGGTGACCGATGGCACGGCCTTCCGCCACGATTTTGCCCTGGGCGTGCAGCGTATAACGCTCCATCACCTGACCGCGTGAGCGGACGGTTTCCGGACGCGCCTGCACGATAAACAGCTTGCCGGTGTTCCCGTCTTTCGCCCATTCGATATCCATCGGACGGCCGTAGTGTTTTTCAATCTGCACCGCCTGCTTCGCCAGCTCCTGCACTTCGGCGTCGGTCAGGGAGAAGCGGTCGCGCTGCTCCTGCGGTACATCTTCAATTTTAACCTGCTTGCCATGCTCCTGGGTCGGGGCATAGATCATGCGGATTTTTTTCGAGCCCATGGTGCGGCGCACCACCGACGGACGGCCAGCGGCCAGCGTAGGCTTGTGGACATAGAATTCGTCAGGGTTTACCGCGCCCTGCACGACCATCTCACCCAGACCCCACGCGGAGGTGATAAACACCACCTGGTCGAAGCCGGATTCGGTATCAATGGAGAACATCACGCCGGATGAGCCCACGTCCGAGCGCACCATGCGCTGCACGCCAGCGGAGAGCGCGACGCCGCGATGGTCGTAGCCCTGGTGCACGCGATAGGAGATGGCGCGGTCGTTGAACAGGGAAGCAAACACGTGCTTCACCGCCACCAGCACCGCATCGTAACCCTGGACGTTCAGGAAGGTTTCCTGCTGCCCGGCAAACGAGGCGTCCGGCATATCTTCTGCGGTTGCAGAGGAACGCACGGCAAAGGAGGCCTGCGCATCGTCAGCAGAGAGCTGGTTGTACGCGTCGTGAATGGCTTTTTCCAGTTCCGGCTGGAAAGGTGTGTCGATGATCCACTGGCGGATCTGCGCCCCGGCCTTGGCAAGCTCGGTAACGTCATCAATATCCGTTTTATCCAGCAGGTCGTAAATGCGCTGGTTAACACCGCTCTGGTCTAAAAACAGGTTAAAGGCATCGGCGGTGGTGGCAAACCCGTTCGGTACGGAGACACCCATACCCGACAGATTTGTAATCATTTCACCCAGGGAGGCATTTTTGCCCCCAACTCTGTCTACATCATTCATGCCGAGTTGGTTATACCAAAGCACCAGCGGTGACGAGCCATTGTTGGACATCGAAACAATCCTTTTGTGATATTTGATCGGAGTAAGTAACACCTGACTACGTATTTATACTGGCATATTTATTAGCGCTAAAAAAACGGTGAATCGTGTAAGCAATTTAAAATTTCAACTTTTCGGATACTTTCCCACCAGGCATTAACCCGATGATTCCTATATTTTCAGCCAGAAACCCCAAAAATAAAGTCGCTATTTGAAAAATGAAATCCACTTTTCAGGAAAATCAAAAACGCCGTTTCATTTATAATTAAGATAAGTTCTTTGCTGTGTAATTTACTTTTTTAATTTATGCTTTCAGACAATTAGGTCTGATATTCAGGGTGAGTAAAATGGATAGTGCTGTCGATCGCCACGTTTTTTATATTTCTGATGGTACGGCGATCACCGCCGAGGTCCTGGGCCACGCGGTGATGTCGCAGTTTCCCGTTTCGATAAACAGCATCACGCTGCCGTTTGTCGAAAACGAGAGCCGCGCCAAAGCGGTGAAGGACCAGATTGACGCCATCTACCAGCAGACCGGCGTCCGCCCGCTGGTGTTCTACTCGATCGTGATCCCCGAGATTCGCTCCATCATTCTGCAAAGTGAAGGCTTCTGCCAGGATATCGTGCAGGCGCTGGTGGCTCCGCTGCAAAGCGAACTTAAGCTCGATCCGACGCCTATCGCCCACCGCACCCACGGGCTGAACCCCGGCAACCTGACCAAGTACGACGCGCGTATCGCCGCCATTGACTACACCCTTGCACATGATGACGGTATCTCTCTGCGTAATCTCGACCAGGCGCAGGTGATCCTGCTTGGCGTGTCGCGCTGCGGCAAAACCCCGACCAGCCTCTATCTGGCGATGCAGTTTGGCATTCGCGCCGCAAACTACCCGTTTATCGCTGATGACATGGATAACCTGGTGCTGCCTGCCGCCCTTAAGCCGCTGCAGCACAAGCTGTTCGGCCTGACGATCAACCCGGAACGCCTTGCGGCCATCCGCGAAGAGCGCCGCGAGAACAGCCGCTACGCCTCTATGCGCCAGTGCCGTATGGAGGTCTCCGAAGTGGAAGCGCTGTACCGCAAAAACCAGATCCCGTGGCTGAACAGCACCAACTATTCGGTTGAAGAAATTGCCACCAAAATTCTCGACATCATGGGGCTTAATCGCCGCATGTACTAATATGCTAGTACATTAACTCAGATTCAGGTATCATCATCTGCAACCACGGGGCGGTGTCGCCCCGAACTTGAAATCAGCAGGGATTGGTTTAAGGTGATGCCCATCACTTCCCGGTAGTCTGCCGATGAAGCAAAAATTTTCTGAGACATTCCATGAATAAAACCGATGAACTCCGCACTGCGCGCATTGACAGCCTTGTCACGCCGGCTGAACTGGCCCAGCGGCATCCTGTTTCCGCCGCCGTCGCGGAACACGTGACGGCTTCCCGCCGCCGCATTGAAAAAATCCTGAATGGTGAAGACAAACGTCTTCTGGTGGTGATTGGGCCTTGCTCCATCCACGATCTGGATGCCGCGATGGATTATGCAAAACGACTTCAGGGACTGCGGGATAAGTACCAGCATCGCCTTGAGATCGTCATGCGCACCTACTTTGAAAAACCGCGCACCGTGGTGGGCTGGAAAGGGCTGATTTCCGATCCTGACCTCAACGGCAGCTATCGCGTTAACCACGGTATCGAGCTGGCGCGGAAGCTGCTTTTACAGGTCAACGAGCTGGGCGTGCCGACGGCGACCGAGTTTCTCGATATGGTGACCGGGCAGTTTATCGCCGATCTGATCAGCTGGGGCGCGATTGGCGCACGCACCACCGAAAGCCAGATCCACCGTGAGATGGCCTCCGCCCTATCCTGTCCGGTCGGCTTTAAAAACGGGACCGATGGCAACACCCGTATCGCGGTTGATGCCATCCGCGCAGCCCGTGCCAGCCACATGTTCCTGTCGCCGGATAAAAGCGGTCATATGACCATCTACCAGACCAGCGGTAACCCGTACGGGCACATCATTATGCGCGGCGGGAAGAAACCCAATTACCATGCACAAGATATTGCGGCGGCCTGTGAAACGCTGGCCGAGTTCGACCTGCCGGAACATCTGGTGGTGGATTTCAGCCACGGCAACTGCCAGAAGCAGCATCGCCGCCAGCTCGACGTATGCGACGAGATCTGCCAGCAGATCTGCAGCGGTTCAACCGCCGTTGCAGGGATTATGGCCGAGAGTTTTATCAAAGAAGGCACGCAGAAAATCGTTGCCGGACAGCAGATGGTGTACGGCCAGTCGATCACCGACCCGTGCCTGAGCTGGGAAGACAGCGAGCTGCTGCTGGAGAAGCTGGCGTCTGCCGTGGACACCCGTTTTTAAAATCCAGTCCTTCTCCCTCTCCCTGTGGGAGAGGGTCGGGGTGAGGGCATCAGACCGCATCTCACCCCAAATTTGATCCCCTCACCCTTTTTTCACAAAAATGCTTGCCGTGAATTTGCAGTTTATTGATAATGATTATCATTGTTACATTGATTGCTATTTATAAACATTATGTCACGTACGGATAACAGCGCGGCAACGCCAGCAAAAACAGACACAGCACCAGCCCCTACCGAGCGTCGGATTGACAGCAAAACCCTGCTCGGCGATGAGGGCCGGGTCATTATCGAGCATGACGGCCAGCGCTATCTGCTGCGTCAGACCCATGCCGGAAAACTGATCCTCACAAAATAAACAACACAAAAAACTTCGCCAGCCACCCAGGTAACCCCCAGGCAGCCAGCGCTTTTCACTTCTTATGGAGAGTTGCTATGCCACACCTGCCTTCCGCATCTTTACGTCCGTCACTTCTGGCGCTGGCGATTGTCAGCACCCTGCCGGGCGTCGCGTTCGCCGCCACAGACGACATTACCGTCACCGCCACGGGCAACGCCCGCAGCGCCTTTGAAGCCCCCATGATGGTGAGCGTGATTGACGCCACCGCGCCAGAGAAACAGACCGCCAGCTCGGCGGCCGACCTGCTGCGTAACGTCCCCGGTCTGACGCTGGACGGCACCGGGCGCACCAACGGGCAGGACGTCAACCTGCGCGGCTATGACCGTCGCGGCGTGCTGGTGCTGGTTGACGGCGTTCGCCAGGGGACCGATACCGGCCACCTGAACAGCACCTTCCTCGATCCGGCGCTGATTAAACGTATCGAAGTGGTTCGCGGCCCGTCGGCCCTGCTGTACGGCAGCGGCGCGCTGGGCGGCGTGATTTCCTATGACACCGCCGACGCCAACGATCTGCTCGAACCGGGTAAAAACAGCGGCTACCGCGTGTTTGGAACGGGCGCGACGGGCGATCACAGCCTCGGGATGGGGGCCAGCGCCTACGGCCGCACCGACACCCTGGACGGTCTGGTGGCCTGGTCCAGCCGGGATCGCGGCGATATCCGCCAGAGCGACGGAGCAACCGCCCCTAACGACGAATCCATCAACAACATGCTGGCGAAAGGCAGCTGGAAACTCGACCCGGCCCAGACCCTGAGCGGCTCCCTGCGCTACTACAATAACGCCGCTCAGGAGCCGAAAAACCCGCAAACCACCGGGGCGGACAGCAGCAACCCGATGACCGATCGCTCCACCATTCAGCGTGACGCGCAGGTGGGCTACCGCATCGCCCCGGAAGGTAACGACTGGCTGAACGCCGACGCGAAGGTCTACTGGTCCGAAGCGCGCATTAATGCCCAGGATATCGACAACAGCGGCGAGTTCCGCAAGCAGACCACCAAAGGCGGCAAGGTGGAAAACCGCACCCGCCTGTTCAGCGACACCGTTGCAGCACACCTTCTGACCTACGGCGGAGAATACTATCGTCAGGAGCAGCATCCGGGCGGGGCAACCACCGGCTTCCCGGACGCGAAAATCGACTTCAGCTCCGGCTGGTTGCAGGATGAGATCACCCTGCGCGATCTGCCTGTTACCCTGCAGGGCGGCACGCGCTATGACAACTACCGCGGCAGCAGCGACGGCTACAACGATGTGGATGCCGATAAGTGGTCATCCCGCGCCGGGTTAACCGTCAGCCCGACCGACTGGCTGATGCTGTTTGGCTCTTACGCGCAGGCCTTCCGTGCGCCGACCATGGGCGAGATGTATAACGACGCCAAACACTTCTCTATTGGCCGCTTCTATACCAACTACTGGGTGCCCAACCCGAACCTGCGACCGGAAACCAACGAAACGCAGGAGTTTGGTTTTGGCCTGCGCTTTGACGATCTGATGCTTGCCAACGATGCGCTGGAGTTTAAAGCCAGCTATTTCGATACCAAAGCCAAAGACTATATCTCCACCACCGTCGATTTCGCGGCGGCAACCACCATGTCTTATAACGTCCCGAACGCCAAAATCTGGGGCTGGGACATGATGGCAAAATACTCGGCCGACCTCTTCAGCCTCGACCTGGCCTATAACCGCACGCGCGGGAAAGACACCGATACGGGCGAGTACATCTCCAGCATCAACCCGGATACCGTCACCAGCAAGCTGGACGTTCCGGTGGCGCAAAGCGGGTTCTCCGTCGGCTGGATTGGGACCTTTGTCGATCGCTCAACGCATATCAGCAGCAGCTACAGCGAGCAGCCGGGCTATGCGGTCAACGACTTCTATGTCAGCTACAAAGGCCAGGAGCGACTCAAAGGCGTGACCACGACGCTGGTACTCGGCAACGCCTTCGACAAAGCATACTGGTCACCTCAGGGCATTCCGCAGGACGGTCGTAACGGCAAGATTTTCGTAAGCTATCAGTGGTAATTCCCTTCGGGGCAACTTTTCAGAAGGAAGAGACAATGAATCACTACACTCGCTGGCTTGAGCTAAAAGAAGCCAATCCGGGTAAGTACGCGCGCGACGTCGCGGGGTTAATGAACATCAGTGAAGCAGAACTGACCTTTGCCCGCGTGGGTCACGACGCCTGGCGACTGCGCGGTGACATCCGCGAGATCCTGGGCGCGCTGGAGGCGGTGGGCGAAACCAAATGTATCTGCCGCAATGACTACGCCGTTCACGAACAGGTCGGGAACTTCACCAACCAGCACCTGAACGGCCACGCCGGGCTGGTGCTGAACCCGCGCGCGCTGGATCTGCGCCTGTTCCTCAACCAGTGGGCGAGCGCGTTTCACATCAGTGAAGCCACCGCCCGCGGCGAGCGGCAGAGCATTCAGTTCTTCGACCACCAGGGCGATGCCCTGCTGAAGGTCTACGCCACGGATAACACCGACGTTTCCGCCTGGGGCGACGTGCTGACCCGCTTTATCTTTGCCGACAACCCGCCGCTGGCATTGAAGGTCCCCGATGCGCCTGCTCACGCGGAAAATGCGGAGGCTGCTCTCGTGGATAACGAGTGGCGCGCCATGACCGACGTTCATCAGTTCTTCAGCCTGCTCAAGCGCCATAACCTCAGCCGCCAGCAGGCGTTTCGCCTGGTGGGTGACGATCTGGCCTGCCGGGTAGAAAACACCGCGCTGGCGCAGCTGCTGGAAACGGCGCGCCGGGACGGTAACGAAATCATGGTCTTCGTAGGCAACCGCGGCTGCGTGCAGATTTTCACCGGCGCGGTGGAAAAGCTGACGCCGATGAAAGGCTGGCTGAACATCTTTAACCCAACCTTTACCCTGCACCTGCTGGAAGACGCCATTGCGGAGACGTGGGTCACGCGCAAGCCGACGGCTGACGGGCATGTCACCAGCCTGGAGCTGTTTGCCGCCGATGGAACGCAGATCGCCCAGCTGTACGGCCAGCGTACGGAAGGCGAACCGGAGCAGAACCAGTGGCGCAGCCAGATTGACGCCTTAACGGCGAAAGGGCTGGCGGCATGAAACGGTGGCTTGCCCTGCTCAGCGCCCTGCCCCTGCTGGCGTCTGCTGCGCCGCAGGAGAAAATCGTTACCCTCGGCGGCGACGTCACCGAGATCGTCTACGCCCTCGGCGCGGCGTCTTCGCTGGTGGCCCGCGACAGCACCAGCCAGTGGCCGCAGGCGGCGAACGACCTGCCTGACGTGGGCTATCTGCGCCAGCTCAATGCGGAGGGGATTTTGTCCATGCGCCCCACGCTGGTGCTGGCCAGCGCCCAGGCGCAGCCGTCTCTGGCGCTAAAGCAGGTTGAGCAAAGCCACGTCCGGGTCATCGCTATTCCTGCCGGTAACGACCTGAACGTCATTGATGAAAAGGTGCGGATCGTCGCTGAAGCGACGCACCGAGAGGCCGAGGGAGAGGTCCTGCGCAGCACGCTGCGCCAGGCGCTGTCGGCGCTTCCCGCGTCATCGCTCAATAAGCGGGTGCTGTTTATTCTTAACCACGGCGGGATGACCGCCATGGCTGCCGGACAACAAACCGGCGCGGACGCGGCCATTCGTGCGGCGGGCCTGCAGAACGCCATGCAGGGGTTCACCCGCTATCAGCCGCTGTCTCAGGAGGGCACAATCGCCAGCCAGCCTGACCTTGTGGTAATTTCGCAGGACGGGATCAACGCCCTTGGCGGTGAAGCGAATCTGTGGAAACTGCCCGGTCTGGCGCAAACCCCGGCAGGACGGAACAGGCAGGTGCTGGCAATTGACGATATGGCGCTGCTGGGCTTCAGCGTGCGAACGCCGGAAGCCATCCGGCAGCTACGTGCCAAAGCGGAGCAACTGCCCTGATGTCCCGGCGGATAGCCTTATCGTTATGGATGCTGACCGCGATCCTGACCGTCATGACGCTCGCAGCGACCGGGGTTGGGGCATTACACCTGCCGGCCAGCCTGCTGTGGGACGGCAGCGACGAGGCGCTGCGCCAGATCTGGCTGACGATCCGCCTGCCTCGCGTGCTGCTGGCGCTGGCGATCGGCGGTTCACTGGCGCTGGCAGGCTGCGTGATGCAGGGGCTGTTCCGCAACCCGCTGGCGGACCCGGGCCTGCTCGGCATCAGCAGCGGCGCGGCGCTCGCCGTTGCGCTATGGGTGGTGCTTCCGCTCTCGCTGCCTGCCCTGGTGATGCTGTATGCCCCGATGCTGGCGGCGTTTCTCGGTGCGCTGGCCGCCACCTTCGTGATTTTCCTGCTCAGCCGGCAGCGTGACGCTTCCCTGTCGCGCCTGCTGCTGGTAGGGATTGCCATCAACGCCCTGTGCGGCGCCGCCGTCGGCGTGCTGTCATGGCTCAGCAATGATGCCCAGCTTCGCCAGCTTTCCCTCTGGGGAATGGGCAGTCTCGGCCAGGCGCAGTGGTCGACGCTGCTGGCCGTCGCGTCTCTGATGATCCCCACCCTGCTGGCGATCTGGCGTCTGGCAGGGCCCCTCAACCTGCTGCAGCTGGGCGATGAAGAGGCGCACTACCTCGGCGTGGAGGTTGCCGCCGTGCAGCGGATCCTGCTGCTGTGCAGCGCCCTGCTGGTGGCCGCCGCCGTGGCGGTCAGCGGCGTGATCGGCTTTGTCGGCCTGGTGGTGCCGCACCTGGTGCGCATGTGGCTGGGGGCCGACCATCGGGCCGTGCTCCCCGGCTCGGTGCTGGCCGGTGCGCTACTCCTGCTGGTGGCCGATACGCTGGCGCGCAGCCTCGTCGCCCCGGCGGAAATGCCGGTTGGCTTATTGACCAGCCTTCTCGGCGCGCCGTGGTTCCTGTGGCTTATCTTTCGTCGCGGAGGTGCGCATGGCTGAGCGCTACTGTGCAGAAAACCTTGTTTTTCGCGCCGGACAACGCACGCTGATTAACGACGTGTCGCTGACCTTATCTCAGGGCGAGCTGGTGGCGCTGATTGGCCCCAACGGCGCCGGAAAATCGACGCTATTGCGGCTGCTGACCGGCTACC
This sequence comes from Enterobacter sp. PL_is514, assembly GCF_055816715.1. Taxonomy (NCBI): domain Bacteria; kingdom Pseudomonadati; phylum Pseudomonadota; class Gammaproteobacteria; order Enterobacterales; family Enterobacteriaceae; genus Enterobacter; species Enterobacter sp. PL_is514. The sequence goes on along the minus strand of NZ_JBVPGN010000034.1, from coordinate 85,040 downwards.
TTAAACCTGCGGGCGGACGGTGCAGCCTGGCGGGCACACCGCTTGCGGCCTGGCAGCCGGACAGGCTCTCCCGCTACCGGGCGGTGATGCGCCAGAACACGCAGCTCGGATTTGACTGGCCGGCTGAGGCGGTGGTCGGTATGGGGCGAGCGCCCTGGACCCGCACGCCAGAAGCGTCGGTTGTTGAGGAGGTTATGGCCATCACCGGCTGTTTACCGCTGGCGGGCAGGCAGTTTGCCGCACTCTCCGGCGGCGAGCAGCAGCGCATTCAGCTCGCCCGCGCGCTGGCTCAGCTCTGGTGCGACGGTGCCCCGCGCGGCTGGCTGTTCCTTGATGAACCCACCTCTGCGCTGGATCTCTATCACCAGCAGCATCTCCTGCGCCTGCTGAAATCCCTGACCAGCCGGGGACATCTGCACGTGTGCGCGGTGCTGCACGACCTCAACCTGGCGGCGCTGTGGGCGGACCGCATCCTGCTGCTGCATGGCGGCACAATCGTGTCCCAGGGAGCACCGGAAACCGTTTTGCAGGCCGATGCGCTGGCGCGCTGGTACGGCGCACAGGTTCACGTCGGCAGGCACCCGGCTCACGCCGCGCCGCAGGTGTTTCTCGCCCCTTAATCGGGCTGGTAAAAATCCTTCAGCGTTTCCAGCAGGGCATGCGCCGCTTTTGAAAGCTGCGTGTGCCCGGGATGGATCACTCCGATACACTTTTCAATGGGCGGACTGTCCAGCGGAATACAGACCGCGCCCAGCGACGCCATCTGCGTCTTGCACAGCGCCGGTACGGCGCTGCCGCCCAGCCCGCTTGCGACCATCCGCCCGACCGTCACCAGCTGATGGCTCTCCAGCGCGACGTCCAGCTTTCTGCCGCTTCGCGCCAGCTCCTCTTCCATCATCAGACGCACCGCCGACGGGCGCTGCAGGGTGATGAAATCCAGCGTCAGCAGCGCTTCCCATGTCAGGCGTTTTTTGCCCGCCAGCGGGGAATCTTTCGGCACAATGGCCACAAACTGGTCGAGGCCCAGCGGGGTAAACAGCAGGTTGTGCGTGGGCGCGGGCTCAAAGGCGATGCCCATCTCGACCCGCCCTTCCCGCACCATCTCAATCACCTGCTCGTTAATCACGTCATGCACGGTGACGTTGATCCCGGCATGGCGATCGCGAAACGCTTTTAGCACCTCGGGCAGAACATTCGCGGCAAACGACGGCATCGCCGCGACCGAGATTTTACCGCGCTGCAGGGTAAAGCACTGGTGCATCGCCTCTTCGACGTTATCCCAGTCGGCAAGCAGCTGCCGCGCCATCGGCAAAAACGTCTCGCCCTCCTGCGTCAGCGCGACCTTGCGCGTGCTCCGCTGCAGCAGCGGTCCGCCCAGCGCATCCTCCAGCGCTTTAATCGTCAGGCTCAGGGCCGGCTGGGAGAGATTCAGCCGTTCGCTGGCGTGGGCGAAATTCAGAGTGTGAGCTACCGCTAAAAACGCGCGTAACTGTTTGACACTCATTCTCATTTTTCATCCTGTTAACTAATTGAAAAAATTTAGTTAACAGGAAATTAATAAAAAAACCAAATGAGTGGGTCACAAATTCAAAATTAACAAATGAGTCGCCGCCCCTAATGATACCGCCACGGTTAAGAGGAGGAATGACGATGGCGGGACTGGATAAGCGCGTCGACAGCTATGCGCAGGCGCTGGATGGGCTGACGGACGGGATGACTTTGCTGGCGGGCGGCTTCGGCCTGTGCGGGATTCCGGAGAACCTGATTGCAGAGGTCAGACGCCGTCAGGTGAAAGATCTGACGGTGGTATCAAACAACTGCGGCGTGGACGGTTTCGGTCTCGGGCTCCTGCTCGAAACGCGGCAGGTTCGCAAAGTGGTGGCCTCTTACGTCGGCGAGAATGCGCTGTTCGAGCGGCAGGTGCTGAGCGGTGAACTGGAGATTGAACTCACGCCTCAGGGCACGCTGGCGGAAAAGGTGCGCGCGGGCGGCGCGGGCATTCCGGCATTTTACACGGCCACCGGCTATGGCACGCCCGTGGCTGCCGGCAAAGACGTGCGCCAGTTTGCCGGTAAGCATTACATCCTTGAAGAGGCCATTACCGGTGATTTCGCGCTGATCAAGGGCTGGAAAGCGGACTGGTACGGCAACGTCGTCTACCGGCATACCGCGCAAAACTTTAATCCGCTGATGGCAACGGCGGGCAGGATAACGGTCGTCGAGGTGGAAGAGATTGTTCCCCCGGGCGAGCTGCCCCCGTCGGCCATTCATACCCCGGGCATTTACGTCGACAGGCTGATTGTCGGCCAGTTTGAAAAACGCATTGAACAGCGCACGCTGCGCGCGGAAGGAGTGTGACGATGTTAACCCGTGAACAGATGGCCATGCGCGTCGCCCGCGAGCTGCGCGACGGGTATTACGTCAACCTGGGGATTGGTATCCCTACCCTGGTGGCGAACTACATTCCGGAAGGAATGGACGTGATGCTCCAGTCGGAAAACGGACTGCTGGGGATGGGGGCTTTTCCTGACGAGCAGAGCCTCGACGCCGACATGATCAACGCCGGTAAACAGACCGTGACCGCACGGACGGGCGCGGCCATTTTCGACTCGGCCCAGTCGTTTGCCATGATCCGCGGTGGCCATGTTGACCTGACCGTGCTGGGCGCGTTTGAGGTGGACGTCGAGGGCAATATCGCCTCGTGGATGATCCCCGGAAAGATGGTGAAGGGCATGGGCGGCGCGATGGATCTCGTCGCCGGGGCGCAGAACATCATTGTGGTAATGACCCACGCGTCAAAAAGCGGTGAATCAAAGCTGCTGTCGCGCTGCACGCTGCCGCTCACGGGCGCGGGCTGCATCCGCCGGGTCTTAACCGACCTCGCGCTGCTCGAGATCGCGGACGGCGCGTTCATCCTGCGGGAATACGCCCCCGGCGTCAGTATCGACGACATTGCGGCTAAGACCGCCGGAAAATTAATTGTGGCGGACGACGTTCGCGAGATGCGCTTCAGCTGAGGACTTACGATGAAAGAGGTCATGATTGTCGGGGCAACGCGAACCCCCATTGGCAGTTTTCGCGGATCGCTATCTTCCCTTTCAGCGGTTGAGCTGGGGGCCATAGCGGTGAGTCATCTGCTGGAGAACAGCGGTCTTCCAGCTGAGACGATAGATGAGGTGATTTTCGGTCAGGTGCTGACGGCGGGATGCGGACAAAACCCTGCGCGCCAGACGGCCATCAACGCCGGATTGCCCGTCCGTACTCCAGCGACAACGGTCAACCTGGTCTGCGGTGCGGGCTTGAAAGCGGTGCAGCTCGCCGCGCAGGCGATCCGCTGCGGCGACGCGGATGTGGTTATCGCTGGCGGTCAGGAGAGCATGAGCAATGCCCCTTATCTGCTGGACGGCGCACGTTCAGGGCTGCGTTTTGGCCATACGGGCCTGCAGGACAGCATGATTACCGACGGTCTGTGGGACGCGTTCAACGATTACCACATGGGGAGCACCGCTGAAAACGTCGCCCGTGAGAATGACATTTCCCGCGAGCAGCAGGACGCCTTTGCCGCCCGGTCGCAGCAAAAAGCGGCCGCCGCCATCGAAGCGGGTCGCTTTGACACCGAGATAGCGCCGGTGACGGTGAAACAGGGTAAAAAACCGCCGCTTATCGTCAGCCGTGACGAACAGCCCCGGCCAGGGACCAGCGCTGAGCAGCTTGCGCAGCTGCGCCCCGCCTTTTTGCAGGAGGAAGGCACGGTCACGGCGGGAAATGCCTCCACGCTCAACGACGGCGCCGCTGCGGTGCTGCTGATGAGTGGTGAAAAGGCGCGGGAGAGCGGGTTGCCGATCCTCGGTCGCATCGTGAGCTATGCCGTGACGGGCGTTGACCCGTCGGTGATGGGCATCGCTCCGGTCAGCGCCTGTCAGACCGCGCTGGCGCGGGCGGGCTGGACGCTCGATGACGTGGACCTCATTGAAGCCAATGAAGCCTTTGCCGCCCAGGCGCTGGCGGTGGGCAAGCAGCTCGGCTGGGATGCGCAAAAGGTGAACGTTAACGGCGGCGCTATCGCCCTCGGTCATCCGATTGGCGCCTCCGGCTGCCGTATCCTCGTGACGCTGCTGCACGAAATGCAGCGCCGTGACGTTAACAAAGGGCTCGTCACCCTGTGCGTAGGCGGCGGGCAAGGCATTGCCCTGACCGTTGAGCGTTAAACATCTCGTTGGTACCCGAATAATAATGACAGTGAGGAGTCGTGATGAGTGTATTAATTGCCCTGGCGGCGCTGGCGCTGCTGATGCTGGCGGCCTATCGCGGATACAGCGTGATTTTGTTTGCGCCGATTGCGGCGCTCGGCGCCGTGCTGCTGACCGACCCGGGCGCCGTCGGCCCGACGTTTACCGGCCTGTTTATGGAAAAAATGGTCGGCTTCGTCAAGCTCTACTTCCCGGTGTTCCTGCTGGGAGCGGTGTTTGGCAAACTGATTGAGCTTTCCGGTTTCTCACGGTCCATCGTCGCTGCGGCGATTCAGATCCTCGGCCGTCGCCACGCGATCCCGGTAATTGTTCTCGTGTGCGCGCTGTTAACCTACGGCGGCGTGTCGCTGTTCGTGGTGGCGTTTGCGGTTTATCCGTTCGCCGCGGAACTGTTCCGCCAGAGCGGCATTCCTAAACGGCTGATACCGGCCACCGTGGCGCTGGGGGCATTTTCGTTTACCATGGATGCCCTGCCCGGCACGCCGCAGATCCAGAACATTATCCCCACCAGCTTCTTTGGTACCAACGCCTGGGCCGCGCCGTGGCTGGGGCTGATTGGCTCGCTGTTTATTATCTTTTTTGGCCTGCTCTGGCTGGAGCGCCAGCGTCGTAAGGCGCTCAGCAACAACGAGGGTTACGGCACGGAACTGAAAAATGAACCGGAGACGCCGGACAACATTAATCTCCCTCACCCGCTGATTGCTATCTCCCCGCTGCTGGTAGTGGGCATACTGAATCTGCTGTTTACCCGCTGGATCCCCGGCTGGTACGGCACGACCCACGAGCTTACGCTGCCAGGTCTGGCGAAACCGATTGTGACCGAGGTGAGCAAGATCACCGCCATCTGGGCCGTGGAAGCGGCACTGATCTCAGGTATCGTGCTGGTGCTGATTTTTGGCTTTCGCAATATCCGGGGGCGTCTGGCTGAAGGCAGCCGGACCGCGGTGAGCGGTGCCATTCTGGCGGCGATGAATACCGCCTCGGAATACGGTTTCGGCGCGGTTATCGCCGCCCTGCCCGGTTTTCTGGTGTTATCCCACGCGCTAGCGGCCATTCCGAATCCGCTGCTGAATGAAGCCATCAGCGTGACGGTGCTTGCGGGGATCACCGGCTCGGCATCCGGCGGGATGAGTATTGCCCTCGCCGCCATGGCCGACTCGTTTGTCGCCGCCGCCCACGCCGCCAATATCCCGCTTGAGGTGCTGCACCGCGTGGCCTCAATGGCGAGCGGCGGTATGGATACGCTGCCCCATAACGGCGCGGTGATTACCCTGCTGGCGATTACCGGCCTGAGCCATCGCCAGGCCTACGGCGGCATTTTCGCTATCACCATCATTAAAAGTCTGGCAGTGCTTTTTGTCATTGCCGTGTTCTATCTGACCGGCATTGTGTAAGGAGAGAAAGATGAATCTGAACGGTAAGACCGTACTGGTGACAGGCTCGACCAGCGGCATTGGTCTGGGGATCGCCCGCGTGCTGGCGAAGGCCGGGGCGCAGCTGATCCTCAACGGTTTCGGCGACAGCGAATCAGCACGAGAAGAGATTGCGCAACTGGGCAAAAAGCCGGGCTATCACGATGCAGACCTGCGTGACGTGCTGCAAATTGAAGCCATGATGCGCTACGCCGAATCGCAGTTTGGCGGCGTGGACATTCTTGTCAACAATGCCGGGATACAGTATGTCGCCCCGGTTGACGCGTTTCCGGTGGAGAAATGGAACGACATTATCGCCATTAATCTCTCCTCGGTGTTTCATACCAGCCGGCTGGCGCTGCCCGCCATGCGCGAGAAAAACTGGGGGCGCATCATTAATATCGCCTCCGTTCACGGACTGGTCGCGTCAAAAGAGAAGTCGGCCTACGTGGCCGCCAAGCATGGCGTAGTGGGCTTTACGAAATCGCTGGCGCTGGAAACCGCGCGCACCGGCATTACCGCCAATACGATCTGTCCCGGCTGGGTGCTGACGCCTCTGGTGCAGCAGCAGATCGACAAACGTATCGCTGAGGGCGTACCGCCGGAGCAGGCTCGCGATCTGCTCCTTGCAGAAAAACAGCCTTCGGGCGAGTTTGTCACCCCGGAGCAGCTGGGCGAACTGGCGCTGTTTTTGTGTAGCGACATCGCCGTGAACGTTCGCGGCGCCGCGTGGAATATGGATGGCGGCTGGGTCGCGCAGTGATGTTCAGGCCGGGTTAGGCGACGCCGCCGCCCGGCAAAAATCGCTAGCTTGAGCAGCTGACCTCCAGCCGCTTGCCCCAGTCAGGCGGGCGGCTGACGTAGTCGTCGTCCCGATCGGCAAACGGCGTGCGCAACGCCACGTGCAGACGGTGTAACTCGTCGTACTCGCCCTGCTCTGCCTGCTCAATCGCCCGCTGCGCCAGCCAGTTGCGCAACACCATCGCGGGGTTCGTCGCGTTCATCTGCGTCTGGCGGGCGGCGTCATCCACCTGCTCCTGCTGCAGCCGCGTGCGGTAGGATGCAAACCAGTCGTCAAACGCCGGTCTGTCAATAAACTCATCGCGCAGCGGCGAGGCGGCGCTGTACTGCTCCGTCTGCCCCAGCATCCGGAAGGTGCGCGTGTAATCGCTGCCCTCGCGCGCCATCAGGGCAAACAGGCCATTGAGGATGTCGTTATCGCCCTTCTCCTGCGTCACCAGCCCCAGCTTGTTGCGCATCAGCGTGCCATATTCCCGCAGCAAGATCTCCTGATAGCTGTCGAGGGCATCATTCAGGGCATCAACGTCGATAAACGGCGACAGGGTTTGTGCAAGCCGCTGCAGGTTCCACAGGCCCACCGCGGGCTGATTGTCAAAACTGTAGCGCCCCTGATAGTCGGAGTGGTTGCAGATGTACCCAGGCTGATAATCATCCAGGAAGCCAAAAGGACCGTAGTCAAAGGTCAACCCGAGAAGCGACATGTTGTCCGTATTCATCACGCCATGGGCAAAGCCTACCGTTTGCCAGCGGGCAATCAGGGTTGCGGTACGAGCCACCACGTCCCTGAACCAGAGAACGTATTTATCCGCCTCGTCCTGCAAATGTGCCCAGTGGTGACGAATGGCAAAGTCAGCCAGCTGGCGCACCTTTTCCGGCTCGCGACGATAGTAAAAATGCTCAAAATGACCGAAGCGCAAATGGCTTTGCGCGATACGCATTAGCATTGCGCCCTTTTCCACGGTTTCACGCACAACCGGGGTATCGCTGGTAACGATCGACAGCGCGCGGGTGGTGGGAATACCCAGGGCATGCATCGCCTCGGAGCCCAGGCACTCGCGAATCGTTGAACGCAGTACCGCGCGCCCGTCGCCCATCCGCGAATAGGGAGTCAGGCCCGCGCCTTTCAGGTGCCAGTCAACCGTCTCCCCGTTGGGAAGCTGTTGTTCGCCGAGCAGGATCCCCCTGCCGTCGCCCAGCTGTCCCGCCCAGACGCCAAACTGATGTCCGCTATAGACCTGAGCCAGAGGCTGCATACCGGCAAGAAGCGTTTCACCGCCCCAGACGCCAGCGCCCTCTGAACGCTGAAACAGCTCAGGCGGAATAGCCAGTTTTTCAGCCAGCAAATCGTTATGCCAGATAAGGCGTGAATTGTGTAACGGTGTAGGTTTGAGTGCGGTGTAAAAGCCAGGCAACTCGTCATGCCAGTGAGCAGTAAAAGACAGGGTCATAAGTCCTCCTGCTTTTAGTGTAGAGGGTTTACCCGGACTTAAACACGGGCGAAAGCAAGGGTTATCGCTGCTGAACCAGCGTAGTGACGTGTTCTGCAGAGACGGCTGGCCAGAGAGCCCCCTGCATTGCACCAAAATTGAAGGACAAAACGCGCTGCAACAGGCCGTGGTCGTCAATGCCCGAGACAATCACTGACTGGCAGTGAGGCGTGATTTGCCAGAGGATGGCGCGCATAAAAGGCTCAAAAGAGAGCTCCGGGGCACGCTGCTGAATGAATCCTTTATCAAGGATGACCCGTTTAAATAATCCGTCATAGACCGCTTTGAGCGAGGCGGCGCCTGCACCAAAGTTTGCCAGGACCAACGGGAAATGGATTGCCATTCTCGCCAGCTGCAGGTCGTCCTTTCCGTTATTTAAACCTGGATAATTCTCATTAACAGTAAACTCAAGAAACGGATAACGCTCAAGGATTGAAACAGCGTTTCCATTACTTAATAAAAATTCAACTATTGCAGGTGTAATATTGATCCATGCAATTAACTGATGCTGAATAAAAAACAGTTTACAGGTATCAAGCAATTGCAGTTTTTCGTCAAACAGCGCTAACTCTTCAGCCGCTGAAAGCCGAGGGATAACAAGCTCAGTGGGGATCCGCACATTGCTGCCGACGCCAGTAAAGTTAACCAGAATTTCTAAACCTTTCAGCTCACCTGCGCTATTACGGGCAGGCAGAAGCAGCAGTTCAGACTGGTAAGCATTATCTAGCGTAATAATCATTGCACTCGCCCCGCATTAAAGATGAGAGAGGACATCCTGGAGCAATTGCCGACACAATTCCACTGTCTTGATTTTAATAAGATTAATTTCATTAGTTCCGTATTAATTTTCAGATTTATCCCTGAATCTAAAATAATTTTATCCTGGTTGCAGAATAATAGCCAGTTTTAGATAAAACAGACACATGCAGGATTCGCTAATTTTAGGTAAATTTAACTTTAAGCATCTTATTTGAGAAAAAACGGCATGATTTATTCTTATCATGCCGTCATAAGAGAAGTATCCGACAAAGACTATATACGTCGTGCCTGCCAGAAATTTTTACGCCAGTAAACATTATCAAGAGAGGAGCGCATCACCCCGCGACTGGTCGAGGCGTGAATGAACTGATTGTCTGTATCATATATGCCCACGTGAAGACCGCTTTCACCCGAACCAGTTTTGAAGAAAACTAGGTCTCCGGGGAGAAGATCGTCTTTATCAATTTCAGTGCCGATTTCTGCCTGCTTGCGCGTTTCTCGCGGAAGCTGTAAATCAAACTTATCGCGAAACGTCATCAGAACGAAGCCGGAGCAATCCACACCGCCGCGGCTCATGCCGCCGTAACGATAAGGCGTGCCGCGCCAGTTGCTCAGCTGATCGTTAAGGCTGGCAATAACGGTGATCGAATCTGAAAGCCGTGGGTTAGGCGGCGGCGCACGATGGCTACTGCATCCCGCAAGAAAGAGTGTGGCCATCAGGAGAAACCAGAATCGCATTTTCAGACGAATCCTCTGCTTTTATTGTTCTTTTCGTAATTTAGCGTGCAATTGTGCTCACAGGCAAGAAACGGTTACGCCTGCCCGGTAGAAATCAGCATCTTATGTCCTTCTATATCCAGCCTGCGGAACGACATGTTGTATGCGCGGGCAAGATGGGGTGGCGTAAGAACCTGATCCCGCGCACCGCTGGCGATCATCTTTCCCTTCGAGAGCAGCCATACCCGGTGGGCATGACGCAGGGTGTGGTTGAGGTCATGGCTGCTCATCACCACGGCAATGCCTTTTCGGCTCAGGGTGCTTAACAGCGTATCCAGTGCCGCCTGCTGCGCCACGTCCAGACCGCTCATGGGCTCATCGAGAAGCAGCATCCGCCCGTGAGGATTGCCGGCCGGGTGGATTTGAAGGATGACAGCCGCCAGGCGAACCCGCTGCCACTCTCCGCCGGAAAGCTGGCTGGCGTGCCGGGACAGTTTATCTTCCAGCCCCAGAGCCGCGGCCACGTCCGTCAGTAGTGACGTTTGTTGTTTGTCGTGCAAATGCAGCATCAGATAGTGCCAGACCGGCATCGCAAAGGGCGGCATCTGCTGCTGCACGAGGTAACTGCGCCGATGCGCCAGCGAGACCGGCGACCAGTCGGCGAGCGTATGCTCCAGCAGCGTTATCTGCCCTTCTCCGTCGGTCATGCCTGCCATCCGTGCCAGCAGCGTACTCTTCCCCGCACCGTTTGGCCCGACGAGATGCAGAATTTCTCCCGCATTGACGGCACCGGATATCGCCTCCAGACGCCCCTTCTCGGCAACGTCCGTGAGCTGCATCAGCAATGACATTATTTCGCCAGCGCCAGCTTGATAGATTCCATGACGATCGGATCCTCAGGGGTCATATCCGGTGAAAAACGCTGAACGACCTGGCCGTCGCGACCAATCAGGAATTTTTCAAAATTCCACAGGATATCGTCCGGGTAAAGCGGCGCGCGGCCTTTGCTGGCCATGCGTTCATAAAAACCGCTTCCTTCCGGCGCAACGGCCTTCGGCGCGGCAGCAATAAGCTTCGCATACAGCGGATGGCGGTCTTCACCGTTGACATCGATTTTGCTGAACATCGGGAACGTCACGCCATAGGTGGTGCTGCAGAAGGTTTTGATCTCCTCTTCGCTGCCCGGCTCCTGGCCGAGGAACTGGTTGCACGGGAAGCCCAGTACGGTGAAACCGTCTTTCTCCCAGGCCTTCTGAATGTTTTCCAGCTGCTCGTACTGCGGCGTCAGGCCACATTTGGATGCCACGTTGACGACAAGCAACACGTTGCCTTTGTAGCCTTCCAGCGTGGTTTTCTCGCCGTCAATGGTGGTCACTTCAGTATTCAGGATAGTTGACTGCATAGCATTCCCTCAGGTTGTCTTACGGCTAGTTGATTTAACGTCCAGCTTTTAATAGTAGCCAGATAAAGACCGGCGCGCCCAGCGTGGCGGTCACCACGCCAATCGGCAGCTCTGCGGCCGTCAGGGCTAGCCGGGCGATGATATCGGCCACCAGCAGCGTGACGGCCCCGGCGACCGCCGAGGCCGGAAGCAGAGTCCTATGGTCCGTGAGGCCCCACAGACGCAGCATGTGCGGAATAACCAGCCCGATAAAACCGATCGCGCCCGCCAGAGCCACGCTGACGCCAACCAGCCAGCCAATGACGATCACCAGCACATTACGCCAGAACCCAATCGGCATGCCGAGCTGGCGGGCAGAGGTTTCACCCAGCGCGAGCATATTCAACGGCTGCGCCTGCAGGGCAGCCCACACGATGGCCGGTACCAGCAGCGCCATCAGCCAGCCCTGGTGCCAGTCAACGCCCCCAAAGCCGCCCATCATCCAGTACATCAGCTGACGCAGGTCAAAGGATGTTGAGAAGTAGACCGCCCAGGTCATCAACGCGCTACAGATGATCCCCAGCGCCACGCCGGCAAGCAGCAGACGGCTGGTCGATAAGTGCCGTCTGGCGAAGCGAAGAAGGATCGCTGTGATCAGTAATGCGCCGAGAATAGCGCTCAGGCTAATACTCCATCCGGAGAGTTCTCCCCCGCCCAGCATCACCGCCGCAATCAGCCCCACGCCTGCCCCGTTCGACACGCCAAGCAGCCCGGGCTCCGCCAGCGGATTATCGAACAACGCCTGCATAATGGTGCCGCACAGCGCCAGCGCGGCCCCCACCAGAACCACCGCGACGGTGCGCGGCAGGCGAATTTGCCAGACGAAGAGCTGCCCGTCCGGCCCCCACCAGCTTTCAGGCCCTATCCATCGGTCTCCGGCACAGAGGCTCACGGCCGCGGCGATAATGAGCAATAGCACCAGCAAAAGCAGGCGACGCTTATCGGAACGGTGCTGGCGATGGGCATAATCAAGCATGTGTACGGTTTTAGTAGCGTGAGATGTAATTGATTTTACGGCGGGTTTGCCGGAGAGCGCAAAGAAAAAAGGCCGCGTGGGCGGCCTTTTTAGTTAGTTCATATTACTCTGCTTTGGGCGTTGCGTTTTCGACACGGCTTTTTAACTTCTGGCCGGGTCTGAAGGTCACCACGCGGCGGGCTGTAATGGGAATATCTTCCCCCGTCTTCGGGTTGCGGCCCGGACGTTGGTTTTTGTCTCGCAAATCAAAATTGCCAAAACCGGAGAGTTTTACCTGCTCACCATTTTCCAGAGCACGACGGATCTCTTCGAAAAACAGCTCTACCAGCTCTTTGGCATCCCGTTTGCTAAGCCCAAGCTTATCAAACAGATATTCTGACATTTCAGCTTTTGTAAGCGCCATAGGTTCAATCCCTCAATGATGCCTGGAATCGCTCTTTTAATGCCTCTACACATTTGGCGACGGTAGCGGCAATCTCCTCTTCTTCGAGTGTACGGCTGGTATCCTGAAGGATAAGGCTAATAGCGAGGCTCTTGAAACCTTCTGCTACGCCCTTGCCGCGGTACACGTCAAATAAGTTTACGCCAACTACCTGATTTACGCCAACTTTCTTACATTCGGCCAAAATATCTGCTGCGGGCACATTTTCCGCGACCACAACCGCGATATCACGGCGGTTTGCCGGGAAGCGGGAGACGTCCTGAGCCTGAGGAATAACGCGGTCAGCCACCGGGTTCCATTCCAGCTCAAACACGATGGTACGGCCGTTCAGGTCCAGCTTGCGCTCCAGCTCAGGGTGAACAACCCCAATAAAACCAACGCGTTTGCCGTCTAAATAGATAGCTGCGCTCTGGCCCGGATGCAGTGCCGGGATGGCTTCTGCGCGGAATTCAATTTCAGATAATTTACCGGTCAGACCCAGAATTGCTTCCAGATCGCCCTTCATATCGTAGAAATCAACCGTGCCTTTTGCCAGGTCCCAGTGCTCTTCATAGCGGTTGCCGCTGATGGCGCCAGCCAGCATGAGATCCTGACGGATGCCTAAATTTGCCTGATTATCCGGTACAAAGCGCAAACCGCTTTCGAAAATTCGCACGCGGTTTTGCTGACGATTCTGGTTATAAACGACAGTGCCCAGCAGGCCCGTCCACAGAGACAGACGCATCGCGGACATTTCGCTGGAGATTGGGCTTGGCAGGATCAGCGCCTCCTGGCCCGGGTGGATCAGCTGCTGCAGCTTTGGATCCACAAAGCTGTAGGTGATCACTTCCTGGTAGCCTTTGTCATTCAGCATGGTTTTCACACGCTTCAGGGACAGGTCGGCTTCACGGTGGGTGCCCATCACCAGACCTGCCTGGACAGGCTCATCAGGGATGTTGTTATAGCCGTAAACGCGGGCCACTTCTTCCACCAGATCTTCTTCAATTTCCATGTCGAAACGCCATGATGGCGCAACGGCTTTCCACTCGTCCTGGCCTTCGGTCACTTCGCAACCCAGACGCGTCAGGATATCGGTCACCTGCGCATCGGCAACGTGGTGACCAATCAGGCGATCCAGCTTGCTGCGGCGCAGGGTAATGGTGGCACGCTTCGGCAGGGTCGCTTCGTGGGTGACGTCGATAACCGGGCCCGCTTCACCGCCGCAGATATCGATCAGCAGGCGAGTCGCACGTTCCATCGCTTTATACTGCAGCGCCGGGTCAACGCCACGCTCGTAGCGGTGAGAGGCATCGGTATGCAGGCCGTGACGGCGTGCGCGACCGGTGATGGAGAGCGGGCTGAAGAACGCGCATTCCAGCAGGACGTTTTGCGTCTCGTCGTTCACGCCTGAATGCTCGCCCCCGAAGATACCGCCCATTGCCAGCGCTTTGCTGTGGTCAGCAATCACCAGGGTGTCGGCGTTCAGTTTCGCTTCGCTGCCGTCCAGCAGAACCAGGGTTTCACCCTCTTTCGCCATGCGCACAACGATGCCGCCGTCGATACGATCTTTATCGAACGCGTGCATTGGCTGGCCCAGCTCCAGCAGAACGTAGTTAGTCACGTCAACCACGGCGTCGATAGAGCGGATACCGCAGCGGCGCAGCTTCTCTTTCATCCACAGCGGGGTTGGCGCTTTTACGTTAATGCCTTTCACCACGCGACCGAGGTAGCGCGGGCAGGCATCCGCAGCGTCAACCTGAATAGGCAGCACGTCACTGATGGTCGCTTCAACCGGCGCAATGTCCGGCGCGTTCAGTTCGGTCTGGTTCAGCACGGCCACATCGCGCGCCACGCCGATGATACCTAAGCAGTCGGCACGGTTTGGCGTGACGCTGATTTCGATGGTGTTGTCATCAAGCTTCAGGTACTCACGGATATCGGTGCCAATTGGCGCATCCAGCGGCAGCTCAATGATGCCGTTGTGGTCGTCGGAAATACCCAGCTCGGAGAAGGAGCACAGCATGCCTTCAGACGGCTCGCCGCGCAGCTTAGCCGCTTTAATTTTGAAATCGCCCGGCAGCACCGCACCGACGGTCGCCACCGCCACCTTCAGGCCCTGGCGGCAGTTTGGCGCACCGCAGACGATATCCAGCAGACGGTCACCGCCCACGTTCACTTTTGTTACACGCAGTTTGTCAGCGTTAGGGTGCTGACCGCACTCTACCACTTCGCCAACGACCACGCCGTTGAATGCACCTGAAACCGGCTCAACGCCGTCCACTTCCAGACCCGCCATGGTGATCTGGTTAGAAAGCGCTTCGCTGTCCAGCGTGGTGTTCACCCACTCGCGTAACCACAGTTCACTGAATTTCATTGTTCTGTCCTGCCCTTATTTAAACTGTTTGAGGAAACGCAGATCGTTTTCGAAGAATGCACGTAAGTCTGTCACGCCGTAACGCAGCATAGTCAGACGCTCCATGCCCATGCCGAAGGCAAAGCCGGAGTAAACTTCCGGATCGATACCCACGTTGCGCAGCACGTTTGGATGCACCATGCCGCAGCCCAGCACTTCCAGCCATTTGCCGTTTTTACCCATCACGTCAACTTCTGCAGACGGTTCGGTGAACGGGAAGTAGGACGGACGGAAACGAACCTGCAGATCTTCCTCAAAGAAGTTGTTCAGGAAATCGTGCAGCGTGCCCTTCAGGTTGGTAAAGCTGATGTTTTTATCAACGATCAGACCTTCCATCTGGTGGAACATTGGGGTGTGGGTCTGATCGTAGTCGTTACGATAGACGCGGCCCGGCGCGATAATGCGGATTGGCGGCTCCTGATCCTTCATGGTACGGATCTGAACGCCGGAGGTCTGGGTACGCAGCAGACGCGTAGCGTCGAACCAGAAAGTGTCGTGGTCAGCGCGTGCCGGATGATGGCCAGGAATGTTCAGGGCGTCGAAGTTATGGTAATCATCTTCGATTTCCGGGCCAGTCGCCACGGTAAAGCCGAGCTCACCGAAGAAACTTTCAATGCGATCGATGGTGCGGGTAACCGGGTGCAGACCGCCGTTTTCGATGCGGCGACCCGGCAGAGAAACGTCAATCGTCTCTGCGGCCAGACGCGCATTCAGCACCGCGCTTTCCAGCTCGGATTTGCGCGCGTTCAGCGCCTGCTGTACCTGCTCTTTGGCTTCGTTAATCACCGCACCCGCAGCCGGGCGTTCTTCTGGCGGCAGCTCACGCAGGGTTGTCATTTGAAGGGTCAGGTGCCCTTTCTTCCCAAGATATTCGACGCGGACATTGTCTAACGCGGCAACATCTGAGGCCTGATTAATGGCGGCTGTTGCACTGGCAACCAGCTCTGCGAGATGTGACATGATTTTCCTCATTATGTCGGTGCAGACACCGATTTGGTGGAGTTATTCTCTCAAATTCAGGCACAAAAAAAGCCTCCATCGGGAGGCTTATCTGGCGCTGTTTTTCGTTTCATCTTTCACGCGCTAGCCTCCTGAAATCAGGTGCTAAAGTAAAAGAAGAAGCGGAAAATAGCAGCATTCATGCTTGCGTTACCTTGTCTGGTAAAAACCGTTAAGACCTTATTGAAAAGCCTGGACGGATAAATGTCAATCTTCTGATGGTGTTAAATGAAAAGAGGGAGCAAAGCCCCCTCTTTCAACTGGCTTATGCCAGTGCTGCTTTCGCTTTTTCGACCAGAGCGGTGAACGCTACTTTGTCGAATACTGCGATGTCAGCCAGGATCTTACGGTCGATTTCAACAGAGGCTTTTTTCAGGCCGTTGATGAATTTGCTGTAAGAAATACCGTTCTGACGTGCTGCTGCGTTGATACGCGCAATCCACAGTTGACGGAACTGACGCTTACGCTGACGACGGTCACGGTAAGCGTACTGACCTGCTTTGATAACAGCCTGGAAGGCAACGCGGTATACGCGTGAACGCGCACCGTAGTAGCCTTTAGCTTGTTTCAAAATTTTCTTGTGACGTGCACGTGCAATTACACCACGTTTTACGCGAGCCATGTGTGCTCTCCTGTATCTATTCTAAGTTAAAAAAGTTAAACGAAACGACTTATGCGTACGGCAGGCACGCGATGACCAGGCCCAGATCGCCTTTAGAAACCATGGCTTTTGGACGCAGGTGACGTTTACGCTTGGTAGCTTTCTTAGTCAGAATGTGACGCAGGTTAGCGTGCTTGTGCTTAAAACCACCTTTACCGGTTTTTTTGAAGCGCTTAGCAGCACCGCGTACGGTCTTAATTTTTGGCATTTTAATAACTTCCACTTCGCATTGTTAAATAAACGAAACATAGGCGAACAAAACCTATGAAACCCGAAGGCTCCACAGATTTTGCTGCTTGAAGGCCTTACTGTTTCTTCTTAGGAGCGAGCACCATGATCATCTGGCGGCCTTCGATCTTCGTAGGGAAGGATTCGACTACTGCCAGTTCACTCAGATCGTCACGGACGCGGTTAAGCACTTCCATACCAATCTGTTGGTGGGCCATCTCACGACCGCGGAAACGCAGTGTGATCTTGGCCTTATCGCCATCTTCCAGAAAGCGAATCAGGCTGCGGAGTTTTACCTGATAATCGCCATCGTCGGTACCAGGACGGAATTTGATTTCCTTAACCTGGATAACTTTTTGCTTCTTCTTCTGTTCCTTAGAAGACTTACTCTTTTCATAAAGGAACTTGCCGTAGTCCATGATACGACAAACTGGCGGTTCGGCGTTAGGGCTGATTTCAACTAAATCTACTCCAGCTTCTTCAGCCTTTTCGATTGCTTCTCTCAGACTCACAATCCCCAGCTGCTCGCCTTCCAGACCTGTTAAGCGAACTTCCTGGGCGCGAATCTCGCCATTGATACGATTCGGACGTGCCGTTTGAACTCGTTTTCCGCCTTTAATACCTTATTCCTCCAGTTGTTGAAGACTGCGGCTGCGAATCTCTTGTTGCAGCTTCTCAATCACTTCACTTACGTCCAGGCTGCCCAGGTCTTTACCACGGCGGGTGCGAACGGCAACTTTGCCTGCTTCCACCTCTTTATCACCACAGACCAACATATACGGGACACGACGTAAAGTGTGCTCGCGGATTTTAAAGCCAATCTTCTCATTTCTCAAGTCTGCTTTTACGCGAATGCCCGCATTTTGTAGTTTCTGCGTCAATTCTTTAACGTAATCCGCCTGAGAATCGGTAATGTTCATCACCACTACCTGCACTGGCGCAAGCCAGGTTGGGAAGAAGCCAGCGAACTCTTCGGTCAGGATGCCGATGAAGCGCTCCAGAGAGCCGAGAATGGCACGGTGAATCATTACCGGTACCTGACGCTCGTTGTCTTCGCCAACATAAGAGGCGCTTAAACGCTGCGGCAGGGAGAAGTCCAGCTGTACAGTACCGCACTGCCATGCGCGATCGAGGCAGTCATACAGGGTAAATTCAATTTTCGGGCCGTAGAATGCGCCCTCGCCCAGCTGGTATTCGAACGGAATACCGTTCTCTTCCAGCGCCACGGCGAGATCCGCTTCTGCGCGATCCCAGGTCTCATCGCTACCGATACGTTTTTCCGGACGCGTTGAGAGTTTGACCACGATCTTCTCGAAGCCAAAGGTGCTGTACATATCGTAGACCATACGAATACAGGCGTTAACTTCGTCACGGACCTGATCTTCAGTACAGAAGATATGCGCATCATCCTGCGTAAAGCCACGAACACGCATCAGACCGTGCAGCGCACCTGATGGCTCGTTACGGTGGCAGCTACCGAACTCCGCCATACGCAGCGGCAGGTCGCGGTAGGATTTCAGACCCTGGTTGAAGATCTGAACGTGGCCCGGGCAGTTCATTGGCTTGATGCAGTATTCACGGTTCTCAGACGAGGTGGTGAACATCGCATCTTTGTAGTTGTCCCAGTGGCCGGTTTTTTCCCACAGCACACGGTCCATCATGAACGGGCCTTTCACTTCCTGATACTGGTACTCTTTCAGCTTGGAGCGTACGAAAGTTTCCAGTTCACGGAAGATAGTCCACCCGTCGTTATGCCAGAACACCATACCCGGCGCTTCTTCCTGCATGTGGTACAGGTCAAGCTGCTTGCCGATTTTACGGTGGTCACGCTTCGCCGCCTCTTCCAGACGAAGCAGGTACGCGTTCAGGGCTTTTTTATCGGCCCACGCGGTACCATAAATACGCTGCAACATCTTGTTGTTGCTGTCGCCACGCCAGTAGGCGCCTGCGATCTTCATCAGCTTAAAGTGATGACAGAAGCGCATGTTCGGCACGTGCGGTCCACGGCACATGTCGACATATTCTTCGTGATGGTACAAGCCAGGCTTGTCATCATGCGAAATGTTTTCGTCAAGAATAGAGACCTTGTAGCTCTCGCCGCGCTTCACGAAGGTTTCACGCGCTTCGTGCCAGCTGACTTTCTTCTTGATGACGTCATAGTTGGTTTCGGCGAGCTCGTGCATGCGTTTTTCGAGCGCGTCGATATCTTCCTGAGTCAGGGTGTGGTCGAGGTCAACGTCGTAGTAGAAACCGTTGTCGATAACCGGACCGATCGCCATTTTGGTGTTTGGCCACAGCTGTTTGATGGCATGGCCTAACAGGTGCGCGCAGGAGTGACGAATGATCTCCAGACCTTCTTCGTCTTTCGCGGTGATGATGGCAAGCGTCGCATCGTTTTCGATCAGATCGGAGGCATCCACCAGCTCACCGTTCACACGGCCAGCGATAGTCGCTTTCGCGAGACCAGGACCAATGTCCAGGGCAACATCCATTGGGCTAACAGCACGGTCGAAATGGCGTTGACTGCCATCAGGAAGAGTAATTACAGGCATTTTATATCCTTATTTGCAGTGATGCCCCACACATAAGAGCATATACAAAGAAAATAATCGTGATTTGACAATAGATTACGACACCATCTGACCAACAATCGTCAAATTGGTTCGTCATCATTCACCTGCCGAATTCAGATTAATGTGGATTTACGGCAAGCGACGTAATGTTAACACTAACGCAAAGGAGATTGCACCCTCTGCGGCCAGATTGATGGGCTGGCACTTTCGTACGAATTTGCGGGTTGCTTCTCCCCTGCGCTCGCATTTCGAAGATGCTGAGCTACTCTTGAACAGGTCCTTAAACCCAAAGGTGCATACCATGAACGTATCCAGCAGAACGGTTGTGATATTGAATGTCCTTTCCGCCACAGGTTTATTGTTGATTCTCGCCGAACGATTCCACTGGTTCTGAGCCGTACCCTATGCTGGCATAACCCAATCGATCCCGAGAAGGGGCATATTTCGGCCCTGTTTGGTAGACTGTGGGTATCAACGAACAAGGATTAGGTTATGCCAACAAAACGATTTGCCGTAAAACACTGGAAAATGGTGCTGGTGCTGATTGCCATCTGCGGCGCAATGCTGCTACTCCGTTGGGCGGCAATGATTTGGGGCTAGGGGCGAAGACAGGTCATCAGAAGGGACGTCAAATAGCCACAGACAATAAACGGGCCGACATCAACATCGGCCCGCTTTTATTACATTCTGTAACCCAGTGAAACCGTGGTTCTGCGGTCGGTATGATCCGGCGCAGTTTCTGGTGGTGAAGAGTTCCAGGTCACGTTGTAGGCCACTTTCAGACCAAAGTGTTCGTTGATAGCCACGTTCAGCGCCGTCTCAGAGTTCAGCGTCGTGTCGTCGGCACCAAATACGGAAACACCCTGGGTAAATTTGGTGTTGTCAGTCATCTGCCAGGCATAGGTACCGGAAGCGTAACCGAGCGGTTGGGTTTTGGTATCGCCATTGGTGTACTCGTCATAACGCACACCCGGACCGAATTCAAAACGGAGGCTGTGTACCGGACCGTTCAGGAACTGGCGACCATAACCGGCGGTGAACACATCACGCTGGCGATAACCGTTGTAACGGTCGGTTAACCAGCTTGCCTGTCCAAACAGGTAGTCATAGTCGGTCATGTTGTAACGGCTACGTCCGCCTACCGCATATTTCTCGGAAGAACGTTCGTCATTTGCGGAAGTGTTGCTGGCATTACCCCACAGAGACCAGGCGGTGGTGTTGCCGTACCAGGTGAGCGTACTGTCCGCCGTCAGAGAAGAGCTTTTCGTGTTACCGGATTGTGCCAGGTACCCGGCGTTGAGGTTACCTTCAAACGGTTTTTTCGCGGTGGAAGGATCGTCCATGACAGTAAAAACGGTATCATCAGCGGTCGCGTTCATAGCCGCAAACACGCCACCCGCCAGCATCAGTGCAGCGGGCACTGTCTTTAAAAGCTTCATTTTATTAAGGAGTCCGTACAACAAAAAAAGAGACCACACGGTCCCGGAATCTTTCTTGAGGATCAATGACAAGGCGTCCAGAGAAAGGTAACAAATTATAAAAAGCCGCAAATAACATAGCAATGTTTTCTTATTTCATTTTTTGAATAAGAACGATCTCAAAAAGCGTTTTATTTTATATATCCCCCGCCTCACTTTTTGTCAGTATTCATATTTAAAATCATACTGTTATTTACATTGCCTTCCTGTCAAATGGTGCCAGGCTAATAAGAACCCATACTAAAAGGAGGTAATGATGGTTTCTATCTATACCCTGACGCTCTCCCCTTCCCTGGATTCCGCCACCCTGACGCCGCAGATTTACCCGGAAGGTAAATTGCGCTGTAGCGCCCCGGTCTTTGAGCCCGGCGGCGGCGGGATCAACGTGGCGCGCGCTATTACCCACCTCGGCGGCAAAGCCACGGCAATTTTCCCCGCAGGCGGTGCCACCGGTGAACACCTGGTCTCTCTGCTGGCAGATGAACAGGTAGCCGTAGAGACCGTCGAGGCCAAAGACTGGACGCGGCAAAACCTGCATGTCCACGTGGAGTCCAGCGGCGAGCAGTACCGTTTTGTCATGCCGGGTGCGAAACTTAGCGATGACGAGTTTCGTCAGCTTGAAGAGAAAGTGCTGACGATAGAGAGCGGCGCGCTGCTGGTGGTAAGCGGCAGCCTGCCGCCCGGCGTCAGCACGGAAAAATTAACGGCGCTGATTCAGGCGGTACAGAAACGCGGCATCCGCTGCATCGTTGACAGCAGCGGCGAGGCCCTGCAGGCGGCCCTGGTGCCGGGCAATCTGGAGCTGGTCAAACCCAACCAGAAAGAGTTAAGCGCGCTGGTCAACCGCGAACTGACGCAGCCTGATGATGTTCGCACCGCCGCGCAGGAGCTGGTACGCAGCGGCAAAGCGCGACGCGTAGTCGTTTCCCTTGGTCCTCAGGGGGCGCTGGCCGTCGATGAAACGTCGTCCGTTCAGGTTGTCCCACCGCCGATGAAGAGCCAGAGCACGGTTGGTGCGGGCGATAGCATGGTGGGCGCGATGACGCTAAAACTGGCG
The DNA here is from genome assembly GCF_055816715.1 of Enterobacter sp. PL_is514. Lineage (NCBI taxonomy): Bacteria > Pseudomonadati > Pseudomonadota > Gammaproteobacteria > Enterobacterales > Enterobacteriaceae > Enterobacter > Enterobacter sp. PL_is514. The sequence goes on along the minus strand of NZ_JBVPGN010000034.1, from coordinate 63,367 downwards.
CAGGGCGCGTCTCTGCTGGAAATGACGCGCTACGGCGTGGCGGCGGGTAGCGCCGCAACTATCAATCAGGGCACGCGTCTCTGCTCACTTGCCGATACGCAAAAAATCGTCGATTACCTGTCCCGAAATTAACGCCTTTCCCCTTCGTCTTTACGGAGGGGAATGTCCGCTCTGAGTCGCCAAACGCAAACTATCGACTATGCTAAGAAAACTTCCATGATAACAATGAGGTGAATTATGAGCAGTGGTGACATCACACGTTACGTCGTGACCATCAACCTTCATGAAGCATCGCTGACCGAGCTGAATGAGCTCAACAACGCCTTCACCCGGGCTAATTTTCTCCTCACGCTCACGGATGACGAGGGCAATATTCATGATTTAGGCACCCTGGCATTTGGTCTCATCGGCGCCCTGAGCCAGGAAGAGGTTCATGCGCTGGCCGCCAGTCTGGTAGAGAGCGTGACCGACAAGCCTGCCGAAATTGACGTGGATACCTGGGAAAGCTGGCGAAAAAAAGAACAATAAGTGCGCTGCATGAATTTAAACCGCTCAGGTGTGCGTTAGTTCGTATTTTTTTACCGCAATTATGCGCTAACTTTATGATCTGGCAGACAACATGGGAGAGACAACATGTGGCAGGCTATCAGTCATCTTTTACGTGAGCAGCTGGGTGAAGGTGAAATTGAACTGCGTAACGAACTGCCAGGCGGTGAGATCCACGCCGCGTGGCATTTACGCTACGCAGGACGCGATCTTTTCGTTAAGTGCGATGAGCGAGAACTGCTTCCGATATTTACCGCCGAAGCCGACCAGCTGGAGCTGTTGTCGCGCAGTAAAACGGTGACGGTCCCGCAGGTGCTGGCCGTCGGTAGCGACCGCGATTACAGTTTTCTGGTCATGGAATATCTCCCCGCCCGACCGCTGGATGCCCATAATGCGTTTATCCTCGGCCAACAGCTAGCGCGCCTGCATCAATGGAGCGACCAGCCGCAGTTTGGTCTCGATTTTGATAACGATCTCTCCACCACGCCACAGCCCAATGCCTGGCAGCGTCGCTGGTCGACATTTTTTGCCGAGCAGCGCATTGGCTGGCAGCTTGAGTTGGCCGCCGAGAAAGGGCTGGAATTTGGCAATATTGATGCCATCGTCGAACACGTTCAACAGCGTCTGGCCTCCCACCAGCCCCAGGCGTCTCTGCTTCACGGCGATTTGTGGTCCGATAACTGCGCGCTGGGTCCCAACGGCCCCTACATCTTCGACCCGGCCTGCTACTGGGGTGACAGAGAGTGCGATCTTGCCATGCTGCCGCTTCATCCGGAGCAGCCACCGCAAATCTACGACGGATACCAGTCTGTTTCCCCCCTGCCGCCCGGTTTCCTCGACCGCCAGCCGGTGTATCAGCTTTATACGCTGATGAACCGTGCCATTCTTTTTGGCGGAGAACACCTGGTTAACGCCCAGCGGGCACTCGAGCGTATGCTTGCCGCCTGAGACGCGAACGGGTGGCCTTGCCGCCACCCTTATCGCTTACAGAAAACCGAGCAGTGAGAAGAAGAAGTATCCCGCCACAATGATGATCACGGGAAGGATATAGAGCGGGAAAATTTGCAGGAAAATGGTGTGACGCGGCACAACAATGCGGGATTCGATCTGCTCCCGACTCATGCCTTCCGGGCCTTTGGCCTGCTCCAGAATCAACTGATCCTCAACGCCTTCGCGTAAAAAGCGCGTCTGGCGGCTCATCCTCGCGCCAGAGGCCTGCAGTGCCAGCGCAACAAAGATCAGGGCGTATATCACCCAAAAGCCGATATTCAGCTGTTGATGAAAATCCGGGGTGGGTGAGTTAAACCAGAAGACATTCAAAAATGGCGTATTAAAACGCATCATCTCAATCATGACATGAGCGAAATCAAGCATTACCGCATTGATACCCGGCTGTTTTTCGCTGTGATCGTACATAAATTTGAGTACAGAAATCAGCGTAGAAATGACGGCAGGAATAAAAATCACCCAGCCAGCAATACGTTTTAAGACCGCAATGCGTCCAGCTTGTTGATACGTCATCAGTTCCTCTTCATAAAGACGCGTTATTTGTGCCTAAGTCTACCTGCTGGCCATCAATTTCGCCCGCTCTTTAAAAGCAATATGCTAAATTGCAGATTGTGCTTAGCACGTATCGTCTGTCGAACACCCTGGATAAGGAGACGTTGTGATGTCGACACCGCGCCAAATTCTTGCCGCAATTTTTGACATGGATGGATTACTGATCGATTCCGAACCGCTGTGGGATCGCGCCGAACTAGATGTAATGGCCAGTCTGGGCGTCGATATCAGCCGCCGTAATGAACTACCCGATACGCTGGGCCTGCGCATCGATATGGTGGTTGACCTGTGGTTTGCCCAACAGCCGTGGGTGGGTCCCGATCGCAATGAGGTGACCGCACGCATTATCAGCCGCGCCATTTCTCTGGTGGAAGAGAGCCGGCCGCTGCTGCCCGGCGTACGTGAGGCTGTCGCGCTGTGTAAAGCCCAGGGGCTGAAGGTTGGCCTGGCTTCCGCTTCACCGCTGCATATGCTGGAAAAAGTGCTCACGATGTTTGAACTGCGCGACAGTTTTGACGCGCTGGCGTCCGCTGAAAAATTGCCTTACAGCAAGCCGCACCCGCAGGTCTATCTGGACTGTGCCGCTAAGCTCGGCCTGGATCCCCTCAGCTGCGTTGCGTTGGAAGATTCCGTTAACGGCATGGTGGCCTCTAAAGCCGCGCGGATGCGCTCCATTGTGGTGCCTGCGGAAGAAGGCCGCCACGATCCCCGGTTTGCGCTTGCCGACGTGAAGCTACATTCACTGGCAGAACTGACGGCGCGCCACCTGCAGGGCGGTTAACGCCCTCCTCCGGTTTGTGACAAACAGTTACACCGTCACCTCTTCCGCCTACTGTATAAAAACCCTATACTGTATGAATTGACAGTTTCGTGGGTTTTATCATGACGGCGGAAGGCCACCTGCTTTTTTCTATTGCATGCGCAGTATTTGCCAAAAACGCTGAACTTACCCCCGTGCTGGCACAGGGGGACTGGTGGCATATTGTCCCTTCCGCCGTATTGACCTGTCTGCTGCCCGACATCGACCATCCCAAATCCTTCCTCGGACAGCGTCTGAAATGGGTGTCGAAACCCATCGCCCGCGCGTTCGGCCACCGGGGGTTTACGCACAGCCTGCTGGCCGTGTTTGGCCTGCTGACGCTGTTCTATTTAAAAGTGCCTGAAAGCTGGATAGTCCCCGCCGATGCCATCCAGGGGATGGTGCTGGGCTATTTAAGCCATATTCTGGCCGATATGCTGACGCCTGCGGGCGTGCCGCTGCTATGGCCCTGCCGCTGGCGTTTCCGTTTTCCCATCCTCGCACCGCAGAAAGGTAACCAGCTTGAGCGGGTATTGTGCATGGCGCTGTTTGCTTACGCCGTCTGGATGCCGCAAACCTTGCCCGAAAACAGTGCAGTTCGCTGGTCATCCCAGATGATTAATTCGCTGCAATTTCAGTTTAATCGCTTTATTCATCACCAGATTGAACAGTAAACCGACAAAATTATCCCATTTGTCATAACCCATTCCATTTGGATATAAGCGCTACATCACACTTCTGCTAACCTTCCGCCAACAGGATCGGTAAAAACCGACCCAATAATAAATCAGGAGAACGGGGATGAATTTTCCACTCATCGCGAACGTCGTTGTGTTCGTTATATTGCTATTGCTTCTCGCGCAGGCGCGCCACAAACAGTGGAGCCTGGCGAAAAAGGTGCTGGTTGGTCTGGCCATGGGTGTCGTATTTGGTCTGGCATTACAGGCAATTTATGGCTCCGATAATCCAGTTCTGAAAGATTCCATTCAGTGGTTCAACATTGTCGGTAACGGCTATGTCCAGCTGCTGCAGATGATCGTTATGCCGCTGGTGTTCGCCTCTATTCTGAGCGCCGTGGCCCGCCTGCATAACGCCACTCAGCTAGGAAAAATCAGTTTCCTGACCATTGGTACGCTGCTGTTCACCACGCTGATTGCCGCGCTGGTGGGTGTGCTGGTCACCAACCTGTTTGGCCTGACCGCAGAAGGTCTGGTTCAGGGTACCGCTGAAACGGCACGTCTTACCGCAATTCAGACCAACTATGTGGGTAAAGTAGCTGACCTGACCGTGCCGCAGATGGTGCTCTCCTTCATTCCGAAGAACCCGTTTGCTGACCTGACCGGTGCGAGCCCAACCTCGATCATCAGCGTGGTTATTTTCGCCGCGTTCCTGGGCGTCGCGGCGCTGAAGCTGCTGAAAGACGACGCGCCAAAAGGCGAACGCGTTCTGACCGCGATTGACACCCTGCAAAGCTGGGTGATGAAACTGGTTCGTCTGGTTATGCAGCTCACCCCTTACGGCGTGCTGGCGCTGATGACCAAAGTGGTTGCCGGCTCTAACCTGCAGGACATCATTAAGCTGGGCAGCTTCGTTGTCGCCTCTTATCTGGGCCTGGGCATTATGTTCGTGGTGCACGGCATCCTGCTGGGCGTGAACGGCGTCAGCCCGCTGAAATACTTCCGTAAAGTCTGGCCGGTACTGACCTTTGCCTTCACCAGCCGTTCCAGCGCCGCGTCTATTCCGCTGAACGTTGAAGCGCAAACCCGTCGTCTGGGCGTGCCTGAATCCATCGCCAGCTTCTCTGCCTCCTTTGGTGCCACCATTGGTCAGAACGGCTGTGCGGGTCTGTACCCGGCGATGCTGGCCGTGATGGTCGCGCCGACGGTGGGTATCAACCCGCTGGATCCGGTATGGATCGCCACGCTGGTCGGGATTGTTACCGTAAGCTCCGCAGGCGTTGCGGGTGTTGGCGGTGGCGCAACCTTCGCCGCGCTGATTGTGCTGCCTGCGCTGGGTCTGCCCGTAACGCTGGTCGCCCTGCTGATCTCCGTTGAGCCGCTGATCGACATGGGTCGTACCGCGCTGAACGTGAGCGGCTCCATGACCGCCGGTACGCTGACCAGCCAGTGGCTGAAGCAGACCGACAAAACGATTCTGGAAAGTGAAGACGACGCCGAGCTGGCGCACCGTTAATCACGGTAGAAATAAAAAAACCGCCATCAGGCGGTTTTTTTATGGCTGTTATTCTTCAACCTCTTCATCCTGGCGGATCTGCATCGCCCACCGCTGTGCGGACTCCGGCACCGTAAACGTGGGAGAGCGACGGAAATGTTCGCCGATCAGCACAAAGGCCACGTATTTCCCCCGCAGCAGCCAGACATCACGAAAGCCCTCCACTTTCAGGGCATGGTCAGGCGGCGCGGGCTCAACGCGGGGCACATAGCTAATAACCTGGCGGTTTTGTTGACGAAGAGGTTTCATAAGCGACGGATTCACTAAAGCAAAATTCTTGAAGCAGGAAAATTCTATGATAGCCGATCCTGCTGCCTTCCGTCGCGCTCCGAGTGGGTGAGATGGCTCCTTTCGCTAATCACGGCATATGAAAACTCTTAGTTCGCGAACCATGTCGCGACATTGTTCTATCCTTAATAGGGTTTTTAGCAATGGATAAAGGAGAAGCGTGCAATGTCGAACAAAGATAAAACACATCAATCACCGATTCATGGCACTGAAGAATCTCAACCGGGTATGGACTCTCTCGCCCCTGCAGACGGCTCTCACCGCCCCTCCCCTGGCCCCTCAGCACCGGGCGAACAGCCTACCGCACCGGGAAGCATGAAATCGCCGGACACGGGAAACGAGAAGCTGAAATCTCTTGAGCCACACCGTAAAGGCGGCGAGGGTTTTGCGCTCACAACCAATCAGGGCGTGCGTATTGCTGACGATCAGAACTCCCTTCGCGCAGACGTGCGCGGCCCAACCCTGCTGGAAGACTTTATCCTGCGGGAAAAAATCACCCATTTTGACCACGAGCGGATACCGGAACGCATCGTCCACGCACGCGGTTCCGCTGCGCACGGCTACTTCCAGCCCTATAAGAGTCTGAAAGCGATCACCAAAGCGGATTTCCTCTCCGACCCGGATAAAATCACCCCGGTGTTTGTGCGTTTCTCCACCGTGCAGGGCGGCGCGGGGTCGGCAGATACCGTCCGGGATATCCGCGGCTTTGCCACCAAGTTTTATACCGAAGAGGGTATTTTCGATCTGGTCGGCAATAACACGCCGGTGTTCTTCATTCAGGACGCGCATAAATTTCCTGACTTTGTCCATGCGGTAAAACCGGAGCCCCACTGGGCCATACCGCAGGGACAAAGTGCGCACGACACCTTCTGGGACTATGTTTCCCTGCAGCCTGAAACCTTACACAACGTGATGTGGGCGATGTCAGACCGCGGCATTCCGCGCAGCTATCGCACCATGGAGGGGTTTGGCATCCACACCTTCCGTCTGATCAACGCCGAGGGTAAGGCCACGTTTGTCCGCTTCCACTGGAAGCCTGTCGCGGGTAAAGCCTCGCTGGTGTGGGACGAGGCGCAAAAGCTGACGGGACGCGATCCGGACTTCCATCGCCGCGAGCTGTGGGAATCCATTGAAGCGGGCGACTTCCCGGAATACGAACTGGGCCTGCAACTCATACCGGAAGAGGACGAATTTAAGTTCGATTTCGACCTTCTGGACCCGACGAAGCTGATCCCGGAAGAGCTGGTGCCGGTGCAGCTGGTGGGTAAAATGGTGCTCAACCGCAACCCGGATAATTTCTTTGCCGAAAACGAGCAGGCCGCGTTCCACCCGGGGCATATCGTGCCGGGGCTGGACTTCACCAACGATCCGCTCCTGCAGGGACGTCTGTTCTCCTATACCGATACGCAGATCAGCCGTCTGGGCGGGCCGAACTTCCACGAAATCCCGATTAACCGCCCAACCTGCCCGTATCACAATTTCCAGCGCGACGGGATGCACCGTCAGGATATTGATACCAACCCGGCGAACTATGAGCCGAACTCCATTAACGATAACTGGCCGCGTGAAACGCCTCCCGGACCGAAACGCGGTGGATTCGAATCGTATCAGGAGCGTATCGATGGCAATAAAATTCGCGAGCGCAGCCCCTCGTTCGGTGAGTATTACGCCCACCCTCGCCTGTTCTGGAACAGCCAGACGCCGATTGAGCAACAGCACATCATCGGCGGCTTCAGCTTTGAGCTGAGTAAAGTGGTGCGCACCTACATTCGCGAGCGCGTGGTCGATCAGCTGGCGCATATTGATATTCAGCTTGCCCAGAGCGTCGCGGATAACCTGGGCATTACGCTGACCGACGAGCAGCGCAACCTTGCTCCGCCGAAAGAGGTTAACGGCGTGAAGAAAGATCCGTCGCTGAGCCTGTATGCCGTGCCGGGCGGCTCGATTAAAGGCCGCGTGGTCGCCATTCTGCTGAATGACAAAACCCGCGCCAGCGACGTGCTGGGGATTATGCAGGCGCTGAAAACTCAGGGCGTGCATGCCAAACTGCTCTATTCCCGCATGGGTGAAGTGACGGCTGACGATGGCTCAGTGCTGCCGGTGGCCGCAACCTTTGCCGGGGCGCCATCGCTGACCGTCGATGCGGTGATTGTGCCGTGCGGGGATATTGCCAGCCTGCTGACCAACGGGGACGCCGTCTATTATCTGCTGGAAGCCTATAAGCACCTGAAACCGATCGCGCTGTCCGGCGACGCGCGACAATTTAAAGCGCAGCTGAAGGTGACCGATCAGGGTGAAGACGGCATTGTCGAGGGAGATAACGTTGACGATGCCTTTATGACGAAGCTGTTTGATTTGCTCGCCGCGCACCGCGTCTGGTCGCGCAGCAGCAAGATCGATCAGATTCCGGCGTAAGAAAAGCCGGGTGGCGCTTGCGCTTACCCGGCCTACATTCGATTGGTTTTGTAGGCCCGGTAAGGCGAAGCCGCCACCGGGCTTTATCTCAAAGATCCCCAAACGTCCCCAACCGATACCCGCGCTCGGCAATCGCATACTTCAGCGACGCCGACGTCAGCACGTCCAGCTCCGCCAGGCGCGGCCAGCAGTAGGCGCTTTTCCGCACGGTGTTATCGACAAAAGCCGGATGCGCCATCACTTCTACCGACTTTTCCCCCCGCGCGGCGGAATCGTCCAGCACCTTCAGGAACAGCACTTCGTCGATCTCGTCGCCGTAAAATGCGCTGCTGAACCCCTCAGTGGTTGTCACGTCGCAGTCGGGCACGCCGCGCGCCTCCCTATCCACGCGCATCGCCACGCCTTTGCGCTGGGCAAACCCGGCGACAATCGGGAAAATCGCCGGGATCATATGCACGTGGTGATGGCTGTCGATATGCGTCGGCGCCTGACCAAACACATCAACGAAGCGGTTGAACTGACAGTCCAGCTCGCGGACAATCTCTTCGAGCGGCAGAGCATCCTGCTCCGCCAGTTCCCAAATCCACTTTCCAAGCTGTCCGTCGCGCGTCAGGCCCGGCATTGGCGAAAGCGGCATCCCGAGCGTCAGCACAAAATGCATGCCGACGCCCAGCGCCGGCACCTCGCGGCTCAGCTGCGCCGCGTGTTCAACCGCCTCACCATTCACCAGTGCCGTGGTAGAGGTCACAACCCCCCGGCGACAGGCTTCAATAATGCCGTAGTTCTGGCCTTTCGAGAGACCAAAGTCATCAGCATTAACGATCAGCAGGTTTTCCATTGTGCGTCCTCTTAGTGGTGTTTGAACTTCAGCTTCTCGATCGTGGCGGCAAAATTCGGCAACCATTTTTCATGTGCCAGGATCATCTCGCTGGCCAGCTGCTCCGCATCGCGGTCTGAATGCACCAGCGGGCTGAGGTTCAGCGCCAGCAGAACATCATTGAGCTCGCCGCTCAGCGCCGCGTTGCTTGCCGCCACTTCAAAGCCCTTAATGGTGTGGATCAGGCCCATGACCTTATCATCGAAGTGGGTGATGCGTGGATGCGGTTTAGCGCCCTCGCGCCCCAGGATGCAGGTCATCTCGACGGCCCAGTCCGCCGGGATATTGTCGATATGACCGTGATGCGGCACGTTGACATAGTGTTCCGCCTGCTTGTCGTTGTAGATGGCGTTGATCACTTCACACGCCGCATCGGAGTAGTAGGCCCCGCCGCGCTGCTCCAGTTCTTTCGGTTTGACGTTCAGGTTCGGGTCTTTATACAAATCGAACAGCTGCTTCTCGACCTTCTGAACGATCTGCGCGCGCGCGCCGCCCTTATAGTACTCGCCCATTTCGATGGCCAGCATCTCTTTCTGCTTGAAGTAGTAAAGCAGGTACGAGCACGGGAGCAGGTTCAGCGAGCGGATCAGCCCTTCGCTGAACGGCAGGTCAAAGATGTTTTTCACGGATGCCGCCGTCAGGCGACCGGAAGCTACGCCGTCGAGGAGCTCGGCAAAGCGCGATTTTCCGTTCACGATGACATCTTTAATAAACACCATGTGGTTCAGGCCGAACAGATCGATGGAGAGATCGTCGCTGTCGGTCAGCGCCAGCACGTCGCGGATAAACATCTTCATGCCGATCGGAATGTTGCAGACGCCGATAAAACGTTTGAAGCCGGTATGACGATAGACCGCTTCAGTGACCATCCCGGCCGGATTGGTGAAGTTAATCACCCACGCGTTCGGGCAGATCTCCTGCACGTCTTTGACGATGTCGAAAATGACCGGGATGGTACGCAGACCTTTAAACAGGCCGCCTGCGCCGTTGGTCTCCTGCCCCAGATAGCCGTGGCTCAGCGGAATACGCTCGTCCAGCTCGCGCGCCTTCAGCTGGCCAACGCGCAGCTGGGTAGTGACGAAATCCGCATCTTTCAGCGCCAGACGACGGTCCAGGGTTTTATGCACGGTCAAAGGCACGCCCGCTTTTTCCACCATGCGCTTGCACAGGTCGAAAATAATATTCAGCTTCTCCTGACCTTCCTCAACGTCCACCAGCCATAATTCGCTGACCGGTAATTCATGATAACGTTTCAGGAAACCTTCAAGTAATTCCGGGGTATAGCTGCTGCCGCCACCAATGGTTACGACTTTTAATTTCTTCTGCATAATATCTCCCTTAGCGTATCAGGTTAATCGCCTGCAAGGTATAGCGTACTATTCCCGCTATTTGGGCAAGCCATTAAAGCAATATTTGTGGCGGATAATCCGCCGAAAGTTAATTCATTACCGTTAAATTCTTCCGGTAACTGTTCGGTGTGAATGACGTCAATTTCTTAAAGGTCTTAATAAACAGACTGGGACTGCTGTATCCTGACTCGTACGCAATATCGGTGACAGAATAGTTGGTAATTTCCAGCTGTTTTTTGGCAAAGTTAATGCGGATTTCATTAATAATTTGCACGGGCGTTTTACGATAATAGCGCTGCGTTGCACGGGTCAGATATTCCTGGGATTTGCCCGACAGCGACACCATATTTTCCAGCGCATTTTCGCTGAACTGGCCTTTATCGTGCATCAGCTCAACGGTGCCGCGCAGCCATTGCGGAATATCATCCGTCACCTGCTGCTCTTCACGATGATGGCGCAGCCGGTTCATCACGTAGAAGGTCACCGTTTCAATAAACTCATCAAATTCATTGTCGCGGAAGTTAAGCGAAGCGATAACCGTCTCAATCCAGGTCATGAACTCGTTTTTGACCCGATAGACCTGGGAGGCAACGAAGCAGAACGGCACCAGCGGCAGATAGTGCTTCTCGAAGAAACGTCTGCTGACGCCCACATTCAGAATGCGGGTGGCACCAAATTCGTAAAAGCTCTGGTGATAAGACCCCATCGGCAGGAAGACAAAATCCCCTCGCTCAAGCAGGACGCGCTTACCGTTGATCTCCTGGTAGTAGCGACCGGTCAGAACAATCGTGAACTCGTAGTAGTCATGCTGGTGCAGACCACTGGCGCTCTCCGTTTTGTTGTAGATAACCACATGAAAATTTTTGCCATTAAACAGCTGCTGTTCAAGTGCGGTTTTAATTTCCATCGTGCTGACCTCCTGCTGCTCAGTCTGACTTACTGCATCTTCTCGTGAAGCTCAATGAGCTCCGCCACCAGCTCACGCGCCAGCATCGAGGTCATCAGGTGATCCTGCGCGTGGACCAGCACCAGGCTGACCTTCATCTTCCCTTCGCCCTGATCGCTTTCAATCAGCTTTGTCTGCACCAGGTGCGCTTCATTCAGCGCCGTGCGGGACTGTTCCATCATGGTTTTCGCGGCGGCGAAATCCCCCTGCTTGGCCTGCTTCAGTGCGGCATAGGCCAGGCTGCGGGCCTGTCCGGAGTTGATGATAAGCCCCATCACCACTTCTTCAAGATCGTTCTCGGCGGCTTCGTCTGCGACAATACTATCCAAATCTAACATGTTTAAGCTCCTTGTGGCTGGCGCGGGCTTCCCCGCGCCGGTCAATCTTAGAATTTCAGTGAGAGGGCAATATCCTCTTCGCTCTCTTCTTCATCAATGATGGTGGCGGCTTTGTTGGCAATCGCCACGAACGGCATGTACAGCAGGGTGGCAATCCCGAGGTTGAATATCGCCAGCAGGAAGGCTGCGACGCTGCCGTTGGTGTTGAAGAAGGCGCCCAGACCTGCTGGCATGGTCCACGGTGCAATGTTGGTAATCGGTGGAATGATGCCCATGTAATACGCCGTCAGGGTGATAGCGGCCAGCAGCGGCTGAATCAGGATGAACGGAATGAACATGACCGGGTTCATGATGATTGGCAGACCGAACAGAATCGGTTCGTTAATCTGGAAGATGCCTGATGGCAGCGCCAGCTTCGCGACCTGACGGTAATCAGCACGACGAGAGACAATAAAGACCGCGATGATCAGACCCAAAGTCGCCCCGGTACCGCCCAGGAAGATATAGGAGTCAAGCATCGGCTTCGCCCACACATGGAAGGTTTTACCGGCTGCCAGCGCCGCGTCAACGGAGCCGTACTGCTGGTAAAGCGCAACGTTTTCCAGTGCCCAGGGGGTCATAATCCCGCTGTCCAGCGCGGCCAGTGCCAGTGAACCATGCACGCCAAAGAACCACAGCAGAGAGGTGAAAATCACATACGCCCAACCGACCACGCCACCCATCGACGCCAGTGGCGTAGAGATAGAGTCCATGATGATCTGGTGGAAGTTTGTGCCCCAGTGGGAGAGCGCCCAGGCGATAATCCCCATGATAGAGAGAATAATGAAGCCCGGAATCAACGCGGAAAATGAACGGGAAACGGAAGCCGGTACGCTATCCGGCAGGCGGATAACCCAGTTGCGACGGATAATAAAGGTGAACATTTCTGCCACCACCAGACCGATAACAATACCGGAGATAATGTTGGCCCCACCCAGCCAGTTGGCACCGACGGCATAGGCTTCACCCACGCTGTAAGGCGTGACGGTCATAAAGGCAGCAACGGATAATAACCCGGCAGCCAGCGGATCGACTTTACGCTCTTCTGCCAGTGCCATCCCAATAAAGAAAGGCGCCATCAGCGACATAATCCCCAACGTACCGTTATAGACGTTGCCGCCGATGGCTTTAAAACCATTAAGGGTTTCAATAGTGGAAGCGTCTAACCTAATTCCTAATGAATAAAAGAAGGAACCTTCACCAAAGCTCAGAAAAACGTTGTTAATTAAAACGAACATGGCCCCGGCCAGCGTCAACGGCATTAATTTAATAAAACCGTTTTTGATGGCATTAACGTGAGGCTGCTTTCCTATTTTAACAGCAAAAGGAAGGAGTACCTTTTCAAGTGAAGCGATGACTTTACTCATAGGAAAATACCCTTAAATGCCGTAACGCATGTTACGGCGTATTGTGTGTGAAATAACTCTTTGACGGGAAAAATAAAAATTAATTAGCAGCTTTTTTAATTGCTGCCACAGCAGCTTTAAGAACACCTAAACCATCAATCTTGCCGTACAGCCCCGAGTCGATCACTTCGACAGGTTTATTCGGTAACAGTCGTTGAATTTCGGGCAACATATAGGCAATTTGCGGCCCCAGTAAAACGACATCGGCTGTCTGGCCTTTTTCGCCCGCCAGCGTCTCTGGAAACGCTTCAATCACCACAGGGACTTCATACTTTTCAGCCTGCGCACGCATCTTTGACACCAGAAGCGAGGTTGACATGCCCGCTGAGCAGAACAGGTAGATATGTTTCTTTTCCATCGTGTTTTCCCTCTTGTATGACTACCTGCCATCGCGCTATCACTCGACTCGCTGTCCCGGCAGACAGGTAGCTTGCGTACTGTTGTTTATCGTTGGAGTGAGTATACGCAATGGTACAGACAGGGGATAATTCTGGATAGACTCAAATTGTCTCTCATTGACCTGGCTTGTTGACTCCCTTCACATTTCGGGCAAATAATTCGCGCAAAGAAATAAGATTTACGTATGCATAAAAAAACCGGCCCCTGGGCCGGTTTGTTAACATCCTCAGGCAAGGAGGGTTACTGCGCCTTAGGTGCCTGCGGATCGGTGTCGTATTCAGCACAGGTCTGATAGCCGGAGTTGATCACATGACCGGTATCATCCAGCGCGACAAAGTAGGTTTCTGCCTTACCATCACGTTGACCCAGGATATAGGTCTGGCAGGTCCCTTTCGCATGAATCATGGTCACTTCAGAAGAAGGTTTACCGGCAATCGCGGCCACCTGCGAACGGGTCATCCCTTTTTTAACGTCTTTTACTACGGGCTGCGTAAACTGATCCTTGGTGCGATCGTAAGCTGTACACCCTGCCAGCATAGTCAGTACCGCCGCTGCGCTAAGAATTCCTGCTACGTTCTTGTTCATATTCCGTCCTCTTGTTTATCAGCGTGTTATATAAGCATGGGATAAAAAGTACTATTGTTCAACTTTGTGAGTTACGCCAGACGAATTTCGGAAAATTCTAATAAAACAACGATAACCTGCTAAATCGGCGCAAATTAGCGCACTCGAAACTGTGATCCTTGTCGTTTCTCGCCCAAAGGGTTAGTTTTAACAGCTAACACAATCTGTTTATGTACTGCATATGGAGGGCGTGATGGCTCTGCAACAAGAGATTATTCAGGCACTGGGCGCGAAGCCCACGGTAGATGCACATGAAGAGATCCGCCGCAGCGTGGATTTTTTAAAATCGTACTTAAAAAAGAACGCTTTCCTGAAATCCCTGGTGCTGGGCATCAGTGGCGGCCAGGACTCTACCCTGACCGGTAAACTCTGCCAGATGGCGATTTCAGAGCTTCGCGAAGAGACGGGCGATGAGACGCTGCAGTTTATCGCGGTGCGTCTTCCTTATGGCGTGCAGGCGGACGAGCAGGATTGCCAGGATGCCATTACCTTCATTCAGCCTGACCGCGTGCTGACCGTGAATATTAAGGGCTCGGTGCTGGCAAGCGAGCAGGCGCTTCGCGAAGCGGGCATTGAGCTGAGCGATTTTGTTCGCGGCAATGAAAAAGCCCGCGAGCGCATGAAAGCGCAGTACAGCATCGCCGGGATGACCAAAGGCGTCGTCGTCGGCACCGACCATGCGGCAGAAGCGATCAACGGTTTCTTCACCAAATACGGCGACGGCGGCACCGACATTAACCCGATCTTCCGTTTGAACAAGCGTCAGGGTAAGCAGCTGCTGGCCGCGCTGGGCTGTCCTGAGCATCTGTATAAGAAAGCGCCGACAGCGGACCTTGAGGACGATCGCCCTTCCCTGCCGGATGAAGCGGCCCTTGGCGTCACCTATGACAACATTGATGATTATCTGGAAGGCAAAAAGCTGGATGAAGGTACCGCGAAAATCATCGAAGGCTGGTACCTGAAAACCGAGCACAAGCGCCACACGCCAATTACGGTGTTTGACGATTTCTGGAAATAAACGTTTCTCCGCAAATTTATGCAAGCAGAGGACAATCCCCTCTCCCCTATGGGGAGAGGGTTAGGGTGAGGGGCAGCCGCCACCCGGCTCTTTTTTAACCACCACACTCCTGCTACACTGTATACCTGAACAGTATATGGAGCAGTATGTGAGCAGGCGTCAATCCGCCCCGCGTCTTGAGTTTGAAGCGGCGGCTATCTACGAATATCCCGAGCACCTTCGCCCCTGGCTTGAAGCATTGCCTAAACAGCCGGGCGTGTACATCTTTCACGGCGAAAGCGACACCCTGCCGCTCTACATCGGCAAGAGCGTTAACATCCGCAGTCGGGTGTTATCCCATCTTCGCACCCCGGACGAGGCCGCCATGCTGCGCCAGTCGCGACGCATTACCTGGTTCCAGACGGCCGGAGAAATGGGCGCGCTGTTGCTGGAGGCGCGGTTGATAAAAGAACAGCAGCCGCTGTTCAACAAGCGTCTGCGCCGCAACCGTCAGCTCTGCTCCCTGCAGATCAGCGAGGGCAAGCCGCAAGTCGTCTACGCGCGCGACGTCGATTTTTCTCATGCCCCGAATCTCTATGGGCTGTTCGCCAATAAACGTGCCGCACTTCAGGCGCTGCAGACGCTGGCGGACGAGCTCCAGCTTTGCTACAGCCTTTTGGGCCTGGAGGCAACCACCCGCGGACGCGCCTGTTTTCGATCCGCGCTGAAGCGCTGCGCCGGTGCCTGCTGCGGGAAAGAGAGCGTTGAGGCGCATCACGCCCGGCTCCTCAGCGGTCTGGCGGCCATCAGCGTGAACTGCTGGCCGTGGGAAAGCGCCGTTGCGCTAAAAGAGGTGGGCGAGACAATGACCCAGTATCACATCGTCAACAACTGGCTCTGGCTGGGCGCCGTCGACGACATCAACGACGCGGCAACCCTGCTGCGCACGCCCGCCGGATTTGACCACGATGGCTACAAAATTCTCTGTAAACCGGTCCTGGCCGGTAAGTTTGAGATCATTGAACTCAATGGCCTGGCAGCCATGTGATTTCGCTGAACAATAAGGTACCCTGAGCCTCCAGCAGACGCAGCGTATGGGTACCCTCCTCCCAGCTGGCGCCCTGATCGGCCGTCAGCAACTTATCACCCAGCTGCCACGCCCCGCTTAACACAAACACCACGCCCCCGCGTGAGCCAAAGGTAGTAAAGGTACGGTCAGCGACGCGCACCTTCGCCTGGCAGCAGTCGCGCCGGGTCATGATGTTAAAGTCCATCGCCATCCGCCCATCACTCAGCAGCGCTTTCACCGGCAAATCGCCGGCAAAACTGTAGGGCTGATGGTGCTTCAGGGTATGGAAGAACGCCTGACCAGCATCCAGCGTCACCTCTCCCCCTTCCAGCAAGGTGATCACCCGATCGACGCCGGGAAACGAGGAGAATTCGCCGTTGCTGGCAATAGTCGCGATACTGGCACGCCAGTGAAAATCCCGCGTCGCGGGAGGGAAGCAGCAAATCTCACGCGTCTCGCCAGCGCCATTGCGCCACAGGCTGACCGGCATCTTACGGATATCAAAGAACTCCATCACCACTCCTGAATGGCACAACCCGTGCCAGGGCAAGGATATCGCTATCGTTGCTGTCTTGTTTGTTATCGTTGGGTATTCACAGAAACAGTATCGGCAGCAGAGCGGGCAGGCCTTAGCGCGACGTTAATAAAAATGCTAACGCCATGACTCTACAAACATTCTCTGAAGCGACTACAGGAGGATACCGCGCTGGCGGCGGCAGGCAAGAGGGCAGGAAAGAAAAACCGCCGGTCCTGTCCACAGCGATTGCGCTTTTGTGGACAGGATCCCGGCGGTCTTAAGAGTGTGAACCGATTATTCGGTTGGTGCTGGCATTTTACCTTCCATCGCCGGACGTTCTGTCAGACGCTTCTCAAAATTCGCATTAAATTGTTTTTTCTGTTCCGGGGTCAGAATGTTGTAGATCTTGTTCTGGGTTTCCATGTGAGCCAGCATGCGGGCTTTGTGCTGCTCGGCCATTTTGTCGATCTGCGCTTCGGCTTTCGCCTTGTCGAAGCTGTCGCTGGCGATGATGTCATGCATCGCACGACGCTCTTCCAGCGGAGGACGTTTCATCTGGTCGCGTTCGCCTTTACGGATATCGCGGATCTGCTGTTTCTGCGCATCCGTCAGGTTGAGATCCTTAAACATCATCATCTCGTTGTGCATACCCGGACCTTTATGATGCATCATCATTTTGCCTTCAGCAGGCGCGGCAGTGGTGGTGGTCGCAGTATCTGCGGCGAACGCCATGCTGGTAGCGCCCAGAGCCAGGGTAGAAGCAACAAACAGTGCAGTAAACTTACGCATAATTTATTTCCTTTCTTTCAGTTATTCTTCGGCGCTATGCCGTGCTGACGAGATTAACTTTACGGGGTTTATCGTCAATTAGTCAGAGCAACGGTAAAACAATGAAAGTGTAAAAAACAAATTTTCGCCAAATGTGGAGGAAATAAGGATAAAGCGTGGAGAGTTGCAACAAAAAATATTCAATACGATGATTTTAAAGCGATTTAGCAGAATTATAACGGAGTGAGGGCGAATAATAAAGCAATTCACCAGGAATATTCTGCAAAACAAGCGCAAGCGCTTTAATCGTTAAGAAAAGTTTTTTACTTCCCCCTCCCGAATGATGAGAGGGGAAAGGTTCAGGATATTTTTTCCAGCATCAGCCCGGCCCGCAGGCCAAACGCGACGGTGGGGTTAGGGAATAAAACATACTCGGTGGTTTTCTGCACCTCGTAACGCTCCTCACCATCCTCGGCCAGCAGCGCCCCTTTGCGAAACGGGGTGAAGTTCAGAGTATGTGCGGCCATGTGGAGCAGGAAGGCATCGCTGCGGCGCGTGATCTGCTGTACGACACGGTACCGCTCAACGGGCTGATGCGCGTGCTCGGGAGCCTTTCCTCCCAGCAGCGCCCGAAGGGCGAGATGCGTAGGCGCAAAGCGGGTGAGATCGTTCTGGCCAAACGGCAGCGCTTTCCCCAGCTCCAGCGTACAGGACAACGCACCAAAGTTCTCACAGGTGAAGTGCGTAAAGGTTCCGCCCGGCGACTGGTGAAAGACCAGCGCCTCAAGCCCGGCGTCTCCCAGCCAGCTCAGGAAATCTTCCTCCCACGGCTGATTGCGCTGCGGCAGCACGCCGAAGCGAACATGGTAGGACGCGCGGATGGCCGTATGCAGATCCAGATGCCAGCGCGCCGGTCCCGCAGCGGCAAAAAACGTGGTCACCACGCTCTCCAGCCACGCTGCCCGCGCCGTTTCGTCACTCTGCGGAAACTGCGCCCAGCGCCCGCCGAACATGCGGTTAATGTCGCTGACCAGGTACCGTTTGTTTTGCGCCAGCGCAGGCGGATTGCCGAGCACCACCAGCACGCGGCACGTCAGGGCGATCTCACCGCGATACAGCGCGCGCAGCAGCAGATCGACAATCTCAACGGGTGCCGTTTCATTCCCGTGAATGCCCGTTGAAAGCAGCAGCGAGAGATCGCTTTTTGCGGTCGGCGTCAGCTCAAGCACCCCGCGCCCCAGCCACCGCCAGCGAAATGAGGGGCCGTCCCCCTCTTTCTGTTCCGGCGTCTCATTGGCCAGGGTCAGCGCCAGTAAATTTTCCATATCCACTCCTTTAGCGCTGGAACGGGTAAACCGATCCCAGCTGCAGGATTGTCGATAATGCGTCCAGCGCCTCGCGTCCTTCACGCAGAAGCTGCGGGTCAACCAGATCCGCCTGCGTTAGCCGATCGCGATAGTAGCGATCGACCCAGTCATTCAGACGGGTAAAGAGCGTATCGTTCATCATGACCGCCGGGTTAACCGCCTGCATTTCGTCCTGGGTCAAGACCACGCGCAGACGTAAACAGGCTGGGCCACCGCCGTTAGCCATGCTTTCGCGCAGATCAAACACGCGCAGTTCGTCAATCGGGTTATCGGCCTTCACCAGCTCGGTCAGGTAGCGCCACACGCCCTGATGATCCCGGGACTCCTGCGGCAGGACCAGCATCATGCTGCCGTCATCGCGGCTGAGCAGCTGGCTATTGAACAGATACGTTTCGACCGCATCCTGCACACTCACCGCCTCCGTTGGCACCTGAATTGGCGTGAAGCCGCGCACGCGCTCATGCAGCGTGGCGAGCAGCTTCTCCTGATGGGCAAACGCCTGCTCGTGGCAGAACAGCACCTGGCGGTTGGAAACGGCAATCACGTCGTTGTGGAACACGCCCTGATCGATCACATGCGGGTTTTGCTGGGCAAAAATCACCTGGGAAGGATTGACCTGGTTCAGGCGGGCAACCGCCTGGCTGGCTGCCAGCGTCTGACGCGCAGGATAACGGGTTGGCGCGGCGTGGCCCCCCTCTTCTCGCCCGTAGATAAACAGCTGCAGGCCCGGGTCGCCATAATCGCCCCCCAGGCGGTTATGGTTAGCCGCGCCTTCGTCGCCAAACATCGCCACCTGCGGCAGAGCCTGATGCACCTCAAAATGGGCGTCATGGTTGAAAATGGCGCGCAGCACGCGCTCGGTGGTTTCCGCTTCGGTGGCGCGGTGGAATTTATTGTTCAGGTTCGCCACCGTCAGATGAACTTTGCCATCCAGCGTATCGGCTGACGGCGCGACGGTCGCGGCGTTGGCCACCCACATCGAAGAGGCCGAGCTTGCCGCCGAGAGGAGGTGCGGCGTCTGCGTACCCGCTTTTTCAACCACCTGCTCATCGGTGCCGCTAAAGCCGAGCTGACGCAGCACCGCCACGTTCGGACGCTCCTGCGGCGGGATCACCGCCTGCGGGAAACCGGCATCAGCCAGCGCCTTCATTTTTAGCAGCCCCTGCTTCGCCGCCAGCTTCGGGTTCGAGACCTGAAAGCGATGCTTCGTCGAGGCTTCATTACCAAAAGAGAGACCGGCATAGTGGTGCGTCAGCCCCACCAGCCCGTCAAAGTTAACTTCACGCGCTTTCATGACGATCCCCTCCGGTAAAATCCAGCCCCGGATTAAGCGTCTCCGGCAGCGTCAACGCCGGGGTTTCCAGGCTCGCCATCGGCCACGCGCAGTAATCGGCGGCATACCACGCGCTGGCGCGATGGTTGCCCGACGCGCCCACGCCGCCGAACGGCGCGGTGCTCGCGGCCCCGGTCAGCGGTTTATTCCAGTTCACAATACCGGCGCGCGCTTCCAGCAGCAGTTGTTCAAACTTCTCGCGATGCGGTGAAATCAGCCCGCTCGACAGGCCGTAGCGGGTGTTATTCGCCATCGCAATCGCCGCATCGAAATCGTCATAGCGCCAGACGCACAGCAGCGGGCCAAAGACCTCTTCATCCGGCACGTTGCTCGCGCCGCTCATCTCAACGATGCCCGGCGTCAGCAGCGAGGTGCCCGGCTGAACCTGCTTTGGCTCGAGCAGGGTTTTCGCGCCGCGCGCGACGTGGTCATGCCAGGCCTTCAGTACGTTCAGCGCGGCCTGTTCGGAAATCAGCCCGCCGATAAACGGCTGCGGATCGGCATCCCACGCGGCAGGTACCAGCCGCGCGCTCACTTCTACCAGACGCTTCAGGAAGGCATCGCCCTGCGCACCGCGCTTGACCAGCAGGCGGCGGGCGCAGGTGCAGCGCTGTCCGGCGGTAATAAAGGCGGACTGAATCGTCAGGTGCACCGCGGCGTCGATATCATCAGGATCTTCCACAATCAGCGGGTTGTTGCCGCCCATCTCCAGCGCCAGAATTTTTTCCGGCTGCCCCGCCAGCTGGCGGTGCAGCTGATAGCCCGTCCCGGCGCTGCCGGTAAACAGCAGGCCGTCGATATCGCTCAGCGCGCTCAGCGCCTGGCCGGTTTCACGTCCGCCCTGCACCAGGTTCAGCACGCCCGGCGGCAGGCCGGCCTGTTCCCACAGCTTAACCACCGCCTCGCCGGTTAATGGCGTGAGCTCGCTCGGTTTGAAAATAACGGTATTGCCCGCCAGCAGCGCGGGCACAATGTGGCCATTCGGCAGATGCCCCGGGAAGTTGTACGGACCAAACACCGCCAGCACGCCGTGCGGACGGTGGCGCAGCGTGGCCGCGCCGTCCGGCATGTCGGTGCGCTGTTCGCCGGTACGGGTATGGTACGCCTTGACCGAAATGGCGATTTTATTGATCATCGCCGTCACTTCGGTTGTCGCTTCCCAGCGCGGTTTACTGGTTTCAGACGCGATGATGCGCGTCAGTTCAGCCTTGTTTGCCTCCAGCAGCCCGGCAAACTTTTCAACAATTGCCTGGCGCACGGCGAAAGGCTGTTTTGCCCACGCCGGAAACGCACGGCGAGCGGCATGGCAGGCCTGATCTACCTGCGCGGCGCTGGCGTCATGCCCCTTCCAGAGCACCTCTTTTCCAACCGGATTGGTCTTTACGCGCTGTTCGCCTTCACCCGTGACCCAGTCACCGTTAATCCATAATGTCATGCTGTTTTCTCCTCAGGGCAGAGACGCACCAGGCGAACCGTATCGCCGGCGTTACATTTCAGGGCATCGAGCTCAGCAGCCGTCAGCACCAGACGTTCACATTTCGGGTTGGTTCGCACCAGCATGGCGCGGAAGTTGGCGTAATTTTCGTTCGCCACCAGGCATGCGGGCCAGTCGCCCGGCGCGGGCTGGCCTTCAGAGACCTCAACCAGCCGGCTCTTACGGATCGCGCGCACGCGGTCGATATCGCACTCAAGCGTAGGCCCGCCGTCAAAGATGTCGACATAGTTGCGGTAGCGGAAGCCTTCTTTCTCCAGCACCGCGCGGGCGGGCGCGGTTTGCGGATGCACTTCGCCGATCACCGCCTGCGCTTCCGGACTGAGGAAATGGGTATAGATAGGATGCTTCGGCATCAGTTCGGCAATAAAGGCTTTCTGGCCGGTGCCGCAAAGATAGTCCGCCCGGCTGAACTCCATCGAAAAGAAGCGCTCGCCCAGGCTCTCCCAGAACGGCGAGTAGCCGGTGTCGTCGATCACGCCGCGCATCTCTGCGACCACTTTTTCGTTAAAGCGATCGCGGAAGGCGGCCATAAACATAAAGCGCGATTTGGAGAGCAGATAGCCGTTGCCCTCTTTGCGCCACGCCGGATCGAGGAACAGCGTGCACAGCTCGCTGGCCCCCGTGTGGTCATTGCAGAGAAACAGCGTGGGCAGCGCGTTATAGACGTTCAGCTCTTTCGAGGCGTGAACCATGGTGCCGACGCGGTAGTTGTACCACGGGTCGTTAAGCCCGACGGCCACTTCAATGGCGCAGATCCCGGCCACGGTTCCCGTGTCGGTGTCTTCCAGCACGAACACATACCCCTGCTCGCTTTTTGGCAACGTCCCCTGCCAGGTATGCAGGGCGCGCTCGATGCGCGCCGACAGCGTTTTTTCATCGGCCGGAAGCGAGGTCAGCCCGCCTCCCGTCTTACCGGCAAGCTGCATGAGCCCGGCGAGATCGCCACGCTCAACGGGACGGATGACCATCATGATGACACCCCGGATTTCACTTTTTCACACGCCAGCGCAAAACGGTCCAGACCGGTTTGCACCTCTTCCTCGCTGACGATCAGCGCAGGCGCAAAACGCACCACGTTGGCACCGGCAATCAGCACCATTACGCCCACTTTTGCCGCTTCCTGTGAAATAAGTTTAGCTTTCCCGGCAAACTCAGCGGTGAGCTCGCAGCCGATTAACAGCCCCAGACCGCGAATTTCTTTAAACAGCCCCGTTTTGCTGTTGATGGCATTCAGACGCTCGACAAACCAGTCGTGACGCTGCTTAACGCCTTTCAGCACCTCAGGAGTGTTAATGATATCGAGAACCTGTCCGGCAACGGCGGTAGCCAGCGGGTTGCCGCCGTAGGTGGTGCCGTGGGTGCCCACGGTCATTACGCTGGCGAATTTATCTGTGGTCAGCATCGCCCCAATCGGGAAGCCGCCGCCCAGCGCTTTGGCGGTCGAAAGCACGTCCGGCGTCACGCCGTAGTGCATATAGGCATACAGCTCGCCGGTGCGGCCCACGCCGGTCTGCACTTCGTCGAAAATCAGGACCGCATCGTGACGATCGCACAGCTCGCGCAGCCCCTGCAGGAAGGCTTTTTGCGCCGGAAGCACGCCGCCTTCGCCCTGCATCGGCTCGACGATCACCGCGCAGGTGGTGTCGTTAATCAGCTCGCTGGCGGACTGCAGATCGTTATAAATACCGTGACGAATATCCGGCGGCAGCGGCGCGAAATCCTGCGAATAGGAAGGCTGACCGCCCGCGCTGACGGTAAAGAGCGTGCGTCCGTGGAAGGCATTTTTAAACGCCACGATACCGCTCTTGTGGGTTCCAAATTTATCGTGCGCATATTTGCGCGCCAGCTTCAGCGCCGCCTCGTTGGCTTCCGCCCCCGAGTTACAGAAAAAGACCTTCTCCGCAAACGTCGCGTCGATCAGTTTTTTGGCCAGGCGCAGCGCAGGCTCGTTGGTGAAGCCGTTGCCGGTATGCCAGAACTTCGCCGCCTGGTCGTTCAGCGCCTGACGCAGCGCCGGGTGCGCATGACCCAGCGCGTTGACCGCAATCCCACCTGCAAAGTCGATGTACTCTTTACCCTGCTGATCCCACAGGCGCGAGCCTTCCCCACGAACCGGAATAAAAGCCGCCGGAGCGTAAACCGGCATCATCCATTCATCGAAATTTTCACGCGTAATTGACAGAGACATAGCGACCTCATCCGGTAAATAAAAGGTTATTTGAATGTTAAATAATTGAGTGTTTGCACTGTGAATGTAGATTGCAGCCTTCGTGCCAGCCAGCGATAAAAATGCATAAACGGGTTGAGGTAACAGAATATCAACAAGTTACAACATGGAGTTATTCACTGTTAGTGCATAAAAAGTGAATATTTTTACGACAAGCGGCGCTTTGCCGCATGAAAATCAGAAAGAGTATGCACAGGCCAAATATAATTCTGGAATTGTGATCGCTCGCGAAATTTATTGGTCATTTACGCCCTGTTTGGGGGCGAAGCGCGTCAGAATGGTGCAAATATTGCACCACCGGCATTATCTGTCGCAGTTATTGGTCGAACCCGGTAACAGTTGACGCAAATTCTGCTACCATCCATGCACTATTCACCTTGCACTGGCAGCGACTATGAAATTTGTCTCTTTTAATATCAACGGCCTGCGTGCCCGTCCTCATCAGCTTGAAGCTATCGTTGAGCAACATCAGCCAGATGTGATCGGCCTGCAGGAGACAAAGGTTCACGACGACATGTTCCCCCTCGAAGAGGTGGCGAAACTCGGCTACAACGTCTTCTATCACGGTCAGAAAGGACACTATGGGGTCGCGCTGCTCACCAAAGCGCCGCCGGTTTCCGTGCGTCGCGGCTTCCCTAGCGACGGTGAAGAAGCGCAGCGTCGCATCATCATGGCGGAAGTGCCTTCTGCGCTCGGGAATATCACGGTCATTAACGGGTATTTCCCGCAGGGTGAAAGCCGTGACCATGAAACCAAATTCCCGGCCAAAGCGAAGTTTTATCAGGATCTGCAGGACTTCCTGACAACTGAACTCAAAAAAGAGAATCCGGTGCTGATCATGGGCGACATGAACATTAGCCCGACGGATCTCGATATCGGTATTGGCGAAGAGAACCGCAAACGCTGGCTGCGTACCGGCAAATGCTCCTTCCTGCCGGAAGAGCGTGAGTGGATGGAGCGCCTGCTGGGCTGGGGCCTGGTGGATACCTTCCGCAATGCCAACCCGGAAACGCAGGATCGCTTCTCCTGGTTTGACTACCGCTCAAAAGGCTTTGACGACAACCGTGGCCTGCGTATAGACCTGCTGCTGGCCAGTTCGCCGCTGGCCGAGCGCTGCATCGAAACCGGGATCGACTACGATATCCGCAGCATGGAAAAACCGTCCGACCACGCGCCGGTGTGGGCTAAATTCAAGCTGTAATGACGCGTGAACATTCGAAAAATCGCTTTCCTGTGCGCCCTTCTGGGCGCATTTATTCTGACGTTTGTCATGCTTCCCCCGGGAACCCTCTCCCTGGAAGGGATTAAAACTCACCAGCAGGCATTACTTTCCCATGTCGACCACGCGCCGCTGCGCAGCGCGCTGATCTTTTTTGCGCTCTATGTCGCGGTCTCCGCCCTGTCGATACCCGGCGCGGCGATCCTCACCCTGCTGGGCGGGGCGTTATTTCCCCTGTGGGAAGGCACCGCGCTGGTCTCGTTCGCCTCCACGCTCGGGGCCACGCTGGCCATGCTCGCCAGTCGTTATCTGCTGCGCGACGGGGTCCAGCGGCGGTTTGCTCAGCAGATGAAAACGGTGAACGCCGGTATGTCGCATGACGGCGCGGGCTATCTTTTTGCCCTGCGCCTGATGCCGCTGTTCCCGTTTTTTCTGGTGAATTTGCTGATGGGGCTGACCCGGATTGGCGTATTTCGCTACTGGTGGGTCAGCCAGGTCGCCATGCTGCCCGCGACGGTTGTCTTTCTGAACGCCGGGCGCGAGCTGGGAAAAGTGACCTCGCTGCGCGATATTTTGTCGCCGGGCATGATATTCGCCTTTACACTACTGGGGTTATTACCGCTGGTCACCCGCCGGCTGTTTTCCCGTTATCTCCCGTCTGCTAAAAAGTGAGGCATTATGCGCCGTGTGCGTTTTTGCGCGTTCCTGATCGGTCTGCTGCTGGCAGCCCCCCTCTCTGCCGCCGAAAGCTGGCACGCTATCCAACAACAGGCCAAAGGCCAGACCGTCTGGTTTAACGCCTGGGGCGGCGATCCGGCGGTCAACCGCTACCTTGAGTGGGTCAGCGGTGAGATGCAAACGCACTATGCCATTACCCTCAAAATCGTCCCGCTGGCGGATGCCGCCGACGCGGTAAAACGTATTCAGACCGAAGCCGCCGCGGGGCGTAAGGCCAACGGCTCGGTTGACCTGCTGTGGGTCAACGGCGAAAACTTCCGCATGTTAAAAGAAGCGAACCTGCTGCAAACCGGATGGGCGCAGACGCTGCCAAACTGGCGCTATGTCGATACCCGCAAGCCCGTTACGGAGGATTTTGCAATTCCTACAGACGGCGC
Source organism: Enterobacter sp. PL_is514 (assembly GCF_055816715.1). Taxonomy (NCBI): domain Bacteria; kingdom Pseudomonadati; phylum Pseudomonadota; class Gammaproteobacteria; order Enterobacterales; family Enterobacteriaceae; genus Enterobacter; species Enterobacter sp. PL_is514. Next base: position 37,442 of record NZ_JBVPGN010000034.1, on the reverse strand, counting down.
GGAATCCCCGTGGGGCGGTGCGCAGCTGACCTTTATCGCCCGCAAAGCCAGCATGCCGACGCCGCCGGAGGATCCTCAGGCGCTGCTGGCTTACGCGCAGCAGCACCCGGGCAAGGTCAGCTATCCTCGCCCGCCCGATTTTACCGGCACGGCATTTCTTGAGCAGTTGCTTCTGACCCTCACCGATCGTCCTGAGGCGTTACAAAAAGCACCCGATGAAACGTTTGACCACGTTACCGCGCCGCTCTGGGCCTACCTCGATAAGCTGCACCCGCTGCTGTGGCGCGAAGGCAAAGACTTCCCCCCTTCGCCCGCGCGCATGGACACCCTGCTTGCCCGCGGCAGTCTGAACCTGTCGCTGACCTTTAACCCGGCCCATGTGCAGCAGAAAGTGGCGAGCAGCGAACTGCCCGCCGACAGCTACAGCTTTGGTTTCCAGGGCGGGATGCTCGGCAACGTCCATTTTGTGGCGATTCCGGCCAATGCCAGCGCGAGCGCGGGGGCGAAAGTGGTCGCTAATTTCCTACTGTCACCGCGGGCGCAAATCCGCAAGGCAGACCCGACCGTCTGGGGAGACCCAAGCGTACTGGATGCGAAAACGCTGCCCGAAGGTGAAGCGAAACAGCTGCTCGCCCACACGCCGCAGGGGCTGCCGAAGGTGCTTGCAGAGCCGCAGTCCGCCTGGGTGAACGCGCTGGAGCAGGAATGGCTGCGTCGTTACGGCACCCGCTGAGCGGGCTTGTCTGGCTGGCGATGGCGGTGATTTATCTGCCGGTCCTGCCCGCCGGCGCCATGCTGCTTGCCCCGGCGTTTTCGGTGACAAACTGGCAGCGGCTGCTAAACGATCCGCAGCTACCTCAGGCGACCGTCGCCACGCTGGTCTCAACGCTCATCGCCACGCTGGGGGCGTTGCTGATTGCCCTTTTCCTCGTCAGCCTTCTGTGGCCTGGTAAGCGCTGGCGACGTCTCACGACCCGCCTGCCGTGGCTGCTGGCGATCCCCCATGTGGCGTTCGCCACCGGCGCGTTACTGCTGTTTGCCGAGGGCGGTCTGTATTATCAGATCTGCACCGTCTGTTCTCCGCCGTTTGACCGCTACGGCGTCGGTCTGGGCCTGACGCTCGCGGTCAAAGAGAGCGCGTTTGTCCTGTGGGCCATTTACGCCGTCCTGCCGGAAAAACGGCTCGCACTGCAGAAGATCGTCCTGCAAACCTTTGGCTATGGGCGTTTTCAGACGCTCAGCTGGCTGATCCTTCCGGCGATTGCGCCCGTTCTCGGCGCGGTGATGCTGGCGGTGCTGGCGTGGTCGCTGTCGGTCGTGGACGTGGCGATCGTGCTCGGGCCCGGCAACCCGCCTACCCTGGCCGTGCTGGCCTGGCAGTGGCTGAGCCAGGGCGACGCGCAGCAGCAGGCAAAAGGGACGCTGCTGTGCCTGCTACTCCTCGTGCTGCTAGCCGCGCTTGCCGCACTTGGGTACGGTTTATGGAAGGCATGGCGCCGCAGGGTTCCTGACCTCAGCGGGACACGCCGCAGGTCTGAGCGCGTTCTGCCTGTACGTACACTCAGCGGCTTTCTGCCCGCGTGTGGCATCCTGTGCGCCGCGGTGCTGCTGATGCTGGCGCAGCGGGACGACGTAGGTCCCGTGGGGACCAGCCTTTCCTTCGGGCTGCTTTCGAGCCTGATCGCCCTGCTCATCAGCGTTCTCTGGCTGGAATGGGGCCCGCAGCGCGGGGCGGTGTGGGTGTGGTCACCGCTCGCCCTTCCGGCGCTGCCGCTCGTCACCGGCCAGTATGCAATTGCGTTGCACCTGGGACTCGACGGGCGCTACGCCGCCGTACTCTGGAGCCATCTGCTGTGGGTATTACCGTGGACGCTGCTGGTGCTGCAACCCGCCTGGCGGCGGATCGATCCCCGACTTGTTCTTACCGCCAGAACGCTCGGCTGGCGACGGGAAAAAATATTCTTGCTGCTGAAATGCCCCCTGCTGGTGCGCCCTGCGCTGCTGGCCTTTGCCACCGGCTTTTCCGTCAGCATGGCACAATACATGCCGACGTTGTGGCTGGGCGCGGGGCGTTTCGCCACGCTGACCACCGAAACCGTCGCGCTCAGCAGCGGAGGCAGCATCCCGATTCTCGCTAACCGGGCGCTGGGATTACTGCTGGTCACGGGCACGGTGTTTGGTCTTGCCGCCCTGTTATCCCGGCTCGTGGGCCGCTACCGTCAAGGATTACGATAATGCTGAAGGTAAAAGATCTCACCATCGAACCGCTTTTCCGCGAGGTCAGTTTTTGCGTGCCCCGCGGGGAGATCGTCACCCTGATGGGGCCGTCCGGCAGCGGAAAATCGACCCTATTTGCGTGGATGGTCGGCGCGCTGTCAGACGATTTCCAGGCACGGGGCGAACTGTGGCTCGACGCGCGTCGCTGCGACGGACTTCCCGTGGAGTCCCGCGGGCTGGGTATTCTCTTTCAGGACGCGCTGCTGTTCGACCCGTTCAGCGTCGGGCAAAATTTGCTGCTGGCGCTGCCTGAACGGATCGCCGGGCGCGCGCGTCGGGAAGCGGTCGAACAGGCGCTGGATTCCGCCGGGCTGAGCGGTCATTACGCCAGCGATCCGGCCACTCTTTCCGGCGGGGAGCGCGCCCGGGTCAGCCTGCTGCGGGCCCTGCTCGCGGAGCCGCAGGCGCTGCTGCTGGACGAACCGTTCAGCCGCCTCGATAAAGCGTTGCGGGCCTCATTTCGGGCATGGGTGTTTGATGCCGTCCGCGCGCGCAATATTCCGGTGGTGCTGGTCACGCACGATGAAGACGATATTCCGCCCGGCGGCGAGCTGATTGAGATTTCTCGCTGGCAATAATGTGCTAACGCAATGTTTTCCGATTCGGGAGAGACGACAATGCCCCCCTCTTTTACTGACGTCAGGTTATTCGATGAAACGTGTTTCTCAACTGACCGCGCTGGCCCTGCTCTGCGGCCTCGCTTCTTTTTCCTCGCTGGCGGCTGATATGCCCAACGCCATCACGCTGTCTCAGCTTCAGGCGCAGCACGGCACGCCTGTCGACACCCGCGCCAGCACCTTCTATAACGGCTGGCCGCAGACGCTCAGCGGCCCCTCCGGGCATGAACCCACCGCACTCAACCTTGCTGCCGCCTGGCTTAGCGCCATGAGCGACGAGCAGATTGCGCTGTGGGCCAAACAGCATCAGCTTACCCCTGCGACGGCCATCGCGCTGTACGGCGACGAAAACGATAACCAGGCGGTGAAAGCCCGCCTGGAGAAAGCCGGTTACCGCCACGTTTCGCTGCTCAGCGATGCACTGCAGACCCCAGACCGCCTTCAGCGTCTGCCCCACTTTGAACAGCTGGTTTACCCGCAGTGGATCCACCGGCTCCAGCAGGGTAAACCCGTGACCGCCGCGCCGTCGGGTGACTGGAAAGTGATCGAAGCCGCCTGGGGCGCGCCGAAGTTTTACCTGCTGAACCACATTCCCGGCGCGGGCTATATCGACACCAACGAGGTGGAAAGCGAACCGCTGTGGAATAAAGTCTCCGACGACAAGCTGAAAGCGATGCTGGCGAAGCACGGGATCCGTCACGACACCACCGTCATCTTGTATGGCCGCGACGTATACGCCGCCGCGCGCGTGGCGCAGATTATGCTTTATGCGGGCGTGAAGGATGTGCGTATTCTCGACGGCGGCTGGAAGGCGTGGTCAGATGCAGGCCTGCCGGTTGAGCGCGGCACGCCCGGTAAAGTAATGCCAGCCCCCGATTTTGGCGCGCCGATCCCCGGTCAGCCGCAGCTGATGGTGGATATGGAACAGGCGCGCGGCATGCTGCACCGTCAGGATGCCTCCCTGGTCAGCATTCGCTCGTGGCCGGAGTTCATCGGCGAAACCAGCGGCTACAGCTACATCAAGCCAAAAGGTGAAATTGCCGGTGCCCGCTGGGGTCACGCGGGCAGCGATGCTACCCATATGGAGGATTTCCATAACCCGGATGGCACCATGCGCAGCGCTGACGACATCGCCGCCCAGTGGAAGCGCTGGAATATTCTGCCGGAACAGCACGTCGCGTTTTACTGCGGCACCGGCTGGCGGGCGTCCGAAACCTTTATGTACGCCCGGGCGATGGGCTGGAAGAATATCGCCGTCTATGACGGCGGCTGGTACGAATGGAGCAGTCACCCGCAGAACCCGGTGACGACCGGTGAGCGCGGGCCTGAAAGCGCGCTCTAAGGGTTAAGTGACTTCAGCGTCACGTAGCCGCTCCAGATGCGCGTTGTGGTGGTCAGCCAGCACAGCGCGCCAAATACCCACGCGAAGAGCATAAAGTGCGCCGGAAAGAGGCAGCACAGCACAAACAGCGCGAGGGTCTCCGTCCCTTCCGTTAACCCTCCGATGTAATAAAACGACTTGTGCGCATAGCCGGGGTTATCGATCTCGTGCTTCGCGGCCAGCGCCGCAAACGCCAGAAAACTGCTGCCGGTCCCGATAAACGCAAACAACAGCCAGGCCGCGGCCAGCGCATTCTCAACGGGTGCTGCCAGCGCAAAGCCAAACGGCACCAGGGCGTAGAACAGAAAATCGAGCGCAATATCGAGAAATCCCCCCGCATCGGTCAGCCCTCTGCGGCGCGCCAGCGCCCCATCCAGACCGTCCAGCAGGCGGTTCAGCACGATGACGACCAGCGCCGCCGGATACCAGCCAAGGGCCAGAAACGGCAGCGCCAGCACGCCGATGGCAAACCCGGTCAGGGTTAATCCGTCGGGCGTTATTCCCGGTCGGTCCAGCACGGAGACCAGACGATTCAGCGCCGGTTTTATCCGCGGATGAAGGTGGCGATCAAGCATGAGGCGTCTCGTTAAAGGTGGCGCACAGCCCCTGCGCCGGAATATCCAGCGCAGCGTTAAAGCGGGCAGAGAGATTCTGAAAGGCAATGAGCGCCGTCATCTCGGTGATAGCGTCATCCGTAAAGTGGCGCTTCAGCGCCGCTCTGATGGCCTCATCCGCCCGGGGCGGCGTGGCGGTCACCGCCTCGGCGTAGGCCAGCGCCGCGCGCTCCTGCTCCGTGAACAAGGCGGAACCCTGCCAGTCGCTCACGGCCTGCACCTTATCCAGCGCCCCGCAGCGCTCGGCCAGCCGCAGGCTGTTGGCATCAATACAAAAAGCGCAGTGGCAGAGCTGGGACACCCGCGTCATGAGCAGCGAACGAAGCACGGGCGTCAGGCGCGCGCGACGACGCTCCAGAAAACCGACGAACAGCGCTACCAGCCAGAACAGACGCGGCATGCGCCCCCACCAGCGCGTGGGATTCAGCACGGCGCCAAAATGCTTTTTCTGCATCACGGCAATGGGTTTAAGGCTGGCGGGAAGGGATTCGATAGGGGCAACCCAGGCGGTAGTCTCTTTCACCTGATTCTCCTGATAGCTGGACTCTGAGAAAGGGCACGATAATATGTCTTTTTTCGCTATCAATTATTGACGACCATGCTGAAAACACTCGATGTCGTTGCCGCCATCATCGAAAAAGACGACAAAATTTTACTTGCGCAGCGCCCTGCCCACGCCGACCAGCCGGGCATGTGGGAATTTGCAGGCGGTAAAGTCGAGGCCGGAGAAACCCAGCCCGAGGCGCTTATCCGCGAGCTGCGTGAAGAGTTGGGTATTGAAGCGCTGCCTGCGCAATATGTAGCAAGCCACCAGCGCGAAGTCTCGCAGCGGTTAATCAACCTGCACGCCTGGCACGTTCCTGCGTTTAGCGGCGAGCTCACGGCGCACTACCACAGCGCGCTGGCGTGGTGTACGCCGGAAGAGGCGTTTGGCTACGCCCTGGCCCCCGCGGATATTCCGCTGCTGGAAGCGTTTATTGTTTTACGCGACGCCAGACCAGCGGGTTCGTGCCGATAACGCGCTCGTCGCGCTGGCACTGCAACAGCACGCCGTCCGCTTTCACCACGGCCCCTTCCGAGTAGTTCTGATTCTGATAGATACAGCACTGATTGCAGGGCTGCACCGTTTGATTCTGACCGCTGGAGCTAAACACTTCCGGCGGCACATTCACTTCCACATCCGGACGAATGCGGTCAGCCTGCGCGCCAGCAGTGAAGATCAGACATAACGCGGTGAGTAGATAACGGTTCATAGACACATCTTCCTGTTGTTCCTTGATAATGACTATAACGGTAAACCAGAGCGGAACCTTTAATTTATCTCTTCATCGCTTTTGGTTATGACGCCTGCGCTCTCATTAATTTCCCTTTCGCCCTACATTTCTGCTTGCCACACAAAGCGGTACGGGTGATATAGTCAAAAAAACAACACAAATCGCATAAGTAATACACATAAAATACAATAAGAGGTTCTTATATCTATGGATCAGACACGCTCTCTGGAAAGTTTCCTTGCCCATGTTCAGCAGCGCGACCCGCACCAGAGCGAGTTCGCGCAGGCCGTGCGTGAAGTGATGACCACCCTGTGGCCCTTCCTTGAACAAAACCCGCGCTATCGCCAGATGTCTCTGCTTGAACGCCTTGTCGAGCCAGAGCGCGTGATCCAGTTCCGCGTGACGTGGGTGGACGATCGCAATCAGGTGCAGGTCAACCGCGCGTGGCGCGTGCAGTTTAACTCGGCCATTGGCCCGTTTAAGGGTGGCATGCGCTTCCACCCGTCCGTAAACCTGTCAATTCTGAAGTTCCTCGGCTTCGAGCAGACCTTTAAAAACGCCCTCACCACGCTCCCGATGGGCGGCGGGAAAGGCGGAAGCGATTTCGATCCGAAAGGCAAAAGCGAAGGCGAAGTGATGCGCTTCTGCCAGGCGCTGATGACCGAGCTCTACCGTCACCTCGGCCCGGATACCGACGTACCTGCCGGTGATATCGGCGTCGGCGGACGTGAAGTAGGCTTTATGGCCGGGATGATGAAAAAGCTCTCCAACAACAGCGCCTGCGTCTTTACCGGTAAAGGGCTGTCGTTTGGCGGGAGCCTGATCCGCCCGGAAGCGACCGGGTACGGCCTGGTTTACTTCACCGAAGCCATGCTCAAGCGCCACGGTTTAGGCTTTGAAGGCATGCGCGTCGCGGTGTCCGGCTCCGGTAACGTGGCGCAGTACGCGATTGAGAAAGCAATGCAGTTTGGCGCTCGCGTGGTAACCGCCTCTGACTCCAGCGGCACGGTGGTGGATGAAGCGGGCTTCACGGCAGAGAAGCTCGCGCGCCTGTGTGAAATCAAAGCCAGCCGCGATGGACGCGTGGCGGATTACGCCCGGGAGTTTGGCCTGACATACCTGGAAGGAAAACAGCCGTGGGGCGTGCCGGTGGATATCGCCCTGCCGTGCGCCACGCAGAACGAGCTGGACGTTGAAGCCGCGCGCACGTTGATTAGCAACGGCGTAAAAGCGGTGGCCGAAGGGGCGAACATGCCGACCACCATCGACGCCACGAACCTGTTCCTTGAGGCAGGCGTGCTGTTTGCACCGGGCAAGGCCGCTAACGCCGGTGGCGTGGCAACCTCCGGCCTCGAGATGGCACAAAACGCCGCGCGTCTCGGCTGGAAGGCAGAAAAAGTGGATGCGCGCCTGCACCATATCATGCTGGATATTCACCACGCCTGCGTGGAGTACGGCGGCGAGGCATCGCAAACCAACTACGTACGCGGGGCGAATATCGCCGGATTCGTGAAGGTGGCAGATGCCATGATCGGGCAGGGTGTGATTTAAGGTTTATATCGTGCGGCCGGGTGCCCTCACCCCGGCCCTCTCCCACAGGGAGAGGGAGAAAACCGGGCGTATCAGGCCGCGCTTTTCTTCTTTTTAAACGGTTTCTTAGCCCCCGCGCCTGGTGCAACCATCCCTCTGAAGCGCTTCACCGGCGTGCTGCGCGCCTGATCGATCAGCTGGTAAAGCGTCCCCACCAGCGGCTGCATAAAGTCCTGATAGCGGCACTGCTTCTCGCTGATCTGCGTCAGCACCGATTCCCAGTGCGCGGTCATGTCCGGCCTGGCGGCCAGCTCCGGCAGGGAATGAATCAGCGCGCGGCCCGGCTCGGTCGAATGGATATAGCGCCCCTTTTTCTCAAGAAAACCGCGCTTAAAGAGCAGCTCGATGATCCCCGCGCGGGTTGCTTCCGTACCCAGACCGTCGGTGGCGCGCAGGATCTTCTTCAGATCTTTATCCTGCACAAAGCGGGCGATCCCGGTCATCGCCGACAGCAGCGTCGCATCGGTGAAATGGCGCGGCGGCTGGGTCTGACGCTCAACCACTTCGCCCTTCTCGCACAGCAGTTCGTCATCTTTAGCAACCACCGGCAGCGGCGTGCCGTCGTTCTCCTCGTCACGCTCTTTGTTCCCCAGCAGCGTGCGCCAGCCTGCTTCTGCAAGGAAACGGGCTTTAGCAATAAATTTCCCTTTCGCGATTTCCAGTTCGATTACGCATTTGCGGAACACCGCGTCCGGGCAGAACTGCATCAGGTACTGACGGGCGATCAGGTTATAGACCTTCGCTTCGTTGTCGGTCAGGTTGACGCTGCTGGCACGCGCCGTCGGGATAATCGCGTGGTGGGCGTCCACCTTTTTATCGTCCCAGCAGCGGTTATGGGTGTCCGGGTTCACCACCGGCTGCGGCAGGAGATCCGGCGCGTGCACGCTAATGGCGTTCATCACCGAATGGCGTCCGGCAAAGTGCTCTTCCGGCAGATAACGGCTATCCGAACGCGGATAGGTGATGAGCTTATGGGTTTCATAGAGCTTCTGGCAGATATCCAGCACGTTCTGCGCGCTGAGGCCAAAGCGCTTCGCGGCCTCAATCTGCAGGGCCGACAGCGAGAACGGCAGCGGCGCGGGTTCTGATTCCCGTTTATCGTTATAGCTGGTGACGATAGCGGGCTGCCCGGTAATGCGGTTAACCACATGATCGGCCAGCGGACGATGGAGCAGGCGCCCCTCTTCATCCTGATATGACTCGCAGGCATCGCTCGGCTGCCAGACGGCGGTAAAGCGTTCGTCTTTAGGCGTGACGATATGCGCTTTCACTTCAAAAAAATCTTTGGCGACGAAGTTCTCAATCTCTTCGTCACGACGCACGACCAGCCCCAGCACCGGCGTCTGCACGCGCCCCACTGAAAGTACGCCCTGATAGCCCGCGTTGCGCCCAAGAATGGTGTAGGCGCGGGTCATGTTGATGCCGTACAGCCAGTCGGCACGGGCGCGGGCCAAAGCCGAGACGCACAGCGGAATAAACTCGCTGTTGGCGCGCAGGCGCGAAATGGCTCGCTCCACCGCCTGCGGGTTGAGGTCGTTGATCAGGCAGCGCTGCACCTGCTGGCGCTTTTCCGGCGCCAGCTCCAGATAGTCCAGCACCTCATCGACCAGCAGCTGCCCTTCCCTGTCCGGGTCACCCGCGTGCACGATTTCAGCGGCTTCATGCAGGAAGCGCTTGATAACGTTCAGCTGTTTGGTGACCGAAGGCCGGGGCTGCAGGCGCCATTTTTCCGGCACGATGGGCAGATCGTTTAAATTCCAGCGGGCGTAGCGGCTGTCATAGACATCCGGCTGCGCCTGCTCAAGCAGGTGACCGATACACCAGGTGACCACCTGCCCGTTACCGCATTCGATAAAGCCGTCGCCTTTGCGATGCGGCTTAGGCAGCACGTCGGCGATGGCACGGGCCAGGCTCGGCTTTTCGGCAATAAACAACCGCATCGAATTAACGGATCTCAATCATCGGTCGGCCACCGCGCGCGGTCACCAGCTCGCCGATCGCCGTCAGGGTGATGCCGAACTCGGCGGCGGTCGCCTGAACGTCAGCTTCTGACTCCGGCGTCACCGCCAGCAGCAGGCCGCCGGAGGTTTGCGGATCGCACAGCAGGTTGCGCCACTCCTCAGGCATTTCGCCCATCAGGTGACCGTAGCTGGCGAAGTTGCGCTGGGTACCGCCCGGGACCGCGCCCTGAGCAATATACTCTTCCACGCCCGGCAGCTTCGGCACGTCCTGATACCAGATCTGCGCCTGCACGCCCGCGCCCTGACAGACCTCAGAGAGGTGTCCCAGCAGACCAAAACCGGTGACGTCGGTCATCGCCTTCACGCCGTCGATATTGGCGAATGCCGCACCGGCGAGGTTCATCTGGCACATCACTTCCGTTGCCAGACCTTTGTGCTCCGGTTTCAGCAGGGACTTTTTCTCGGCGGTGGTCAACACGCCAATGCCCAGCGGCTTGGTGAGGAACAGCTTGCAGCCCGCCTGCGCGGTGCTGTTGCGCTTCACGCGTTCGGTCGGGACCACGCCGGTGACGGCCAGGCCGAAGATCGGTTCAGGTGCATCAATAGAGTGACCACCGGCCAGCGCAATCCCCGCCTGCTGGCAGGCAAAACGGCCGCCATCAATCACTTCACGTGCCACTTCCGGCGGGATGGTGTTGATCGGCCAGCCCAGAATGGCAATCGCCATGATCGGCTTCCCCCCCATGGCGAAGATATCGCTGATGGCGTTGGTGGCCGCAATGCGACCGAAGTCGAACGGGTTGTCGACAATCGGCATAAAGAAGTCGGTGGTGCTGATAATGCTGGTGCCGTTACCTAAGTCATAAACTGCAGCATCGTCACGCGTTTCGTTGCCGACAAGCAGGTTCGGGTCGACAAACTTCGCCTGTTCACTGTGCAGGATGGTCTCCAGCACTTTCGGGGAAATTTTACAACCGCAACCGGCTCCGTGGCTGTACTGCGTTAAACGAATGGTTTGCTCGCTCATGGACGTCTCCTGTCATCTCAATCGCGCTATGGTAGCGCTCATTCCATAAAGAGGTAAGTATGACTGTCTGAATTCTGCGGCAGATGCTCAGAATCCAGACAGTTTAGCGTGCGTTATCAGAAACGGCTGACGAAAGGCGTGGTGTCCGGCACGCTGATGGTGCTGGAGGCTTTAAGCTGCGGGGTGCCGAGGTAGAGGAAGCCGACAATTTTGTCATGCTCACCGCAGCCAAAACCGTCACGGACCGCCGGGCTTTCGGTCAGCGGGCCGGTGCGCCAGATACCGTTGAAGCCTTGTGCTACGGCGGCCATTTGCATCGCCATCACCGCACAGCCTGCGGACATTTCCTGCTCCCAGACCGGCACCTTATGGTCGGCCTGGCATTTTGCCACGACGGTGACGATCATCGGCGCGCGGAACGGAGCATTGCGCGCCTTGTCGATCCCTTTCTCATCCTGCCCGGCTGCCACCGCCCCCTGCTCCAGCAGCTGACTGAAGCGATCGCGGCCTTCGCCTTCAATTACAAAGAAGTGCCATGGCTGCAGTGTGCCATGATCGGGGGCACGCATGCCGGCACGCAGAATGTTCTCCAGCTGCTCGCCTGCCGGGGCAGGTTCGGCCAGACGGGAAGCGCTACGGCGGTTAACAAGCAGTTCGAGTGCGTCCATTGGTTAACTCCTTTCTTGAAATTTACTCACAAAATTAACACGGCGGCAGATTTTGTTACAGCCTGGCAGGCGATTCCTGCTGACAAGTGGCGGTTGGGTCATTACGATAACCCAACATTACCGTCCAGTGGCGACGGAAACAGTCATTTTCTGGTTAGGGAGAATACATGCGAACCCTTTGGCGAATCATTGCCGGTTTCTTTAAATGGACGTGGAGACTGCTCAACTTCGTCCGCAACCTGGTGATGAACATCTTCTTCATCTTCCTGGTTCTGGTTTGCGCGGGCATCTGGATGCATATCAGTAACGCGAATCAGGCGCAGCATTCAACGCGCGGCGCGCTATTACTCGATATCACCGGCGTTATCGTTGATAAGCCGTCCACCAGCAGTCGCCTGAGCGTGATTGGTCGCCAGCTGTTTGGCGCAACCTCAGATCGTCTGCAGGAAAACTCCCTGTTTGATATTGTCGATACCATCCGCCAGGCCAAAAACGACCGTAACATCACCGGGATCGTGCTGGATCTGAAAGATTTTGCCGGAGGCGATCAGCCTTCAATGCAGTACATCGGTAAAGCGCTGCGCGAATTCCGCGACAGCGGCAAGCCGGTGATTGCCGTGGGCGACAGCTACAGCCAGGGGCAATATTATCTGGCGAGCTTCGCCAATAAGATCTGGCTCTCCCCGCAGGGTACGGTGGATCTGCACGGCTTTGCCACCAACGGCCTGTACTACAAATCGCTGCTCGACAAGCTGAAGGTCACCACCCACGTCTTCCGCGTCGGTACCTATAAATCCGCCGTTGAGCCGTTTATCCGCGACGATATGTCCCCTGCCGCCCGCGAAGCGGACAGCCGCTGGATTGGCGAGCTGTGGCAGAACTATCTGGGCACCGTTGCCGCGAACCGTCAGATTACGCCTGAGCAGGCGTTCCCTGGCGCGCAGGGCGTGCTGGAAGGCCTGCGTAAGGTTGACGGCGATACCGCGAAATATGCGCTGGATAACAAACTGGTTGATGCCCTGGGCACCAGCGCCGAGATTGAAAAATCCCTGAGCAAGCAGTTTGGCTGGAGCAAAGAGGATAAAAACTACAGCGCCATCAGCATGTATGATTACTCGACGAAAAAGCCGGATGACAGCGGTGACAGCGTCGCGGTGGTCTTTGCCAACGGTGCGATCATGGACGGTCAGGAGACCCCGGGGAACGTGGGCGGCGATACTACCGCGTCACAAATCCGCGATGCGCGCCTCGATCCAAAAGTGAAGGCGATTGTCCTGCGGGTCAACAGCCCTGGCGGTAGCGTCAGCGCCTCCGAGGTGATCCGCGCTGAACTGGCCGCGGCGCGCGCCGCCGGCAAGCCGGTCGTCGTCTCAATGGGCGGAATGGCCGCCTCCGGAGGTTACTGGATCTCCACGCCAGCCAACTACATCGTGGCTAACCCAAGCACGCTGACCGGTTCGATTGGCATCTTCGGGGTGATCAACACCGTAGAGAACAGCCTGGATTCCCTGGGCGTGCATACCGATGGCGTAGCGACCTCTCCGCTGGCGGATGTGTCGGTGACCAAATCTCTGCCGCCGGAAGTCTCTGAGATGATGCAGCTCAGCATTGAGAACGGCTATAAACGCTTTATCACCCTGGTCGCAGACTCGCGTAAAAAGACGCCTGAGCAGATCGACCAGATTGCGCAGGGCCACGTCTGGACCGGTCAGGATGCGAAGAGCAACGGACTGGTGGACAGCCTGGGTGACTTCGATGACGCGGTGAAGAAAGCCGCCGAACTGGCGAAGCTGAAGCAGTGGCATATCGAGTATTACCAGGACGAACCGTCGTTCTTCGATATGGTCATGGACAGCATGTCCGGCTCGGTACGCGCCATGCTGCCGGAGGCGCTGCAGGCTTACCTGCCTGCGCCAGTCGCCACGGCGGCAAAAGCGATGAAGGCAGAAAGCGATAAGCTTGCGGCCTTTAACGATCCACAGAGTCGTTACGCGTTTTGCCTGACCTGCGCTAACGTCCGTTAAAAACCGTCCCCTCTTCCCGCGAAGAGGGGATTTTTTTCTTTTGAAGAACAAGAACTCACTACCATGCAGAAGAAATCGATTTATGTAGCCTACACTGGCGGTACCATCGGTATGCAGCGCTCCGAAAACGGCTATATCCCCGTCTCCGGCCACCTTCAGCGTCAGCTTGCGCTGATGCCAGAATTCCACCGTCCGGAAATGCCTGACTTTACTATCCACGAATACGAGCCGCTGATGGACTCCTCCGACATGACGCCGGAAGACTGGCAGCACATCGCGGATGACATTAAAGCCCATTACGACCAGTACGACGGCTTCGTGATCCTGCACGGTACCGACACCATGGCGTTTACCGCCTCGGCGCTCTCCTTCATGCTGGAGAACCTGAGCAAGCCGGTTATCGTCACCGGGTCGCAAATCCCGCTGGCGGAGCTGCGCTCCGACGGGCAGATCAACCTGCTGAACTCCCTGTACGTGGCGGCGAATTACCCGATCAACGAAGTGTCGCTGTTCTTTAATAACCGTCTGTATCGCGGCAACCGCACCACCAAAGCCCACGCAGACGGCTTTGACGCCTTTGCCTCCCCTAACCTGCAGCCGCTGCTGGAGGCCGGTATTCATATCCGTCGTCTGGGAACCCCTCCGGCGCCGAACACCGCCGGCGAGCTGATTGTGCATCCGATTACTCCGCAACCGATTGGCGTGGTCACCATCTATCCGGGTATCTCTGCGGACGTGGTGCGTAACTTCCTGCGCCAGCCGGTAAAAGCGCTGATCCTGCGCTCCTACGGCGTAGGCAATGCGCCGCAGAACGGTGAATTCCTGAAAGAGCTTCAGGAAGCCAGCGAGCGCGGAATTGTGGTGGTGAACCTGACCCAGTGCATGTCAGGTAAAGTGAATATGGGCGGCTATGCCACCGGCAACGCGCTGGCGCATGCGGGGGTCATCAGCGGCTTCGATATGACCGTTGAGGCAACGCTGACTAAACTTCACTATTTACTGAGTCAGGATCTGGACATTCAGTCCATTCGCAGCGCGATGATGCAAAACCTGCGCGGCGAGCTGACCCCGGACGAATAAGGAGTGCTCATGAAGCAACGCGCCCTGCTACTGGTCGATTTGCAAAATGATTTCTGCGCGGGCGGTGCGCTGGCCGTCGCCGAAGGTGACAGCACCGTTGACGTGGCCAACACGCTGATAGACTGGTGCAAAGCCCGCAGCGAAGCGGTTGTCGCAAGCCAGGACTGGCACCCGGCGAACCACGGCAGCTTTGCCAGCCAGCATAACGTCGAGCCTTTCACTCAGGGAGAGCTCGACGGGCTGGCGCAAACCTTCTGGCCGGATCACTGCGTACAGCAGACGGAAGGCGCGGCGCTGCATCCGCTCCTGAATCAGAGAGCCATCGACGCGGTGTTCCATAAAGGTGAAAACCCGGCTATCGACAGCTATAGCGCGTTTTTTGATAACGGGCATCGCCAGAAAACGGCGCTGGACGCGTGGTTACGTCATCACGAAATCACGGAGCTGATTGTGCTGGGGCTGGCGACGGACTACTGCGTGAAGTTCACCGTGCTGGATGCGCTCCAGTTAGGTTATACCGTCAGCGTCATCACCGACGGCTGCCGCGGGGTGAACATTCACCCGCAGGACAGCGCTCAGGCGTTTATGGATATGGCTGCGGAAGGCGCGACGCTGTATACGCTCGAAGACTGGCTGGAGACGCAGGCGTAAGCCTTTTAAGCCGGGTGGCGCTGACGCTTACCCGGCAATCCCCCCTCTCCGATCCCCCATAAAGTGAACTCCCTCGCATCCTCAGCGAAGCGGCAATGCTATTCTCTTTAGGCTGTTTTTTCGCCACGCCTTTTCCGTGGCGTGGTTAATTTTATTAAGTCAAAGAGGAACTTGTATGAAACGTTTGCCCTTGCTGGCAGCATTACCCTTGCTTTGCGCGTCAGTTGCCTCCGCCAGTTCCATGATGTCCGTGGGCTACTTTAACGGGGGTGGCGATGTCACCGCCGGACCGGGTGGCGATATCAATAAACTGGACGTTCGCCAGATCACCCATCTGAACTACTCGTTTGGTCTGGTCTATAACGACGAAAAAGACGAAACCAATGCCGCGCTGAAAGATCCGGCGAAGCTGCATCAAATCTGGCTATCGCCAAAAGTGGCGTCCGATCTGGCCTTAATCCCCACTCTGCGTAAGCAAAACCCGAACCTCAAAGTGCTGCTTTCCATCGGCGGCTGGGGGGGGCGCGGCTTCTCCGGCGCAGCGGCAACCCAAGAGACGCGCGCGGTGTTTATCCGCTCCGCGCAGGAGATTGTCGACAAATACGGCCTGGACGGGATCGATCTTGACTGGGAGTATCCGGTCAACGGCGCCTGGGGGCTGGTGGCAAGCCAGCCTGCCGACCGGGGTAACTTTACCGCCCTGCTGAAAGAGTTGCGCGACGCGTTCGGGCATAAAAAGCTGGTCACCATTGCGGTAGGCGCGAATGCGGAAAGTCCGAAAAGCTGGGTGGATGTGAAAGCCATTGCGCCCCTGCTCGACTACATCAACCTGATGACCTACGACATGGCGTACGGTACGCAGTATTTTAACGCCAACCTGTATGACTCCAGCACCTGGCCGACGGTGGCCGCCGCGGACAAATACAGCGTGGACTTTGTGGTGAACAACTATCTGGCCGCCGGGCTGAAGCCGCAGCAGATGAATCTCGGGATTGGTTTCTATGGCCGCGTACCCAAACGCGCCGTAGAGCCGGGGATCGACTGGACCAAACCGGATGCGCAAAAAAATCCGGTTACCCAGCCCTACTTCGGGCCGCAGGAGATCGGGTTGTTCAAGTCACTCGGCTATGACCTGACCAAAGATACCTACGTGAAGTACAACGATATCGTGAAAAAGCTGTTGAACGATCCGCAGAAGCGCTTTACCGAGCACTGGGACGACCAGGCAAAGGTGCCGTGGCTCTCGGTGAAGGGTGCCGATGGCAACGCGCTGTTTGCGATTTCGTATGAGAACCCACGATCCGTGGCGATCAAAGCGGACTACATCAAAGAGAAAGGTCTTGCCGGGGCGATGTTCTGGGAGTACGGGGCTGATGACAACAATCAGTTAGCGAAACAGCTGGCGGAGTCGCTCGGGATCCCGCATAAGTAGTAAGACAATCAAGCCCTCTCCCCGTGGGAGAGGGTTGGGTGAGGGCATCAACCCGCACCGTTATTGCATTTTAATCGTCGCAATCGGCTTCGGCGTGATGCCAAAGTCTTCTTTCAGCTCACGCTTGCTCTTCATCACCATCTGGCCACGGGTGTCGATCGTCATGTGCTGTGCGTCGGTGTTATTGCGCGCCTGCCACAGCATCACCAGCTGCAGGCTGTTCTCTTTTTGCTCCGGGGTCAGCGCGACGCCATCGGGCCATTTTCCCAGCTCTACGGCGGTCACCAGACGCTGATAAATCTCCGGCGTCATACCGCTAATCATGTCATCAATATTCACAATCCCGCCCTTTTAAAGGAATAATTTGCTGAATCGTTTTTTCAACCCTTCACCTGGTCGCCGTTTTCGTCGTCAGTGAAGCTCATTGAGGCTGAATTCACGCAGAAACGCTCGCCCGTGGGCTGAGGGCCATCCGGGAAGACGTGCCCAAGGTGCGCATCGCAGTTGCCGCAGCGAATTTCCGTGCGCACCATGCCGTGCGACGAGTCGGTCAGGTAGCGGATGGCCTCATCGCTCACCGGCTCGTAAAAGCTCGGCCAGCCGCAGCCAGAATCAAATTTCGTTTGTGAATTAAACAGCGGCGCATCACAGACCAGGCAGTGGTAGACGCCGTCCCGCTTGTTGTGCAGTAAACGCCCGGTGAACGGCGGTTCCGTCCCGTGATTCTGCGTCACGTAAAACTGCATTTCTGTGAGGTTTTTTTTCAAATCTTCAGGGTTACGTTGGTTCGACATATGCTTACATCTCGCTGTAGAAACAGACATCTTTTAACCCGGATTCTAACAAAACATTAACACCCTTGCGTGCACTTTTGATCTAAACTTATGTGTCGCGAAAAGGCGGTCAGGCAATTGTGACCATGCTCACATTTTTATCCTGCGAGGCCTTTAAAATCCCGGCGCAGCCCCCATATGGGTGCAAGCTCAAAGGGAAAGTGAGGCGAGTCAGTCGCACAAACGTTAGTCACAGGATTGATTTGTCGCAATGATTGACACGATTCCGCTTGACGCTGCGTAAGGTTTTTGTAATTTTACAGGCAACCTTTTATTCACTAACAAATAGCTGGTGGAATATATGACTATCAAAGTAGGTATCAACGGTTTTGGCCGTATCGGCCGTATTGTTTTCCGTGCTGCTCAGAAACGTTCTGACATCGAAATCGTTGGTATCAACGATCTCCTGGACGCTGAATACATGGCGTACATGCTGAAGTACGACTCAACTCACGGTCGTTTCGACGGCACCGTTGAAGTGAAAGACGGCCACCTGGTTGTTAATGGCAAAACCATCCGCGTTACTGCTGAAAAAGACCCAGCTAACCTGAAATGGAACGAAATCGGTGTTGACGTTGTTGCTGAAGCAACCGGTATCTTCCTGACCGACGAAACTGCACGTAAACACATCACTGCGGGTGCGAAGAAAGTTGTTCTGACTGGTCCTTCCAAAGACAACACCCCAATGTTCGTTCGTGGTGCAAACTTCGAAACTTACGCTGGCCAGGATATCGTGTCTAACGCATCCTGCACCACCAACTGCCTGGCACCGCTGGCTAAAGTTATCAACGACAACTTCGGCATCATCGAAGGTCTGATGACTACCGTTCACGCAACCACCGCTACTCAGAAAACCGTTGATGGCCCGTCTCACAAAGACTGGCGCGGCGGCCGTGGCGCGGCTCAGAACATCATCCCATCCTCTACCGGTGCTGCTAAAGCTGTAGGTAAAGTACTGCCAGAACTGAATGGCAAACTGACTGGTATGGCGTTCCGCGTTCCAACTCCTAACGTATCCGTTGTTGACCTGACCGTTCGTCTGGAAAAAGCTGCTTCTTATGAAGAAATTAAGAAAGCAATCAAAGCTGCTTCTGAAGGCGCAATGAAAGGCGTTCTGGGCTACACCGAAGACGACGTTGTATCTACCGATTTCAACGGTGAAGTGTGCACTTCCGTGTTCGATGCTAAAGCGGGTATCGCACTGAACGACAACTTCGTTAAACTGGTATCCTGGTACGACAACGAAACTGGCTACTCTAACAAAGTACTGGACCTGATCGCTCACATCTCTAAATAAGTTGAGATGAGTGCTTGATCCAAAAAGGCGACTTCGGTCGCCTTTTTTATTTATAAGACAGAGGATTGCTTAATGATTAATAAAATTTTTGCACTTCCGGTAGTCGAACAACTTACCCCTGTGCTTTCCCGCCGTCAGATTGACGGTGCCGACGTTATCGTCGTTGACCATCCACGCGTTAAAGCCTCCGTGGCGCTGAACGGCGCCCACCTGCTCTCCTGGAAACCCGAAGGTGAAGCAGAGGGATTGTGGCTGAGCGATGCGACCTCCTTCAAAAAAGGGGCGGCTATTCGCGGTGGCGTACCGATCTGCTGGCCGTGGTTCGGCCCGTCCGCCCAGCAGGGTTTGCCTTCTCACGGTTTTGCCCGTAACCAGCAGTGGACGCTGAAAGCGCACAACGAAGATGACAACGGCGCCGTGCTGACCTTTGAGCTGCAGGCTAATGATGAAACCCGCGCCCTCTGGCCGCATGATTTCACCCTGTATGCCCGCTTTAAGCTTGGTAAAACCTGTGAAATCGAACTGGAAGCCCACGGTGAGTTTGAAACCACCGCAGCCCTGCACACCTACTTCAACGTAGGTGATATCGGCGCAGTGAAGGTGAGCGGTCTTGGCGATACCTTTATCGACAAAGTGGATAACGCCAAAGAAGGTAAACTGAGCGACGGTATACAGACATTCCCTGACCGTACCGACCGCGTCTACCTGCACCCGGAAGCGTGCAGCGTGATCCACGACGGCGCGCTGAACCGCGGAATTGAAGTGGTCCATCATCATCACAGCGACGTGGTGGGCTGGAACCCGGGCCCGGCGCTGTCCGTCAGCATGGCCGACATGACGGATGAAGGGTATAAAACGTTTGTCTGCGTGGAAACCGCCTGCGTGAGCACCCCGCAAAAAGCGAGCGACGAAAAACCGTCTCGTTTAGGGCAGACGATCCGCATTGTTAAGCGATAATTTTTCTGCACCACATCAAAGCAAACGGGGCGCGCGCGCCCCGTTTTAATGCATCAATTGCACAATATTAGTGCGCAATCAGAACTTGTAGCTCACGCCGACAGAGAAAATACCTGCCCATGACTTGTCGACCATCGGGCTGTCCTTCACTTCGTCGCTCAGACGCTCATAGCGGCCGGTACCGTACACGCTCCAGTCGCCGAGGAAGTTATAGCTCGCGGTCAGCTCCAGGTACGGATCCCAGCCGTCATCTGCGCTGTAGCTCTTCAGACCACTGCGGCGGGACTCGTTTTTAGACACGCCATAGTAATAGTCGTTGTAGTTCTCGCTGTTGTACTGCACACCAATACCCGGCGTCAGGGTCAGACCACCGTTGGTATAACGGTACAGCCACGCCAGATCCCAGATAAAGCCGTTGCTGTTATCCAGCGTATCGCCCGCCAGGGCCGTACGCAGGAAGCCATACTGGGTGTTATGCACGTATGAGAGGCCGGCCATCATCGAGCTTTTGCGCTTGTCGAGCTGGCGAAGCGCGTGGCTGTCGCTGTCACCCGGCTTGAAGTGCGTCGGATCATAGTAGGCCATGATGGAGAGCTTATCGGCCGTATCGTTCCAGAGATAGTAGCCGCCGCCGAGCCCGCGGAACCAGACGTTATCGCCTTCATAGGTGATAACGGGAACAGGATAAACGTCACGGTCATACTGTTTGTACGGGCTGTTAATGACGCCAACACCCGCGCCAACCGTCCACTGACTTTCCGCCTGTGCGGTGTTCACTGCGGTCGCGGCAAGGATGCCTAATGCCAGAAGTTTGAGTTTGGTCACAATCCATTCTTTCCTGTAGTCAAATAATCAGCGGATGAAGTGTAACCGCCATTCCCGTACATCCCAAAATTTTTTGCCTGCTAATCAGCCTGATTAACCCATTATTTTTAACTTATCAGATGACAGCCTGCTTTCATTTATATGACCACTGAATGAAAAACGTGCATTTGTCTTATAACGACAGTGGAAATTTTTGGATGAGTTATTGATATGTCATTGAAAGTAGATTTTCTGGGCATGCAAGTTTTGCAAATGCCATCTACGCTTTAATTTAAGAAGAGTTTTCCTGAACACCTGCGGTTCTTAGCGTCTGACCTGGCACACAGGTTGCTGCTTTGGTAGTGAGGTGCGAGAGATTCTCTTCCGGGAGCCTCCACTACTCATACGAACGGCTCTTATCCTGTGCTAAAAAACGAAAGGACGGCATGCCATGAATATATTCGATCACTATCGCCAGCGCTATGAAGCTGCCAAGGACGAAGAGTTCACACTGCAGGAGTTTCTTACCATCTGTCGGCAAGATCGCAGTGCCTATGCCAATGCGGCAGAACGGCTATTGATGGCTATTGGTGAGCCAAACATGGTTGACACTGCCCTGGAGCCTCGGCTTTCCCGTCTCTTTTCGAATCGGGTGGTCGCCCGATATCCGGCGTTTGAAGAGTTCTATGGTATGGAAGATGCCATCGAACAGATTGTCTCCTATCTGAAGCATGCCGCTCAGGGTCTGGAAGAGAAGAAACAGATCCTCTATTTACTCGGCCCCGTGGGCGGCGGTAAATCCTCGCTGGCGGAACGCCTGAAGTCGTTGATGCAGCGCGTGCCTATCTATGTGCTGAGCGCCAACGGTGAACGCAGCCCGGTGAACGACCATCCGCTGTGCCTGTTCAATCCGCAGGAAGATGCGCAGATTCTGGACAAAGAGTATGGCATCCCGCGTCGCTATCTCGGCACCATCATGTCGCCGTGGGCGGCAAAACGCCTGCACGAGTTTGGTGGCGATATCACCAAATTCCGCGTGGTGAAAGTCTGGCCGTCTATCCTTGAACAGATCGCCATCGCCAAAACGGAACCTGGCGATGAGAACAACCAGGACATCTCGGCGCTGGTGGGTAAAGTCGACATCCGTAAGCTGGAAAACTTCGCGCAAAACGATCCGGATGCCTACGGTTACTCGGGCGCGCTGTGCCGCGCGAACCAGGGGATTATGGAGTTCGTCGAGATGTTTAAAGCGCCAATCAAGGTGCTGCATCCGCTGCTGACGGCGACTCAGGAAGGCAACTACAACGGGACGGAAGGTATCTCCGCCCTGCCGTTTAACGGGATTATTCTCGCCCACTCGAACGAATCTGAATGGGTGACCTTCCGTAATAACAAAAACAATGAGGCCTTCCTTGACCGCGTGTACATCGTCAAGGTGCCTTATTGCCTGCGGATCTCCGAAGAGATCAAAATTTACGAGAAACTGCTTAACCACAGTGAGCTGGTGCATGCCCCCTGCGCGCCCGGCACGCTGGAAACGCTGTCACGCTTCTCCATCCTTTCGCGTCTGAAAGAGCCGGAAAACTCCAGCATCTATTCGAAAATGCGCGTCTATGACGGTGAAAGCCTGAAAGATACCGACCCGAAAGCGAAGTCGTATCAGGAATACCGCGACTATGCCGGGGTTGATGAGGGGATGAACGGTCTGTCTACGCGTTTCGCGTTTAAGATCCTCTCCCGCGTCTTTAACTTCGACCATGCGGAAGTGGCGGCCAACCCGGTTCATCTGTTCTACGTGCTGGAGCAGCAAATCGAGCGCGAGCAGTTCCCGCAGGAGCAGGCCGAACGCTACCTTGAGTTCCTCAAAGGTTACCTGATCCCGAAATACGCCGAGTTCATTGGCAAAGAGATCCAGACGGCCTACCTGGAATCCTATTCAGAGTACGGGCAGAACATTTTCGACCGTTATGTCACCTACGCTGACTTCTGGATCCAGGATCAGGAGTACCGCGACCCGGATACCGGCCAGCTGTTTGACCGTGAATCCCTGAACGCGGAGCTGGAAAAAATCGAGAAGCCTGCCGGGATCAGCAACCCGAAAGACTTCCGTAACGAGATTGTGAACTTCGTCCTGCGCGCCAGAGCGCATAACAACGGGCGCAATCCGAACTGGACCAGCTACGAGAAACTGCGCACGGTCATTGAGAAGAAAATGTTCTCCAATACCGAAGAGCTGCTGCCGGTGATCTCGTTTAACGCCAAAACCTCAACCGATGAACAGAAAAAACACGACGATTTTGTCGACCGTATGATGGAAAAAGGCTACACCCGCAAACAGGTCCGCCTGCTCTGCGAATGGTACCTGCGCGTGCGTAAATCGTCTTAAAACAAGTGCCCGGCGGCGTTTAGCGCCTGCCGGGCCTACAAAATGCAAGTTGGCAAATGCAGTACGGGGGGTATATGACCTGGTTTATTGACCGGCGTCTTAACGGCAAAAACAAGAGCACGGTGAACCGCCAGCGCTTCTTGCGTCGTTATAAAGCGCAAATTAAACAGTCTATCTCCGAGGCCATCAACAAACGCTCGGTGACCGACGTCGACAGCGGCGAGTCTGTCTCCATCCCCACCGATGACATCAGCGAACCGATGTTTCATCAGGGGCGAGGCGGCCTGCGCCATCGCGTACACCCAGGTAATGACCATTTCGTTCAGAACGACAGAATTGAGCGCCCTCAGGGCGGCGGCGGTGGTTCAGGAAGCGGTCAGGGACAGGCCAGCCAGGACGGTGAAGGCCAGGACGAATTTGTCTTCCAGATTTCGAAAGATGAATATCTCGACCTGCTGTTTGAAGACCTGGCGCTGCCGAATCTGAAAAAGAATCAGCATCGTCAGCTTAATGAATATAAAACCCATCGCGCGGGCTATACCGCCAACGGCGTGCCCGCCAACATCAGCGTCGTGCGTTCGTTGCAGAACTCGCTGGCGCGACGCACGGCCATGACGGCAGGCAAGCGTCGCGAACTGCGCGAGCTGGAGAGCAGCCTGAAGGTGGTGGAAAACACGGAACCGGCGCAACTGCTGGAAGAGGAGCGCCTGCGTAAAGAGATTGCAGAGCTGAGGGCGAAGATCGAACGGGTACCGTTTATCGACACCTTCGACCTGCGCTACAAGAACTACGAAAAACGCCCTGAGCCCTCCAGCCAGGCGGTGATGTTCTGTCTGATGGACGTGTCCGGCTCGATGGATCAGGCAACCAAGGATATGGCGAAGCGTTTTTATATTCTGCTCTATCTGTTCCTGAGCAGAACCTATAAGAACGTGGAGGTGGTCTATATCCGCCACCACACTCAGGCGAAAGAAGTGGATGAGCATGAGTTCTTCTACTCGCAGGAGACCGGCGGGACCATCGTCTCAAGCGCCCTGAAGCTGATGGATGAAGTGGTGAAAGAGCGTTACGACCCGTCGCAGTGGAATATTTATGCCGCGCAGGCGTCGGACGGCGATAACTGGGCCGACGACTCACCGCTGTGTCACGAAATCCTGGCGAAGAAAATTCTGCCGGTGGTGCGTTACTACAGCTATATCGAAATCACCCGCCGTGCACACCAGACCCTGTGGCGGGAGTATGAACATCTGCAATCGATGTTCGATAATTTTGCCATGCAGCATATCCGTGACCAGGATGATATTTATCCTGTGTTCAGGGAGCTGTTCCACAAGCAATCTTCTACCAGCAACGCATAATCAAACAGCCAGCGAAAGCGCTGGCTGTTTTCTTTCGACCCCGTTCATCCCGTGCTAATGTAGAACGCTGCATACTGGATTATCACCGGGAAATCGTATGACTGACGACGTTATTGGGGCAGGAACCCACCAGCAACTGATTACCTTACTCACCGAGCAGGGCGCGCGGTTTCGCGTCATGGAGCACGAGGCGGTCGGGAAATGTGAAGCGGTAAGTGAAATTCGCGGAACCGATCTGCGGCAAGGCGCCAAAGCCCTGGTCTGCAAGGTGAAGGGAAACGGCGTAAAAAAACACGTTCTGGCGATCCTCGCCGCCGATCTGCAGGCTGACCTGAGCCAGCTTGCCAGTCATTTTGGCGGGCTAAAGGCCTCCCTCGCCAGCCCGGCCGAGGTCGATACCCTGACCGCCTGCGTTTTCGGCGCTATCCCGCCCTTTAGCTTCCATCCTGATTTGGCGCTGGTTGCCGACCCGCTGCTGTTCGAGCGTTTTGACGAAATCGCGTTTAACGCTGGCCTGCTGGAGAAATCCGTGATTATGGATACCCAGGATTACCTGCGCATCGCCCGTCCTGAGCTGGTAACTTTCCATAAAGCGTAACTACAATGGCTGACGCCCTGTCAGCCTTTTCGTTCCAGGAACAGCACGGAGGCGACGAGAATAACGGCAATAGCGAAAAACGATGAGGAGATAATCAGCGTTTCCACAAACATGTGATCGTTCATGATGGCGACCCCTTTTGCGATATCTGCCTCCGTTTTAATCCGCGTAAATGACAAGGTTATGACAACAATAAAATCTTTTTAAAACTGTCCTGCGTCGCGTTTGCGCGTACAGTAAGCAGGTTAATTATTCTGGCAAGGATTCCCTATGTTTGACCCTACTCTGCTCATTCTTCTGGCACTCGCCGCGCTCGGCTTTGTCAGCCATAACACCACCGTCGCCATCTCGATTCTGGTGCTTATTATTGTTCGCGTGACCCCGTTAAATACCTTTTTCCCGTGGATAGAAAAACAAGGCCTCACCATCGGGATAATCATTTTAACCATCGGGGTAATGGCGCCCATCGCCAGCGGTACGCTTCCTGCATCAACCCTGCTGCACTCGTTCGTAAACTGGAAATCGCTGGTGGCGATCGCGGTGGGGATTTTTGTGTCGTGGCTGGGCGGACGCGGCGTCACGCTAATGAGCAGCCAGCCCTCGCTGGTGGCGGGTCTGCTGGTGGGCACCGTGCTGGGCGTGGCGCTCTTCCGCGGCGTGCCGGTCGGCCCGCTGATTGCGGCAGGCCTTGTCTCGCTGTTTATCGGGAAGTCGTAGTCAGGCTGGCCATATAACGCGCCGGCGTCTGGCCCAGCCCCTTCCTGAACATGGTGATAAACGCGGTGGTCGAGTCATAGCCCAGTGACTGGGCCACCTGCTGTACCGATTTCCCACTAATCAAATGCTGTAACGCCACGATCAGCTGCAGCTGGTGACGCCAGCGGCGAAAGCTTAAACCGGTCTCTTTCACCACCAGCCGCGCCAGGCTGCGTTCGCTCATGGCAAAATGGCTCGCCCACTGCGCCAGCGTCTGCCAGGCGGCGGGCTCTTCCGCCATCTTCTCGCTCATCAGTCGAATTTTAGGATGGGGCGAGACGGGCAGCTGCAGGTGCTCCTGTCGCTGGAGCGGCAGCTCGTCAAACAGCACGTCCACCAGGCGCGACGTGGTCGCAAGAGGAAGCTGCTCACGCGATTTTTCCGCCAGGGATAAAATCAGCTCCCGCACCAGAGGAGAGATTTTCAGGGTACAGCAGCGTCCGGGCAAGCTTGCCGCCCCCGGCTCAATAAATAAAAAGCAGAGCTGCGCGCCCGGCGTGGCTCTGTTGCTGTGCGGCATCTGGCCGGGGATCCAGACTGCGTACTGGGGCGGAACCATCAGCATCGCATTTTCCACTTCGCAGGTGATTGCGCCGCCAAGGGCCAGAATCAGCTGCCCCTTACGGTGATGATGCCGGGGAATATATTGTTCCTCCGCCACCACCTGAATACGAAATGCGACGGCCGCATCGTACTGGCTATCAGGATCGTAGCCCTCCAGTCCCAGACCAATCATCAGTTTGTCCGATATTAGCGATAAACTGTCATTTTAGCCTGATTTCAACCGCTGAGAAAATCGGTATTGTGTGCCCTCGCTTGAACGTATGAGAACATAATGACTACTGCTATTCGCACCTCAGGAAAACACGGCGCGCTGTTGATTGCAGGCATCCTGATGATTGCCACTACGCTTCGCGTCACCTTTACCGGCGCAGCGCCGCTGCTCGACACTATTCGTCTTGATTATGGCTTAAGCACGGCGCAAACCGGTCTGCTGACCACCCTGCCTCTGCTGGCTTTCGCCCTTATCTCGCCGCTCGCCGCAGGCGTTGCCCGACGTATCGGCATGGAGCGCAGCCTGTTTATCGCCCTGCTGCTGATTTGCGCCGGAATTGCGGTTCGCTCTCTGCCTTCCGCCGCGCTGCTGTTCATCGGTACGGCAGTCATTGGCTGCGGTATTGCGCTCGGGAACGTGCTGTTACCCGGATTAATTAAGCGTGACTTTCCGGGCCAGGTGGCGAAGCTCACCGGTGCTTATTCCCTGACGATGGGCGTCTCGGCGGCGTTTGGTTCAGCGATGATTGTTCCCCTGGCGCAGGGGAACGCGGGCTGGCATGGCGCCCTGCTGATGCTGATGGCGTTTCCGCTGGTCGCGCTGCTGCTCTGGTTACCCCAGTGGCGTCAGAAACACGTTGCAGCGGTAACGGGCGCTGGCGCGCTGCATAATCGCGCCATCTGGCGCTCGGCGCTCGCCTGGCAGGTGACGCTCTTTTTAGGGATTAACTCGCTGATTTACTACGTCATCATCGGCTGGCTGCCGGCGATACTGCTGAGCCACGGCTACAGCGAAGCGCAGGCCGGCTCGGTGCACGGGCTGCTGCAGCTGGCCACGGCCGTGCCGGGGCTTGCCGTTCCGCTGATCCTCCACCGTCTGAAAGATCAGCGGGCCATTGCAGGCGCAGTGGCGCTGCTGTGTGCGATAAGCGCGGCGGGATTATGGTTTATGCCAGGCATGGCGGTGATGTGGACGCTGGTGTTTGGCTTTGGCACAGGAGCAACGATGATCCTCGGCCTGACGTTCATCGGTCTGCGCGCCAGCTCCGCGCACCAGGCTGCGGCGCTGTCCGGCATGGCGCAGTCGATTGGCTATCTGCTCGCCGCCTGCGGCCCTCCGCTGATGGGGAAAATTCATGATAGCGCAGGAGACTGGCGGATCCCGCTTCTGGGCTGCGCCCTGGCCGCGGTGATAATGGCCCTCTGCGGCATCTTAGCCGGGCGAGACCGGGAGATCGCGCCCCGTTAAACAGTGTGGCAGACCCTCGGGTCTGCCTTTTTTAACCGCGGGCCGCGCGCAGCATCGCCTCCACCAGCACGACCGGACGTCCTTCCAGCGCAGCACGCTCATGCTGGAATAAGGTGATCACGAAGAACGGGTGCGTGACCAGCTCCGCGGCGCGAACTTCTCCCTGGTCGTCCCAGCCCGTAACATGCATATCACCGCTTTCCAGCGCCTGTGCAAACGCCGGCGACACGCCATAGTTACAGTGATACCCCTCTTCAATTTCCGGCTTGCCGTACGCTTTGGCGATCAGCGTATTTTTGCGCAGTTCAATCGCATCGGTTTTTTCCACCAGCGAGCAGGTCAGCGGCGCAATCACCATGGTGCCTTCGGTATCCGTCTCAGCGTGTGCCGCATCAGCCCAGCCCAGCACGTTTCGGGCATACTCAATCAGCGCATGCTGGAACCCACCGCAGGTGCCCAGGAACGGGATGCTGTTTTCACGGGCATAGCGCGCGGCGATAAAAGCGGCCTCGGTGTTTTTATAGGGGCTGGCGGGTACCAGCCAGATGGCATCGTAGCCCACCAGATCTTCAGGGCTTGTCAGCTCCGTGGTGGCAAGCCAGTCGTAATCGGCGGTGAGGTCAAGCACTGCGGCGGCGTCGTCAATGGCCAGCGGGATCGCCTGATGCGCAATTACACTGGGATTGTAATCGCCAACCAGCGCAATGCGCAGCGTCGTTTTAACCGGGAGGTGTTCCATGAAAGGTTCCTTATGCCAGAGTATTATCAGATAACATAAGGAACCTCAGACTACCGATCTTTTGCAATTATCACAATACCTTAAATTGGGAGGGTGGAATCATGATTCAATGCAAACGCGTGTACGAACAGGCAGGCCCTGACGACGGCTATCGGGTACTGGTGGACAGGCTGTGGCCGCGCGGTGTTAAGAAAACGGACCTCGCGTATGACGAATGGTGTAAAGCGCTCACGCCCTCAACTGAACTACGCAAGGCCTTTCATAGCGAAACCATTGATTTCGCCGCCTTCAGTCAGGCCTATCGGGAAGAGCTGGTGCAGCATGCTGACGAGGGCGTGCGTCTGGCAACGCTGGCGCACAGGCAGACCGTCACCCTGCTCTTTGCTGCCAAAAACACGGAGCAAAATCACGCCCTGGTCTTAGCCGACTGGCTGCGCCATCTGTGATCAGCCGATCGCCAGCTCATCGTGGATTTGCGGTGCTTCATCGGGGGTGAGCGGCATCAGATGTTCGGCGCGGACAAACGCAAAACCGTGCTGATTGTCAAAGGCGTAGACATCCCCCGTCACCAGCCAGAGCGCGCGATCGGCGGTGGTCGGTAATTGCGTCATCACGCCGTTGACCGGGTTAACGAAGCGCAGGCCAGGCTGGCACAGGCCAAACAGCTCAACAGATTTACCAATATTGCGACGGCCTGACGCCGTGCGGGCACCCACGATCATCGCCATGCTGCCCGGTTTTAGCTGAAACATACTTCTCTCGCGGAAACGAACGCCAGAAACTGGCTAAGATTAATCCTAAAGAGAAGTGTATCGCAGGCGGTATCCGTCTGTCACCTGGTGGGTTGCGGATGATCGCGACGATAGAGCGTCCATTCATCGATCACTTCGCCGCCCGGTAATTTGCACTCGGTGCGAACGCCCTGCGGACTTTGAACCGGGATCTGTTCCCCGCCTTTCTCCAGGCAGTAGACGGAGGCCGGGTTCGCCATACCGATAACGTGCGGCGGTTTCGGTGCATCGGGTGGCGTGGTTTTTGCGGTGCAGGCGGCCAGGGGAAGCGCCAGCGCCAGAAGCAGAAATCTCATCTCATTGATCCTTGTGACATCATGACAGCCTAAGGGTAACGGGTCATCGCCGCGTTCTCCATGATTTCTCCATTTTAACTGCACTTTTCAGCACTATAGTGTGGCATGTTCTCGATATGACCAGAGAACATCATTCCGTAATCAAGATGTCTTTGCCCCGGTCTCAACAACGGGGCTTTTTTTCTATCCAGCTGCCCGCTCCCTGCATATATTAAATTTTCTGTATTCATGTTTTACTATGCCTGAAGCCTAAAAACTCAGCATAACATGCAGATGCAGACGTCTTCTGCCTGGGAGTCATTCTACGTCATGTCGGATCTTATCCTCGCTCGCGTTTCAGAAACCCTTGCCACCGAGCAATCCCTTGAAAGCCTCGTTCGCCAGCTGCTGGAGATGCTGGAGATTGTCACCGACATGGAGTCGACCTACCTGACGAAGGTGGATATCGAGGCGCGGCTGCAGCACATCCTCTATGCCCGCAACAGCAAACAGATGACGATCCCGGAGGGGCTGAGCGTCCCATGGGATGAGACGCTGTGCAAACGCGCGCTGGACAGTGACACGATGTTCAGCAATGACGTGCCCGAACGCTGGCCCGAGTGTGAAGCTGCAAAAGCGCTTGGCATTACCACCTACATGAGTATTCCAGTCCATCTTGCGGATGGTTCACTTTACGGAACGCTCTGCGCCACCAGCACGGCCAGAAAGCCGCTGAGCGAGCGCGGTGAACAGGTTCTGAAGCTCTTCGCCGGGCTGATTGCCCAGTCCATTCAGAAAGAGTCGCTGGTGACCCAGCTTCGCGAAGCCAATGCGGCCCTCATCGCGCACTCCTATACGGATGCCCTTACCGGTTTACCCAACCGTCGCGCCATTTTTGAAGATCTGACCACCCTCTTTTCTCTGGCCCGGCACCTGAAGCGTAACGCCATCATCGCATTTATCGATCTGGATGATTTCAAGCTGATTAACGATCGTTACGGCCACGAGGCTGGCGACCAGTTCCTGATAGAAGTGGGCAAGCGTTTGACCGAAGAGAAACAGCAGGACGATATTATCGGTCGTCTGGGGGGTGATGAATTTCTGGTCGCGTCGCTGAGCCAGCCCCACCAGGATGGGGATAACGCGCAGCTTACGTTGCTCAAAACGCGCCTCAGCGCCTGCATCGCTGGCGAATACTGGCTGGGCAGCGTTCATATTATTTATCCGGGCGCCAGCTTCGGCGTTATCGAAGTGGACCCTGCCGCAACCGATCCTGACAGCGCGTTACGCGCCGCGGATGTGGCGATGTATCAGGATAAGAAAGGAAAAAGCAAAACACGCTTTCTCACTATGGATTAACCCCGTACACTCTACGGCGTTATTGAAACCGAAACAGGTGATGGTATGAGAATAGGGATCCTTTTCCCGGTCGTTATATTTATAACGGCGGTGGTTTTTTTAGCGTGGTTTTTTGTCGGCGGCTACGCGGCTCCGGGAGCATAAATGCGGAAGACAACCGTCATTATGCTGATCGTTGCCATTGCGGCGTTTGCCGGCACGCAGCTTGGCTGGTGGTAAACCCGATACGTAAAAAGGCCGCCATCCGGCAGCCTTTTTCATCGCTTTCAGAACTTAGCTTTTGATCTTTCTGTAGATAAACAGAACAACCAGCGCACCGATCACCGCGACGGCGAAACTGCCGAAGTTAAAGCCATCGACCTTGCCAAAACCGAACAGCGTACTGATCCAGCCGCCGACTACCGCGCCGACAATACCCAGTATTACGGTGACGATAAATCCACCGCCATCTTTGCCCGGCATGATCCACTTCGCCAGAATACCCGCAATAAGCCCAAAGATAATCCAGGATAAAATTCCCATAACTTTCCTCTCTGTATGGTTTTTGTCATTAAATCAACGACACAAAAAAGAATAGCACAGGATCTGAGAAAGGAAATTTGTGATAAGCATCACTCTATGTGGTTTTTCTCCTGTCATACCCCAACAAACGCGTACCGGTTACGTCCCGCGCGTTTTGCCTGATAGAGCGCCTGGTCAGCGGCGATAATGATATTCTGCTGGCTGCCCGCGATGTCGACGGCACGTGCGGTAGAAATTCCGACGCTGACCGTTACCCGCCCAAAGGGGCTAAAGGCATGGGCGATTTGCAGCGAGAACACGTTGCGAATAATCGTCTGGGCCAGACGAAGCGCTTCCTGGATGTCCGTATCAGGTAATATCAGCGCAAACTCCTCTCCGCCGTAGCGCGCCACGATCTGATTACCACGAGTAAGACTCTCCCTGAGACTGTTTCCCAGCAGCGCCAGACAGCGGTCCCCTTCCGGATGGCCGTAGTTATCGTTGTATTTTTTGAAGAAGTCCACGTCCACAATCAGTATCGAAATCGGTGCATCATGCGCGGCACAAAGCGCGATTTCCGAGAGGATTTTTTCATCAAAAATGCGACGGTTGTAAAGCCCGGTCAGCGCATCCTCAGAGGCGATAATCTTCAGCGCCTTGTTATCTCTGGTTTTTCTGGATAAGTCGGAATACAGGAAGTATGACGCGACGATGAGTATCGCCGTGAACACGAAAATGAGCACCGCCAGTTGAATCGCCTGCTTGCGCCAGGGCGCAAGGGCCTCATCAATGCTGACGGCCACGGTGGTGACCAGCCCGTAGCGTCTGTTTTTCTCATAGGCATAAATGCGTTCGATTTTATCAAACCGCGAAATGGAACTGGCTATCCCGGTATTTTGTACCTTGAGGTATTTCCTGAAGAGCGGTGAATCGGAAACAATCGTGCCAATATAGGTATTTTTAAAAGGATAACGGACCAGCAGCACGCCTGACTCTGTTGTTAAGCCAATGACGCCCGCGTGACCAATATTAATCTGCCCGTAGAGCGCGAGAAAATTCTCGATACCCAGGGTCACCACTACGACACCGTTAAATGCCCCGGTGTGGGTTTCAAGGCGCCGACTAATGGTGATGACCCATTTACCATTGGTTCTGCTGACTACGGGCTCGCCAATAAAAATCTGCTGATTTTTATTTTCCTTGTGATAGATAAAAAATGACCTGTCCGATCCTTTGCGTGGGCCCGTAAAAGTTTCGTGTAACGCGGTAAAGATATCGCCCTGAGCATCGTAAACAACCACATTATTAATCTGGGTAAGAAGATTATCCTGATTATTTATCATCCGCTGAATATGGGTCGCCTGCTGCGGGGTCATACCATAAATTTCGATTATGTCGGAAACGGTAGTAATTAACATTTCACTCTGGCGCATGATCCCCTCGGTGTAGACATCAAGGGTATGGCTCAGGTTAGCGACGCTGGTATTAATTTGCTGGATTGACTGCTGTCTGGACGTGGCAATTTGGACGGCAAGCGACAGCGAGATGATCAACGAGACAATGATGACGGTAATGGTTGTTGTGTAAAAAGTATTTTTCACATGCACGAGCTTTTCCACCTTATCACGCCTGACATCCCTGGCTGACAACTCTTGTCACTGTAACAAAGCTCAGGATAAGAGGAAAATGAATTGCACTTAAGCATGCAACAGAAGCTCGTCGTAATTTCGTTTTACAAACTTACCGTCTCCCGGGGCTTAGATAAAATGACTTTAATAAAATCGATATAGGAGACGGGCTTACCAAAATAATAACCCTGCAACAGCGTAATCTCATTACGGTTGAGATACTCCAGCTGCGCTTTCGTTTCTACGCCTTCAGCCACAATGCGTAATGAGAGTTTTTTCGCCAGGTCAATGACGCAGTCCAGCAGGATCGTTGAGTCTTTTTCATCTGAAACCCGGTTCACAAAGCTTTTATCAATTTTAATATAATCAATGGCAAGCGCATTAAGGCATGAAAGACCTGAATAGCCGGTACCAAAATCATCCAGTGCAATGACAAAACCGGCGTTATGCAGCATGTTAAGGTTTTCCACCAGGTGAGGATTATCGATCAGCGGCTCACGCTCGGTCACCTCGAGAACCAGTTTGACTTCTTTACCCTGGAACCCCTTCCCGAAGACGCGACAGTCACCGATGAAGGATGGCGCATTGATATGTCTGGCGCTGATGTTCACCCCGATATGAAACCCGTCCGGGAGCTTAGGCAAAAGCGGCTTAAGCTGCATCACCACTTTCGCCATCAACCCTTTGGTTAGCGGAATAATCAAACCGCTACGTTCGGCAATCGGAATAAAGACATCCGGTGGAATAAAGCCTGACTTTGGATGCTTCCATCTTGCCAGGACTTCAACGCCATACAGCCCGCCGGTATCACCGTTCACGATCGGCTGGTAATACGGCACGATCTCCCCCTGCAAAATGGCCTTACGTAAGTCGTCTTCAAATGAGGTGCTTTTCCCCTTGTAACGGCGGATCAAAATGCCCACCGCCACCGATAGCACGAGAATCAGTAATATCAGGCTCCATCCCTGTTGCAGTAGCCGCGTCAGGCTAAAAAAGGCAGGCGGTTGCCAGGCCAGACTAAAGGGGAATTGTGTAGATGCCGTAAGTAACCCCGTCCACGAGGCCGCTTTCCAGCCGGTGACATCACCGTTGCGCCCAAGCATGCTATTGCCGACAACCAACCCCAGATCAACGCCGTTTGATGCGTTCGCGATGACGTCCTGCAAATGTGCATCACTGACGCTGACGGTGACACGCCCTCCCGCGATGGGCATCTGGAAGACAAGCACCGGGACGCCGTTCACCAGTCGATTGCCGGGCAGCAGCATTAATTTATGTTCAGGTAACGTCTCCGGATGCACAATCAATACGCCATTCCCGGGAAGGGAAGTACAGATGATTTTACCCTGCTGCTGGATCATGATGGCGCGCAGATGTGGTTTTAGCGCGGCTTCTGTCCCCAGCGCCAGCTGTCCGCTGCTGGTACACCCCTGCTCCGCAACGCGCTTCGCCGTGCTGGCCGCACTGACTGCTTCCGCCAGGATATTTTCTATTTTCTGGGTGCTTGCCATGGCGGTATGACTATTATTAGCCTTCGCCATCTGCCATAGCTGCCAGTTAATAATCAGAATACCGCTCAGAAAAAGAAACAAGGCACTCAGAATAGGGATCATCACGTTGCGCACGATGTTTTCCTTAATAGAAAAAACAAGCATGGATGTTCTGGAAGAAGAGCCTGTACTTACCCGGTATTGCTTATAACAATGAAAATAGCTTAGCTGAGAATTGTCTTAAAAAACTGATACTTTCGTATGAGTTCACCTGCCCGAATTTGATCACCTGACGTGATTATCAGGCTTGTGCCTTGCCCTGGCTGTGTTAAGATTTGTCAAATCAGGGAGCAGACAGGATAACTGGAAAATGAAAAAACTCGTTGCCGTTGCGATCGTTTCAACGCTCCTGGTCATCCTGTCTCTTTATGCGGTCAATGCTGTTATCGTGGGGCAGCAGAAGAGCAAACAGCGTGAGATATCCCTTACCCTATTACATTATTCGGAAGACCTGTCCCAAAGCATAGCGCTGGCCCTTAAAAGCATTACTACGCAGGGATGTGATAAAACCAGTCTTGATAGTTACAGACAAATAACGCTGAATAACTATTATTTCGACGATATTGGTTTTATCGAGAAGGGAAAAATAGTCTGTACTGCTTTTTGGGGTAAACTTGCAACGCCCGTAGCGCTTCCTGCGGAACTGCATAAAACGCCGAGAGGCTTTCTTCTGGCGCAGTTTTCCAGAAAAGATTTTTTCACGGGCAATGCGGCAATTTATAATAATATTATTATCTTCACCACTCGCTATGCTTACGATAAATTCACCCCGGTTACGGCAAGCTATTCCCTGAGTACCACCACCAAAGACTTCGGCAGAACCTTTTTTACGACCTCCCCTGAGCTAACACAGCAGAGCTGGCTGCATTCGTCGTTGTTTACCCTGACCCTGACGCAGTGCAGCGCCTTCTGGGACCTGTGCGTCATCGTGAAGCATCACGATGCAGGGCTGGCCTCGTTACCCCTGTTTATCTTTTCGTTTCTCACGGTCATACTCTTTTTTATCTGGGTCGCGATAACGTTATTTATCTTCCGTATCTATGAAGACCGTTTTTCTCTGGAACGTACGCTGATCAAGGCCGTCCTGACCAATACCATCAGCGTTAACTACCAGCCTATTATCCGCATTCACGATCAAAAAATCGTGGGTGTAGAAGTTCTGTCGCGATGGCGCGACCAAAAGCATGGGGACGTCTCTCCGGAGCTGTTTATCCCATTAATAAAAAAAATCGGTCTGTATAAAAAATATTATAATAATATTATCGAAAAATCCCTCTCAGAAATTGCCCCGCTGGCGATTAAACATCAGCTGATCGTCTCCATTAACGTTGGGCGGAAGGAAATTGAAGATGGGCAGTTCATTAACATTTTGCGTCGAGCGTGTTTAGCCAATCACTTTCCCCTTTCTCTGATGAAGGTCGAGCTTTCTGAGAAAGCCGTTTCCACGGCAGATATCCTCGAGGGGTTCTGTCAGGAGCTCAAGTCGCTCGGCGTTAAAATATCAATAGATGATTTTGGCGTGCAAAATTCAAACCTCGCCCGCCTGTCGTTGCTTGAATATGATGAGATTAAAATCGATAAGTCACTGGTGGATGGCATCAGCGAACATTATAAGCAAAACATCTTTGCTATCTTCAGCGATGCCCTCGCGAAGTTGAATAAAACGCTTGTTTTCGAGGGCGTGGAAAATGAAGTTCAGTATCGCTTTATTGCGAGCAGATATCCCGATGCGCTGATTCAGGGATGGTATTTTTCAAAAGCACTCACCCGGAGCGAGCTGGCGAAACGACTCACCGGTGTTGCACCGTAACCAGAAGCCTGGCATGACCTTTTTTTAGATTTGGCGTTTCCATTTTTTACGCAAAAACATATAGTCGTCACAATCAGATGGTAGATTCCCCGGAAACACACTCTTATTTTGGTTAAAAACGTGAAATTATCCTTACTTTTTCCAGTGGTACTCTTTTTTCTGACCGTGATTTTCGTGCTGTTTATCGACAAACCTGCTTCGCATATTCTGCGGAAAAAATGCATGTGGTCCGATAGCGTGATGCTGAGCTGTATCGCAAAGCATCAGCATAACGGTTTTTAAAGCAGACTATTCATTTCCCCATTGATTAAGGAAATTCGCAATATCATCAATACGACCCGCACGGATCCCGGCCTCAGCGGCCATCTCCTGCTGAGCCTCCTCACTGATCTCCTCATTATTCGATAAACGGGTGAGCAGCAGCTGGAAATAATGTGCCAGCGCGTCGAGTTCTGACTCCGCGACTTGCTCTGCGGCTTCCGTCGCATACTCCTCGGCAATGTCATAATATTTCAGTGGGATATCGTTATTCATAACAGTCTCGTCTCTGGCCTTTAAGGGTAACGTCACGAGTATATCGGACGCGTTATCTCAACCAAAGCATTGCTTCAGATAAGTAACGCAAGCAGCGCAGCGAGTGCGGGCACGGCCTGTACATACAAAATTTTTCGACTGGCGGTGGCCGCGCCAAAAAGTCCGGCAATCAACACGCAGGCCAGGAAGAAGATAGCCACCTGAATCCCCTTTTCGCCGAGCCAGAGGCTCCAGAGCAGGCCGGCCGCCAGAAAACCGTTATACAGCCCCTGATTTGCAGCCAGCACGCGGGTGTCGCGCGCAAAGTCGGGACGCAGATTAAAGGCCTTGTGCCCTGTTTTGGTATTCCACAGGAACATTTCCAGCACAAGAATGTAGAGATGGATGAGTGCAACGACAGCGATAAGGACAGTAGCTAGCATCGTGTTGTCTCCCGCAGGCAGAGGCAAAAAAAACGGGAACCCTCAGGCCCCCGCTCTTGTTTAACCCAGAAACTGGATTACATGTTCGCGATAATCGCGTCGCCAAACTCTGAACATTTCAGCAGCTTAGCGCCTTCCATCAGACGTTCGAAATCGTAAGTTACGGTTTTCGCGTTGATCGCGCCTTCCATACCTTTAACGATCAGGTCTGCGGCTTCGAACCAT